>NZ_SDKM01000020.1 GCF_004519545.1 Nocardioides guangzhouensis
TCCGCGATCACCGGCGGATCCGACTCCGGCACGACCACGATCGGGAACGTCGGTGGGCGCGACTCCGGCGGCGACGACCAGAAGGACCCCGACGACCAGCCGACCGGGTCCCCAGGCCCGAGCACGTCGGTGGAGCCGTCCGACGAACCGACTGAGACGGCCTCGCCGTCGGAGACCCTGCTGCCGTCCCCCACAGACTCGACGGCACCGACTCAGTCGTCGACGGCGTCACCCGCGGAGACGTTCGCGGAGACGTTCGCGGAGACGACGGCGCCCTGAGGACCCGCGTCGGGGCGTGCGGACGATCGTGGCCCTCTACCGCGCGGCGCCGGGCGGCTCTGCCGCAGCCTCCTCGTGCCCGGGGATCCGGCCGGCGTTGTCGTAGTCGACGGTGAGGTTCTCGCCGGAGCCCGGGTCGAAGAGGTGGATCTTCGTCCCGTCGACCCAGATCTCGGCCTCCTCGCCCTCCCGGATCCGGCTGGCGCCGTCGAGCGACACGACGAGCTGGGTGTGCAACGACTCCCCGTCCAGGTCCCGCTCGAGCTGGCGCAGCTGCTCCTCGACCTCCGGCGGCGCCTCGAACGGGATGTAGGCGTAGGTCTCGTTGCCCAGCCACTCGACGACTTCGACCTGCGCCCGGAACGTCGAACCGGCGTCCCGCTCGGTGCGCACCGACGCGTNNNTTCGACCTGCGCCCGGAACGTCGAACCGGCGTCCCGCTCGGTGCGCACCGACGCGTCCTCGAAGTGCTCCGGGCGGATGCCGGCCATCAGCAGCCCCTTGCCGGCTGCCTTCTCCGCCCGCTCAGGGGGCAGCTCCACGCTGCCGAACGGCAGCTTCACCGAGGTGCCTTCGACGGTGGCCGGCAGGAAGTTCATGGGCGGTGAGCCGATGAAGCCGGCCACGAAGAGGTTGCCGGGGTTCTCGTAGAGCTCGCGCGGCGTCGCGAGCTGCTGCAGCAGGCCACGCTTGAGCACCGCGACCCGGTGGCCCAGCGTCATCGCCTCGGTCTGGTCGTGGGTGACGTAGACCGTGGTGATGCCGAGCCGCTTCTGGAGCCGCGAGATCTCGGTCCGCATCTGCCCACGGAGCTTGGCGTCGAGGTTCGAGAGCGGCTCGTCGAAGAGAAACGCGTCGGCCTCGCGCACGATCGCGCGGCCCATCGCGACGCGCTGCCGCTGCCCGCCGGACAGGTTGCCCGGCTTGCGCTCGAGGTGCTCGTCGAGCTCGAGGGTCTTCGAGGCCTCGCGGACCTTCTTGTCGACCTCGGCATCGGACGCGTGGGCCAACCGAAGCGGGAACGCGATGTTCTCGTAGACGGTCAGGTGCGGGTACAGAGCGTAGTTCTGGAACACCATCGCAAGGTTGCGGTCGCGTGGGGCCAGGTCGTTGACCACCCTGTCCCCGATCAGCATCTCGCCCTCGGTGATGTCCTCGAGCCCGACGATCATCCGCAGCAGGGTCGACTTCCCACAGCCGGACGGGCCGACCAGGATCATGAACTCGCCGTCCTGCACGTCGATGCTGACGTTGTTGACCGCCGGGAACCCGTCGCCGTACCTCTTGACGATGTTCTTCATCTCGATGGTGGTCATCGGGTCACCCCTTCACCGCGCCGGACGTGAGCCCGGCGACGATCTTTCGCTGGAACAACAGGACGATGATGATGATCGGGATGGTCACCACCACGGACGCGGTGGCCAGCTGACCGTACGGCGGGTTGAACGGGTCGGGCCCGACGAAGTAGGACAGCTGGGCCGGGACGGTGCGGGACTGGGTCGTCGACGTCAGTGAGAGCGCGAGCACGAACTCGTTCCAGGCGAAGAAGAAGGTCAGGATCGCCGCGGTGAACACCCCCGGTGCCGCCAGCGGCACGATCACCTTGCGGAAGGCCTGCCACGAGGTCGCGCCGTCGACCTGGGCCGCCTGCTCCATCTCCCACGGGATCTCCCGGAAGAACGCCGACAGCGTCCAGATCGCCAGAGGCAGCGTGAACGACATGTACGGGATGATGAGGCCCGGCCAGGTGTTGAACAGGCCGAGCGTCCGCCACAGGTCGAACAGCGGTCCGACCAGCGCGACCACCGGGAACATCGCGATCGCCAGGGCGATCGACAGCACCAGACGTTTGCCCTTGAACTCGAGGCGGGCGATCGCGTAGGCGGCGAGCGTTGCCAGGATCACCGACAGGAACGTGGAGATCGCGGCGATGCCGAACGAGTTGATCAGGGAGTCCTGGAAGTCGGAGTTGCTCAGGATGTCGTCGTAGTTCTTGATTGTCGGCTTCTTGGGCAGGAACTGCGGGCTGCCCGCTGCCGTCTCGTTCGGCCCCTTGAAGGACAACGAGATGATCCAGACGACCGGCAGCAGGCACCAGACGAGGATGAGCAGGAACCCCACCCAGGTCCCGATCTTGGTCCGCGTCTCGTTCATCAACCCTCACCCCTCGCCTGCGCCAGGTCGACCTTGAAGAGCTTGACGATCAGGAACGCCAGCAGCAGGACCGAGAGGAACAGCAGCACCGAGAGCGCCGAGCCGAGGCCGAGCTGCATCTGCTCGATCACCTGTCGGTAGGTCAGGAACGACGAGGACTCGGTGTCCTGCGCTCCGCGCGTCATCACGTAGATGGCGTCGAAGATGCGGAAGGCATCCAGTGCTCGGAACAGCACCGCGACCATGATCGCGGCCTTCATGTTGGGGAGGATCACCTTGTAGAGCCGCTGCCACCACGTGGCGCCGTCGACCTTCGCGGCCTCGATCATGTCCTCGGAGATCTGCGCCAGGCCCGCGAGCAGGAGCAACGACATGAACGGCGTGGTCTTCCAGATCTCCGAGATCATGATCGCGAACATGGCGGGCCAGTGGCTGCCGAACCAGTTGGTGTCCGCCTCGATCCAGGGGAGCCAGCCGAACCAGGCGTTCACCCAGCCGTTGTTGAGGCTGAACGCGAACTGCCAGGCGTACGCCGAGACCACGGTGATGATGCCGTAGGGGATCAGGATCGCCGTGCGGACGACGCCGCGCGCGAACACGATCCGGTGCATCACCATCGCGAAGGCGAAGCCGATCACAAGCTCGACCGCGACCGTGACCACCATGATCAGCACGGTGTTCCACGTGTCCTGCCAGAACAGCGGGTCGGTGAGCACCGTCCCGTAGTTGCTCAGGCCGATGAACTCCTTGTCGTCCGGCGAGGTGAGCCGGTAGCGGAACAGGGACAGGTAGAGGGCCTGGAACATGGGCCATGCCGTCACGCCCAGCATCACGATGACTGCCGGCGCCACCAGGCGCTGGCCGAGTCGGTTCTCGGCGCGCGCCCGGTCGCTTCGCTTCTTGCGCACCTTCGGCTTCTCGCTCACCTTCGCCGGCGCGGTGGTGCTCGCGGCGCTCACAGGAGCCTCCTTCCCTGCAGGACGTCCTCGATGAACTGCTGCGAGTCCGGCGGGGTCTGCTGGTCGACGCTGTCCGGAGGGTGCCAGGAGCTCTGGAGAGCGCCGGAGATGTCGCTCCAATACGGCGTCACCGTGCGGGGAGCGGCTGCGTCGAGACTCTCCTGGAACAGCCTGAGCAGCGGCTGCGGGTAGATCTTGGCCAGCGCCGGGTACTGGTAGCCGGCCGAGCTGGCCGGCATGTTGCCGGTGAGCTCGGCGTTCACACCCTGGTTCTCGGGCGAGGTGATGCACTCGATCGCCTGCATCGCCTCGTCCTTGTGCTGCGAGTACTCGCTCACGCCGACGCCGATGCCGCCGTACGGCGGGCGGAACTCCTCGCCCGGCTTGGACTGCGGGTACCGGGTGAAGCCGAGGTCGTCCTTCACCTCCGGCTGAATGGCGTCGTAGTTGGTCCAGATGTAGGTCCAGTTGACCATGAACGCCCCCTGGGGCCCGCCGAACGTCGCACCGGCCGTGCCCTCGTTGGAGACCGACAGGTCGGCCGGGGCAGCGGAGGAGCGCGCCAGCTTCTCGACGATCTGTGCCGCGGCCTCGCCCGCGGGGGAGTCGACCTCGAGGGTGAGGTCGACGCCCCGGTCGGTGTTGGTGGCGATGGCGCCGCCGGCGCCCGAGATCAGCGCGTTGATCCAGACCGCGTAGCCCTCGTACTTGTTCGCCTGCACGGCGACCTTGCCGTCGTTGCTGGCGGCGGCGTCGATGATCTGGTCCCACGTGACCGGCTTCGTCATGTCGAGCCCGGCCTTCTGGACGAACGACTTGCGGTACCAGAGCACCTGGGTGTTGGACCAGAAGGGCGCGACGACCAGCTTGCCGTCCCAGGTGGCAGCGTCCACCGCGCCCTTGAAGGACTGCTGCCGCAGCCTGCTCTGGAGGTCGTCGGGGATCGTGGCCAGGAAGCCAGCGTTCGCGAACTCCGCCGTGTACGGCGGGTCGATGCTCATGATGTCGATCTCGGGGTCCTCGGCCGCGAGTCGTCGCGAGAGCTGGATGCGCTGCTCGCTGGCGTTCTGCGGGAGGACCTGCACCTCGATCGTGTAGTCGTCGGTGCTGCAGTTCTCCGCGACCTTGGCCTGGCCCCCGGCGTCGGGATTGATGTACCAGGTCAAGGTGTCGCTCGAGCTGGCGCCGGCCGAGCACGCGGCAAGGACCCCCGTGGCGACCACCAGTGCTCCCGTTGCGGCGAGGCCGCGCCGTGCCCGAACCATGGGTGCCTCCCGTCCCAGTGACCTACATCACATGTAGCGCTCTGCGGTGCTGTTGTAAACCCGCGGAGCGCTTCGACACTCGTTGACGAGCGGGCGCGGAACAGCTTCAGACCTCGGCAACGTGGCGCCGACCCGGCGCAGAGGAACTTCCTGACGGGATCCCTGTCGCGAGGTACCCCTGCCCCCGCCGGAGGCCTTCTTACTGGGTGTGTCCCAATTGGAATCGAAGTGCACTGCCCGCCGATGAGGGCGAGGCCGTTGCCCCAGGGCTAGCGGCACGAGACCATCGGACGGGAAGGAGCTGCCATGAAGGTGCGGCCGGGGGCAGTGCTGCGAGGCGTGGGAGTAGCGCTCGCATGTGTTGCACCAGCGGGGTCCAAACGCTCGGGCATCCTGTTCGCGGCCTACACCGGCGGCTGGTTCCTGGACAAACCCGGATTGCAGGTCTTCATGGTCGTTCCTGACACGGACGAGCCATGGAAGCGCGGCACGGTCCCCTTTGCGACATCCGTAGCGTCCTGGTCGACCGTGATGTTGGCCGCGGCCACAGGCCTTCGACGAACTAGAGTGCCGACGCCGATCGGTGCGGTCCTGCTCGGAGGAGTCGTCACGGTCGTCGACTCCCTTCTCGCCGACCTGGGTGCGGCGCGTGACGCGGCCAAGGCTGCCGCGGAGGCCGATGGAGCCCCCGCCGGCTATTGAACGAACTCTCCGCTCATGAGGCGTTCCGCGCGCGCCGATGAGCGGGCGAGAGGTGGGCGGGTGCTGGGGTGTGGAGACGTTCAGGTGTTGTCAGCAACGCCCTGCTCGGATGGTGCCGGCGTGCTCCTGTCGGTCGGATCCGTCGAGCGTCCTGCGCCGATGAGGACCTGCAGGCACGCGAGCAGCACGAGGACAACGGTGAGGGACCAGAAGAACCTTGACTGGGAGATGTCGTTGCCCCAGAGCAGGACTATGACACCGAGACGTGCGGCGGCCAAGCGTAACCACCGGATGTTGGCGGCGCCCCACTTACCGGTGGTGGCCACGACCGGTGTGCTGGCAAGCGCCGCGCCGACAGCCTCAAGGCCTTCGGCGCTGGTGGTGCGCACGGCGGTCCCGGATGCGTTGCGCCCGGCGAACCAGCCCATCACGACCAGGGTCGCACCCAGGAAGAACATCACCCGCTGACTTCGCTCGAGGTAGGACAGCAGGGTGTCGTAGAAGATCCGGCTCGCGGGTCCGAAGACCGTGCCGGCCAGGTGGTTGACGAACAGCTGCCGTCCGATCGCCAACGGCAGCGCCATCAGCAGCCCATTGGCCGCAACGGTCAGGCCGATCACGACCGCCAACCGTGGCTTGTTGCGGGCCAGCAGGAAGGCGGCGAGGAAAAGCACCGCGACGAGGAGGATCAGCCAGCGTGCGACCGGGTTGGTGAACGCGTAGATCGTCTGGGCCTATTCGAGTTGGGGCGCGTCGAGCAGGACGATCTGCTTGTCGGTGTCGCGGATCGGGGCTTTCTCGACGATCGTCAGCCCGCGATCGGCGAGCCTCGTCTTCACCTCGTCGATGACCTCGGACAGATCGAGAACGAGTTGGTCGCTCTCTGGATCGAAACGGCTCCCGACTCCTCACCCTTGAGCACCCGCACGAGGGTCTGCTGTGCCTTCGTGCTGACCCTGACCCACAGGTCGGCGAAGTCGTCGGAGGCGAGGAACTCCCGCACCTGGGTTTCGATCAACGCGTTGGTCGCGCCGGTTATCGGGCCCACCAGCGCCTGCAGTCGGGGCCGGTCGGTGATGACTCCGGCAAACACCTGGTTGAGCAGGGCCTCGACGTCGACCTGCTGCTGGATCGCATCCGTCACCTTGGTCGCGACCGCCGCCTGCACGGCGGGTGAGTCCACCAGTGGCTCTGCTCAGTGTGAGCCGCAGCCGGATCTACGAACTCATCCGGTCGAACCAGCTGCGCACCGTGCGGGTGGGCGGCAGTCGACGTGTGCCGGCCCGAGCGCTTGATGAGTACGTTGCGCGGCTGCTGCGGGGGAGCGGGCGTGGCACGGCGTAACCGTGGCGACGGCGGCCTGTACTGGGACGAGACGAAGCAGCGGTGGATCGGGGTCGCGACCGTCGGCTATGACGGTCGAGGAAAGCCGCGTCGGCGCAAGGTCCACGCACGCACCAAGACGGAAGGCAACGAGCGGCTCCGGGAGCTGCTTCGGGAGGTCGACCGGGGCGTCGACCTGAACCACGGTGCGATCACGGTTGGGGAGGTGGTCGAGGCCTGGCTCAGGCACGGGCTCAACGGCCGGTCGGAGGCCACGCTGGCGCAGAACCGCCACCTGGCCGAGGTGCACATCATCGCCTTGATCGGGAAGAAGCGACTGCGTGATCTGCGCGCCCACGACGTCGACCGGATGCTCGCTGCACGCCGCGATCAGCTGAGCACCTCGACTCTGCAGAGAGGGAAGTCGATGACCCTCAGCCAGGCGCGTACGCTGCTCGAAGCGTGCGAGTACAACCCACTCGGGGCTTACGTGAGCCTCGCCCTTCTCCTCGGGGTACGTAACGAGGAGCTGCGCGCACTGACCTGGGATCACGTCGATCTGGTCGGCAAGCCGGCCGCCGAGCCACCGACTCCGCCGAGCGTGCGCGTGTGGCGGTCCGTGCGGGCAGGCGGAGATACCAAGACACGCCTGTCGCGCCGCACCATTGGGCTGCCAAGCCAGTGTGTGCACGCTCTCGAGCAGCATCGTTCCGCCACGCAGGCAGCCGGTCGATTCCGCACCCTGTGTGTCGAGGCGGGTCTGGATGCGGGGGAGTGGACCCCTCGCGAGCTCCGGCACTCGTTCGTCAGCCTGATGAGTGACGCTGGCGTGCCCCTGGAGGACATCGCCCGCCTGGTCGGGCACGGCAGCACCAAGGTGACCGAGACCGTCTACCGGAAGCAGTTGCGGCCGGTTCTGACCTCGGGCACCCAGGTCATGGAGACTCTGTTCGACCTGCCGCCGGATCGGACGAGCGAGGTAGCGGACAGGAGTTAGTGCCCCCGCTAGTGCCCCTCCGGGAACAACGAGGCCCCTCGACTCTGACGAGCGAGGGGCCGAATTGTGCCGCTGACCTGCGGAAACGTGCTGGTGGGCGATACTGGGTTTGAACCAGTGACCTCTTCCGTGTCAAGGAAGCGCGCTACCACTGCGCCAATCGCCCGAGTCTATGGAGTTGTGTGGCGGATGGTGGCGTGGAGGTGGGTACGGGATTTGAACCCGTGTACACGGATTTGCAGTCCGTTGCCTCGCCTCTCGGCCAACCCACCGTGGAGGCCCGACGTATGGGAGAGACCTCTCCGAGCGGACGACGAGGCTCGAACTCGCGACCTCAACCTTGGCAAGGTTGCGCTCTACCAACTGAGCTACGTCCGCTTGCCCCGATCCGGAGGACCGGGTGCGAGAGAACAGTAGCCGAACCGTTGGGGAGGGCAAAATCCGGGGTCGGCGGGGCGTGTTCGGGCCTCGGGATCGCTACCGTGGAGCCATGCGCGCCTGGGTGAACGGGGAACTGCTGGACGATCCGAACGCACCTGCGATCGCGGTCGCGGACCACGGGTTCACCGTGGGAGACGGGGTGTTCGAGGCGGTCAAGGTGATGGACGGGCAGCCGTTCGCCCTCACCCGCCACCTCGAACGGATGGACCGCAACGCCAAGGCGCTGGGGCTCACGGACCTCGACCACGACGCCGTACGGCGCGGGGTGGCGGCCACGCTGGAGGGCCAGGACCTGCCGCTCGGGCGGATCCGGATCACCTACACCGACGGCATCGCGCCGCTCGGCTCCAACCGTGGCGGCGGTTCGCCGACGCTCGTCGTGGTGACCGCTCCGATGAGTCCGTTCGAGGAGACCACGGCGATCGCCACCGTGCCGTGGCCGCGGAACGAGCACGGCGCGCTGGCCGGTCTCAAGACCACGTCGTACGCCGAGAACGTGATCGCGCTGGCCCGGGCCGCCGAGCAGGGCGCCAGTGAGGCGATCTTCGCGAACACCGCCGGCAACCTGTGCGAGGGCACCGGCTCCAACATCTTCTACGTCGTCGACGGCGAGCTGCGCACGCCCACGCTGGGCGCCGGCTGCCTGGCCGGGATCACCCGGGCCCTGATCCTGGAGTGGTACGGCGGGCGCGAGATCGACGAGCCGGCGACGGTGCTCGAGCGGGCCAGCGAGATCTTCCTCGCCTCCACCACCCGCGACGTACAGCCGGTGCACACCTGTGACGGGCGCAGCTACCCCGCGCCCGGCCCGGTCACGAAGGAGGTCGCGGACCTCTGGGCCGCGAAGGAGCGGGAGCAGCTCGACCCGTAGGCCCCGGACCGCAGGCGGAGACGCAGACGACCCCGGTCCTGGCTGGACCGGGGTCGACGTGGTGGTGCGGCACGAAACTCAGCGGGTGGACATCAGACGGCGAACAGCTGACCGATCAGCTCGTCGATGTCGAACTGGGAGCTCTCGGTGCCGGTGGGGACCAGCGCCAGGGTGCGGTTGACGAAGGCCGTGAGCTCGAGCGCCGGAGCCTGCACGAGCAGCTCTCCGTCGGGCGAGCGGAGCTCGATGATGACCACCGCCCGCCCGGTCGAGTTGAGGCACGGCCACACGTGGACGTCGCCCTCCCCTGCAGGGGCGGTGAGTCCGCGGGTCAGCAGGTCACGCGCGAAGGTCCAGATGACGTCCCCCCCGGCCGTCCTGAACGTCACGGTGACCGCGTACGGATCCGACGGCTGGTAGCCGAGCGAGGCCTCGAGCTTCATTGCCTGCCCTGCTGCGTCGACACAGTCCATCGTGATGTCCTGCGCAACGCCGCCCGAGAAGCGGTGGTCGTGCTTCCTCATCGGTTCCTCCCAGATACCCAAGTTGCCGATGAGACGGGCCCCGTGACGGGGCATGACGCGAGAATCGAAAGAAAAATCCGAGAAAGTGGAAAACCGCTGTCCGGGGCGTGGATCACGCGTGGATCGACCCGTGCTGGCCTGTGCTCGCCGACGATTCCGGCGGTGGCCCGGGGCGGTTTCGGGGGACCTCGAGCGATGCGCTATCGTTCCGGTCGCACCACGCGGGCGATTGGCGCAGTGGTAGCGCGCTTCGTTCACACCGAAGAGGTCACTGGTTCGAACCCAGTATCGCCCACCGATTGCGACTCGAGCCGCGCTACCGGGGTAGCGCGGCTCTGTTGTCCCCACCGAACGCGGCTCTGTCGTCTCCACCGAAGAGGTCACTGGTTCGAACCCCTGACCTGGCTCTGGAGCCCGGGCCACACATGGTCGGCCGATGGGGGCTACTCACCCGAGCGTGGAGATAACAGGATCGGCACGTTCCCCACGGATCCCCTGCGGAGCAGGGAGCCGTCCTCCTAGCGTTGGAGACAGGTCCGCCGAGAGGCGTGTCTCGGGATTCCTGTCAGAGGCTCGCTGCGCTCGGCCGACTCAGGCGCCGCTCCGAGTTCCAACCCCCTCTGATTCCCGGGGGGGCGCCGCCCGTATGGGTCTTGGTGCTGGCCGCGGATTGCTGCACGCTGGGAGTGCGCGCCCGTCCGCCTTGCACCCCCGTGACGGGCGGGCGCGCCCGCCCGGCGAGAGGCGCCCCCCGGGCTGCGCGCGGACGGCAGTCCTGAGTGGTGCCTCAGGCGGGCGCGCGGCGGTCGCGTCGCAGGATCGGGGCATCGGCACCGCATCGTGGGACGAGTGCCCGAGAAGCGCTGTGCCTCCAGCCGGGCGCTGTGGCGAGGGGCCCGAGCGCTAAGACGCCGCCCGGGGGCTGTCAGCGAAACCGGGCGGCGCCTGCGACCCGAGGTCTGCGTGAGTCCGGGGGTCGGACTTCCTTCCTACACGGGATGAACCGGATTTTCCTCACCCCCAGGGATGGTTCGCATGGCCCGATCGGGCCAGGGCGAGGTGGCCCTTCCGCGGGATCCGGGCTGGCGCGGGGCGTCGGGTGCGCACCCATGGGGCCGTGCCGGCACGTCGACGGGCACCGCCCCGAAGCCCCCCGCATTGAGACGGTGCCCGCGCGCCAGCGGCTTCCTCGCTTCTCGGGTAAGCGGCGCCTGCCGGCAATGATCACGTTACCCGCGGCCGAGGGTCGCATGCCCTCCCGGTGCGAGGACTGGGGGCGGTGGTGCGGTCCGGATGTCGGCCTGGTCGGACCCGCTGGCCGATCGGATGTCGTGTCGCTGGAAAGCAGTGATGCCCGTCACGCCCGGGGTAGGGTGCCGTCCGAAACTGCCCGAGATGTCCGGGTTGTCAGGGGCGGTCCAGCGTCCCGGTCTGCACCCGGCATCACCCCCGCAGATCGAGGAACCCCCTTATGAATCTCTCTCGACGACTGAAGCTCGTCCTGGCCACCCTCCTGCTGCCGGTGTTCGCGATGCCCCTGCTGACGGCCTCGCCGGCGGACGCGCTGGCCTGCAGCAACCCCCGGGTGCTCAGCGGCTCCAACGCGATGTGGAAGAACGGTGGCTACTGGATTCACAACAACGAGTGGAACCGCAACATCCCGGAGACCATCAGGGCGTGCAGCTATCGGGACTGGCACGTCACCGCGACCGCCAACAACCGCGACGGCTCGGGTGAGGTGAAGACCTACCCGAACGTGCACAAGGACTTCCCACGAGACCCGCGTGTGACCTCGTTGCGGACCATTCGGAGCCACTTCGCGGCTCGAGGTCCTCGCGTCGGGATCTACAACATCGCGTACGACATCTGGCTGAACGACATGGACTACGAGGTGATGATCTGGACCGAGAACTACCGGCAGGTACCGAGTGGACGAGTCGTCGCCCGCGGTCTGAAGTTCAACAACCGCACGTGGCGGGTGTTTGCGACCTCCGGCAACCGGGCCATCACGTTCCTGCCCAACGCGAAGGTCACCTCCGGCGACATGCGCATCGGCGCCCGCCTGAAGTGGTTGCGCCAGCGCGGCATGCTCCCCGCGACCGCGAAGCTGAACCAGATCTGCTTCGGCGTCGAGGTCGTGTCCACCGGAGGCAACCCCGCCCGCTTCACGTTCGACAACTTCGACGTGCGCGTGACCCGCTGAGCGGGTCTCCCGCCACCACGCACGAAGGCCCCCGGGACGTCCCGGGGGCCTTCGTCGTGCCAGGGGCGCTCAGCGCAGGTCGGGTGGCAACGGCACCCGGCACTGCTCGGCCCGACACGCGCGCGCCCTGGCCAGGACCTCGTGCAACCGGGCCACGACGTCGTGGTACGCCGGGTCGCCGGCCAGGTTGTCGTACTGCTCGGGGTCCTTCAGCACGTCGTACAGCTCGGCCGTGGCACCGGGGTGCTTGTTGTGCGGTCCCACCAGCCACTCCGTGTAGAGGTAGCGTCCGGTGCGGATGCCGGTGGTCTTGCCCTGCAACGTCCGCTTCGTGTGCGCGCCGACCGGGTCGCGACGGTCGAGCGCCGCGCGGACCGAGGGGAGCGGCGGGGTCTCGGTGAGCACGGTCCGGCTCCACATCGAGGTCGGGGACTCGTCCCCGAGCCGCGCGACATCGAGCAGGGACGTGCCGTCCAGCGACCCGTGGCTGGCGTCGCCGAGCTGCGCGAGCGTCGGGGCGAAGTCGATCGACAGGAACGGGTCGGTGCGCACCTCGCCCTTCGGGACGCCGGGGCCTGCGACGACGACCGGGACCCGCAGCGACGGCTCGTAGGGGAGGATCTTGCCCTGCCGCTCGCCCTGCTCGCCGAGGAAGTAGCCGTTGTCGCTCGTGAACACGACCATGGTGTTCTCCAGCTGGCCGGTGGCCTTCAGCCGGCCCAGGATCTTCTTCACCGCGTGGTCGACGACGTAGACAGCCTCGGCCCGCTGCCGCGTGACGTCGAGCATCTCGGCCTTCATGGCCTCACCCGGCGGAGGCTTGCGGATCCGCGACGGCTTGTCGCTGCGATCCGGGTCGAGCCAGTCGGCGCCGGGAGCCTCGGCTATGTAGTCGTCGAGGATCCCGCGCACCCGCTCCGGTCGGGCCGGGGTGACCAGGTGGTCGGGGTCGTCGGGTTCCCGGGGGGCACCGTGGTGCGGCGCGGTGAACGAGATGTAGTTGAACCACGGCCGATCCTGCCCGGCGTCGGTGTCGAGCTGGTCGCTCGCCAGGTCGGCGTACGCCGTGGTCTGGTAGGTGTCGCGGAGGTTCAGGTAGCCGTTGCAGTTGTCGTTGAGGGTGGTGTCGAAGTAGCGGTAGGTGCCGCCGTCGTTCGGGTCGTCCTTCGGCAGGCCGCCGTCGATGGAGCCGCGCCACAGGTCCCAGCCGGGCGGGCAGTACTGCGTCGACGTGCCGGTGTCGCTGCCGGGGACGGGGTCGCGGCCGTAGCCGTTGAGGTACTTCCCCATGTAGGTCGTGTAGTAGCCGGCCCGTTTCATCCACACCGGCAGCGTGTTGCTGTCGCGGAGCGCGCTGAAGCCCCACGGCGGCTTCTCGGACCACACCTGGTGGTTGTGGGGGTAGAGGCCGGTCAGCACCGACGAGCGGGCCGGGCAGCACAGCGGGAGGCTGGCGAAGCCGTTCTCGAACGTGACGCCGCGGTCGGCGATGAGCTTCTGGACGTTCGGCATCCACTGGAGCTCGTCGGTGCGCATGTCGTCGACCATGATCATGAGCACGTTCGGCTGCCTGGTCTGCTGCGAGGACGCGGTGACCGGCCGGCCGCCGTCGACCCGCACCGTGGCGTCGACGGTCGAGGTGTCACCGGTCAGGCACGACCGTGGCAGGTCGACGCGCGAGAGCAGGGAGGTCGGCTCGTCGGTCACCGTCGGCTCGCACCGGCCGGTCGCCCCGGTGGCGGGACGGTCGCGGCGGACCGTGGTGGACACGCCGCCCACCTCAACCCGGAGCGACGTCGCCCAGGGTCGCTTCGTGGTCCGGATCGAGACGCTGACGACGGGGCCGGCGTTGTCGACGTACACGCGGGTCCGGCCGGGCTCGTCGTCCCCGCCGCCGACGGGTCCGTCGGGCAGCTGGACCCCGAGCTTGTCGCCTCGCCCGTCGTCGCCGGTCAAGCGCTGGCCGAGTGCCACGGCGGCGCCCCCGGCGATCAGGGCCAGCACCAGCGCGACCAGCCAGGTCCGCTTGTTCTTCAGCATCTGTTCCTCAGGACGATGAAACCGGGGAGCGACCCGCCCGCGGGCACGGATACGATCGTAGGACCGTCGTCCCAATCCCCTGAGGAGTGCCCCACGTGTCCGACTCCGTGCCCGAGATCCAGGTCACCGTCGTCGCCGCCGACAGCAAGGCCGAGCGCACGGTGGCCACCGGCACGAAGGCCTGGGAGCTCTTCGCCGACAGCCCCGAGGTGATCGCCGCCCGGGTCGACGAGGTGCTCCGCGACCTGTCACACGAGCTGGCCGACGGGTCGGTCGTCGAGGGCGTCGCGATCGACTCGGCCGACGGCCGCGACATCCTGCGGCACTCGACCGCGCACGTCCTCGCCCAGGCCGTCCAGGACCTGTTCCCGGACGCGCGCCTCGGCATCGGCCCGCCGGTCGAGAACGGCTTCTACTACGACTTCGACGTCGAGACCCCGTTCGTGCCCGAGGACCTCGCGAGGATCGAGACCCGGATGCGCAAGATCGTCAAGGAGGGCCAGAAGTTCTCCCGCCGCGCGGTCAGCGACGCCGAGGCGCTCGACGAGCTGGCCGACGAGCCCTACAAGATCGAGCTGATCGGGCTCAAGGGCTCCGGGCACGCCGAGGGCGCGGCCGAGGGCGCCTCCGTCGAGGTCGGCGCCGGCGAGCTCACCATCTACGACAACCTCGACCGCAGGGGCGAGCGGGCGTGGAAGGACCTGTGCCGCGGCCCGCACCTGCCCACCACCAAGCGGATCCCGGCGTTCAAGCTGATGCGCTCCGCCGCGGCGTACTGGCGCGGGGACGAGAAGAACAAGCAGCTCCAGCGCATCTACGGCACCGCGTGGGAGTCGAAGGAGGCGCTCGAGGAGCACCTGCACCGCATCGAGGAGGCCGAGCGCCGCGACCACCGCAAGCTCGGGCGCGACCTCGACCTGTTCAGCTTCCCCGACGAGCTCGGCTCGGGCCTCGCCGTCTTCCACCCCAAGGGTGGCGTGATCAAGCGGGTGATGGAGGACTACGTCCGGCAGCGGCACATCGACGAGGGCTTCCAGTACGTCGGCACCCCGCACATCACCAAGGAGGGGCTGTTCCACACCTCCGGGCACCTGCCGTACTTCGAGGACACCATGTTCCCGCCCATGGAGATGGAGGGCGCGCGCTACTTCCTCAAGGCGATGAACTGCCCGATGCACAACCTGATCTACCGCTCGCGCGGCCGGTCCTACCGTGAGCTGCCGCTGCGGCTCTTCGAGTTCGGCACCGTCTACCGCTTCGAGAAGTCGGGCGTCGTGCACGGCCTCACCCGGGTGCGGGGCCTAACCCAGGACGACTCGCACTCCTACTGCATGCCGGAGCAGGCCGCCGACGAGGTCAAGCACCTGCTCGGCTTCGTGCTCGGGCTGCTGCGCGACTTCGGGCTCGACGACTTCTACCTCGAGCTGTCCACCAAGGACGAGTCCAAGGACAAGTTCATGGGCTCGGACGAGCAGTGGGAGAGCGCGACCCGGATCCTCGAGGAGGCGGCCGCCGAGACCGGCCTCGAGCTGGTGCCGGACCCGGGCGGGGCCGCGTTCTACGGCCCGAAGATCTCCGTGCAGGCGCGCGACGCGATCGGTCGCACCTGGCAGATGTCGACCATCCAGTACGACTTCAACCAGCCGGCCGGCTTCGACCTCGAGTACCAGTCGGCCGACGGCTCGCGCCAGCAGCCGGTGATGATCCACTCCGCCAAGTTCGGCTCGCTGGAGCGGTTCTACGGCGTGCTGGTCGAGCACTACGCCGGCGCGTTCCCGCCCTGGCTGGCGCCGGTGCAGGTGCAGGGCATCCCGATCGCCGAACGCCACAACGACTACCTGTACGACGTCGCGAAGCGCCTGCAGGCGGCCGGCATCAGGGTCGAGGTCGACGACTCCGACGACCGGATGCAGAAGAAGATCCGCAACGCCCAGCTCCAGAAGGTGCCCTTCATGCTGATCGCGGGGGACGACGACATGGCCTCGGGCGCCGTCTCGTTCCGCTACCGCGACGGCCACCAGGAGAACGGCGTCCCGGTCGAGGAGGCGATCGCCCGGGTCGCCGAGGCGATCGCGACCCGGGCCCAGGTGTGATGGACGGCGTCGACGACCATCGCGTGAGCCAGGACGGCGTGGGGGACCCCGACCAGCTCGACCGGCTGTGGACCCCGCACCGGATCGCCTACATCCGGGGCGAGAAGAAGCCGGCCGACGGCACGCCGGGGGAGTGCCCGTTCTGCCGGGTGCCCGGCCTGCCGGACGAGGAGGGTCTGGTGGTGGCGCGCGGTGAGCTCGCGTTCGTCGTGCTCAACCTCTACCCCTACGCGCCGGGGCACCTGATGATCTGCCCCTACCGCCACGTCGCCGACTACACGGAGACCACGGACACGGAGGCCGCCGAGATCGCGGCCCTCACGAAGCGGGCCATGACGGTGATCCGGGAGGTATCCGGCGCCGGCGGCTTCAACCTCGGCATGAACCAGGGCGCGATCGCCGGTGCCGGCATCTCCGCCCACCTGCACCAGCACGTGGTCCCGCGCTGGCCCGGCGACCAGAACTTCATGCCGATCATCGGCCGCACCAAGACCCTGCCCGAGCTGCTGACCGACACCCGGCAGCTGCTGGCCGAGGCGTGGCCGCCGGTCCGGTCCTGACCACAGCGCCCGGAAGTCTCCTCCTCGTTGCTTCCGGGGTCGGACCGGAGGAACGTGGTCCGGAGCGGCGGCGCCGCCCGGGCGTCGCCTCCGACCCCCGAGGAGGCTTTCGAGATGTTTGCGCGCTCCACCACGATCCAGGGTGACCCGGGCGCCGTCGAAGGTGGGATCACCTTCATCCGCGACGAGGCGATGCCGGCGATCATGGCCATGGACGGCTGCGTCGGGATGTCCCTCCTCGTCGACCGGGAGAACGGACGCTGCATCGCGACCAGCTCCTGGCGCGACGAGGCGTCGATGCGGGCCACCGACCAGGCCGTCGCGACGTACCGCGGCCGCGGTGGGGAGCTCCTCGGCGGCACCCCGCAGGTCGAGGAGTGGGAGGTGGCCGTGATGCACCGCGACCACGCCACGACCGACCGGACCTGCTGCCGGGTGACCTGGGCCCGGCCGCGGGACATGGACGCCACCGTCGAGATGTGGCGCACCCGGCTGCTCGCCGCCTTCGAGCTGATGGACGGCTTCTGCAGTGCCAGCCTCCTGATCGACCGTGCCCGCGGCCTCACCTGCGGCACGGTCACGTTCGACTCCCGGGAGGCGCTGGTCGGCACCCGCGAGCGGGCCCGCGAGATCAGGGACATGGCGGCACGCGAGCTCGGCGTCGAGTTCCTCGACATCGCCGAGTTCGACCTCGCCCTCGCCCACCTGCGGTTGCCCGAGCTGGTCTGAGAGCCCGGTCAGGGATGTCAGGTGCTGGTCAGGGGTTGAAACGCCTGACCAGCACCTGATTCACCGGTCGACCGGGGAACCGTGAGGTGCATCCACCCGCTCCAGGACCAGGTCGCGGGCCACGGCGTACCGCTGGCGCAGGCCCGGGGTGACCGGGGCCTCGTGGGTGGACGCGGGCGGGGCGGGCCAGTCAGGCGGGGTGCCGGTCAGCGTCCAGGCCGCCTGGTACGCCGCCCCGCGGGCGACGTACTCGTCGGGGGCCGGGACCAGCACGGTCCGGCCCAGCACCCGCGGCGCGACGTCCTGGACCGCGGGCGAGGCGGCAGCGCCGCCGGTCAGCAGCACCCGGCGTACGTCGGCGCCCTGCTCCTCCAGCGCCTCGAGCGCGTCGGCGAGCCCGCACAGAAGCCCCTCGACGGCCGCCCGGGCCAGGTGGGCGCGGCTCCACGACGTCGCGTCCAGGCCGTGCAGCGAGGCCGTGGCGCGGGGCCGGTTGGGCGTGCGCTCCCCGGCGAAGTACGGCACCAGCACCGCGCCACCGGAACCCGGCGGCGCCTCCAGCGCCAGGCCGGACAGACCGGCGTGGTCGACGCCGAGCAAGCGGGCGGTGGAGTCGAGGACCTGGGCGGCGTTGAGCGTCGCCACCAGTGGCAGGAACCGCCCGGTGGCGTCCGCGAAGGAGGCGACGGTGCCCGTGCTGTCCGCGGCGGCGACGTCGGAGACCGCGCAGGCCACGCCCGAGGTGCCGATCGACACCACGGCATCGCCCGGCCCGGCCCGCAGGCCGAGCGCGGACGCGGCGTTGTCGCCGGCGCCCGGCCCCAGCACCGCGCCCCACGGCGTGGTCCCCGCGGACTCCGCCGGCCCCAGCACCCGGGGGAGCAGGGGAGCGTGCCCGAGCGCCCGCTCGGCGAGTTCGGGGCGGTAGGCGTCCTCCAGGGGCGACCAGTACGACGTGCCGCTCGCGTCGGAGCGGTCCGTGGCGAGGTCCGTCAGGTCAGTGGTGCCGCCGAGCCGCCAGGTCAGCCAGTCGTGGGGGAGACAGACCGCGGCGGTGCGGGCCGCGGCCGCCGGCTCGTGGGTGGCCAGCCAGCGCAGCTTGGTGACCGTGAACGACGCCACCGGGACGCTGCCCACCGCCTCCGTCCAGGCCGCCGGGCCGCCGAGCTCGGCGACCAGCTCGGCGGCGGCGTCACCGGACCGGGTGTCGTTCCAGAGCAGGGCGGGCCGGACCACGGCGCCGTCCTCGTCGAGGCAGACCATGCCGTGCTGCTGCCCGCCCACCGACACCGCCGCGACGTCGTCGAGCCCGCCGGCGGCCCGGATCGCCTCCTGCAGCGCGGACCACCATGCCTCGGGGTCGACCTCGGTGCCGTCGGGGTGCGCGGCCCGGCCGGTGCGCACCGTCCGGCCGTCGGCCCCGTCGACGACGACCACCTTGCAGGCCTGGGTGGAGGAGTCGACTCCCGCGACCAGCGCCACGCTCAGCCCCGCGTGCCGTAGAGGTGCTCGAGCGCGAGCTGGTCCAGACGCTCGAAGCCCATGCCGCGGCGGGCCGCCTCGTCCGGGTCGAACGACTCCTTGCGGAGGTCGGCCACGGTCTCGTTCGGAGCCATCGTCGGCTCCGCGAGCTGGTCGACCCGGGCGTCGCGCAGCGCCTGCTGGACCTCAGGGTCGGCCCGGAACGCGCGCACCTTCTCCCGCAGGATCAGGTAGTTCCGCATGCACGCCTCGGCGGTCGCCCACACGCCGTCCATGTCCTCGGTGCGCGGCGGCTTGTAGTCGAAGTGCCGGGGGCCGTCGTACCCGCCGTTCTCGACGATGTCGACGGTCCAGAACGCGCCGCGCGCGTTGCCGGCCCCGAACCGCAGGTCCTGGTCGTAGCGCGGGCCGGTCTGGCCGTTGAGGTCGATGTGGAACAGCTTTCCGTGCCACAGCGCCTGGGCCAGGCCGTGCGCGTAGTTGAGCGAGGCCATCTCCTCGTGCCCGGTCTCGGGGTTCACGCCGACCAGCTCGGAGTGCTCGAGCTCCTCGATGAAGGCCAGGGCGTGCCCCACCGTGGGCAGCAGGATGTCGCCACGGGGCTCGTTGGGCTTGGGCTCGATGGCGAACCGCATGTCGTAGCCCTGGTCCAGGACGTACGCCGCCATCAGGTCGAACCCCTCGGCGTACCGGTCGAGCGCGGTCCTGATGTCCTTGGCCGCGCCGGACTCGGCGCCCTCGCGGCCGCCCCACGCCACGAAGATGTGCGCCCCCAGCTCGGCGGCGAGGTCGATGTTGTCGAGCGCCTTGCGGAGCGCGAACCGGCGCACGTCGCGGTCGTTGTTGGTGAACCCGCCGTCGCGGAACACCGGGTGGGAGAAGAGGTTCGTGGTCACCATCGGGACCTCGAGCCCGGTCTCCTCCAGCGCCCGCCGCAGAGGTGCGAGGTGCTGCTGCTTGACGCCGGCGTCGGCACCGAACGGGAACACGTCGTTGTCGTGGAAGGTGATGCCGTACGCGCCGAGGTCGGAGAGCCGGTGCACCGCCTCCGCCGGGTCGAGAGGCTCCCGGATCGCCCCGCCGAACACGTCGACGCCCTGCCAGCCGACGGTCCACAACCCGAACGAGAACCGGTCGTCGCGTGTGGGCCGGAGCCCTGCCCAGTCGTTCATGGTCTGCCTCCAGATGTTCGTTCCGTGATCCAACAAAGATGGCTCGGCGAGGGGGTTGTGCCGCCCTCTGGCGCTGAGTATGTTGTGACTCGCAACATACACCGTGACGCGAGTCACACCGCAAGCCCCAATTACGACGGAGGACAAGTCATGGGCATGAGGTTGGGTACGAGGCGCCTGGTGGCGCTGGCGGCGGTCGGAGTGCTCGGGGCACTGTCACTCACGGCCTGCGGCAGCGACACCAGCGACGACGGCGGCGACGGCGGCAGCAGTGACTCCGCCAAGAAGGTGGGCGTGATCCTGCCTGACGCGACGACGTCGCCTCGGTGGGAGGCCAACGACCGTCCGAGCCTGCAGCAGGCGTTCGACGACGCGGGCATCGAGTCGACGATCACGAACGCCGACGGCGACGTGGCCAAGTTCGGCAGCATCTGCGACAGCATGATCAACGAGGGCGTCCAGGTCCTGATGATCGTGAACCTCGACTCCGAGTCCGGGTCCGCGTGTCTGAAGAAGGCGAAGGACGCCGGCATCCAGAGCATCGACTACGACCGGCTCACCCTCGGTGGCGGCGCGTCGTACTACGTGTCGTTCGACAACGTGAAGGTCGGCGACCTCATGGGTGAGGGCCTCACGAAGTGCCTCGACGACGCAGGCAAGACCAAGGCGAACATCGTGTTCATCAACGGCGACCCGAACGACAACAACGCCGCGCTCTTCAAGTCGGGCTACCAGCAGAACCTGCAGCCGAAGTTCGACTCGGGCGACTACAAGCTGGTCGGCGACCAGACCGGTGAGTGGGACGCGACGAAGGCCGGAACGGCGTTCGAGCAGATCTTCACGCAGAACAACGGCAAGGTCGACGGTGTGGTCTCCGCGAACGACACCATGGCCGGCGGCATCATCGCCCGCCTCAAGGCCAACGGGCTCGACGGCAAGGTCCCGGTCACCGGCCAGGACGCCAGCGTCGAGGGCCTGCAGCGGATCCTCGCCGGCACCCAGTGCATGACGGTCTACAAGGACACCAACCTCGAGGCCAAGGCCGCCTCGGACCTGGCCATCGCGCTGATCAACGGTGACAAGGAGAAGGCCGCCAGCCTGGCCTCCGGCACGGTCAAGGACACCGAGCTCAACGTGGACGTGCCCTCCGCGCTGGCTACTCCGGAGATCATCTACACGGACGGCGTGGCCAAGGTGATCTCGGACGGCTTCCAGTCCGCCGACGACGTCTGCACCGGCCAGTACGCCAAGCTCTGCCAGGAGAACGGCGTCCAGTAACGCGAACGGCGGCGGGACGGGCTCGGGCCCGTCCCGCCCCCGCCGCAGCCAGCACGACCCTTCGCTCGACATCTGCACCAGCGGGAGGGCACGTCCGGCGTGCCCTTCCTCGTCTCACACAACAGGAGTCCTCGTGACCGCCACCGCAGAGGAAACCCCGACCACTGCCTCCGCCGAGCCCCTGCTCTCGCTGCGGAACATCAACAAGAGCTTCGGAGCCGTGCACGTGCTCCGCGGCGTCGACCTCGACATCCGCCCCGGTCGCGTGACCGCGCTGGTCGGCGACAATGGTGCCGGCAAGAGCACCCTGATCAAGGGGATCGCCGGCATCCACGCCTTCGACTCGGGGGAGTACACCTTCGAGGGCAAGCCGGTCCACGTCCACGGACCGCGTGACGCCAACGCCCTCGGCATCGAGGTCGTCTACCAGGACCTCGCGCTGTGCGACAACCTCGACGTGGTCCACAACATGTTCCTCGGCCGCGAGCAGACCACCCGCGCGCTGCTCGACGAGTCGGCCATGGAGATCAAGGCACGCGAGGTGCTCGACGGGCTGTCCGTGCGCACCCTCAAGTCCGTGCGCACCCAGGTCGCCTCGCTGTCGGGTGGCCAGCGGCAGACCGTGGCCATCGCCCGTGCGGTGCTGTGGAACTCCCGCATCGTGATCCTTGACGAGCCGACCGCCGCACTCGGCGTCGCGCAGACCGAGCAGGTCCTCAAGCTCGTACGCCGGCTGGCCGACCGCGGCCTCGGCGTGGTGCTGATCAGCCACAACCTGAACGACGTGTTCGCGGTGGCCGACGACATCGCCGTGCTCTACCTCGGCCAGATGGCCGCCCAGCTCGACGCCCACACGGTCAGCAACTCGCAGGTCGTGCAGTGGATCACCACCGGCAAGTCCGATGCCGAGCCCCGGAAGGACAACGACCGATGAGCACCACCACCACGCCGGCTCCCTCGGCGCCCACGCCCCCGGTCGAAGAGGCTCACAAGGAGACCCTCGGCACCATCGCCCGCGACTACGTCACCAAGGTCCGGGGCGGCGACGTCGGCTCCCTGCCCGCCGTCCTCGGCCTGATCTTCCTGGTCATCGTCTTCACCTCCTTGCGCGGCGAGACGTTCACGAACCAGTTCAACTTCGCCAATCTGTTCAACCAGTCCGCCGGTGTCATGGTCATCGCGATGGGCCTGGTGTTCGTGCTCCTGCTCGGCGAGATCGACCTGTCGGCGGGGTTCACTGCGGGCACCTGTGCCGCGGTGATCGGCGTCTGCGCCACGGAGCGCGGATGGCCGTGGTACCTCGCGATCCTGGCCGGCATCGCCACCGGCGCCGTGATCGGTCTCCTCATCGGCCTGCTCGTGGCCCGGCTCGGGATCCCGTCGTTCGTCGTGACGCTGGCAGCGTTCCTCGGCCTGCAGGGCGTGATGCTGCTGATCATCGGCGAGGGCGGCACCATCCCCTACCGCGACGACAAGCTGCTCGCGATCATGAACAAGAACCTGCCGGTCTGGCTGGGCTGGACGCTGTGCATCGTGGGGATCCTGGCCTACGGGCTCGTGACCTACCTGCGCGTGAAGCGCCGGCTCGACGCCGGGCTCGGCGGCGGCTCGCTGCAGCTCTGGGCGCTCAAGACCGGTGCCGTGGCGGTCGTCCTGCTCTGGATGACGTACTACTTCAACCTCGAGCGGTCCCGGAACCCTGCGCTGATCTCGCTGAAGGGCGTCCCGATCGTCGTGGTGATCCTGTTCGGGTTGCTCGTCGTGCTCACGTTCATGCTGAGCCGCACGGCCTGGGGCCGGCACGTGTACGCCGTCGGCGGCAACGCCGAGGCCGCGCGCCGGGCCGGCATCGCCGTCGCGCAGGTCAAGCTGTCCTGCTTCATGATGTGTTCGTCGCTCGCGGCCGTGGCCGGCCTGCTGATCGCCAGCCGGGACAACTCGGTCTCCCCGTCGACCGGTGGCTCCCTGACGCTGCTCTACGCGGTCGGCGCCGCCGTGATCGGTGGCACCAGCCTCTTCGGCGGCAAGGGACGCATCATGGACGCGGTGATCGGCGGCCTCGTGATCGCGGTCATCAACAACGGCATGCTGATGCTCGACCAGCCGTCCGGCCGGGTCTACCTGGTCACCGGTCTGGTGCTGCTCCTGGCCGCCAGCGTCGACGCGATCAGCCGCCGCAAGGCCCGTGCATCCGGACGGGTGTGACCACGGTGCCGGCACGGCCGGCGGCCGGCAGGGAGCAGCTCCGGCGCAACAACATGAGCCGGCTGCTCTCCCGGGTCCACGTGTCCGGCCCGACCAGCCGCGCCTCGCTCACCCGCGAGACCGGGCTGAACCGGAGCACGATCGGTGACCTGGCCAACGAGCTGACCCAGCTCGGCCTGGTCATCGAGGGGGAGTCCGTTGCGGTGGGCCGCTCCGGACGCCCCTCGCACCTCGTCGTTCCGCGCAGCGACAACGCCGTGGTGGCGGTCGACCTCGGGGTCGACCGCATCGCGGTGGCGCTGGTCGGGCTCGGCGGCGAGGTGCTCGAGCGCCGCGAGCGCCCGCACGCCCGCGGCGAGCACGACGTCGAGCACGTCGTGGAGTCGCTGGCGCAGATGGTCGACGACGTCCTCTCGGGCCGCGACGACGTCCGCTGCCTCGGCCTCGGAGCCTCCGTCCCGGGCGCGGTCCGTGAGCGGGACGGACTGGTCCGGTTCGCGCCGAACCTCGGGTGGGTCGACGAGCCCTTCACCGAGCTCCTCCGCAAGCGGCTGGACATGCCGGTGGCGACCGGCAACGACGCGAACGTCGGTGCGCTGGCCGAGCACGTCCGCGGCGCAGCGGTCGGCTTCAACGAGGTCGCCTACCTCAGCGGATCGGTCGGGATCGGTGGCGGCTTCCTGGTCAACGGGCAGCCGATGGGCGGCGCCAACGGGTACGCCGGCGAGATCGGCCACCTGCTCGTCGACAGCAACGGCCCGGCCTGCCGCTGCGGCAACATCGGCTGCTGGGAGATGAAGATCGGTGAGAACCAGATCCTCACCCAGTCCGGCCGGCTCCCCGGTGGCGGCCCGCGGGCGGTCGCCGAGGTGGTGGCTGCCGCGCAGGCGGGGGAGAAGCGGGCCACGAAGGTGCTCGCGAACGTCGCGGAATGGCTCGGGGTCGGACTCCGCGGCCTGATCAACGTCTTCAACCCCGAGGTCGTGGTCCTCGGTGGCCACCTCGCCCAGGTCTGGGAGGCCGAGCAGGATCACGTCAACGAGGTCCTCGACCGCACCCGGCTGATCTCCCCGCACGGCGAGGTCGTGATCCGCTCCGCCGCGCTCGGCACGGACTCCTCGCTCCTGGGAGCCGCCGAGCTCGCCTTCGCACCCCTGCTCACCGACCCGCAGGCACTCGTGGCGTCGTACGCCGCGGTGCGTCGCTGACCCGGCCGACCCGGCGGGTAGCCTGCTCCCGCCATGATGGAACGTTTCCGTGCCTTCTTCACGAAGGTCATCTCGCCGGTCGCCCGACTCCTCCTGCGCCTCGGGGTCAGCCCCGACGCCGTCACCGTGGTCGGCACGCTCGGCGTGTGCGCCGGGGCGTTGGTGTTCTTCCCGCAGGGCAAGCTGCTGACCGGCGTCTTGGTGATCACGGCTTTCGTGTTCAGCGACCTCCTCGACGGCACCATGGCGCGGCTGAGCGGGCGCACCAGCAAGTTCGGCGCGTTCCTCGACTCCACGCTGGACCGGATCGGCGACGGTGCGATCTTCGCCGGCATCGCGCTCTACTTCTCCGGCCCGGGGGACAGCGACCTCTACACCGTGCTGGCGCTGGTGTGCCTGGTGATGGGCGCGGTGACCTCCTACGCCCGGGCCCGCGCCGAGAGCCTCGGCTTCCAGGCGAAGGTCGGCATCGCCGAGCGCGCGGACCGGCTGGTGGCGATCCTGGTGATGACCGGGTTCAGCCGGATCTTCGACCTCCCTGTGCTGCTGGAGATCGCGCTGTGGGCGCTGGCGGTGGCCAGCACGGTCACCGTGGTGCAGCGGATCTGGGTGGTCCGGCAGCAGGCGTACGCCGAGGCCGGCCCCACCCAGCCCTGACCGCTCCGCACGGGCGGCGGCGAGCACCCTCCCGATTGCCGTGACGGCGACCACGCGCCGTACGATTTGTCCCATGGCAGAGCAGACCCCCGAGACCCCCACCACCGGCACGCCCACCACCGGCACCGCCACCGTCAAGCGCGGCATGGCCGAGATGCTCAAGGGCGGCGTGATCATGGACGTCGTCACTCCGGAGCAGGCGAAGATCGCCGAGGACGCCGGCGCCGTGGCGGTGATGGCGCTCGAGCGGGTGCCGGCCGACATCCGCGCCCAGGGCGGTGTCTCCCGGATGAGCGATCCCGACATGATCGACGGCATCATCGAGGCGGTCTCGATCCCGGTGATGGCGAAGGCCCGGATCGGGCACTTCGCGGAGGCCCAGGTCCTGCAGAGCCTCGGGGTGGACTACATCGACGAGTCCGAGGTGCTCACCCCGGCCGACTACGCCAACCACATCGACAAGTGGGCGTTCACGGTGCCGTTCGTGTGCGGCGCCACCAACCTGGGCGAGGCGCTGCGGCGGATCACCGAGGGCGCGGCGATGATCCGGTCCAAGGGCGAGGCCGGCACCGGGGACGTGTCCAACGCGGTGACCCACATGCGCACCATCCGGGCCGAGATCCGGCGTCTCGGGGCGCTGGAGGGCGACGAGTTGTACGTCGCGGCCAAGGAGCTGCAGGCGCCGTACGAGCTGGTCCGGGAGGTCGCCGAGCGCGGGAAGCTGCCGGTGGTGCTGTTCACCGCGGGTGGCATCGCGACCCCGGCAGACGCGGCGATGATGATGCAGCTGGGTGCCGAGGGCGTCTTCGTCGGCTCCGGGATCTTCAAGTCCGGCAACCCGGCGCAGCGGGCCGAGGCGATCGTGAAGGCCACCACCTTCTACGACGACCCCGACGTGGTCGCCAAGGTCTCCCGTGGGCTGGGCGAGGCCATGGTCGGCATCAACGTCGAGGAGCTCCCGCAGCCGCACCGCCTCGCCGAACGCGGCTGGTGATCCTTGTCCCGTCCGACGATCGGGGTCTTCGCCCTCCAGGGTGACGTCCGCGAGCACCGCGCCATGCTCGAGGCGTGCGGCGTCGCCACGGTCGGCGTACGCCGCCCCTCCGAGCTGGCCGGCCTCGACGGGATCGTGCTGCCCGGTGGCGAGTCCACCACGATGGACAAGCTGGCCCGCACGTTCGACCTCTTCGAGCCGTTGCGCGACGCCCTGCGCGACGGGCTGCCGGCGTTCGGTACCTGCGCGGGCATGATCATGCTGGCCGACCACATCGAGTCGGGCATCGCCGGGCAGGAGACGTTCGGCGGCCTGGACGTCGTCGTGCGCCGCAACGCGTTCGGCCGCCAGGTCGACTCCTTCGAGGAGGTCGTGCGCTTCGACCCGTCCTGGTCCGAGGGCTTCGACTTCCCGGCCACGTTCATCCGCGCGCCGTGGGTGGAGAAGGTGGGCGACGGGGTCGAGGTCGTCGCGCGAGCCCGCCTCGCGGACGGCGGGGATAGGATCGTCGGGGTCCGGCGCGGCGGCCTGCTCGCCACGTCGTTCCACCCGGAGATCACCGGCGACCGCCGGATCCACGAGCTGTTCGTGGACCTCGTGCGGCACGGCTGACCCGGCCACACGCAACGCGACACGGGAAGAGAGCGCATGTCCGGCCACTCGAAATGGGCGACCACCAAGCACAAGAAGGCCGTCATCGACGCCCGCCGCGGCAAGATGTTCGCCAAGCTGATCAAGAACATCGAGGTCGCGGCCCGCATGGGCGGCGGTGACCCGGGCGGCAACCCGACGCTGTACGACGCGATCCAGAAGGCCAAGAAGTCCTCGGTCCCCAACGACAACATCGACCGTGCGGTCAAGCGCGGCTCCGGTGCGGAGGCCGGCGGCGCCGACTACACCACGATCATGTACGAGGGCTACGGCCCGGCCGGGGTCGCGATGCTCATCGAGTGCCTCACCGACAACAAGAACCGCGCCGCGATGGAGGTCCGCACCGCGATGACCCGCAACGGCGGCTCGCTCGCCGACCCGGGTTCGGTGTCGTTCCTGTTCAAGCGCAAGGGCGTCGTGCTGGTGCCCGCCGACCAGGAGGGCAAGCAGGTCACCGAGGACGACGTGCTCGAGGCAACCCTCGAGGCGGGTGCGGAGGACGTCAACGACCTCGGCGACAACTTCGAGGTGATCTCCGAGGCGACCGACCTGGTCGACGTACGCACCGCGCTGCAGGCGGCCGGCGTCGACTACGACTCCGCCGAGGCGTCGTTCCTGCCCGACATGCAGGTGGAGCTCGACAAGGACGCCGCCGGCAAGGTGTTCCGCCTCATCGAGGCGCTCGAGGACCTCGACGACGTGCAGAACGTCTTCGCGAACTTCGACGTGCCCGACGACGTCATGGAGGAGCTCGACGCCTGACCCCCTCCCGCTGGTCCAGGAGCCTGTCTCTCCCCGCTGGTTGAGGAGCGAGCGCCAGCGAGCGTCTCGAAACCAAGGACTCTCGCGATGGCCTTGGTATCGAGACGGGCGCGGCCCGCCCTCCTCAACCAGCGGCCGGGCTGTGGGGGTCTTGGTTTCGAGACGGGCTCGTCCTCCCTCGCCCTCCTCAACCAGCGGGGGGCTGCGGCGGGGGAACCGGGCGGAACTAGGCTTTCGGGCGTGACTTCCCTGGACCCCGCGATCGCAGCGCGCCTCAAGCGCTCCGCCGACGGACTCGTGCCGGCGGTGGTGCAGCAGCACGACACCGGCGAGGTGCTGATGCTCGGCTGGATGGACGACGAGGCGCTGGCGCGGACGTTGGGCAGCGGGCGGGCGACGTACTGGAGCCGCTCGCGGCAGGAGTACTGGGTCAAGGGCGAGACCTCGGGCAACCGCCAGTGGGTCAAGGAGGTCCGGCTCGACTGCGACGGCGACACCCTGCTGGTCAAGGTCGACCAGGAGGGCCCGGCCTGTCACACCGGCACCCGCACCTGCTTCGACGCCGACCTGCTCACGTCCGCGGAGGCACCGGCCGATGCCTGAGTCGCGCCGTACGTTCGCTCCCGTCGTGCTGCTAGGCCTGGCCTCGGGAGCGTTGGCCGCGGTCGCCGGGACCAGGCAGTGGGCCGAGGTGACCGGAGGGGCCTCGGACGCCGCGGTGCCGATGGCCGAGGCGGCGTACGCCGACGCGGGGCAGATGCCGCTCGCCGGCGCGCTGAGCCTGCTGGTCCTGGCCAGCTGGGGCGTGGTCCTGGTGACCCGCGGGAAGGTACGACGGGCGCTCGCCGTGGTCGGCGCGGTGGCCGCGGTCGGGCTGCTGGTGACCACGGTGCTCGGCTGGTGGAGCACCCAGGACGACATGCGCGAGACCTTCCGCTCGGTCGGCCTCGCCGGCGACGTGGAGACCGGCATGACCGGCTGGTGGTGGGCCGCCCTGGTCGGCGCGGTCGGCTCGGTCGCTGCCACCCTCCTCGCCGTCCGCCACGTCGCCGCGTGGCCCGCCATGGGCAGCCGGTACGACGCCCCGGGGGCACCGAAGGAGCGGGTCGTCGATCCCGACGACGCGGCCGACGGAGAGCTGTGGCGCGCCATCGACGAGGGGCACGACCCGACCGCCTGAGCTGAGCCCTAGACTGTCCGCAACGCGCCCCGTCCGAGCAGTTCCGAGGAGCCCCGCATGTCTGACAACCACGGCAACACCCCCGCAGCCTGGACGGCGGTGTTCATCGGCCTCGCGGGCTTCGTCGTGGGTGGTCTGGCCCTCATGCTCGACCCGGTGAGCATGCCCCTGTTCTGGGTCGGCATCGCGATGCTGCCCCTCGCGCTCGTGGTGTTCGCGGTCATGACGAAGATGGGCCTTGGCGAGCCCGGCCACTGACCCGGTCGCGGCCCCGCCCGCCCCGGGACCCCCCGGACCGGCTCGTAGCCGGGCGGGTCGGATCGTCCCGCCGCTCGCCGCCGCCGGTGCCGTCGGCCTGGCGTCCCTCGCGCTCCACCTGCGCGACCCCCACGTCTCCGGCTCGTGGGGCTTCTGCCCGTTCCACGCCATGACCGGGCTGTGGTGCCCGGGTTGCGGCAGCCTCCGGGCCGTGAACGACCTGACCCACGGCGACCTGCCGGCCGCCGCGTCGTCCAACCTGGTCCTGGTCCTGGCGCTGCCGCTGGTGGCGGCGATCTGGCTGGCCTGGCTGCGCCGCTCGTGGACCGGCGCCCCGCGGCGCACCACCGGGGTGCCGACCGCCCTGGTCTGGCTGGTCGTGGTGCCGGTGCTGGTCTTCTCGGTGGCCCGCAACCTGCCGTTCGGCGCCTGGCTCGCTCCCTGAGAGGCGCCCGCCCGCCGTCACCGCCCGAATGAGAGGGTGGACCCCGAAACCGATCCGTTGCTGGAGGTCGCATGTCCGTGCTCGAGGAGATCGTCGCCGGCGTGCGTGTCGACCTCGCGACGCGCGCCGCCCGGGCGCCGTACGACGAGGTGGTCGCGCTGGCCGCGGCCACCCCGCGCCCGCGCGACCCGATGCCCCGGTTCCGCGCCCCCGGCACCAGCGTGATCGCCGAGGTCAAGCGGCGCAGCCCCAGCAAGGGCGAGCTGGCCGACATCCCGGACCCCGCGGTGCTCGCGAAGGCGTACGCCGCCGGCGGGGCCGCCGCGATCAGCGTGCTCACGGAGCAGCGCCGCTTCGGCGGCAGCCTGGCCGACCTGCGCACCGTCCGCGCGGCCGTCGACACCCCGCTGCTGCGCAAGGACTTCATGGTCACGCCGTACCAGCTGCACGAGTCGCGCGCCGCCGGCGCCGACCTGGTCCTGCTGATCGTGGCGGCGCTCGACCAGCCGACCCTCGAGAAGCTGTACGCCGAGGCGCGCGGCCTGGGCCTGACCGTGCTGGTCGAGGTCCACGACGCCGAGGAGACCCGGCGGGCGGTCGACCTCGGCGCCGAGCTGATCGGGGTCAACGCCCGCAACCTCAAGACCCTCGACGTCGACCCCGACACGTTCGCCCGGCTGGCCCCGCTGGTCCCCGACGACCGCGTGAAGGTCGCCGAGTCCGGGATCTCGGGTGTCGCCGACGTCGAGCGGTACGCCGCCGAGGGCGCCAACGTGGTCCTGGTCGGCGAGGCCCTGGTGAGGGACGGCGACCCCGAGGCGGCGGTCGCGTCGATGAGAGGACTGGGGAAGTGACCACCTGGGACGCCGACGAGATCGGCTTCTTCGGCGACTTCGGTGGCCGGTTCATGCCGGAGGCGCTGGTCGCGGCGCTCGACGAGCTGACCGACGCGTGGCGGGAGGCGATGGCTGACCCGGGCTTCGTCGCGGAGTTCGACGCCATCCAGCGCGAGTACGCCGGCACCCCGAGCCGGCTCTACGAGGCGACCCGGCTCTCCGAGCAGGTCGGCGTGCGCGTCCTCCTCAAGCGCGAGGACCTCAACCACACCGGAGCGCACAAGATCCGCAACGTGCTCGGCCAGGCGCTGCTGACCCGGCGCATGGGGAAGACCCGCGTGATCGCCGAGACCGGCGCTGGCCAGCACGGCGTCGCCAGCGCCACCGCGGCGGCGTACTTCGGGCTCGACTGCACCGTCTACATGGGCTCGGTCGACACCCGCCGTCAGGCGCTCAACGTCGCCCGCATGCAGCTGCTCGGCGCCAAGGTGGTCCCGGTCGACTCCGGCAGCGCCACGCTCAAGGACGCCATCAACGAGGCGCTGCGCGACTGGGTCGCCAGCGTCGACCACACGGCGTACCTCTTCGGCACCGCGGCCGGCCCGCACCCGTTCCCGAGCATGGTCCGCGACTTCACCCGCGGCATCGGCGACGAGGCCCGCCAGCAGTGCCTCGACCAGTACGGCGTGCTGCCGGACGCGGTCGCGGCCTGCGTCGGTGGCGGGTCGAACGCGATCGGGCTGTTCACCGCGTTCCTCGACGACGACGTCGCGATCTACGGCTTCGAGCCCGGGGGAGAGGGCGTGGACACCCCCCGCCACGCGGCCACCATCCACGTCGGCGCGTCCGGCGTCCTGCACGGTGCCCGCACCTACATCCTCCAGGACGCGGACGGCCAGACCATCGAGTCGCACTCGATCTCCGCCGGCCTCGACTACCCCGGGGTGGGGCCGCAGCACGCCCATCTCGCGGCGACCGGCCGGGCGACCTACGAGCCGGTGACGGACGCCGAGGCGATGGACGCGATGGCGCTGCTGGCCCGCACCGAGGGCATCATCCCGGCCATCGAGTCGGCGCACGCCGTCGCCGGAGCGCTGCGCCTGGCCGACAAGCTCAAGGCGGACAAGGGACCGGACGCCACGATCCTGGTCAACCTGTCCGGCCGCGGCGACAAGGACATGGGCACGGCCATCGAGTGGTTCGGGCTCGGGGACGCCGAGGAGGACCGATGAGCGTCTCGCGCGCCTTCCAGAAGGCTCGTGGCGAGGGACGGGCGGCCCTGGTCGGCTACCTCCCGGCCGGGTTCCCCGACGTGGCCGGCGGCATCGACGCGCTCACCGCCATGGTCGACGCCGGCTGTGACGTCATCGAGGTCGGCCTGCCCTACAGCGACCCGGTCATGGACGGACCCACCATCCAGGCCGCCGCCCAGCAGGCGCTCGACGGCGGGGTCCGCACCACCGACGTGCTGCGCACGGTCGAGGCGGTCGCCGCGACCAGCACGCCGACGGTGATCATGACCTACTGGAACCCCGTCGAGCGGTACGGCGTGGAGCGGTTCGCCGCGGACCTCGCCGGCGCCGGGGGCGCGGGCCTGATCACGCCCGACCTGACCCCCGACTCGGGGGCGGAGTGGGTCGCGGCCGCCGACGCGCACGACCTCGACAAGATCTTCCTGGTCGCCCCGTCCTCCACCGACGCCCGGTTGGCGATGACCGTCGCGCAGTGCCGCGGCTTCGTCTACGCCACCGCGGTCATGGGCGTGACCGGCGCCCGGGCCACCACCTCCGACCTGGCCGGCCCACTGGTCTCGCGCACCCGGGCCGCGATCGCCGACCAGGGGCTCGACCTCCCCGTCGGCGTCGGGCTCGGCGTCTCCGACGGCGCGCAGGCGGCCGAGGTGGCGTCGTACGCCGACGGCGTGATCGTCGGCTCCGCCTTCGTGCGGACGCTGCTGGACGCCCCGTCGCGGGCCGAGGGGCTGAAGGCCCTGTCCGCGCTCACGGAGGACCTCGCCGCGGGGGTACGCCGTGGCCAGTAGCGGCCTGCGCGCGCTCGCAGTGCTGCTCGCGACCCTGGTCCTCGCCACCGGCTGCGCCTCCGGCGAGAGTGCCACCGGGCACGACCACAACGGCATGAGCGGCACCCGGATCAGGGATCCGTTCGACGCGCCCGCGACCCCTCTCACGGACACCGACGGCGCGCCGTACTCCCTGGCCGACGACACCGACAAGCCGCTCACGCTGCTGTTCTTCGGCTACACACACTGCCCAGACATCTGCCAGATGGTGATGGCCAACATCACCTCGGCGCTGGCCCGGCTGGACGAGTCCGACCGGTCCAGGGTCGACGTGGTGTTCGTGACCACCGACCCGTCGCGGGACGACGAGAAGGTCCTGCGCTCCTACCTGGAGCGCTTCGGCGACGGCATGATCGGCCTGACCGGCGACCTCGACACGATCGTCGGCATCGGCAAGGCGTTCGGCGTCTACATGGAGCACGAGGACAAGCTGGCCACCGGCGGCTACGACGTGTCCCACAGCACCAACGTCTTCGCGATCGACGCGAATGACCAGGCGCCCGTGACCTGGGGCGCCCAGACCTCCCCGGCCACGCTGGCCGAGGACATCACGACCTTCCTGCACCAGGAGTAGAGGCGGAGCCATGAGCGTGCTGACCATCCCGAGCCCGTCCCAGGGGGTGTGGGATCTCGGGCCCTTCCCCGTGCGGGCCTACGCGCTGTGCATCATCCTCGGCGTCATCGCCGCGATCTGGATCGGCGAGAAGCGCTGGGTGGCCCGGGGCGGCAGGCCCGGCCAGGTCTCGGACCTCGCGCTGTGGATGGTGCCGTTCGGCCTGGTCGGCGGCCGGCTCTACCACGTGATCACCGACTCGCACCTCTACTTCGGGGAGGGGCGGGAGCCGATCACCGCGCTCTACGTGTGGCGCGGCGGCCTGGGCATCTGGGGCGCGATCGCCCTCGGTGCGGTCGGCCTCTACATCGGCGCTCGGCGGATGGGCATCAAGGTGCCCCCGGTGGCCGACGCGCTGGCGCCCGGCGTGCTGATCGGGCAGGCGCTCGGCCGGTTCGGCAACTGGTTCAACCAGGAGCTGTTCGGCCGCCCCACCGACCTGCCGTGGGGGCTCGAGATCGACCCGGTTCACCGGCCGTCCGGCTACCTCGACCAGGCCACCTTCCACCCGACCTTCCTCTACGAGGCGCTGTGGTGCGTCGCGGCGTTCTTCGTGATCGTGTGGATCGACCGCCGCTGGCAGATGGGCCACGGTCGCGTGGTCGCGCTCTACGTCATGGCGTACACGCTCGGCCGCGGCTGGATCGAGACGCTGCGGATCGACGACGTCCAGCTCGACGACGTGCTCGGGCTGCGCTGGAACGTCTGGACGTCGATCATCCTGTTCGCCGCGGCGGCGGTGTACTTCGTGGTCTCCCTGCGCCGCAACCCGGGGCGCGAGGAGGTCGTCTTCCGCGACGGGCGGTACGACGAGGAGGAGGACACATCGACGAACGAGCCCGACAACGGCTCGTCGGATGGCAAGGTGGAGGCGTGAACCGTCTCGGGAAGACCAGGACCGCCCGCCTCGCCGCGGTCGGCGTCGCCTGTGCTCTGGCGCTGACCTCCTGCAGCAGCGGGTCGGGTGACAGCCGGGGCGACGACCGGGCCACCGCCCGCCAGGCCTCGGCGGAGACCACCACGACGTCGTCGCCGACCACCTCGACCTCCAGCAGCACGACCACCGCAGCGTCCGGCGTGCGGATCGTCGCGGTCGGCGACATCGCCTGCGCCGACGGCGACCGCACCACCTCGACCAGCTGCCGGCAGGCCGACACCGCCCGGCTCACCCGCAGCCTCGACCCGGCGTACGTCCTCGCGCTCGGGGACCTGCAGTACCAGAACGGCACGCTCGCGCAGTTCCGCTCGTCGTACGACGCGTCGTGGGGGAGCCTGAAGCCGATCACGAGGCCGCTGCCCGGCAACCACGAGTACTACACCCGCGGAGCCAGCGGCTACTACCGCTACTTCGACCGCAGCGCCCCCGGCTACTACGCCTGGAACGCCGGCCGCTGGCGGATCTACAACCTCAACTCCAACTGCGACAAGATCGACTGCGCTGCCGAGAACGCCTGGTTCCGTCGTGACCTCGACCGCAACCCGCGCAGGTGCACGATCGTCGCCATGCACCACCCCCGCTTCTCCTCCGGCCGCGAGCACGGCAACAACCCGAGCGTCGGCCGGTTCTGGAAGGTGGCCTACAACCACCGCGTCGACATCGCGCTCGCCGGCCACGACCACGACTACGAGCGGTTCGTCAGGCTCAGCCCCGGCGCCGACGCCCAGCCGCGCCGCGGCATCCAGTCGTTCGTGTCGGGCGCGGGCGGCAAGTCGCTCTACCACCTCGGCACCCGCAAGCGGGGCTCGGCGGTCTTCAAGGCCAGCGTCCCCGGGGTGCTCGTGCTCCAGCTGAAGCGCGGCTCCTACACGTGGAAGTTCCGCACGGTCGACGGCCGGACCCCCGACTCCGGCAGCCGCGACTGCCTCTGAGGGGACCTCCTCGCGGGCCGTTCACCCCTCGGTCAGCCCGGTGCCGGGCCGGAACCGTGGTGCTAGGGTGAGGCCTCCGCGCGGGCCAACGTCGTCCCCTGCACAAGACACGCATCGACAGCTTCTGCCAGTTCGCCGTGCCCGGTTTCCGGGACGGCGCAGACGACGACGGGAGAATGCCCATGCACGCGTTCCCGCCGCCCGTGTCCTCGGCGCCTGCCGGACTCTCGGGAGGACCCCAGCCCAGGACCGGGACTCGCCCCGGCTTCTCGGGAGGACCTGCTCCTCAGGGGCTCTACGACGGGATGCACGAGCACGACGCCTGTGGCGTCGCGTTCGTGGCCACGCTGACCGGCGAGGCCAGCCACGCCATCGTGGAGCAGGCGCTCACCGCCCTCCGCAACCTCGAGCACCGCGGCGCCGCCGGCGCCGAGGCGAACTCCGGTGACGGCGCCGGCATCCTCATGCAGGTGCCGGACACGTTCCTGCGCGAGGTCGTCGACTTCACGCTCCCCGGCCAGGGCCAGTACGCCGTCGGCACGGCGTTCCTGCCCGGGGACGAGGAGCAGGTCGCGAAGACCCGGCTGCGGATCGAGCAGATCGCGGCCGAGGAGGGCCTGGCTGTGCTCGGCTGGCGCGACGTACCGGTCGTCCCGGACAGCCTCGGCGCGACCGCGCTGTCCGTGATGCCGGCCTTCGCCCAGCTGTTCGTGGCCGGCGACGGCCAGCGGCTGGCCGGCATGGCCCTGGAGCGGCTCGCGTTCTGCCTGCGCAAGCGGGCCGAGCACGAGACCGACGTCTACTTCCCGTCGCTGTCGTCGCGGACGCTGATCTACAAGGGCATGCTCACGACCGAGCAGCTCGACCACGTGTTCCCCGACCTCGTGGACGAGCGGGTCGCGTCCGCGGTGGCGGTCGTGCACTCCCGGTTCTCGACCAACACCTTCCCGAGCTGGCCGCTGTCGCACCCGTTCCGCTTCATCGCCCACAACGGCGAGATCAACACGGTCATGGGCAACCGCAACTGGATGCGGGCCCGCGAGGCGCTGCTCGACTCCGACGTGATCCCCGGAGACCTCGAGCGGCTGTTCCCGATCTGCACCACCGGTGCCTCGGACTCCGCGTCGTTCGACGAGGTGCTCGAGCTGCTGCACATGGGCGGCCGCTCGCTGCCGCACGCGGTGCTGATGATGATCCCGGAGGCGTGGGAGAACCACACCGAGATGGACCCGAAGCGTCGGGCCTTCTACGAGTTCCACTCCTCGATGATGGAGCCGTGGGACGGCCCCGCCTGCGTGGTCTTCACCGACGGCACCCAGGTCGGCGCGGTCCTCGACCGCAACGGGCTGCGCCCCTCGCGCTACTGGGTCACCGACGACGGCCTGGTGGTGCTGGCCTCCGAGGTCGGCGTGCTCGACCTCGACCCCGCCACCGTGGTCCGCAAGGGCCGGCTCAAGCCGGGCCGCATGTTCCTCGTCGACACCGAGGAGCACCGGATCATCGAGGACGAGGAGATCAAGGAGGAGCTGGCCGCCGAGCACCCGTACGACGAGTGGCTGCACGCCGGCCTGATCCACCTCAAGGACATCCCCGAGCGGGAGCACATCGTGCACACCCACGCGTCGGTCACCCGGCGCCAGCAGGTGTTCGGCTACACCGAGGAGGAGCTGCGCATCCTGCTCACGCCGATGGCCAACACCGCAGCGGAGCCGCTCGGCTCCATGGGCACCGACACCCCGATCGCGGCGCTGTCGGACAAGCCGCGGCTGCTGTTCGACTACTTCAGCCAGCTGTTCGCGCAGGTGACCAACCCGCCGCTGGACGCCATCCGCGAGGAGCTCGTGACCTCGCTGAACGGCACCATCGGCCCCGAGGCGAACCTGCTCGAGCCGGCGCCCGCGTCGTGCCGCCAGGTGGTGCTGCCGTTCCCGGTGATCTCCAACGACGACCTGGCCAAGATCCGCCACGTCAACCGTGACGGCGACATGCCCGGCTTCATCACCCACGTCTCCCGCGGCCTCTACCAGGTCGAGGGCGGCGGCGCCGCGATGGCCGAGCGGATCGACGAGATCTGTGCCGAAGTATCGCAGGCGATCGCCGACGGCGCCCGGATCATCGTGCTCTCCGACCGGCACTCCACCGCGGAGCTCGCCCCGATCCCGTCGCTGCTGCTCACCGGTGCCGTCCACCACCACCTGGTCCGGGAGAAGACCCGCACCCAGGTCGGTCTGCTGGTCGAGGCCGGCGACGTTCGCGAGGTGCACCACGTCGCCCTGCTGGTCGGGTACGGCGCGGCCGCGGTCAACCCGTACCTCGCGATGGAGTCCGTCGAGGACCTCGCCCGCGAGGCGTACTACGTGAAGGTCGAGCCCGAGAAGGCCGTCGCGAACCTCATCAAGTCGCTCGGCAAGGGCGTGCTCAAGGTGATGTCGAAGATGGGCGTCTCCACGGTCGCGTCGTACACCGGTGCCCAGATCTTCGAGGCGGTCGGGCTCTCCCAGGCCGTCGTCGACCGGTACTTCACCGGCACCACCTCCAAGCTCGGCGGCGTCGAGCTCGACACCATCGCCGAGGAGGTGGCCCGCCGGCACGCCAAGGCCTACCCGCGGCAGGGGATCGCGCCGGCGCACCGCGAGCTCGAGATCGGCGGGGAGTACCAGTGGCGCCGCGAGGGCGAGCCGCACCTGTTCGACCCCGAGACCGTCTTCCGGCTCCAGCACGCCACCCGGTCCGGGCGCTACGACGTCTACAAGCAGTACACCGCGCGCGTGGACGAGCAGTCCGAGCGGCTGATGACCCTGCGTGGCCTGTTCCGGTTCAAGGACGCGGGGGCGAGCGGCCGGCAGCCGATCCCGCTCGAGGAGGTCGAGCCGGTCTCGGAGATCGTCAAGCGGTTCTCGACGGGGGCGATGTCCTACGGCTCGATCAGCCGTGAGGCGCACGAGACCCTGGCGATCGCCATGAACCGGCTGGGCGGCAAGTCCAACACCGGTGAGGGCGGCGAGGACCCGGAGCGCCTGCACGACCCCGAGCGCCGCTCGGCGATCAAGCAGGTCGCCTCGGGCCGGTTCGGCGTCACCTCGGAGTACCTCACGAACGCGGACGACATCCAGATCAAGATGGCGCAGGGCGCGAAGCCCGGCGAGGGTGGCCAGCTGCCCGGCCACAAGGTCTACCCGTGGGTGGCGAAGACCCGGCACTCGACGCCGGGCGTGGGCCTGATCTCGCCGCCGCCGCACCACGACATCTACTCGATCGAGGACCTGGCCCAGCTGATCCACGACCTGAAGAACGCGAACCCGTCCGCGCGGGTGCACGTGAAGCTGGTCGCCGAGGTCGGCGTCGGGACCGTGGCGGCGGGCGTCTCCAAGGCGCACGCCGACGTGGTGCTGATCTCCGGCCACGACGGCGGCACCGGCGCCTCCCCGCTCACCTCGCTCAAGCACGCGGGCGGACCCTGGGAGCTCGGGCTCGCCGAGACCCAGCAGACGCTGCTGCTCAACGGGCTGCGCGACCGGATCGTCGTCCAGACCGACGGCCAGCTGAAGACCGGCCGGGACGTGGTGATCGCCGCGCTGCTCGGGGCCGAGGAGTTCGGCTTCGCGACCGCGCCGCTGGTGGTCTCGGGCTGCATCATGATGCGGGTCTGCCACCTCGACACCTGCCCGGTGGGCGTGGCGACCCAGAACCCGGTGCTGCGCGAGCGGTTCACCGGCAAGCCGGAGTTCGTGGTCACCTTCTTCGAGTACGTCGCCGAGGAGGTCCGCGAGCTGCTCGCGGAGCTCGGCTTCCGCACCCTCGACGAGGCGATCGGCCAGGTCGGCTCGCTCGACGTGGCCCGCGCGGTGGAGCACTGGAAGGCGTCCGGGCTCGACCTGTCGCCGATCCTGCACCTGCCGGAGCTGCCCGAGGGGGCGGCGCTGCACAACACCAGCGGCCAGGACCACGGCCTCGACAAGGCCCTGGACAACGAGCTGGTCGCGCTGGCCGAGGCCGCCCTGGAGCGCGGCGAGCCGGTGCGGGCCCAGCTGGAGATCCGCAACGTCAACCGCACGGTGGGCACGATCCTCGGCCACGAGGTCACCAAGCGCTACCGCGGCGAGGGGCTGCCGGACGGGACGATCGACATCACGTTCACCGGCTCGGCCGGGCAGTCCTTCGGCGCGTTCCTGCCGCCGGGTGTCACGCTGCGGCTCGAGGGCGACGCCAACGACTACGTCGGCAAGGGCCTCTCGGGTGGCCGGATCGTGGTGCGGCCCGACCGGGCGGCGCCGTTCCGCGCCGACGAGCACATCATCGCCGGCAACACGATCGCGTACGGCGCGACGTCCGGCGAGATCTACCTGCGCGGCGGCGTGGGGGAGCGGTGCTGCGTCCGCAACTCCGGCGCCACCGTGGTGACCGAGGGGGTGGGCGACCACGGCTGCGAGTACATGACCGGAGGGCGCGTGGTCGTGCTCGGCCGGACCGGTCGCAACTTCGCGGCCGGCATGTCCGGCGGCTACGCGTTCGTGCTCGACCTCAAGGAGATCCGGGTGAACAAGGAGCTGGTCGAGCTCAGCCCGGTGGAGGGCAAGGCGGCCGAGGAGCTGCAGGAGATCGTGCAGCGGCACTTCGAGGAGACCGGCTCGCAGGTCGCCGAGGAGCTGCTGGCCGACTGGGACGCCGCGCTGCCGCGGTTCACCGAGGTCATGCCGAGCGACTTCAAGAAGGTGCTCGAGGCGCGCGAGGAGGCGCTCGAGGACGGGCTCAGCGAGGAAGAGGCGGCGGCCAGGATCATGGAGGTGCTTCATGGATGATCGCGTCGCCCTGACGGCGAACGGCGGCGCCGTCGCTGACCGCATCCCCGGCACCCACGTGGAAGGAGCCAGCAATGGCTGATCCCAAGGGCTTTCTGAAGGACGGCCGCGAGGTTGCCGTACGGCGCCCGGTCGACGAGCGGGTCAAGGACTGGAACGAGGTCTACCCCGACGGCATCGGGCGGGCGCTGCTGCCGATCATCAGCAAGCAGGCCGGCCGCTGCATGGACTGCGGCATCCCGTTCTGCCACCAGGGCTGCCCGCTGGGCAACATCATCCCGGAGTGGAACGACCTGGTCTGGCGCGACGACTGGGACGGCGCGATCGAGCGGCTGCACGCGACCAACAACTTCCCGGAGTTCACCGGTCGGCTGTGTCCGGCACCCTGCGAGACCGCGTGCGTGCTCGGCATCAACCAGGACCCGGTGACCATCAAGAACGTCGAGGTCTCGATCATCGACCGGGCCTGGGAGTCGGGCGCGGTGCGGCCGCAGCCGCCGGAGTGGCTCTCGGGCCGCACCGTCGCCGTGGTCGGCTCCGGCCCGGCCGGGCTCGCGGCGGCCCAGCAGCTGACCCGCGCCGGCCACACGGTCGCGGTCTACGAGCGGTCGGACAAGATCGGCGGGCTGATGCGCTACGGCATCCCCGAGTTCAAGATGGAGAAGCGCCACCTCGACCGGCGCCTGGACCAGATGCGGCGCGAGGGCACGGTCTTCCGGGCCGGCGTCGACGTGGGCGGGGAGCTGACCGGCACCCAGCTGCGCGAGCGGTACGACGCGGTGGTCATCGCCATCGGCGCCACGCTGCCGCGCGACCTGCCGGTCCCCGGGCGCGAGCTCGGCGGCATCCACCAGGCGATGGACTACCTGCCTCAGTCCAACCGGGTCTCGCTGGGGGAGACCGTCGACGACCAGATCACCGCGGCCGGCAAGGACGTCGTGATCATCGGCGGCGGCGACACCGGCGCCGACTGCCTCGGCACCGCCATCCGGCAGGGTGCGGCGTCGATCACGCAGCTCGAGATCATGCCCCAGCCGGGCGAGGACCGGCCCGCCGGCCAGCCGTGGCCGACGTACCCGATGCTGTTCCGGGTCTCCTCGGCGCACGAGGAGGGCGGCGAGCGGGTGTACGCCGTCAGCACCACCGAGTTCCTCGGCGACGAAGACGGCAACGTCCGGGCGCTGCGGCTGGTCGAGGTGGACGCCGGGTTCCAGCCGGTCGAGGGCACCGAGCGCGAGATCCCGGCCGGGCTGGTGCTGTTCGCGATGGGCTTCACCGGCCCGCAGCAGACCGGCCTGGTCGAGCAGCTCGGCGTGGAGCTCGACGAGCGCGGGAACGTGAAGCGGGACACGACGTACGCCTCGTCGGTCGACGGCGTGTTCGTTGCCGGCGACGCGGGTCGCGGGCAGTCGCTGATCGTGTGGGCGATCGCCGAGGGCCGGGCCGCGGCGGCTGCGGTGGACGAGTACCTCACCGGCTCGACCGCGCTGCCGGCGCCGATCCCGCCGACCGCCCGGCCGCTGGTGGTCTGACCCAACTCGGCCGGGTCCGACCCCGCCGCCTGACCGGTTCGTCCGGCGCCCCGGTCCGGTCCGGACCGGGGCGCCGTCTCACGGTGCGTCCGAATTCACGCGCACGTCGTTGAGCGCTGGCTCCGGACGGCTAGGGTCGAGGGGTGCGTAGAGCAAAGATCGTCTGCACCCTCGGTCCTGCGACCTCCTCCCCGGAGCAGATCAAGGCTCTGGTCGAAGCGGGCATGGATGTCGCCCGGCTGAACATGAGCCACGGCAGCCACGAGCAGCACCGGAAGGCCTACCAGCTGGTCCGCAAGGCTGCGGACAACACCGGCCACGGCGTCGGCATCTTCGCCGACCTCCAGGGCCCCAAGATCCGGCTGGGCGAGTTCGCCGACGGCTCTGCCGTCCTCGAGCGCGGCCAGGAGTGGACCATCACCACCCGGGACGTGCCGGGTGACGCCAAGGTCTGCTCCACGACGTACGACGGCCTGCCGGGCGACGTCTCGCCCGGCGACCCGGTGCTGCTCGACGACGGCCGCGTGCGCCTGAAGGTCCTCGCTGTCGAGGGCGAGGACGTCCGCACCGAGGTGGTGGTGGCCGGCAAGGTCAGCGACCACAAGGGCATCAACCTGCCCGGCGTCGCGGTGTCCGTGCCGGCGCTGTCGGAGAAGGACGTCGAGGACCTCCGGTTCGCGCTCAGCCTCAGCGTCGACTTCGTGGCACTGTCCTTCGTCCGGTCGGCGAAGGACGTCGACGACGTGCGCGCCGTGATGGACGAGGTCGGCGTGCACGTGCCGGTGATCGCGAAGATCGAGAAGCCGCAGGCGATCGAGAACCTCGACGAGATCGTCAAGGCGTTCGACGGGCTGATGGTGGCCCGCGGCGACCTGGGTGTCGAGTGTCCGCTCCAGGACGTGCCGTTCCTCCAGAAGCGCGTGATCGACAAGGCCCGCCGCAACGCCAAGCCGGTGATCGTGGCGACCCAGATGCTGGAGTCGATGATCTCCGCGCCGGCACCCACCCGGGCCGAGGTCACCGACGTCTCCCACGCGGTGCTCGACGGCGCCGACGCCGTGATGCTGTCCGGCGAGACCAGCGTGGGGGAGTACCCCATCCGCACCGTCGAGACGATGGCCAGCATCCTCGCCGCCACCGAGGAGCACGGCCTGCAGGGCCTCACCGCGATCGACTGGCAGCCGCGGACCAAGGGTGGCGTGATCGCCAAGGCCGCCGCGGAGGTCGCCGAGCGGGTCGGCGCGAAGTACCTCGTCGCGTTCACCCAGTCCGGCGACTCCGCCCGCCGGCTCGCGCGCTACCGCGGGGAGATCCCGATCCTGGCGTTCACCCCGGAGGCCCGGGTCCGCTCGCAGCTGTCGATGACCTGGGGCGTCGAGACGTTCAAGACCGCGCCGGTCGAGCACACCGACGAGATGGTGCGCCAGGTCGACGAGCAGCTGCTCAGGATCGGCCGGGTCAAGGAGGGCGACCTCGTGGTCATCATCGCCGGCTCGCCGCCCGGCATCCCCGGCTCCACCAACGCGCTGCGCATCCACAAGATGGCCGACGCGATCAACGAGGCCGCGCCGGCGTACCGGCGGGGTCACCGCTAGGGGCGTCTCGCACCGACTTGAGAGACGCGCCCTGGTCCTTGAGTCCGATCAACGCATCGAGTCGGGCGACGCCGGAGCGGGTCGACACCGAGATGGTCTTGTGGTTGGACTGTCGCCACGGCACGTCGACGAGGTCCAGGGCCCAGCAGCAGAGCTCGCGGATGTCGGCGGAGACGTTGGTGAACTGCCACCGGGGATAGTCGTAGCGCTTCGGCTTCCCGGCCACGACGCGTTGCGTCCAGTTGGCCACCCGCGAGCCGTCGGAGTGGAAGAGCCCGCGCAGGAAGTCCGCAGGGTGCGCCTCGACGATCCGTGCCTGCCAATCCTCCAGCACGATCGGCCGCTCGTGCTTGCGGCCGGGGCCGTGCTGGGGAAACAGGCACGGCCAGTGCTTCCACGACACGGTGATGGCGATGCATTGCCTCCCCATGAGCCGCGTGTGTGGGCGTCCACCCGGCTTCACAGTTCGCATCAGCTCAGCGACTTGCGCGTTGAGGCCGAGGTACGTCACGTCGTTGGAGACGTGCAGGTTGAAGACGCCTCGGCGTCCCCTGCTGATGTAGCCGTCGCCGAGGTACCACCCGAGGAGCTCGGCATAGGCGACCGTGTCGAGCCATCCGTCCTCACCGCGGGCACGCGGCAGAGGTGTGCGACTGACCGCGGGGGAGTCCACGTCACTGTAGTCGCGCCGCCACCGGCGGATCGTCTTGACGGCGACGCCGTGCATCTCGGCGTTCCTCCGGTCAGGGATCCCCGCGTCGGATGCGCGCAGGGCGCTCTCGACGACCGACTGCGGGCGAACATGGGGCATGGACAAAGACTCGCCGGCGGTACCGACAACATCGTGCGAGAGAAAAGTCTGCGCGTGCCGGGTGTGGGATTCGAACCCACACGCCCTCTCGGACAGTGGTGTTTGAGACCACCGCGTCTGCCATTCCGCCAACCCGGCCAGGGTGGTGAAACCGTACCGGACCATGCCGCGCCGTTCGGTCGCGGCAGCCCTTGAACAATGTCGAGTCAGTTTGTAGTGTTTGGTTCGGAGGACGTCAGGAACGGGAGGGCTTCATGACACGAGCGGACCGACACGTACGCCGGGTGGCCGGCGCGGTGGTCCGGCGCTGGGGCGGCGCCGGTGCCGTCGCCAACGCCCGCGGAGCCAGCACCGACCTGTCGCGGCTGCGCGTGGAACGCGAGGACGTGGAGAGCTTCCTCGCCGACCGCGCGGCGCGCCGTACCGCCTGAGGGGCACCCGCAGGGAGGTCCGCCCGGGTTGCGGCGCGGGTGCGCCGCCACCCTAGGCTGGCCCCGTGACCGCCGAAGCCAGTCCCGCCCGCCGCGTCGTCATCGCCGAGGACGAGGCGCTGATCCGGATGGACCTCGCCGAGATGCTCGCCGAGGAGGGCTACGAGGTGGTCGGGCAGGCCGCCGACGGCGAGCAGGCGATCACGCTGGCCGAGCAGCTCACCCCGGACCTGGTCATCCTCGACGTGAAGATGCCGAAGCTCGACGGCATCTCCGCGGCCCAGCGGATCGCCGAGCAGCGGATCGCGCCGGTGGTCATGCTGACCGCGTTCTCGCAGCGCGACCTCGTCGAGCGGGCGCGCGACGCCGGCGCCATGGCCTACCTCGTCAAGCCGTTCTCCCGCAGCGACCTGGTGCCCGCGATCGAGATGGCGGTGAGCCGGTTCACCGAGCTGACGCTGCTCGAGCGGGAGGTCGCCGACCTCACCGACCGCCTCGAGACCCGCAAGGCCGTGGACCGGGCCAAGGGCGTGCTCCAGAAGGACCTCGGGCTGACCGAGCCGGACGCCTTCCGGTGGATCCAGAAGACCGCCATGGACCTGCGACTCTCCATGCGCCAGGTGGCGGACGGAGTCATCGAGCACGGACCCGGTGGCGCCGCCGGCTGACCCGCTCCGGGCAGCCTCCATCCACGGTCGGAAACGGCAAGGTCACAAGTTGACAACGAGCCGGTGCCCCTCAGCGTCTTCCCAGCGTTTGGCGCTAACTTCGTCCCATTCGGCGGCAGTTGGTGTCGCCGGACACTGATTGATGAACCGGAGGCTTCATGAAGCGCCCCACCACCATTGCACGTCTCGGTGCCATCGCTCTCGTCGGTGCCCTGGCTCTCGCAGGCTGCGGCTCGGACGACGACGGCGGCGACAGCGGCGACAGCGGCAGCAAGACCGCGGCGAAGGGTGACGGAACCCTGACCATCGGCACCCTGCTCCCGCAGACCGGTGACCTGGCCTACCTCGGCCCGCCGGAGTTCGCGGGTGTCGACCTGGCCGTCCAGGAGATCAACGACGCCGGCGGCGTGCTGGGCAAGCCCCTCGCGCAGGTGAAGGCGGACTCCGGTGACGGTACCCCCGACATCGCGGGCGCGTCGGTCGACAAGCTGCTCAACGGCAACGCCGACGTGGTCGTCGGTGCGGCTGCGTCCAGCGTCTCGCTGTCCGTGATCGACAAGATCACCGGCGCGGGCAAGGTGGAGTTCTCCCCGGCGAACACCGCCGCGGCGTTCGACACCTACGACGACAAGGGCCTCTACTTCCGCACCTCGCCGTCCGACCGCCTCCAGGGCCAGGTCATCGGCAACATGGCGGTCGAGGACGGCCACACCAATGTCGCGGTCATGGCCCGCCAGGACGCGTACGGCCAGGGCCTCGCCGAGCAGGTCGTCGAGACCCTCAAGGAGAAGGGCGCCACGGTCACCGCGGACGTCCTCTACAACGCCGACGCGGAGAACTTCACCGCCGAGGTCAACAAGGTCGCGGCCTCCAAGCCCGACGCCGTCGTGCTCGTCGCCTTCGAGGAGACCACGAAGATCATCCCGCAGTTCGTCTCCAAGGGCATCGGCCCGAAGGACGTCCAGCTCTACTTCGTGGACGGCAACATGGCCGACTACTCCGACACCCTGAAGCAGGTCGACCTGACCGGCGTCAAGGGCACCTTCCCGGCGCCGGCCGAGGTGGACACGTCGTTCAACGACAAGCTCCTGTCCGTCAACCCCAAGCTGAAGGACTTCACCTACGGTCCGCAGTCCTACGACGCGGTGATGCTGATCGCCCTGGCGGCCGAGGCGGCCAAGGACGACGACGGCACCGCGCTGGCCAAGGAGATCGTCAACGTCTCCAAGGACGGCACGGAGTGCAAGGGATTCGAGGAGTGCAAGAAGCTGCTCGACGACGGTGAGGACATCGACTACACCGGTGTCTCCGGCCCGTGCGACATGAACGACACGGGTAGCCCGAACAAGGCCACCATCGGCATCCAGGAGTACAAGGGCAACAAGTACAGCCAGATCGACAGCGTCTCCGGCGTTCTCGACTGACCTTGTAGCCCAGCAGGCAACACACACAGGGCCCCGACTGCTTCGCCGGTCGGGGCCCTGTGCGTTCGCGCTCCGGTGCGAGACGCGGTCACTCCAGGCTGGCGCGCACCAGGTGGGCGGTCTCGAAGGGCCGCTCCAGCGACGGCAGGTGGGCCGCCCACGCCAGCTCCACCAGCTCGGCCCGGGGGAGTCGTTCGGCGAGGATCCGCGCCGTCTCGAGGAAGAACGGCAGGTCGTGGTCGCCCACCACAACCGTGGTGGGCGCGGTGATCCGGGCCAGGTCGACGGGCAGCTCCCGCCCCTCGACGTCGCCGGCGGCGACCTGCACCTCGAAGGCGTTGCGCTGCATGCGCCACAGCAGGTCGCGGTGGTCCTGCGCGGCCTCGGGGCCCAGCCACGTGGCCACGTTGAGGTCCGTGGCGCTGTCGAGGTCTCCGGCCTCCAGCAGCGCACCCTCGCGCTCCCAGAACGCGCGCAGCCGGTCATCGGGTTCGGCCACCTCGGCCAGGGGGTCGAGGAGCACCAGCCGTTCGACACGGTCCGGGACGGCCGAGGCGACCTGGAGCGCCACGTAGCCGCCGTACGACGCGCCCACGAGCGCGAAGGTGTCGACGGCGAGGTGGTCCAGCAGCGCCAGCACGTCCTCGGCGTCGCCGTGGTCGGAGCCCGGCTCCAGCGGGGTCCTCCCGTAGCCGCGGAGGTCGCAGCGCACGACCGTGTGGTCGATGTGGAGCTCCTCGGCCTGGGTGTCCCACATGCGCAGGTCGGCGACGCCCGCGTGGAGCAGGACGACGGTGGGGCCGGAGCCCTCGGTGCGGTGGTGCAAGATCGTCATGGACGTCATCGTGGCAGCCTCCGCCGGCGCGCTGCACCTGGGGCCGGACAGGGACGCACGACGGCCCCCGGGATGATCCCGGGGGCCGTCGATGCGTCGTAGTGCGCGCTCAGTTCTTGGCGAGCGTGCCGAGGTAGAGCTCGATCACCTTCGGGTCCTTCGCCAGCTGCTCGCCGGTGCCGGTGTAGGCGTTGCGGCCCTGGTCGAGGACGTAGGCGCGGTCGCAGATCTGCAGGCAGCGGCTGGCGTTCTGCTCGACCATGACCACGGAGACACCGGCCCGGTTGATGCGCCGGGTCTGCACGAACACCTCGTCCTGCATGACGGGGGAGAGGCCCGCCGACGGCTCGTCCAGCAGCAGCACCGACGGGCTCATCATCAACGCCCGGCCCATCGCCACCATCTGCCGCTCACCGCCCGACAGCGAGCCGGCCCGCTGGGCGCGCCGGTCGTAGAGCGCCGGGAACAGCTCGCTGACGAACTTGAACTGCTCGTCGAACGCCGAGGGGCGCTGGTAGACGCCCATCTCGAGGTTCTCCTGGATGGTCAGCGACGGGAACACGTTGTTGGTCTGCGGGACGAAGCCGATGCCCGCCGAGACCAGCTTGTCGGCACGCTGGTTGGTGACGTCCTCGCCCTGGAGCATGACCGTGCCGGTCTTGATCTTCACCAGGCCGAACAGGGCCTTGAGCAGGGTCGACTTGCCGGCACCGTTGGGTCCGATGATGCCGACCAGCTCGCCCTCCTGGCAGTAGAGGTCGGTGCCGTTGAGGATGTTCACCCCGGGGAGGTAGCCGGCCACCAGGTCGTCGGCCCGCAGGACGGCGCCCTCGGCCTTCTGTAGGTGCGCCTCGCGCTCCGGCGTGGTGGTCGCGGTTCCGGTCTCGTCAGTCATTGCTCTCCGCCTCCTCCTCGAGCTCCTTCTCCGCCTCGGCGAGGATCCTCTCCTCCTCCTCGAAGGTGAGAGCCGTGTCGTGGTGCGCGCCGAGGTAGGCGTCGATGACCCGCTGGTCGCCCATCACCGAGTCCGGCGGCCCCTCCGCGATCACCTTGCCCTGCGCCATCACGATGACCCAGTCGGAGATGTCGCGGACCATGTCCATGTCGTGCTCGACGAAGAGCACCGTGCGCCCCTCGTCGCGCAGCGACTTCACGTGCCCGAGCAGCGACTGCTTCAGCGCCGGGTTCACGCCCGCCATCGGCTCGTCGAGCATCACCAGCTCGGGGTCGGCCATCAGCGCCCGCGCCATCTCCAGCAGCTTGCGCTGGCCACCCGACAGCTCGCCCGCGAAGTCCTCGCGCTTCTTGATCAGCAGGAAGCGCTCGAGCAGGTGGTTCGCCTTCTCGGTGTTGGCCTCCTCCTCGGCCCGCCACAGCGGCGCGAACATCGCCGAGAAGAAGGACTCGCCGCGCTGCCTGGTCGCGCCGACCCGCATGTTCTCCAGGACCGTGAGCTTCGCGAGCACCTTGGTCAGCTGGAAGGTGCGGACCATGCCCATCCGGGCCACCTTGTACGCCGGCACCTTGTTCAGCGAGGTCCCGTTGAACGACCACGAGCCCGTGTCCGGGCGGTCGAAGCCCGTGAGCAGGTTGAAGAACGTGGTCTTGCCGGCGCCGTTCGGGCCGATCAGTGCGGTGATGACGCCACGCTGGATCTCGACGTGCTCGACGTCGACGGCGGTGAGGCCGCCGAACGTGCGGGTGATGTTGTCCGCGATGACGATCGGGTCGGGCTTCTTGGCGCCCGGCTCGGTCTCGACCTGCTTGAGCGCGGCCCGCGCCGCCCGAGAGCGCTCGAGGCCCTCGGGCGTGGCGGCCTCGACGTTGGTGGGGAGGTTGGTCTCAGCGGGCATCGATCGCCAGCTCCTTTCGGTCGCCGAAGATCCCCTGTGGCCGGAAGATCATCAGCAGCATCAACGCGAGTCCCAGGAAGATGAAGCGCATCAGGCTGGCCTGGGTCTCGGTCATGATCGACGGCGGGATCAGCGGTCCGCTCGACGGGTTCGTCGCCTGGCTGAAGAACAGGTCGAGGAACGTGATCAGGAACCAGAAGATGATCGAGCCGACCACCGGGCCGAGCACGCGTGCGGCCCCACCGATGAGCAGCACGGTGTAGGCGAAGAACGTCACGTCGGTGGCGAACATCGACGGGTTGATCGCCGCGCTGCGCAGGGCCACGCAGAAGCCGGCCAGGGCACCGAACATGCCGCCGAGCATCAGCGACTGCATCTTGTAGGAGTAGACGTTCTTGCCGAGGCTGCGGACGGCGTCCTCGTCCTCGCGGATCGACTTCAGCACCCGGCCCCACGGGCTGCGGACCAGCAGCCAGGTCATCAGGCAGCAGAGCAGCACGAGGGTCCAGCCCACGAGCATCACCCAGGCGTCGTTCGCGCTCCACGCGACCAGCGTGCCGACCTCGATCCGGTCGGAGAACGGGTTGTAGGAGCGGAACGTGTCCGAGAACTCCTGCAGGCCGTCCTGGCCGCCGAACCAGTCCTTCAGGCTGACCGATCCCACCACCTGTCTCACGATCTCGGCCGCTGCGATGGTCACGATCGCCAGGTAGTCCGCTCGCAACCTCAGGGTCGGGATCCCGAGCAGCAGCGCGAGGACCGCGGTGAGGCCGAGGCCGGCCACGATGCCCAGCCAGAAGCTGAGTCCCCAGGTGCTGACGAACGCGGCCATGGTGTAGCCGCCGACCGCCATGAAGGCGGCCTGGCCGAAGTTCAGCAGCCCGGTGTAGCCGAACTGGATGTTGAGGCCGATGGCGGCCAGAGCGTAGACGATGGCGGTCGGGCCGATGGCCTGTTGAATCGAGTCGCCGAACAAGCTCACGAAGTCCATGTCGTTCCTCCCTTACCCGATCCGCTCTCGTCTGCCGAGGATGCCTTGTGGTCGCACCAGCAGGACGAGGATGAGGATCACCAGCGCACCGACGTACTTCAGCTCCGCCGGGATGAACAGCGTCGAGACCTCGATGAAGATGCCGATCACAAAGGCGCCGATGATGGAGCCCCAGATGGTGCCGAGACCACCGAGCGTGACCGCCGCGAACACCAGCAGCAGCACCTTGAAGCCGAGCTGGTAGTTGAAGCCCTGGGTGAGGCCGAGCAGGATGCCGGACAGGCCGGCCAGGGCGGCGCCGCCGATCCAGACCACGTTGATCACCCGCTCGACGTCGATGCCGGAGGAGGCGCTCAGCGCCGGGTTGTCCGCGACCGCCCGGGTCGCCTTGCCCATGCGGGTCCGGCTGAGGGCCAGCACGGTGGCGCCCAGCACGGCCACCGAGATCACCACGACGAAGACGTCGCGGGAGGTGAACGTGAACCAGCCCCAGTTGATGGGCGCGGCGTTGCCGTACTGGGAGTAGTTGCGGTTGTTCGCGCCCGCGGCGTACTGGTAGACGTTCCGCAGGAAGATCGACAGGCCGATCGAGACGATCATCATCGCGATCAGGCCGGTGCCGCGCCGGCGCAGGGGGGCCCAGAGAGCCTTGTCGTTGAGCCAGCCGAAGGCACCGCTGGCGACGAAGCCGATGACCATCGCCACCACGAAGGTGATGTTCAGGCCGCCGATCGTGATGTCACCGGGCCACTGGTCGACCCAGAAGGCGACGATCGCGCCGAACGTGATCAGCTCGCCGTGCGCGAAGTTCGTCAGCCCGGTGGTGCCGAAGATCATCGACAGTCCGAGGGCGGCCATGGCCAGGCAGAGCGAGAAGACGATGCCGCCGACCGCCAGGTCGAGCGCCCGCTCGAGGTCCGACTCGACCTCTGGCTTGTCGTCGATCGGGAAGGTCACGAAGACGTCCGTCTCGAGGTTGATCTTCTGCTTGAGCGAGACCTGCTTCGGGTCCTGGAGCGCCGTGCCCTCCGGGAGCGTCTTCGTGTCGATCTTGATCGTGAAGGTCTTGCCGAGCACGTCGATCGTCGAGCCGGGCAGCGGGATGTCGAAGAGGCCGGTCTCGTCGGTCTCGCCGGTGCCGACGACCTTGCCCTGGTCGTCCTCGACCGTGATCGTCACGCCGGGCACCGGCTTGTCGCCGCCCCCGCGCTTGTCGCGCAGGCAGCCCTGCACGTGGATGGTGTCGTCGTCGCGCTCCTTGGGCTTCACGCACTCGGGCTCCTCGACGGCCGCCGGAGCGACGCTGGTGCCGGCCGGGGAGGCCTGGGCACCGCCTGAGGTGCTGACGAGCAGCGCGAAGAAGACCCCGAGGAGAAGTGGGACGAGCACTGAGACTCGTAGCAGTCGCACGTGCATTTGGCTCCTGTCGCGTATGACCGGTATGTGCCGGATCGCGGGGGTCCGACGACCGGACCCTACCGTGACCTGAGTCACTTCTTCACTCGATGTGCGGCCCCACCCTAGGGGACCGTCGGGCCGTCCGAGAGCGACCCCAGCAACAGTCGTGCAACAAATGTGTTTCCGTGGCGTTTGCCTCAGCGTACGGCGGCCACGACGCTCACCAGAAGAGGCGCGACCAACAGCGCGGGCAGAAGATCGGCCACCGGGATCTCCCGGATCCGGAGCAGCCGGAGCGCCACCCCGACCAGCAGCAGCCCACCCGTCGCGGTGATCGCGGCCAGGTGCGGGTCGGGCAGGACGTCGCCCAGCGCGAGCCCGAGCAGCGTGAGCGAGCCCTGCACCGCGACCACCACCAGGACGCTGGCAGCGACGCCCCAGCCGAACGCCGCCGCGAACGCGATCGCGGCGAAGAAGTCGAGCGCGGACTTGAGGAAGAGCTGGTCGGCGCCGTTGCCCAGGCCGTCATTGAGGGAGCCAAGGATCGTCAGCGGACCCGTGCAGAAGATGAGGGACGCGGTGACGAACCCCTCGATGAACCGGCGCCGCGCCTCCGCGGATCCCTCCCCGGCCAACCGGGTGCGCAGCCAGCCCCCGAAACCCTCGAGCCGGCTCTCGATCCGGAGCAGCGATCCGGCGATGCCGCCGAGCAGCATCGCGCCGAGCACGATCAGCATCGGGGCCGAGTCCCCGACCTCGTCGGCCAGGACGTCGTCGAGCACCGCCATCGCACTGGTGGCCGCGATCAGCAGCGTCACGAGGCCGAGCGCGTCGGTCACCAGGTCGCGCGTGCGGTGGGGGAGCCGGTTGCCCACCAGGACCCCGATCCCGGCCCCGAGCAGCACCGCGGCGACGTTCACCACCGTTCCGATTCCGGGAAACATGCTCCTCCTGTGGCGACTGGTGCTCTCGGGGCGTAGTCTCACACCCTGTGCCTCGGGGGAGGCAATCGTGGGTGAAGCCATGTACGTCCGTCTGTGTTCCCCTGGGAGGGTCGAATGAGCAGGTCTGCCATTGCGCTGCGCAAGGTCCGCGTCGAGGACGCCGCCGACCTTCTGGCGCTGTGGGAGGAGTTCTCCCGTCGTCCGGCCGACGGCCGCGACGCCGTCGAGGAGCTCGCCCAGTCCGTGCGCTCCGTCCTCGCGTCCGAGGACGCCCGGATCGTGGTCGCCGAGCACTCCGGTGCGTTCGCGGGCGCGGTCCACCTGAGCCTCCAGACGATGGGACCGTTCTCCACCGAGAAGGCGGTGCAGATCTCGCACCTCCGGGTGGCCCCCGACCACCGCCGCCGCGGCGTCGGCCGGGCCCTGGTCGAGGCCGCCGTGGCCTGGGCCGAGGACCTCGGCGTCGCCCACGTGGGAGCCGTCTCGGTCAACTCCCGGGCCGGCAACCGGTTCCTGGCCCGCCTGGGCCTGGCCCCGGTCGCGGTGATGCGGGTCGGCCCGACCGCGCAGATCCGGGCGAAGATCCCGGTCGAGCTGCCGACCGTCGTACGCCCGGTCGCCAGCCGTCCGATGCCGCCCAACCGCCAGCTCGGCCAGGTGCTCGCGGCCCGCCGTTCGGCCCGCCGTCAGCAGGACCCGGTCTGACCGACCGGTCCAGATCTCCCGTCCCGGGTGGGACGGGCCGCTCAGGTGTACTTCTTGGCCGGCAGCAGCGCGCAGGTGATCCGCGAGGTGCACACGCGCTTGTCGTTCTCGTCGGTGATCACGATCTCGTACGTCGCCATGGAGCGCCCCAGGTGGGTCGCGGTCGCGACACCGGTCACCGTCCCGGAGGTGGCCGAGCGGTGGTGGGTGGCGTTGATGTCCACGCCGACCGAGAGCTTGTCCGGCCACGCGTGCAGGGCCGACCCGACCGACCCCAGGGTCTCCGCCAGCACCACCGAGGCGCCGCCGTGGAGCAGGCCGTAGGGCTGGGTGTTGCCCGCCACCGGCATCGTGGCGACCACCCGCTCGGGGGAGATCTCGAGCAGCTCGATGCCCATCTTCTCGTTGAGCGCGCCCATGCCCTGGGGCATGGCGGCGAGGAAGTCGTCGATGGAGAGGCCGGCCGGCAGGGAGGGGGTGGCGTCGGTCATGGGCGCCATTGTGGCCCACCCCCGACCTGTCGGCGGCAGTGGATAGAGTCCGGAGGGTGACCGACACCGCCGCCACGACGCCCGACAGCACCACGGATCCGAGCACCGGTCAGACGGCCGGCGCGGGCCGTCCCCGCCTGCTCCTCCTCGACGGTCACTCCCTGGCCTACCGGGCGTTCTTCGCGCTCCCGGTGGAGAACTTCTCGACCACCACCGGGCAGCACACGAACGCGGTCTACGGCTTCACCTCGATGCTGGTCAACGTGCTGCGCGACGAGAAGCCGACCCACGTCGCGGTGGCGTTCGACGTGTCCCGCCACACGTTCCGCCTCGAGGAGTACGCCGACTACAAGGCCAAGCGCAACAAGACGCCCTCGGAGTTCAGCAGCCAGCTGCCCCTGATCGAGAAGGTGCTCACGACGTTCGGGATCACCTTCCTCAAGAAGGACGGCTACGAGGCCGACGACATCATCGCCACGCTCACCACGCAGGCCGTCGAGGGTGGCATGGAGGTGCTGATCCTCACCGGTGACCGCGACTCGCTCCAGCTCGTCAGCGACGACGCGACCGTGCTCTACCCGATGCGCGGCGTCTCCGACCTGGCCCGGATGACACCCGAGGCGGTCGAGACGAAGTACGGCGTCCCGCCGCACCGCTACCCCGAGCTCGCGGCCATCGTGGGCGAGACCTCCGACAACCTGCCGGGTGTGCCGGGCGTCGGTCAGGGCTTCGCCGCCAAGTGGATCAACCAGTACGACGGCCTCGACAACGTGATCGCGCACGCCGACCAGATCACGGGCAAGAAGGGGGAGGCGCTGCGCGAGCACCTCGGCGACGTGATCCGCAACCGCCACCTCAACGCGCTGGTCCGCGACCTCGACCTCGAGCGCCAGCCCGGTGACCTCGTGCTGGCCCCGTGGGACCGGCACACGGCGCTGACCCTCTTCGACGACCTCGAGTTCCGGGGCGAGCTCCGCACCCGCACCATCGACACGCTCGGTCCCGACGAGGAGCCGGTTGAGGAGGGCGGCTTCGAGCTGACCGGGCGCCGCCTCGGGCCGGGCGACGTCGCGGAGTTCCTCGGCGGTCTGGGCGACCAGCACGTCGGCGTGCACGTCCGGGGGCACTGGGGATCGGGGACCGGAAGCGTCGACGGGATCGCCATCGCGGACGTCAGCGGACTCGCGGCGTACCTCGACGTCGGTGGTCTCACCCCCGAGGACGACGCGGCGCTGGCGACCTGGCTGGCGGACCCGGACCGTCCCAAGGTGCTCCACGACGTCAAGGGGCCGGCGCACGCGCTGGCCGCCCAGGGCTGGACGCTCGAGGGCGTGGTCAGCGACACCGCCCTCGCGGCGTACCTCGTGCAGCCCGACCAGCGTTCCTACGACCTGTCCGACCTCACCCTGCGCTACCTCCGCCGCGAGCTGCGGACGGAGCAGGAGGACGACCAGGACTCCCTGTTCGACGACCCGGCCGGGGGTGGCGACGAGGTCGCAGACACCGCGATGCTGCACGCGCGGGCCGTGATCGACCTCGCCGAGGCGCTCGACGGCGAGGTCGAGGCCGCCGGGGGCACCCGCCTCCTGGCCGAGGTCGAGCTGCCGCTGGTGCGCGTCCTCGGGGAGATGGAACGGGTCGGCATCGCGGTCGACACCGACCACCTCGAGCAGCTCGAGAGCCACTTCGCGGCGGAGGTGCGGCGAGCCGCCGACGAGGCGTTCGCGGTGATCGGCAAGGAGATCAACCTCGGCTCGCCCAAGCAGCTGCAGGTCGTGCTGTTCGACGAGCTCGGCATGCCCAAGACCAAGCGCACCAAGACCGGCTACACCACCGACGCCGACGCGCTCCAGCAGCTCTACGTCCAGACCGAGCACCCGTTCCTGCTGCACCTGCTGCGGCACCGCGACGTGGCGCGGCTCCGCCAGACGCTCGAGGGGCTGCTGAAGACGGTGGCGCCGGACGGCCGGATCCACACCACGTTCAACCAGATGATCGCGGCGACAGGGCGGCTCTCCTCGACCGACCCGAACCTGCAGAACATCCCGATCCGCACCGAGGAGGGGCGACGGATCCGCGAGGGCTTCGTGGTCGGCCCCGGCTACGACTGCCTGATGACCGCCGACTACAGCCAGATCGAGATGCGGATCATGGCCCACCTCTCGGGCGACGAGCTGCTCATCGAGGCGTTCCGGTCCGGACGCGACTTCCACTCGATCACCGCGTCGCGGGTCTTCGACGTGCCCGCGGACGAGGTCACCGTGGAGATGCGGGCCAAGATCAAGGCGATGAACTACGGCCTGGCCTACGGGCTGTCGGCGTTCGGCCTCGGCCAGCAGCTGCGGATCGAGCCGGGCGAGGCCCGCGGCCTCATGGACGAGTACTTCGAGACCTTCGGCGGGGTGCGCGACTACCTCCGCGGCGTCGTCGACGAGGCCCGCAAGGCGGGCTTCACCGAGACCATCTGGGGCCGGCGTCGCTACCTCCCCGACCTCACCAGCGACAACCGCCAGCGCCGGGACATGGCCGAGCGGATGGCCCTGAACGCCCCGATCCAGGGATCGGCGGCCGATCTGATCAAGGTCGCGATGCTCAACACGGACCGGGCGTTGCGCGAGGCCGGCCTGGCCTCCCGGATGCTGCTCCAGGTCCACGACGAGCTCGTGTTCGAGGTCGCCGACGGGGAGCGGGACCAGCTGGAGAAGCTGGTGCGGGAGGAGATGGCCGGCGCTGCCGACCTGACCGTTCCGCTCGACGTCTCGGTCGGCACCGGGCACAGCTGGCACGAGGCCGCGCACTGACGCAGTCGACAGTTATCGATTGACAATCGATAGGTAACCACCGAAACTCGATCCATGATCGAGCGTCACGTCGTCCTTGTGCTGCGGGTCTTCCTGGTCGCGCTGTTCGGGATCCTGGTCGTCCTCCAGACCCTCTCGTTGCCCGGGCAGTTCGCCCACATGGCCGAGGAGTCGCCGGACCGGGCCCACCTGCGGTGGCCGCTCACCGCCGTCACCGTGTTCTGGGTGCTGTGCGTGCAGGTGGTCGTGGTGGCGACCTGGAAGCTGCTCACCCGGGTCAAGGAGGACCGGATCTTCAGCGAGGCGTCGCTGGTGTGGGTGGACACGATCGTGTGGGCGGTCGGTGCCGGCTGGACGGTGCTGGTCGGCTTCTTCCTGTACGTCGGGTTCACCGCCGACGACCCGGGGCTCCCGCTGCTGCTGTTCCTGATGGTGACCGGGGGAGCGGTGCTCGGTCTCCTGATGGTGGTGCTCCGGGCGCTCCTGCGGCAGGCCACCGAGCTGCGGACCGACATGGAAGCGGTCATCTGATGCCGATCGTGGTGCGGATCGACGTCGAGCTGGCGCGCCGCAAGATGAGCGTCGGCGACTTCGCCGAGCGGGTCGGGCTGACCCCGGCGAACGTCGCGGTGCTCAAGAACGGCCGGGCCAAGGCGGTGCGGTTCAGCACGCTGGAGGCGATGTGCCGGGTGCTGGACTGCCAGCCCGGAGACCTGCTCGAGTGGGTCGACGAGGCCTAGTCGGGAACGTCGCCGGCGGCCGGTAGCGCGAAGCCGCTGCCGGGCCGCTCGGTGTGGTGCCGGACCAGGTAGAGGCTGACCAGGGTCAGCAGCACCAGCAGCGTGATGTCGACGGAGAGCACCACGGCGATCAGTGCGTCCAGCGTGGAGACGGTGAGACCGAGCCCGACCAGCGCGACGAGCCCGCCCCAGACCAGGTAGACCGAGCGCTGGCCCTGGCGGGCCAGCACCGAGTACACGAGCAGCTGCAGCATCGCCAGCACCGTGCCGAGGACCGCGAAGAGCCACAGCCGCGACTGGATCTCGGCGTACTCCTGGCCACCGACGAACACCAGCGCCAGCCCGGACAGCAGCCAGGCACCGGCGGTCGCGACCACGCCGAGCACCCCGACCAGGGCCAGGCTCCGGGTCAACGCGCGGCGCCGCTCGCTCGCCGACGACATCGCCGGGAAGGCCAGCACCACCACGAACTGCGGCAGGAACAGCACGGCCTTGGTGAGGATCAGGCCACCCGCGTAGAGGCCGGCGTCGTGGTCGGAGAGCACGTTGCGGGCGACGATCACGTCGGCGTTGGAGAGCGCGAAGAACGCGAACAGCGCCTGGCTGTTGTGCACGGTCTCGCGAATGACCGGGCGCAGGCTGTGGTGCTCGCCGACGTCGCCCGGGGCACGTTCGTTGCGCAGGGCGTACCAGCCGACCACGATCGGCGCGAACTGCCCGATGACGACACCGAGCATGGCGGTGAGCTCGCTCGGCTCGAGGACGATCAGCGCGGTGCCGACGAGCAGGCGGGGGAGACCGTTGGCCACGTAGACCAGCGACAGCGCCTCCCAGCGGCGCTCGCCCTGCAGGATGCCGGCCTGGCCGCCCATCACCGTCATCGGGACCGCGGCGACCGCGACCAGTGCGGCGGCCGCGTAGCTGTCGAGCCGCAGCACCAGGTTGACCAGCGGCGTGAGCACGAGCAGCAGCGCACCGACCGCCAGTGCCGCGCGGTAGGTGACCGCCATGATCGTCTGCTCGATCTGCCCGACGTGGCCGGGCTCGGCGGAGATGCGCCGCGCGGCGGTCGCCTGAAGGCCGAGTTGGAGCACGCTGATCACGAGGAGGGTGGCCATGAGGCCGGCGAACGCGCCGTACTGCTTCGGGCCGAGCAGGCGTGCCGCGACCATCGTGTACGCGTACGTCGCCACGTTCATGAGACCGATCGCCACAGCGATCGAGCTGCCGCCGACCAGCCACTTCGGCAGCGTCTTCCCCGCGAAACTCACCACGCGAGCCTAAGGGGTGCCCTTCGGGAAGCCCGCGACCGGCGCGCGGCCTGCGTCGCAGGCAGTCGGTCGTGCGGCGTTCCGGAGACCCGGCGCGGGGCGGCCCTAGACTCTCGCCGGTGAGCATGACCAGTCCCGTCGTTCGCGCCATGCGCCCGCGGCAGTGGATCAAGAACCTGCTGGTGCTGGCTGCTCCGCTGGCCGCGGGCGAGCTGTTCGACCCGTCGGTCGCAGGACCGACAGCCCTCGCCTTCGCTGCGTTCTGCCTGATGTCGTCGGCGGTCTACCTCGTCAACGACTGTGCGGACGTCGAGTCCGACCGCGTCCACCCCCGCAAGCGGTTCCGGCCCATCGCCGCGGGCGAGCTCACCGTGCGCACCGCCCTCGTCGTGGCCGGCGTGCTGGTCGCCGCCAGTCTCGCGCTGGCGCTCGTGGCGGGCTGGTCGCTGGCGGCAATCCTGGCCGGCTACTTCCTCATGCAGGTCGGCTACGCGCTCTGGTTCAAGCACGAACCGGTCCTCGACATCACCGTCGTGACGGTCGGGTTCCTCCTCCGTGCCGTCGCCGGCGGCGTCGCGGCTGACCTCGCGATCTCCCAGTGGTTTCTGCTGGTGGCCGGCTTCGGATCCCTGTTCATCGTGGCGGGCAAGCGCTACTCCGAGCTGCACACGATCGGCAGTGAGGCCGGCACCCGCCGGTCGCTGGTGCGCTACACCGACACCTACCTCAGGTTCGTCTGGAGCGTGGCTGCGGCGGCAACGGTCATGTCGTACAGCCTGTGGGCCTTCGAGAACTCCGGCACGACCGAGGTGCCCTGGCACACGATCTCGATCCTGCCGTTCGTCGTCGGCCTGCTGCGGTACGCCGTCGACATCGACGCCGGCCGGGCTGCCGAGCCCGAGGACATCGTGGTCGCCGACCGGCTGCTCCAGGCGATCGGCGTGTGCTGGCTCGCCCCGCTGTGCCTGGGGGTGCTCGGTGTCTGAGCGACGGTTGCTGACCGGATGGGGCGGGACCGCGCCGACGGCCGCCTCGACCGTGTCGGTCGCAGCGGCCGACCTTCCCCGGGTGGTCACCGGTTCCGGGGGGCGCGGTGTCATCGCGCGCGGCCTGGGGCGGTCGTACGGCGACGCGGCGCAGAACGCCGGCGGCACGGTCGTCCTGCCCTTGCCCGGCTGGTACGAGCTGGACGCCGGCCGCGGAACGGTGCGCGTGTCGGCCGGCACGAGCTTCCACGACCTGATGCGGGAGCTGATCCCGCGTGGATTCTTCGTCCCCGTCACCCCGGGCACCCGCTACGTGACGGTGGGCGGTGCGATCGCCGCCGACGTGCACGGCAAGAACCACCACCGCGTCGGCGCCCTCGGTGGCCAGGTCGTCGAGCTGGAGCTGCTCGGTGCAGACGGCACGGTGCGGACGGTGGGGCCCGGACGCGACCTGGACCTGTTCTGGGCGACGGTCGGGGGAATGGGTCTGACCGGCGTCATCACGTCGGCGGTGCTCCGGCTGCTCCCCGTCGAGACCGGCCAGATGGTGGTGGACACCGAGCGCCTCGACGACCTCGACGCGGTGCTGACGCGGATGGCGGAGAGCGACGACGCGTTCACCTACTCGGTGGCCTGGATCGACACGCTGGCCCGCGGCCGGTCCATGGGGCGCTCGGTCCTGACCCGGGGCGAGCACGCCAGGCGGGAAGACCTGGCCGGGTCGCCGCGGCACCGCGCCGACGTCGTCCCGCACGACGCGCGGGTCGCGATGCCCTCCCTGCTGCCTCCGCACCTGATCTCCCGGCCGACCACGCTGGCCTTCAACGAGATGTGGTTCCGCAAGGCACCGCGACGGCGCGAGGGCCAGGTGCAGACCGTCGCGGCGTTCTTCCACCCGCTCGACGGGGTGCGGCACTGGAACCGCGTCTACGGTCGAGGCGGGTTCCTCCAGTACCAGTTCGTCGTGCCCGAGAACGAGGACGAGGCGCTGCGCCGGATCCTCGGACGCATCAGCCGGGCCGGCTACCCCTCCTTCCTCGCCGTCCTCAAGCGGTTCGGTCCGGGCGACCCCGGGCCCTTGTCCTTCCCGATGGCCGGATGGACGCTGGCGATCGACCTCCCGACGAGCCCGACGCTGCGCGGATTCCTCGCCGACCTCGACGGTCTCGTCGTGGCCTCCGGAGGCAGGGTCTACCTGGCCAAGGACTCGCGGATGGAGCCGGGCCTGCTCGCCGAGATGTACCCGCGGCTCGACGAGTTCCGGGCGGTCCGTGCTCGCGTGGACCCGGGGGGCGTGTTCCAATCAGACCTGTCCCGCCGGCTCCACCTCTAGGCCCGGCGGGCCGGCCTCGCTGCCGACCCCTTCCCCGCAAGGAGCGACGTGATCAACTCCCTGGGCCAGCCCCAGTCCGTGCTGGTGCTCGGTGGAACCAGCGACATCGGCATGGCGACGCTGCGTGCCTGGTCCCGGACCTGCCGCCCGTACGTCGTGCTGGCCGCGCGGCCCGGACCCCGACGTGACCACGCCCTCGCGGAGGTGCGCGGGCTCGGGCTCGAGGTCGAGGCCGTGGACTTCGACGCCGAGGACACCGACGCCCACCCCGACCTGATCCGCTCTGTGGCCGGGCAGCGGGACATCGACGTGGCGCTGGTGGCGTTCGGGCTGCTCGGGGACGAGGAACGGGCCTGGCAGGACCACGCGGCCGCCGTGGAGCTGGCCCGGGTCAACTACGTCGGTGCGGTCAGCGTCGGGGTGGTGCTGGCGGAGGTCATGCAGCAGCAGGGGCACGGGTCGATCGTGGTGCTGTCCTCGGTCGCCGGTGAGCGGGTGCGTCGGTCGAACTTCGTGTACGGGTCGACGAAGGCCGGGATGGACGGCTTCTACCTCGGCCTGGGAGAGGCGGTGCGCGACGCCGGCGTGCACGTGGCCGTCGTACGGCCGGGCTTCGTGCGGACCCGGATGACCGAGGGTCGCGAGGCCGCCCCCCTGGCCGTCGACGCGGACGACGTGGCCGCGGCCATCGTGCGGGCCGTGGCCGAGCGCCGGGAGCTGGTCTGGGTGCCGGGGCCGCTGCGCGCCGTGATGTCGGGGCTGCGGCACGTGCCCCGTCCTCTGTTCCGGCGCCTGCCGCTGTGAGCAGACCCCTCCCGAACGAGCCCGCGCCGGCCGCGGACAGGTTCGGCTGGTTGCCCCTCGCCTGGGCCGCGCTGCTCACGCTCGTCCTGCTCGGGCCCGCGCTCGGGCGTGGCTACGTGCTCAGCTACGACATGGTCTGGGTCCCGGACCTGGCGCTCCGCAGCGACTTCCTGGGACTGTCGCCCGCCCTCCCGCGTGCGGTTCCCTCGGATGCCGTGGTCGCCGTCCTCGACGCGGGCGGCACCGGCATGCTGCTCCAGAAGCTGGTCCTGCTCGGGACCCCGCTGCTCGCCGCGGCCGGTGCGGTCCGGCTGGTCGGCGCGTCCACGGTCGCCCGGATGGTCGCGGTCACGGTGACCGTCTGGAACCCGTTCGTGGTCGAGCGCCTGTGGATCGGGCACTGGCCGGTGCTGCTCGGGTATGCGGTGGTCCCGTGGCTGGTCGTCCTGGGTCGGCGCGTCCGCGACGCGGCCGGCGTCCCGCTCGCTCTGTGGTTCCTGCTGCCGCTGGGATGCCTGAGCGCCAGCGCCGGGCTCGTGTCGGCGGCCGCGCTCCTGGTGTCCGCCGCCGGGGCGCCGGCGAGGCGGTGGGCGGGACTGGCCGCGCTCTGCCTCGCGGCCAATGCCCCGTGGCTGGTGGCCGGCGCCACCCATGCAGGCGACGCCCGGACCGGTACGGGGTCGAGCGTCTTCGGGCTCGGCCCGGACGGGGCGGTTCCCGCGCCGCTCGCGGCGCTCGGGCTCGGCGGGATCTGGAACGCCGAGGTGGTGCCGGGCTCGCGCGACGGAGCAGCCGGCTGGCTGTGGGGGGCCGTGGTGGTGCTGCTGGCTGCCCTGGGCGCCCGCGCGTGGTGGCGTCGTGAGCGGCGGGCGGACGCGGTGGGCGTCGCCGTGCTGTGGCTGGCGGGGTACGGGCTGGCCGTCCTGACCTGGGCGGCGCCCGGCGCGACGTCCTGGCTGGGGGAGAACCTGCCGGGGGGCGGCCTGCTGCGCGACGGTGCCCGCTCCCTCGCGCTGTGCCTCCCGCTGCTGGTGTCCCTGGTCGCGTCGGGCGCCGAGGTCGTCGTGGCCAGGGCAGGTGGGCGCGTCGCCGCGGTGGCCCTCGCGGTGGCCTGCACCCTCGTGCCGGTCGCGTTGCTGACCGACGCAGCCTGGGGGATCGGCGGAGCCCTGAGGCCCGCCCACTACCCGGCGGAGTACGCCGCCGCCCGGAGCGCGGTGGTGGCCGCGGCCGCCGGCAGGGACGGTGACCTGCTGGTGCTGCCGTTCACGAGCTACCGGGCGCCGGACTGGAACGGCCACCGGAAGGTGCTCGACCCGCTCGGGCGGTACCTGACCCCGAACTACCTGGCCAGCGACGACCTCGCCGTCTCGGGCGACGTCATCCCGGGCGAGGACCCGCGGGCGTCGTCGGTGCGTGCGGCGCTCCGGCTCCCGTCGGCGACCGACCGGGCCGAGGCGCTCGGTCGGTTGGGGGTCCGCTGGGTGGCGCGGGAGGCCGACGCGCCGGCCGCCGACAACCCGGTGTACGACGCCGCGGTCGCCGGGCGGACGATCCACGACGGGCAGCGGCTGGAGGTGGTCGAGATCCGGTCCCCGGTGGCGGTGCGCGATCAGTCCCGGACCGAGCTGGTGGCCACCGCACTGGCCTGGACGGCCTTCGCCGCACTGCCCCTCGTGGGCGCGGTGACGCTGGTCACACGGCGGGCGCGGCGGATGGTTACTGGTGAGGAAACTACTGCTACAGTTCGTCGCTGAGGGAATCAGGGAGGGAACGCAACGTGGGTACGGCTCTGGGCGCGATCGCCAGCATCGTCGTTGGTGGCGCTGTCGCGACTGTGACGATCATCGGACTGGTGTCGGGATCGGTGAACTCCGGCTCCGACAATCCCGGCGACATCACCTCGCCCACCATCAACTACGGGTCGACGAGCTCCGCCGCGGGCGAGTGACCGTCCTCGCCCCCGTCGTCCTGACTCGACACCCGGCTTCCTTGCACCGCTGACGCCACGACGTGGGCGAAGGCTGCCTGCGAGTGCTCCCAGGTGAACCGCCCGCTGTGCGTGCGCGCGCCGTCGGCGAGCCGCCGGCGCACGTCGGTGTCGCCGAGGATCCGGCCGAGGGCCTCGGTGAACTCGGCCCAGCTGTCCACCAGCAGGCCGGACACCCCGTCGTCGATCGACTCCCGGGTCCCCCCGGCCGAGCGGTAGGCCACCGTCGGGGTGCCGTGCATGGCCGCCTCGCCGACGACGAGCCCCCACCCCTCCTTGATCGACGGCAGCGCCATCACCCACGAGCGCTCGTAGATCTCCTGCTTGACGACCTCGTCGACATGGCCGGTCAGGGCGACGTAGCCGCCGGCGCCGGACGCGGCCACGTGGTCGCGCAGGGCGTCCTCCCACCAGCCGCTCCCCACGACGGTCAGTGTCAGCCCCGGCAGGGTCGGCCGGAGTGCGGTGACCGCGTCGACCGCGTGCTCGACCTGCTTGTGCGGGACGAGTCGGCCGACCACGCACACGCTGGGGTGCGCGGACTTGGTGGCCGACACCTGGACCAGGCGGTCGGTCCCGTTGTGAACCACGGCGATCCGGGGGCCGGTGATGCCCAGCTGACGCAGCTCCTCACGGGTCGCGCGGGACACGGCGACGTACTGGCAGCGGCGGTAGAGCCAGGGCGCCAGCCGGGCCTCGATCCACCAGCCGACCCTGCCGGTGATGCCGGGGTAGACCACCGGCCACTGCTCGCGGTGGACGTGGTGGACCAGCACCACCACCGGCTTGCGGGTGACCAGGCGGGTGAAGAACGGCAGCCCGTTCTGGACGTCGACCACGGCGTCGACCCGTCCGAACCGGCGCGTGAGGAGCATCAGCATGCCCCGCAGGTAGATCGACATCTTGGAGCCGCGACGGACGAACCGGATCCCGTCGACCACCTCGTCGGCCGGTGCGCCGCGGTGGGCGGCGCAGAAGATGGTGACCCGGCAGCCCCGGTCACGCAGGCCGGCTGCCATCTTCTCCAGGTAGCGCTCGGCACCCCCGCCCTCGGGGTTCGTCGTGTCGCGCCAGCTGAACATGGCCACGTGGAGGCCGTCCAGGAGAGCGCCGTCGGGGCTGGTCACCTGCGGAGATTATCCGAGCTCGTCGCCGGTGACCGCATTGCCCCTACTCTCGGGTAAGGTCTGCGGGTGCCACGCTCGACCCGCTCTCCCCGGACCGCCTGGAAGCCCACCCTGAGGCGGTCGGTCCGGCTCCTGCGGGAGTTCCGGTTCGAGCAGAGCGACCCCCGCCGCTTCTACACGGCGATCGCCGACGACTCCATCGGCCAGCTGTCGACGTACCTCGACCTGACCGGAGCGCTGGTCCTCGACGTCGGGGGAGGGCCCGGCTACTTCCGCGACGCGTTTCGCGCGGCCGGGGCGACGTACGTGGCGCTCGATGCCGACGTGGGGGAGCTCTCCGGGCTCGGCACGATCGCCGGCGGGACGGTGATCGGGGACGGGATGCGGCTGCCCTTCGCCGACTCCTCCGTCGACCTCTGCTACTCCTCGAACGTCCTCGAGCACGTGCCCGATCCCTGGCGGATGGCCGACGAGATGCTGCGGGTGACCCGACCCGGCGGGGTGGCGTTCATCTCGTACACGGTCTGGTACGGCCCCTGGGGCGGGCACGAGACCGCCCCCTGGCACTACCTCGGCGGCGGCCTCGCCCGTCGTCGCTACCGCCGCAAGCACGGACACGAGCCCAAGAACAAGTACGGCGAGTCCCTCTACCCCGTGACCGTGCGCGCGGGCCTGGCCTGGGCTGCGGTGCAGCAGCACGGCGAGGTGCTCGACACGGTCCCGCGCTACAACCCCTGGTGGGCCCGGTTCCTCACGCGGGTCCCGCTGGTCCGCGAGCTCGTCACCTGGAACCTCCTCGTCGTGGTGCGCAAGCGGTGACCATGACGTCGGACCAGCAGGCGGCGACGACACCGACCCGGGTCGTGCTGGAGGAGAAGCCGTCCCTGGCGACGGCTCCGCTCCGGCTCGTCGGGTACGTCGCCGTGCTCGCGGCCTGTGCCTTTGCCCAGTCCTCCGGGCGGACGGTGGCGGACACCAAGTGGGACCTCGCCGCCACCCCGCTCCGCTTCCTCGTCGACGGCACCCGGATGTGGGACGCCAACCAGGCCTTCGGCCAGATCCAGAACCAGGCCTACGGCTACCTCTGGCCGATGGGCCCGTTCTTCGTCCTGGGCGACGTCGCCGGCCTGGCGCCGTGGGTCGTCCAGCGCCTGTGGTGGACGCTGCTGATGAGCCTGGCGTTCTTCGGCGTCCTCAGGCTGTGCCGCGAGCTCCGGGTCGGCAAGCCCTGGGCCCAGGTCGTCGCCGCCTTCGCGTTCGTCCTTGCCCCACGGATGACGTCGTTGCTGGGCGAGACCTCGGTGGAGCTGTGGCCCACGGCGCTGGCGCCCTGGGTGCTGGTCCCGCTCGTGATCGGCAGCAGGGAGGGCTCGGTACGCAAGGCGGCGGCGGCCTCGGCGCTGCTGGTCGCCTGCTGCGGCGGGGTGAACGCCACCGCCGTCGCCGCGGTCCTGCCGCTGGGCGCCATCTGGATCCTCACCCGGGCACCGGGTCCCCGCCGGTGGCGGCTGCTCTGCTGGTGGACCGGGCTGACGATCCTCGCAACCGCGTGGTGGCTGGTGCCCCTGGTCCTCCAGGGCGGCTACAGCCCGCCGTTCCTGGACTACATCGAGAACGCCCACGTCACCTCGGTGACGACGGACCTCGTCAACACGTTCCTGGGCACCTCGGACTGGGTGGTCTACCTCGCCCCCGAGAACTACCCGGCCGGGGCGCGCCTCGTCACGACCCCGTTCATGATGCTGGACGCGGCGGCGCTGGCCGCCGTCGGGCTGGCCGGGCTCGTCAAGTCCGACCACCCCGAGCGCCGTTTCCTGCTCTGGGGGCTCCTCACCGGCCTGACGCTCGTCGGCCTCGGGTACGCCGGGCAGCACAGTGGCTGGTTCGCGGACGCCCGGCTGGAGCTCCTCGACCAGGCGCTGTCGCCGCTGCGCAACACCCACAAGTTCGACGTCGTCCTCCGACTGGTCCTGGCGCTCGGCCTCGCCCACGCCCTGAGCTCCCCGCTCGTCGTCGGCTCGAGTCGCTTCGGCGTGCGGGCGGCCCGGGTGATCTGGGTGGCCGTGGTGGTGACCCTGGTCGGGCTGGCGGTGCCGTGGGCCCGGGGGGACGTCGCCGCGCCCGGAGGCTTCACCGCGATGCCGGCGTACTGGAACGACGCCGCGACCTACCTCGACGACCTGCCCGAGGGGGGCACGGCGCTGGAGGTGCCGGCCGCGGACTTCGGCGACTACACGTGGGGGAGCACCCACGACGACGCGATCCAGCCGTTCGCCCGGGCGCCCTGGGCGGCCCGCAACGTCGTGCCGCTGGCCGAGCCCGGCAACGTCGTCCTGCTCGACGGGGTGACCGAGATCCTCGAGAGCGGTCTGCCCTCGGACCGGCTGGCGCCGCTCCTCGGCCGCTCCGGCGTCGACCACCTGGTCGTGCGCAACGACCTGCAACGCCTGCTCACCGGAGCCCCGGACCCGGCGTACGTCCACGCCGCCCTCGACCGCTCACCGGGCCTCACGCGGGTCGCCTCCTTCGGACCGCTCGTGGGGGAGCGGCGCGCGTTCCGCGGCGAGGACGGGACGCGCGTGGTCGTCAACGGCGGGTTGAGCGGCACCTACCCGGCGATCGAGGTCTACCGCGTCGACGATGCGCCGGGGCCGGCGGTGCTCGCGGATCCGACGGCCACCCTGATGGGGGACCCGGGTACGCCGCTGCCGGATGCCGGCGCCGTACCGGACGGGCCGAAGGTGCTCACCGGCGACGCCCCCGCGACCGACGTACGGCGCGTGGTCCTCAGCGACGGCATGCGACGTCGGTCCACCGCCTTCCAGGCCGTGCGGCGCAACACCTCCGCCACCACGCATGCCGGCTCCAGCCCGCAGCTTCCCGGTCCCGAACAGTTCCACCGGATCCTGGCGGACCAGGAGCGCTGGCAGGTGACGGAGACCTGGCAGGGGATCGCGGGCGTCGGCGCCAGCTCGTCCCAGGCCTGGACCCAGGCAGGCCCACCGCTCGACCGTGGCACCCACCCCGGGGCCGCGCTCGACGAGGACCGGGGGACCGCATGGCGCACCGCCCGCAACCAGGGGGTCGACGGTCAGTGGATCGAGGTGCGCCTGGCAGGGAGCCAGCCCCTGGCGCAGCTGCGCCTCGCCCTGGCGCCGGACTCCGCGCCGGTGCCGCGGGTCCGGGTGTCCGCCGGTGGCGAGGACCTGGACCTCACCGCCCCCGAGCCCGGCAGCAGGTCGACGTACCGGTTGAGCCTCCCGAGCGTGGACCGGGTGCGCGTCACCTTCCTCGGCGGCCCGGACCGGGCCGGCGCCCAGCTCGCCGTCTCGGAGCTCTCGTTGGGCGACGTGGAGCCGCACCGGGTCCTGCGGCTTCCCCCGCCTCCCGAGACGTCCCTCGTCGACCGCATCGTGCTGCAGCGTGACCAGGGAGCCTCGTCCTGTCCGACGGTCGTGGTGACGGTGGTGTGCCAGCCGCTACTCGGCTCCTCGGGCGAGGACGGCGACCGGCTGGACCGTTCCTTCACGCTGAATGCGGGCAACCAGTACCGGCTCGAAGCGGTCGGCTCGCTCCGGCGGCACCCGCACAACGCGGCCCGGCTGTCCCGGCTGCTCGGCGCCCGGGTGACCTCTCCCGCATCGCGCCCCTCCGACATCGCGGAGAGCACGGCCGCCATGGTGGACGGTGACCTCGGCACCAGCTGGGTCGGCACCGGCAACCAGAGCCCCGCGTTCGCGGTCCGGCTGCCGTCGCGACGGCCGGTGAAGAGCCTGACCTTCGAGGTGGGGGACGCGGCGCCGGTCTCCCGGCCGCAGGTCGTCCGCGTCCGCGCAGACGGCCGTGCGGCGGTCCGCACCGTCGGTGACGACGGCACCGTGGAGCTGCCCGGGTGGCGGGTCCGGCGGTTCACCGTGGAGGTGCTCGCGACCGCGTCCGGCGTCGACGTCAGCGGCCAGCAGCTCCAGCGTCTCCCCGCCGGCGTCTCCGAGCTGCGCGTCAACGGACAGCGGATCGCGGAGCAGCGCCTGCCCCGTGGTTGGGTGCGCTGGGAGTGTGGCGCCGGGCCCGACATCGACGTGAACGGGCGCACCGTCCAGACCTCCGTGTTCGCCTCCGTCGCCGCGCTGCTGCGCGGAGAGCGGGTCCGCCTGGCGCCGTGCGACGGGGGCGACGTCGCCCTCCAGACCGGCGACAACCTCGTGGAGGCGACTCCCAGCCGCTTGTTCCGGGTCGACTCGTTGTCCTTCCGCGACGCGAGTGCCGTGGCCGCGTCGTCCCGTCCTGTCCCGCTCGCCCGGGACTCCGCGGGCGCCCCGGAGAGCGTCGACGTGCCCCGGCGCGCGTCAGGGACCCTCCTCGTGCTGGGACAGAACTACAACCCGGGCTGGCGGGCGACGCTCGACGGCGTCGAGCTCACCCCCCAGCGGGTGGCCGGCTGGCAGCAGGGCTGGGTCCTCCCGGAGGGTGGTGCCGGGACGGTCCGGCTCGACTACCGGCCGCAACCGGTCTACGCGTGGGCGCTCGCACTCGGTGGACTCGCCGTGCTGCTCGTCGTCGGCTGCTGGCTGCTGCCGGCGCGCGGTCGGCGCCTGCCGTCCCTGACGGGAGGTGGACCCGGCTTCGCGGACCTCGCACTGGTGCTCGCACTCGGCGGGCTGCTCACCGGATGGGTCGGCGTGGTGCTGTCGCTGGGCGCCATCCTTGTCGTACGAACGGTCCGGGGGGTCGAGCCGTGGCCGCTGCTGGCGGGAGGCCTCCTGCTCGCCGCGGCAGCTCCACGGTACTGGCCGTGGGTCGCGGACCACACCACCGTGGAGGAGTGGAGTCAGCTGCTCGCCATGGGAGCGGTCTCGGTCGCGGCCGCCGCGCTCTTCGCGAACGGCCCGCTGTTCTTCAGACGCAGGAACGGGCGCTCGAGCACGTAGAAGCTCACCGTCGAGACCACGATCGTCACGGACAGCACCAGGGCGAGCACGCCCCAGAAGTGCCCAGTGAAGACCTCGATGTCCAGCAGGCGCATCCCCTGCACGAGCACGAACATGTGGATGGCGAAGATGCCGAACGAGATGTCGCCGAGGAAGAACGGGACCGGCGAGGCCATGAACGTGCGCACGCGACCAGCACGCTCGGGGCCGAACACCAGGGGCAGCACGAAGAACGTGCCGGCGATCGCGTAGAGGACGCACTTGGCGAGGCTCTCCCAGGGGGTCGCGGGGATCAGGGTGCGCGGTCCGGCCACGTCCGTGCAGGCCAGGGCGAAGACCGCTGTCGCCAGGATCCAGCAGCCGGTGAGATCGCTGCCGAGTCGGTCGAGCCGGCTCGGACGCAGGCGTGGCCGGGCCACGTGGTCGGCCGACATCGCGGCGAAGGCGACGCCGATCGCGAACCAGGGCACGTAGCCGGGCAGCCACTGGCTGAGGTGCCACTCGGCCGGCCAGGTGGCGGCGGCCGTCTGCCAGGCCACGCCCAGGACCGAGAGCACCCCGAGCGTGACCAGGATCCTGGGCAGCGAGAACCGGCGGCCGACGAGCCCGAGCACCAGCACGGGGAGGAGCAGGTAGAAGGCGACCTCGGTGCACAGGCTCCACATCTGCGTGAGGCTGCTCGCGAGCAGCTCGGGGCGGTAGATCTGGGTGAGCGTCAGCTGCGCCACCCAGTCGCGCCTGGTGGCGTCGTCGTTCGCCGGGTCGAGGGTCATCGCGACCACCACGACCGTCCAGTAGAGCGGCAGGATCCGCAGCGCCCGCTTCCACAGGTAGTGAGTGACCGAGGGTCCGCCCTGGCCGAGCGCGGACGAGAGGAGGAACGGTCGCGTCAGCAGGAAGCCGGACAGGATGAAGAAGAGCGTCACGCCGAAGTCGAACCGGGACAGCACCCCGCCGAACCACCCGTCGACCACCTTGCCGGTGTTGAACGCGCAGTGCGTGAGCACCACCATGATCGCGCCGACGGCGCGGACGGCGTTGAGGGTCGGGAAGGAGCGAACCGTGGGTTCGCGCTCGTCGATGGCGGTCATGACGTCGGTACCGGCTCCGGAAGCCCGATGGTCAGCTCGGTGATGCAGACCTCCCCGTCGACGCCTGCCACGGTCATGGGGATGTCGTAGTAAGGGGTCTCGCTGCCTGCATTCACGTAGAGGGCGTGCAACCCTCCGTCCAGGCGAGTCTGGACCACACGGTCGCCCAGGGTCAGTCGCGCGATCCCGGGCTCGGGCGAGCTGTATCCGAGCCGGAGCCACCACCCCTGGCCGACCACCGGCCCGTCGAGCTCGATCGTGCCCTGGTCGTCGATCCGGGTGATGCAGCCCTTGCCGTCGGCGGTCTTGGCGCGCCTCACGTCGGTCATTCCCGCCGGCGCGAGGCGTCCGTCGTTGTCGAAGACGTAGATCCGGTCGGTCGCGGCGTCGGGGTACGCGGTCTTGTCCGCGTAGACACCGAAGACGTGCGAATAGGTGTTCTCCGGGTAGCGGTAGGCCCACATGATGTCGAGCGGGACGCCGAGGTCGATGAGCGGGACCGGCTCGTCCCCGGACTTCAGCTCGTCGTGGACGGACGTGAAGTAGTCACGCGACCGGGTGTCGGAGTTCCAGTCGTCGGCGAACTGGTACGACGAGTAGAGGGCGAGCGTCGACACGAGCACGGTGAGCAGGGCGACCACGGCGGGCCGCTCGAGATCCGAGGCAGCGGCGTCGTGGCGCACCTCGCTGACGCCCTCGACGGCTCCACGGAGGGGCAGGAAGGCCAGGCCCAGGGCAACGGCGGTGACCGCAGCGAGCTCGGTCTGATACCGATACTCCAGACCGATGATCGAGCCGACGAGGGACGCTCGTCCCGCGGTCACCAGCAGCAGGTTGGCGAGCAGGAACGTCACCGGCAGTGACCATGCGCGAAGCGATCCCGGGCGGGTCTTCCATCCGTGGTACACGACAAGCCCGATGAACAGCCAGGCGGCGGCCACCACCAGCTGGCTCGGATCCGCGACGGAGCCGATCGGTCCCGCCTCCGTCCACGTGAGCGGACCGCCGGTGACCCCGGTGGCATAGGCCTCGCCGACCATCTTGGACAGGACCGGGATCAGGGGCGTGCGGTTGGCTTCACCCGGCTCGAAGTTGAGACCGAACGCCACGTAGGCGGCGACGTACGCGATGGCCAGGACGGCGTAGAGAACGACCCCGAAGGTGTAGTCCCGCCAGAGCCGCCGTATCCGCTCGAGCGGAGTGCCGGAGCAGAACCAGCCGAAGGCCAGGATCACGTATGCGAGGCCCACGAGGAGGGTCTTCTCGTAGAACAGCAGGCCCGCGACCAGCCAGAGCGCCGCCCACACGGCGTGGCGTCTGCGCCGGGACCGGAGGTACTCGAGGTGGGCAGTGAGGCCGAAGAAGAAGGCGACCTGCAGGGGGAGCTGGTTGATCCCCGCGGCCCACCACAGGTAGGCGGGCAGGGAGACGGCCGAGAAGAGGTAGACCGCCAGGCAGGTGAGCGTGAACCAGCGATCACCGAACATCGACCGCAGGAGGCGGAAGCAGCCCACGCTCGCGAGTGCCTGGAGGCCCAGCAGGACGAGCGCCTCGGGGGTGTGGTCGAGGGGGTCGAAGTGCTCGCGGAGGAGCCACGTGAGCGCGAAGCCGGCGGGCATGAGGTGGCCCCCGTAGCCCTCGAGCAGGAAGCGCGGGCTGTCCGCCGACGTGACGATCGACAGCCACGCGAAGTCGTCGAACTGGAACCACGAGCCGGAGATCGCCCAGGCCCGGAAGGCGAGCTGCGCGACGATCATCAGGAGGCCCGCCCACACGACCCCGCGACCGGAGCGTCGGTCGCTTCGAGGCGTCGAACGACGCAGCAGGTGGGACGGCGATGGCACCCCCGGACTATGCCATAGCACAGGCGTCGGAACGGAATCTCCGGCGTGATGTCGGGCCAGGCATCCAGGGGTCCGCGCGGGCGACCTACCGGCCCGTAGTACCACCGGTCCTACTCATGGGTAGATACTGCGTGTGTGCGACTGCACATCGCGCTCCCTGACTGCTAGGGTGCGGCGACTACGACTCCCTGGGAGGGGCTTTCGGTGCGCAAGTGGGTTGGTTTGGCCCTGCTGTTGTTGGGCGGATTCCTGATCGTCGCCGCGGGGGTCTCGCGGTTCTGGGGCCTGGACGCGGCCGAGCGCACGCCCCTCGATGTCAACACCTACACCTATCTCACCGGTGAGGCCGACAAGCTCAACCCCGAGACCGGCAATCTCGTGCACGTCCCGGTTGCCTACCGGAGCCTGACGCAGGCGGACCCGGACAAGTCCGACGACGACGTGGTCGCGTTCGTCAACACCAAGTGCGTGAACATCGACGAGAACGACCCCCCGCCCTGCCTCGACGACACCGACGAGCGGCTGATCACGAACACCGTCGACACCTTCGCCACCGACCGGCGCACGGCGATGGCGGTCAACGACCCGAAGTACCTCGCCGAGGACGCCGTCCCGCACGAGGGCCTGGTCAACAAGTGGCCCTTCAACGCCGAGAAGAAGACCTACCCCTACTGGGACGGCACGCTGGACCACGCGGTCGACGCGAAGTACACCGGCACGCGGGACATCGACGGGCTCGAGACCTACGAGTACCAGGTCACCGTCCCCCCCACCGAGGCGGAGATCCTCGAGGGAACCCAGGGCACCTACGAGACCGAGCAGACCACGTGGGTCGACCCCCGCACCGGCTCGATCATCGACCAGGAGGGGGGCCAGGTGCTCACCCTCGAGGACGGGACCAAGGTGCTCGACATCTCGGTCTCCTACACCGACGAGACGGTGCAGGCCAACGTCGACGACGCGAAGTCCAACGGTCGCCAGCTGTGGGTCCTGGGCGTCGGCCTCCCGATCGGCGGCCTGGTCGTCGGCCTGCTCTTCGTGGGCCTCGGACTGCTGCTCCTGCTGCGTCCCAAGACCACCGAGACCGACGAGCGGCGGCCGGAGCCGGCCGTGGCGGCCTGAGCGACCCGTACGACGCGCGAGGGGCGCGGCCGGACACCCGTCCGGTCGCGCCCCTTCGTCATGGGGCGTCCGGTCAGATGACCCGGGCCACGAAGATCGCGGTGCCGGGCGTGAGCAGACCGCGGGTGCGCGACCATCCGCCCCACGTGCGGTCGTGGTCCTCGGGCCACTCCGGCTCCACGAAGCCGGTCAGCGCCATCCCGGCGCCCTGGAGGAGCTCGACCCAGTCGCCGATCGTGCGGTGGTGCTCGACGTAGCTCGGGGCGCCCGAGACGTCGTCGACCTCGACGTACGGCGTGCGGTCCCAGTAGGACTGCGACGCCACCAGCCCGGCCTCCGTCGGGTCGTCGGGGAACATCCACCGGGTCGGGTGGGTCACCGAGAACACGAACCGGCCGCCGGACCGCAGCACCCGTCGTACCTCCGCGACCGCGGCTCGCGCGTCCGCGACGAACTGCAACGCCCCGAAGGACGAGAACACGACGTCGAAGGAGCCGTCGACGAACGGCACGTCGGTGGCGGTGGCGCAGACGACCGGGACCGGGGTCCCGGTCTCCTCGTCGAGGCGGTGGGAGTGCTGGAGCTGACGGAAGGACAGGTCGATCCCGACCGCCGTACCGCCGTGGTCGATCACCCAGCGCGAGCACTGGCTCGCACCGCACCCGAGCTCGAGCACCCGCTTGCCGGTGACGTCGCCGAGGAGCCCGGCCCGGTCCTCGGTGAACCCCTCCGGCCCCCACACGAAACCGGCGTCGCCGAGGAACGCGCCGTGCGTGGACTGGTACTCGTCGGCGTACCGGTCCCAGTCCCGACGGTTCGCCTGCCGCGAGGTCTCCTCGCCCACCTCGACCCGGAGCGCACGGACGCTCGGCCCTGCCGCGGAGTCGGGCTCGGGCTCGTGGGGGAGGGCGACGCCGGCGCCCGGGTCGTCCGCTGACTCCATGGGACGAGGCTAGTCCGCTCTGGCAGGCTGCGCCCCATGCACCCCGAACCCGGACCCGTCGACCCCGGAGTGCCATCGCTGGAGCCGCTGGCCGGCGGGCACAGCGGGGAGACCTTCCTGGGCGAGTACGTCGGGGAGCGAGCCGTGGTGCGCATCTACGGACCGCGGTCGGCGTGGCGCGGCCCCGACGCCCCGGAGGTGGACGCGGCCGTCCTCGCCCTGGTGCGCGGGCTGGTCCCGGTGCCGCGGGTGCTGGAGGTGCGTCGCGGCGACCCGGCCACCGACCTGCCCGGGCTGCTGGTGACGTCCTACCAGCCGGGGGAGCGGCTCGACCTGCTGCTGCCATCGCTCGGGTCGGACGCCCGGCGCACGCTCGGCGGCCACCTCGGGACCCTGCTGGGCCGGCTCGGTCATGTCGCGATGCCGCGACCCGGCCTGTTCGCCGGTCCGGAGCTGGCGATCACCCCGATGCCCGCCGAGGCCCGCGACCTGCCGACCTGGGTGGCCGCCCACGTCGACCGGTTGGGCTGGGCGGCCGACGACCTCGCGGCCCTCGCCGCGGTCGCCGACGCCGCGCAGGACCTCCTCGACACGGAGAGCCGGACCTGCCTCGTGCACAGCGACCTGAACCCCAAGAACCTGCTGGTCGACCCTGACACGCTCGAGGTCACCGCGGTCCTGGACTGGGAGTTCGCCCATGCCGGGTCGCCGTACGCCGACCTGGGGAACCTGCTGCGATTCGAGCGCGACCCGGTGCTCACCGAGGCCGCGCTGGACGCCTACCGCGGGTTCCTTCCGGCCGTCCCGGACGACGTCCTCGACCGGGCCCGGGCAGCCGACCTGTTCGCCCTGGTGGACCTCGCGGCCCGCGCCGGGCAGAATCCGGTGGCGGACGCGGCGCACGACCGCCTGCTCGGGATCGCCCGCAGCGGGGACCCCGGTTGGACGCAGCGCGCAACAACGCAATAGAATTCACAATTGCGCCAGAAGTCTGCCTGCGTCCCGGACGGAGTGGACTCTCGCTCGCTATCACCCGGCATTCGGCCGGACAGGCTCCATCGGTAGTGAAACGGGACTTGTGGCGCGCCCGCACGACACCACATCCACCCAAGGAATCACTTCCCTTATGACGAGCTCCATCTCCACTCTTCCGGACACCGACGCGCCCCAGGTGGCGGTCAACGACATCGGGTCGGAAGAGGACTTCCTCGCCGCGATCGACGAGACCATCAAGTACTTCAACGACGGTGACATCGTGGATGGCACCATCGTCAAGGTCGACCGGGACGAGGTCCTGCTCGACATCGGCTACAAGACCGAGGGCGTCATCCCCTCGCGCGAGCTGTCGATCAAGCACGACGTCGACCCCTCCGAGGTCGTGACCGTCGGCGACAAGGTCGAGGCCCTGGTCCTCCAGAAGGAGGACAAGGAAGGCCGGCTCATCCTGTCCAAGAAGCGCGCCCAGTACGAGCGCGCCTGGGGCACCATCGAGCAGGTCAAGGAGGAGGACGGCGTCGTCGAGGGCACCGTCATCGAGGTCGTCAAGGGTGGTCTCATCCTCGACATCGGCCTTCGCGGCTTCCTGCCCGCCTCGCTGGTCGAGATGCGTCGCGTCCGCGACCTCCAGCCGTACGTCGGCCAGACCCTCGAGGCGAAGATCATCGAGCTCGACAAGAACCGCAACAACGTGGTCCTGTCGCGTCGTGCGTGGCTCGAGCAGACCCAGTCCGAGGTCCGCCAGGGCTTCCTGACCCAGCTCCAGAAGGGCCAGATCCGCAAGGGCGTCGTGTCCTCGATCGTCAACTTCGGTGCGTTCGTGGACCTCGGCGGCGTCGACGGCCTGGTGCACGTCTCGGAGCTGTCCTGGAAGCACATCGACCACCCGTCCGAGGTCGTCACCGTGGGCGACGAGGTCACCGTCGAGGTCCTCGACGTGGACATGGACCGCGAGCGTGTCTCCCTGTCGCTGAAGGCGACCCAGGAGGACCCGTGGCAGCACTTCGCCCGCACCCACCAGATCGGCCAGATCGTCCCGGGCAAGGTCACCAAGCTGGTGCCGTTCGGGTCGTTCGTCCGCGTCGAGGAGGGCATCGAGGGCCTGGTGCACATCTCCGAGCTGGCCGAGCGCCACGTGGAGATCCCCGAGCAGGTGGTCCAGGTCAACGACGACGTCATGGTCAAGATCATCGACATCGACCTCGAGCGTCGCCGGATCTCGCTGTCACTCAAGCAGGCCAACGAGACCGCCACCGCTGCCGACGTCGAGGAGTTCGACCCGACGCTCTACGGCATGACCGCGTCCTACGACGAGCAGGGCAACTACATCTACCCCGAGGGCTTCGACCCGGAGACCGGCGAGTGGCTCGAGGGGTACGACGAGCAGCGCGCGACCTGGGAGGACCAGTACGCCAAGGCGCACGCTCGCTGGGAGGCCCACGTCAAGCAGCAGGCCGAGGCCAAGGAGGCCGAGGCGGAGGCCGGCGAGGCCACCTCGTACTCCTCCGGCGGCGAGACCACCACGTCCAGCGACACCAGCGGCTCGCTGGCGTCCGACGAGGCGCTGCAGGCACTGCGCGAGAAGCTCACCGGGGGCAACTGACCCGGGTCTCGCACCTGACGCACGGGCGGGGCGGTACGGCGACAGCCGTGCCGCCCCGCCGGCATTTCAGTAGGGTTCCCCGCGTGGAACGGGTGGAGATCACGGTCCGGGGCGAGCACACCGCCTTCCTGCGCCCGGAGCGGGCGACGGTGCACGCGGAGGTGGGCCTCGAGGGCCCGACCGCGGTCAGCGTGTACGACGGCGCCGTGGCGTCCGCACGTCGGGTCACCGACGCCGTGACCGCCCTGCACGACCCGCAGGCGGGTCCGGTGACCTGGTGGTCCAGCGACCAGATCCGCACCTGGGCCCGCCGGCCGTGGAACCAGGAGGGCAAGCAGCTGCCGTTGGTGCACCACGCCCAGCTGGTGCTGGAGGTGAAGTTCCGCGACTTCGCCCGGATGAGCTCCTGGCTCGGAGAGGTGACGCCGGTGCCGGGCTTCCGCGTGGGCCGGATCGCGTGGGCGCTCACCGCTGCCCGGCAGGAGACGGTGACCCGGGAGGTCCGGACGGCGGCGGTGCGCCAGGCGGCCGAGAAGGCACAGGCCTACGCGAACGCGCTCGAGCTCGGACGGGTGCACCCGGTGGCCCTGGCGGACGCCGGCATGCTCGGCCAGGGGCTGGAGCCCCGGAGCGAGGGCCCGGCGATGTTCTCGCGGGCCGCGGCCACTGCGGGTGACGACGTCGAGTTCGTGCCGCAGGACGTGGCGGTGGTGGCCAGGGTGGACGCTCGGTTCGCCCTGAGCTGAGGCGTCCCGGGACAGGTGCCGAGATGCCGCGACGCGGGCCGCCACCGGAGGAGGGGCGACCCGCGTCGCGGGCGGTCGGTCGTCGGAGTCGAGGCTCAGACGAACGAGTGGCTCTCGAAGACGTCAGCCGGGTGGCTGCGAGGCGGGTTGTCGTTCGACGCGCGAGCGCCGTACCCGTCGTTGCGCACGAAGGCCGCGAACAGTACCCCGTAGGCGACTGCGGCCAGGATCAGGATTGCTGCGATGGTCATGGCAGTAATACTGCCGTAGTTGAGAATCTGCCACTAGTGGCGAAAATGCCTACCTTCGTCGAAATCCTGCCAGCGTCCTCCGAGTGGGTCAGACGAGCTCGCGCGGCTCGAACATGTCGGCGTGGTGGCTGCGCGGCGGGTGCCGGAAGGTCGGCATGCGGCCGTGGCCGTCATTGTCGATGAAGGCCACCAGGAACGCGGCGTAGGCCAGGAAGAAGAGGAGGAGGAAGGCGATGGTCATGGCACGAATTCTATCAGGGGCCAGATGCTGCCATGACCGGCAGAAGTGGTCAGGGCGTTGATTTTCGGCCAGAACGGGGTGATGCTGGTCTCATGCACAAGGTGGCGGTCCTGGTCGACGAAGGTGCGGAGCCGTTCGGGCTCGGCGCGATGTGCGAGGTGTGGGCCGAGCCCCACCACCCCGAGGACGACAACCCGGTCTTCGACTTCGTGGTCGCGACGCCGGTCCCGGGGCGGGTCAGCGGCGCCAGCGGCTTCGACCTCCACGTCGAGCACGGCCTCGACGCGGCGGCCGACGCCGACCTGGTCTGCATCTGCCCGAAGCGCGACTACCGCAACCCCTCGCCCGAGATCGTCGAGGCGGTCCGCGCCGCGCACGCCCGCGGCGCGATGGTCTTCGCCCACTGCACGGCCGCGTTCACGCTGGCCGAGTCGGGCCTGCTGGGCGGACGGCGGGCGACCACCCACTGGCGGTACGTCGACGAGCTGGCCGAGCTCTACCCCGCGGTCTCGGTGGACCGGGACGTGCTCTACGTCCAGGACGGCACGATCATCACCGGGGCCGGTTCCGCGGCCGGCCTCGACGCGGCCCTGCACGTGATGCGCCAGCAGTTCGGCAGCCAGGTGGCGGCTGCGGCAGCCCGGCGCATGGTGATCCCGGCCCACCGCGACGGCGGCCAGGCCCAGTTCATCGAGCGGGCGGTCACCGACTGCGAGGCCGAGACCCTCGGCCCGCTCCTCACCTGGATCCTGCACAACCTCGCCGAGGACCTCAGCATCGACCAGCTGGCCAAGCGGGCCCACATGTCCAGCCGGACCTTTGCCCGCCGCTTCCGCGAGGAGACCGGCAGCACGCCGCACTCGTGGGTCACCCGGCAGCGGATCATGGCTGCGGAGGAGCTGCTGGAGTCCACCGACCACTCCGTCGACTGGATCGCCTCCGAGGTGGGCTTCGGCAACCCCGCCACGCTGCGCCACCACTTCAGCAGGGCGCGCGGGGTCAGCCCCCAGCAGTACCGCCGCACCTTCTCCGGCGCGGCCACGGCCTGACCCACCTAACCCGCGAGCGCGGCCAGGCAGGCCAGCGGGGCCGCCGCGGCCCACGCCTGCGGCCGGCACGCCGACGGGTACGCCGCCGGACCCTCCTCTCCGGGCACCCGCGGGTCGCCGCTCCACAGCTCCGGCAGCCGGGCGCCGAAGACGCCGGACGCCTCGACCAGGCCGCGCGCCAGCCCGGCTGCCTCGGTCCGGAAGCTCTCGGCCACCAGCCCGCGCACCGCGATCGCGGTGTCGTGCGGCCAGACCGAGCCGCAGTGGTAGCTCAGCGGGTCGTACGCCGGGGAGTCCAGCGCGAGCGTCCGCAGGCCGTAGCCGGAGGACATCGCCGGGCCGGTCAGCACGGTGGCCACCCGACGCGCCTGCTGCGGGGTGAGGATGCCGGTGCCCAGCAGGTGGCCCATGTTGGAGGCGACGGCGTCCGCGGGCCGCCCCCTGCCGTCGAGTGCGATCGCCACGTGGCCGCCCTCCGGGGTGTCCACCCAGAACGCCTCGGCGAACCGGCGGCGCAGCGATGCCGCCCACGCGGCGAGCCCCTCGACGGGCGGCTCGCCGAGCTCGGCAAGGAGTGCGGCGCCCTGGACCGCGGCCTCGTAGGCGTAGCCCTGAACCTCGCAGAGCGCGATCGGGGGCTCGGCGATGCCGCCGTCGGCGTACCGGACGGAGTCGACGCTGTCCTTCCAGCCCTGGTTGGCCAGCCCGTGGCCCGAGGAGTCGACGTACCGCAGCCAACCTGACTCCCGGGTCTGGCTCATCATCCACTCCAGGCAGCGGCGGGCGGCCGGCACCAGCGCCGCCACCTCGTCCCGGTCGGCTCCGGCCCGCCAGGCGTCGGCCAGGGTGCCCACGAACAGCGGGGTCGCGTCGACCGTGCCGTAGTAGACCGGCGGCAGCACCATGCCGCCGAGGCGGACCGTGCCCGAGCGGACCTCGTGCAGGATCTTCCCGGGTTGCTCCTCGGTCGAGGGGTCGTCGCTGACGCCCTGCCGCCGGGCCAGCGCGCGCAGGGTCGAGAGCGCGAGCCCGGTCCCGAACGGCATCATCAGCCGTGCGGTCCACAGCGCGTCCCGACCGAACATCGTGAGGTACCACGGGGCGCCGGCGGCCACGAACGCGTCCTCGCCGTCACGCAGCAGCAGCCCGGCCAGGTCCGCCAGCCCCTGCCGGACCAGGGGCGTCCACCGCGGGTCGTCGACCGGGACGGGCACCGCGGTGGACCACGGCGGGGGACCGCCGGGCGCGAACTGCGGGTCACCGCGCGCGGCGAAGCGGAGGTCGACCCGGGCCGGGGCGTCCGGGGACACGTCGAACCGCCAGCCCAGCCGCTCGTACGACGCCGGGGCCGGGGTGCAGGACAGCGCGCAGCCGCTCGCCTCGCCCGTCCACGAGAGGCCCTCCGTGGTGGGCAGCGAGGCCGCGTCCTCGGTCGACTGCTGCTGCCGGACGACTGCCACCGGCGCCAGGTCCACGGCGAGGGTGATCTCGAGGTCCACCGTGACCGGTCGATCTGCGATCACCTCGACCGTGGTGACCAGGCCGTCGGGCGAGAGCGTGTGACCGACCTGCGCGCGCGCCGACCCGGCCGGGGACACGCGCGTCTCCAGCCTGCGCAGCAGGCGCACGTCGTCGACGTACCAGCCCTGCACGCCGTCACCCCGGAGCCGCCCGTCGGGCTCGGTGAGCAGGACCTCCGGCGCGGCGACGGCGACGGCCAGCCGGTCGAGCCCGGGGGCGATGTCGGCCATCAGCCCTCCTCCCGTGCGTCGACCGTGGCCGCCACCGCGCTGCGGCGCACCTTGCCGGTCGAGGTGACGGGGAGGGCGTCGAGGTGGTGGTACTCCTTGGGGCGCTTGGCCGGCGCCAACCGGGTCCGGGCGAACGCGGCGAGGTCGGCCGCGGTTGCGGTGCCGACGATCCCGGCGCAGACCCGCTGGCCCCAGGCGTCGTCGTCGACGGCGTACACGGCGACGTCCTCGACTCCGGGGTGCTCGCGCAGGGCGTTCTCGACCTCCAGGGGGTAGACGTTGACGCCGCCGCTGATCACCAGGTCCTCGCGCCGGCCGTCGAGGTAGAGGTAGCCGTCCTCGTCGAGCCGGCCGGCGTCGCGGACCGTGAACTCGGGCCCGTCGGGCGTCTCGTGCCACGCCGCGGCTGTCTTCTCGGGCGCACCCCAGTAGGAGAACCGGGCGTGCTCCGGGACCCGGCACCAGATCGTGCCGTCCTCGTCCACCCGCAGCCGTCGTCCCGGCCGGGCCCGCCCGACGGTCCCCGGGCGCCGCTGCCACTCCTCGCTGGGGCAGGCCGTGAACTGGCCCTCGGTGGAGCCGTAGAACTCCCATGTGGAGCCGTCGGGGAACAGCTCGACGAGCCGCTCCTTGACCGCGACGGGACACGGGGCGCCGGCGTGCGCGACCAGCCGGTAAGACGAGAGGTCGGGCACCCCGACCTCGTCCCAGTGCGCGAAGAGCCGCTGCAGGTGCGTCGGCACGCAGAACATCGTGGTCGGCCGCTCCCGCTCGATCGCCGCGGTGACGGCCGCCGCGTCGAACGGTCCGGGCACCACGATCCGGCCGCCGGCCAGCAGGGTGCCGGTCGCGAAGCGCAGGGGAGCGGAGTGGTGCAGCGGGCTGAGCACGAGGTTGACGTCCTCTCGCCCGAACCCCCACAGGTCCCGCTCCTCGGCGACCAGCGAGGCCGCCGACCGCTCGTCGAGCAGGCCCGAGAACACGCCCTTCGGGCGACCGGTGGTGCCGCTGGTGACGTGCATCGGCCGGCCCAGCGGCAGCGCCCGGCTGCGCTCCGGGTCGACCAGGGCGGCCACGCTCGCGGCGTCCTCGACCACCAGCGCGGGAGCGACGTCGTCCAGCATCGAGGCGCGCTCACGCGGCGTCAGGGTCGGGTCCAGCGGGACCGGGAACACCCCGGCCGCCAGGAGCGACAGCACCGCGTCGACGTACGTCGCGGAGCCGGGGACCAGCAGCGCCACCCGGTCGCCGGGGTGCAGGACGGTCGGGCTCACCCGGCCATCCTGACAGCCGCCCGCGACGGCGCCGACGTGAGAGACGCACCCTAGGATCGGTGCGTGCGCGTGGGACTCACAGGAGGCGTGGCCTCCGGCAAGAGCACGGTGTCCGCGATCCTGGCCGAGCTCGGCGCGGTCGTCGTCGACGCCGACCTGCTGGCCCGTGAGGTGGTCGCACCCGGCACCGACGGCCTGGCCGAGGTCGTCGCGACGTTCGGCGAGGGAGTGCTGACCGCCGACGGGGGACTGGACCGGCCGGCGATGGGCGCGATCGTGTTCGGCGACGAGGCGAAGCGGCGGGCGCTGGAGGCGATCATCCACCCGCGGGTGCGGGCCCGGGGCCGGGCGCTCGAGGCCGCGGCACCCGACGGCGCGGTCGTCGTGCACGACATCCCGTTGCTCGCCGAGACCGGCCAGGCACGGAACTTCGACGCAGTGATCGTGGTCGACGTCCCCACCGACGTGCAGGTACGCCGCATGGTCGAGCTGCGCGGGATGACCCGCGAGGAGGCGGAGAGCCGGGTCGCGGCCCAGGCGACCCGCGAGCAGCGGCTGGCGATCGCCACCCACGTCATCGACAACGCCGGGACGCTCGAAGACCTCCGCCTGAGAGTGGCGGAGGTCTTCGCGCAGGTGGTCTCGGCGGGTCCGAGCAGCGCTGGAGGGACGCGACCCTGACCCGCCGAGCAGTATCAGGAGGTCCCGGGCGAGCGGCTCATGCCGCGAGGTCGGGATCGGCGAACTTCCGGAGCTTCTGGATCGCCTCACGCTCGAGCTGGCGCACCCGCTCGGCGGAGATGCCGTGCTTCGCGCCGATGTCGGCGAGCTTGTGCTGCCGGCCGTCCACGAGCCCGTAGCGGGACCGGATGATGTCGGCGGCCCGGTCGTCGAGCAGCGAGACCAGGCTGTTGAGCCGGTCGCGGCTCTCGACGTCGAGCACCTCGAGGTCGGGGCTGGGCGTGGTCTCCTGCGCCATCAGGTCGCCCAGCGAGGTGTCGCCGTCCTCGTCGACGGGGGAGTCGAGGCTGACGTGCTCGCGACCCCACCGCAGCAGGTCGAGCACCCGCTCGATGTCCATGTCGAGCTCGGCGGCGATCTCCTCCGGCTCCGGGTCGCGGCCGAGCTGGCGCTCGAGGGTGCGGCGGGCACTCCCCACCTGGTTGAGCTCCTCGACCACGTGCACGGGGAGGCGCACGACGCGCGCCTGCTGGGCGATGCCCCGGGTGATCGCCTGGCGCACCCACCACGTGGCGTAGGTGCTGAACTTGTAGCCCTTGGTGTAGTCGAACTTCTCGACGGCCCGGATCAGTCCGGTGTTGCCCTCCTGGATGAGGTCCAGCATCGGCATCTGCGCGCGGCCGTACTTGCGGGCGATCGAGACCACCAGCCGGAGGTTCGCCTCGGTGAAGCGCCGGACCGCCTTGCGGCCCTCCTCGGCGAGCCACTCGAGCTCCTCCTCGGTCGCGGACTTCGGCGCGCCGCCCTTCCGGCGACCCACGCGGCCCTCACGGAGCAGGTGCTCGGCCATGAGCCCGGCCTCGATCGTCTTGGAGAGCTCGACCTCGGTCTCCGCGTCGAGCAGCGGGTTGCGAGCGATCTCGTCGAGGTACAGGCCGACGCTGTCGCGGCCCTCGATCTCGCGCGTCGCGGTAGCGGTCCTGGTGGCCATCGTGCACGCCCTCCTCACTTCGCTGGCGACTCGTTACTGGTGAGTCACCACGCAATCGGTCCAACGTCCGTCGCGCTGCGGAGATTCCCGCTGCCGTCGGCGCGTCTGTACCCAGATAGACGTGCGAGGAACGTCGTGAGTTGCCGGTCGGAGCACTTCTCAGGGACTTCTCAGGGGAGCGCTCAGGAAGCGTGTCCGGGGGCGTCCGCGAGACCCATCCGGTCCAGCACCCAGGCCAGGGTGAACGCCCGGTCGTGCCAGGCCTTGTAGCGGCCCGAGACACCCCCGTGGCCGGCCGACATCTCGGTCTTGAGCAGGAAGTCGCGACGTCCCGTGGCGCGCGCCCGCAGCCGGGCGACCCACTTGCTCGCCTCGACGTACAGCACCCGGGTGTCGTTGAGGGAGCTCTCCGCCAGGATCGGCGGGTAGTCGTGCGCGGCCACGTTGTCGTACGGCGCGTAGGCGCGGATCGTGCGGTAGGCCTCGGCGTCGTCCTCGGGGTTGCCCCACTCCTCGTACTCCATCACCGTCAGCGGCAGCGACGAGTCGAGCATGCTGGTGAGGGCGTCGACGAACGGCACCTGCGCCACCAGCCCGGCGAAGAGCTCGGGCGCCTGGTTCGCGACCGCGCCGATCAGCAGTCCACCGGCGCTGCCACCCTCGGCGACCAGGCGGTCGTGGGAGGTCCAGCCCTCGGCGACCAGGTGCCGGGCACAGGCGGCGAAGTCGGTGAAGGTGTGCTGCTTGTGGGCGAGCTTTCCGTCCTCGTACCAGTGCCGGCCCATCTCGCCGCCGCCGCGGACGTGCGCGATCGCGAACCCGGCGCCGCGGTCGAGCATCGAGAGCCGGGCGATCGAGAAGTACGGGTCGGTCGACATCTCGTAGGCGCCGTACCCGTAGAGCAGGAACGGGACGGACCCGTCCCGCGGCGCCCCGGCCGGCACCACGATCGAGATCGGCACCCGCGTGCCGTCCTGAGAGGTGGCCCACGTGCGGTGCTGCTCGTACGCCGCGGGGTCGAAGTCGCGGACCCGGGTCTGCTTCAGCAGCGTGGTCTCGCGCGTGCGGACGTCGTAGCTGTGCACGCCGCCGGGGGTGGCGAGCGTGGTGTAGCCGAACCGCACCACGGGCTGCGCGAACTCCGGGTTGCCGCCGGAGCCGATCGTGTAGACCTCGTCGTCGAACCCGACCTGGTAGTCGTCGGTGATGCCACCCTCGCCGAGCTCCAGGATCCGCAGCTGGGTCAGGCCGTTGGTGCGCTGGTGCACGACCAGGTGCCCGGCGAACGCGTCGACGTCCTCCAGCCGGACGCTGGGGTCGTGGGGGATGACCGGCTCCCAGTCGGCGCGCGGGGTCGGCCGGACCGGGGTGCGGGCCAGCTCGAAGTCGGGGCCGGATCCGTTGTGCATGACCAGGAAGACGTCCTCGCCGCCGATCACGGCGTGCTCGAGGTGGTACTCCAGGTCCTGCTCGCGGGGATGGAAGACCTCGAAGGTGCCCTCGGGGTCGTCGGCGTCCAGGACGCGGTACTCGGTGGTGGTCTTCGATCCGGCCACGACCATCAGGTAGCGGTCGCTGCGCGAGCGGCCGACGCCGATCCAGAACCGGGCGTCGGTCTCGTGGTGGACCAGCACGTCGTCCTCGCGGGAAGTGCCCAGCCGGTGCCGCCAGATCTTGTCCGGCCGCCAGCTGTCGTCGACGGTCGCGTAGTAGAAGTGCTCGCCCGCCCGGTCCCAGGTGGCACCGCCGAGGGTGCCGGTGATCTCGTCGGGCAGCAGGTCCCCGGTGCGCAGGTCCAGGACCCGGATCGTGTAGCGCTCGTCGCCCACCACGTCGGTGGCGTAGGCGACCAGCGTCTCGTCGGGGCTCACCGAGGAGCCGCCCAGCGAGAAGAACTCGTGGCCCTCGGCCAGGACGTTGAGGTCGAGCAGCACATGCTCGCCGGGGAGCGCCGGCTCGTCGACGGTGCAGTCCTCGGCCGGCTTCGGGGGAGTCCAGTCGTCCGGGTCGGTGACGGGGACGCGGCAGCTCGCGCCGTACTCCTTGCCCTCGAAGGAGCGCGAGTAGTACCAGTGGCCGCGGATCCGGCTCGGCACCGACAGGTCGGTCTCGAACGTGCGGGCCTTGATCTCGTCGAAGATCGCCTGCCGCAGGTCGGCCAGGTGGGCTGTGCGGGACTGCGTCCACGCGTTCTCGGCCTCGAGGTACGCCGTGGTGGCGGGGTCGTCCTTGTCCCGGAGCCACTCGTACTCGTCGACCCGCACCTCGCCGTGGAGGGTGCGTTCGGAGGGACGGGTCTGTGCGATGGGTGGGGCGACGGGCGGGGCGGCGGGCGGGGCGGCGGGGGTGGCCCCGGAAGCGGCGGGAGCACCGGTGGGAGACTGCATGCCGGTGACCCTATCCCCGGCCTATCCTCGGCCCCATGACCTCAGCCGATTCCACGGTGGCGTCCGGTCGGTGGCAGTTCTGGGTCGACCGGGGTGGCACGTTCACGGACATCGTGGCGCAGCGGCCGGACGGGCACCTGGTGACCTGCAAGCTGCTGTCGGACGACCCGAGGCAGTACGACGACGCGGTCCTCGAGGGGATCCGTCGACTGCTGGGCACGCGGCGCGGTGAGCCGATCCCGTCCGAGCGGGTCGACGTGGTCAAGATGGGCACGACCGTCGCCACCAACGCGCTGCTGGAGCGCACGGGTGAGCCGACGCTGCTGGTCGTGACCGCCGGCTTCCGGGACGTCCTGCGGATCGCGTACCAGAACCGCCCCCGCATCTTCGACCGCCGGATCATGCTGCCCGACCTGGTCCACAGTCGGGTGGTCGAGGCGCTCGAGCGCGTGAGCGCGCACGGCGAGGTGCTGGTGCCGCTGGACGAGGACGCGGTCCGCGAGGGGCTCCAGGCGGCGTACGACGACGGCCTGCGCGCCGTCGCCGTGCTGTGCCTCCACGGCTACCGGTTCCCGCAGCACGAGCAGGCGATCGGCCGGATCGCGGCTGAGGTCGGCTACCCCCAGGTCTCGCTGTCGCACGAGGTGAGCCCGCTCATGCGGATGGTGGCCCGGGGCGACACGACGGTCGTCGACGCGTACCTGTCGCCGATCCTGAGGCGATACGTCGACCGGGTGACCGCTCCGCTCGCGAGGTCCCGCCTGATGTTCATGCAGTCCAACGGCGGGCTGACCGAGGCGCACCACTTCCGGGGCAAGGACGCGATCCTGTCCGGACCTGCTGGCGGGGTGGTCGGGATGTCCCGCACCGCGGTCGCGGCCGGCTTCTCCCGGGTGATCGGCTTCGACATGGGCGGCACCTCCACCGACGTCTGCCACTACGCCGGCGAGCTCGAGCGCGAGCTGGAGACGGTGGTCGCCGGCGTACGGCTGCGGGCGCCGATGCTGAGCATCCACACGGTCGCGGCGGGAGGCGGGTCGGTCCTGCACTTCGACGGCAGCCGCTACCGCGTCGGGCCCGACTCGGCGGGCGCCGACCCCGGCCCGGCGGCGTACCGCAACGGCGGACCGCTCACCGTCACGGACGCCAACGTGATGCTGGGCCGTATCCACCCCGACCGATTCCCGCGGGTCTTCGGCCCCGCCGGCGACGAGCCGCTGGACGTGGACGTCGTACGCAAGGGGTTCGAGGCCCAGGCTGCGGAGATCAGCGTGGCCACGGGCGACACGCGGGGGCCGGAGCAGGTCGCCGCCGGGTACTTACGGATCGCGGTGGCCAACATGGCCTCGGCGATCAAGAAGATCTCGGTGCAGCGTGGCTACGACGTCACTCGCTACGCCCTCGCCACGTTCGGTGGGGCGGGCGGGCAGCACGCCTGCGCCGTCGCGGACGAGCTCGGCATCACGACCGTGCTCATCCACCCCTTCGCCGGCGTGCTGTCGGCGTACGGCATGGGGCTGGCCGACATCACGGCGCTGCGGGAGCATGCGGTCGAGCGGCCGCTGGAGCCCGCCCTGCTCGACGAGCTGGACAGCCTGGTGGCCGAGCTCCGGGCGGCCGCCGAGGCCGAGCTGACCGACGAGGGTGGGCTGACCGACGAGGGCACCGCTGCTCGTCCCACCGTGGTGACAAGGGCCCTGCTGCGGTACGAGGGCACCGACACCGCCGTGCCGGTGACGCTCGGTCCTCTGTCTGCCATGACGTCGGAGTTCGAGGCGGCGTACCGCCGCAGGTTCTCCTTCCTCATGCCGGAGAAGCGTCTCGTGGTCGAGGCGGTCACCGTCGAGGTCGCGGCGGTCGCCGAGCACGGCGACCGGCTGCCCGAGCTGCCCGCCGCGGCAACCCCCGCGCCCCCCTCCGACCGGGTGCGCCTCTTCGAGGCGGGGGCCTGGAAGGACGTGGGGCTCTTCGAGCGGGAGGCCCTGCGCCGCGGCCACCGGGTCACCGGTCCGGCGCTGGTCACCGAGGAGAACGCCACCACCGTCGTCGAGCCCGGGTGGGAGGCGAGCGTCGACCGGCTCGGCAACCTCATCCTGGCGCGCGTGGAGGCTCGGCCGGATGCCGACGTCAGCGGGCGTCGGGCCGACCCCGTGCTTCTGGAGGTGTTCAACAACCTCTACATGTCCGTGGCCGAGCAGATGGGCGCGCGGCTGCAGAGCACCGCACACTCGGTCAACATCAAGGAGCGGCTGGACTTCTCCTGCGCGGTCTTCGACGCCGAGGGCAACCTCATTGCGAACGCGCCGCACATGCCGGTCCACCTCGGGTCGATGGGGGAGAGCATCAAGGCGGTGCTGCGCGCCAACGCGGGGCGGATCCGGGCCGGCGACTCCTACGTGCTCAACAACCCCTACGCCGGCGGCACGCACCTGCCGGACGTCACCGTGGTGACCCCGGTCTTCGACGAGGCGGGGGAGCGGCTGCTGTTCTTCGTGGCTTCACGCGGGCACCACGCCGAGATCGGCGGGAAGAGCCCCGGCTCGATGCCGTCCGACAGCACCCGGATCGAGGAGGAGGGGGTGCTCGTCGACAACTGGCTCCTGGTCCACCAGGGCCGGTTGCGGGAGTCCGAGACCCTGGACCTGTTCAGCACCGCCGAGTTCCCCTCCCGCAACCCCGAGGCCAACCTGGCGGACCTGCGGGCCCAGGTGGCCGCCAACGAGAAGGGCGTCGAGGAGCTCCGCGCGATGGTGGAGCACTTCGGCCTCGACGTCGTGGCCGCCTACATGCGGCACGTCCGCGACAACGCCGAGGAGGCGGTACGTCGTGTGGTGCCGGCGCTGAGCGACGGCGCGTACTCCTACGAGCTCGACGACGGCTCCGTGATCGAGGTGGCTGTCCGGGTGGACCGCGAGAGGCGTGAGGTGGAGATCGACTTCACGGGCACGTCGGCGCAGCTGGCGGGCAACGCCAACGCTCCCTCCTCGGTGGTGATGGCGGCGGTGCTCTACGTCTTCCGCTCCCTCGTCGAGGACGACATCCCGCTCAACGCCGGTTGCCTGGCACCGATCCGGGTCGTCATCCCCGACGGCTGTCTCCTCGCTCCGGGGTACCCTGCCGCGGTCGTCGCCGGCAACGTCGAGACCTCTCAGGCCGTCACGGGTGCCCTGTTCGCGGCCCTCGGCGCCCAGGCCGAAGGTGCCGGGACGATGAACAACGTGACCTTCGGCAACGCCCGCCACCAGTACTACGAGACCGTGGCCAGCGGTTCCGGGGCGGGGCCGGGGTTCGACGGCACCGACGTGGTGCAGACGCACATGACGAACTCCCGGCTGACCGACCCCGAGGTGCTGGAGTGGCGCTACCCGGTGCGGGTGGAGAGCTACGAGGTCGTCCCGGGGACCGGCGGACCCGGCAGGTGGCGGGGCGGGGACGGCGGGCGGCGCCGCATCCGGTTCCTGGAGCCGATGACCCTCAACCTGCTGAGCAGCAACCGGAGGGTGGCGCCGTACGGCATGGCAGGTGGTGGGCCGGGCAGCCTGGGCGAGCAGAGGGTGGAGCGCGTCGACGGCCGCGTCGACCGGCTGCCTGGCCGGGTGACGGTCGAGGTCGCCGCCGGCGACGTCTTCGTGATCCAGACGCCGGGCGGAGGTGGCTACGGGAGACCCGGGGCGGGCTCGGGCGACTGAGTCGGCCAGGGCTGAAGGTCGGTGTCGTCGGCGGCGTACGACCGCACCGGGCCGGGAGCCGTGTCCGCGGTCTCGAAGCGCACCGTGACCACGCCCTTGCCGGATCCCCACACCCAGCCGCGACCCATCTCCGCGTGCTCGACGTCCATCCCCGGCGACCAGACCCGGCGCGGCACGTCGGGGAGCGCGACCGGCTCCTCGGGCTGCGCCCCCTCCTCGGTCTGGAACAGGTCGTCCTGCACCCAGTCGGCCAGTCCGGAGACTCCGACGCCGAGCAGCCGGACGCCGCCGGAGGTGTCGAGGTCGCCCAGGAGGGTGCGCGCGAGGCGCCCGATCACGGCGGCGTTGTCGGTGGGCGACGCGAGCGTGGTGGACCGGTTGAGCGTCGTGAAGTCGTGCAGCCGGACCTTGATCGTGACGGTCCGGCCCGACATGCCGTGCTTGCGCAGCCGCTCGGCGACGTTGCCCGCCTGCCGGGTCAGCAGCCCCTCCATCAACCGGCGGTCGGTGAGGTCGTCCTCGTAGGTGCCCTCGACGCTGACGGACTTGGTCTCGCGCTCCGGCTCGACCGCGCGGTCGTCGAGCGCCCGCGCCAGCCGCCACAGGCCGTGTCCATGGGCCTTCCCGACCAGCCGGACCAGCTCGTCCTCGCTGACCCCCTCGAGGTCCTCGACCGTGTGCACCCCGGCCCGGCGCAGCCGCTCCGTCGTGGCGGGACCGACGCCGGGGATGACGGTGACCTTCATCGGCCGGAGCAGGTCCTGCTCGGTGCCGGGCGCCACCACCACCAGGCCGTCCGGCTTGTCGAGGTCGCTGGCCACCTTGGCGATGAACTTCGAGGTGCCGATGCCGACGCTCGCGGTCAGGCCGCCGGTGGCCTCACGCACCCGGGCCCGGAGCTCCTCGCCGAACGCGGTCACCGCCGCCACGTCGTGGCCGGCGAGCCCCGGCGCGGTCCGCAGGTCGACGAAGGCCTCGTCGAGGGACAGTGGCTCGACCAGGGGCGAGGCGGCCCGGAGCACCTCCATGACCGCCCGGCTGGTGTCACGGTAGGCGTGGAACCGGCCGCTGAGGAACGCCGCGTGCGGACAGCGGGCGCGCGCCTCGCGGGTCGACATGGCCGACCGGACACCGAACGCGCGGGCCTCGTACGACGCCGTGGACACCACGCCCCTGCCGCCGACCCCGCCGACCACGACGGGCTTGCCGCGCAGCGAGGGCTTGTCGCGCTGCTCGACCGCGGCGAAGAACGCGTCGAGGTCGAGGTGCAGGACGGAAGCCTCGCCTCTCATCCCGCCGTCCTCGCTGCCGCCCCCACGGTGGCCCGACCCGCCCTCATGGGCCGGAAACTACCGCCGACGACCCACTTTCCGTGCACAGGGCGCGCGTCGGCGGTTGTCGTCCACAGGACGGGGCACGGCGGCCGGGCCGCGTCGGTGCCCGCGGGAAGCGTGGTCGGCATGACCCACACCGATCCGTCCCTCCCCTCGCCCACTCCCGTCCCGTCACCCGGCGGTGGCTTGCCGGCACGGACCCTGCTGGCCCGATCGCCGGGCGACCTGCTGGCCGCGGTCCCGGTGGTGCTCGGCTTCCGGGCCACCGACTCCGTCGTGATGCTGACCTTCCCCCGCACGCCACCACGTCGTCGCCGACGTGCCGGTCCGTCGCGCCAGCCCGAGGCGTTCCACGCCCGGATCGACCTGCCCGCGAGCCCCGCCGACCTGCCCGAGGTCGCCGACGCCCTGCTCGACCCGGTGCTGCGGCACCGCATCGACCGCGTGGCCCTGGTCGTCTACACCCCCGACGCCGCTCTGGCGGCGCAGGCGGCCGGCGTGCTCGCGACAAGGTTCACCGAGGCTGGCGTCGACCTCGTCGACCTCCTGCACGCCGACGGGAAGCGTTGGTTCGCGCTGCTTCCCGGTCGGCCGCCGGAGGCCTACGCCGGCACGCCGTACGACGACCGCAGCCACCCGTTCCTGGCCCAGGCCGTGCTCGACGGCCGGGTCACGCTCGGCTCCCGCGACGCCCTCGCGGCCGGCCTCATCGCGGACGACCAGGCGGCGGTCGAGGCCGTCGACCAGCTGGCCCGCTCGCTCGACCGGGCCGGTCCGGAGGGCCACGAGTCCGAGCGGCAGTGGGTGGATTCAGCCCTCGACCGCCGGCTCGCCGGCGAGGCCTGGTCCGACGGGGACGTCGCCCGGTTGCTGGTCGACCTGCGAGACGTCCGGCTCCGCGACCTGGCCTGGCTGCGGATGACCCGCAGCAGCGCTGCCGGCCACGTCGAGGTATGGCGCGACGTGGTGCGCCGGTGCCCGGCCCACCTCCTCCCGGCGCCCGCGTGCCTGCTCGCGTTCGCGGCGTGGCTGGCCGGCCACGGGGCCTTGGCGTGGTGCGCGCTCGACCGGTGCCGTGGGGCCGACCCCGACTACCGCCTGGCGGGGCTGGTCGCCACCCTGCTCGACCACGCCGTCCCGCCGTCGACCTGGCACCCACCCCGCGACCCGGACCCGGACCTCGCCGCCGACGCGACCGCACTCCGGGTGCGCTCACAGACAGCGCGGGGAACCAGACACTAGGGTGCATTCATGGGCGAAGAGGTCGCGGCACAAGAGTTCTCCCGGGCGGATCGCACGCGTCACCGCGAGAAGGTGCGACGGTGCCTCGACGTGTTCGCCCGGATGCTCCGCGAGGCCGCGTTCGACACCGACGACCCGATGACCGGGCTCGAGATCGAGCTCAACCTGGTCGACGACGCCGGTGACCCCGCGCTGAAGAACGCCGACGCACTGGCCCAGATCGCGAACCCGGACTTCCAGACCGAGCTCGGGCAGTTCAACGTCGAGATCAACGTGCCTCCCCAGCGGCTGCGCGACGGCGGGTTCGCGACGTACGAGAAGAACCTGCGGGAATCGCTCAACGACGCCGAGTCCAAGGCGAGCACCATCGGCGCGCACATGGTGATGATCGGCATCCTGCCGACGCTGGCCGAGGGCCACATGAGCCCGACCACCCTCAGCAGCAACCCGCGCTACCAGCTGCTCAGCGACCAGATCCTGGCTGCCCGCGGCGAGGACATCACCATCGACATCCGGGGCGTCGAGCGGCTGATCACGACCGCGGACTCGATCATCCCGGAGGCGGCGTGCACCAGCACCCAGCTGCACGTGCAGACGTCCCCCGACGACTTCGCGGAGTACTGGAACGCCTCCCAGTGCATCGCGGCGATCCAGCTGGCCGTCGGTGCGAACTCACCGTTCCTGCTCGGCAAGGAGCTGTGGCGCGAGACCCGGATCCCGCTGTTCGAGCAGGCCACCGACACCCGGAGCGAGGAGCTGAAGGCCCAGGGGGTCCGGCCGCGGGTCTGGTTCGGCGAGCGGTGGATCACCTCCGTGTTCGACCTGTTCGAGGAGAACGTCCGCTACTTCCCGGCGCTGCTCCCCGTCACCGAGGACGAGGACCCGCTCGCGGTGCTCGAGGGTGGGGGAGTGCCGGGGCTGCACGAGCTGCGGCTGCACAACGGCACTATCTACCGCTGGAACCGCCCGATCTACGACATCGCCGGTGGCACGCCGCACCTCCGGGTCGAGAACCGCGTGCTGGCGGCCGGCCCGACCGTGGTCGACACGATGGCGAACGCGGCGTTCTACTTCGGCCTGGTCCGGCAGCTCGCCGAGGCCGAGCGGCCGCTGTGGTCGCAGATGTCGTTCAGCGCCGCCGAGGAGAACTTCCAGACCGCCGCCCGGCAGGGGATCGACGCCCAGGTCTACTGGCCGGCGATCGGGCAGGTCCGCGCCACCGAGCTGGTGCTGCGCCGGCTGCTGCCGATGGCGCGTGAGGGGCTGGCCCGCTGGGGCGTGCCGGAGGACGAGGCGTCCCGGCTGCTCGGGATCATCGAGCAACGCTGCCTGGTGGGCACCAACGGCTCCGAGTGGTTCGTCCGTCGGTTCCACGCCGAGGCGGCCTCGCAGGAGCGCCCCGAGGCGCTGCGCCGGACGCTGGTGGCCTACCGCGAGCTCATGCACACCAACGAGCCGGTCCACACCTGGGTCGAGTGATCCGCGGACCCGGCAGCTCAGCGGTCGCGGATCCGGAGCCGCTCCCAGACGACCCGCTCCTCCAGGACCGGGTCGTACCACCCGTTCTTGGTGACCACCGCGACGCAGCGCGGTGCCAGTCCGGCCTCGGCGAAGACCCGGCGCACCACGGGCAGCCAGGCCAGGTCGACGTCGTGCGGCTCAGGATGACCCTCGCGGGTCAGCCACGCCTCAGGCTCGGCCGAGGTGAGCAGCGCCCGGCTGAGCACGGCGGCCGCCACCTCCTCCCGCAGGCCACCGTCGAGGTCGTCCGTACCGTCGTCGGGCCAGGTCACCACCGGGCCCCCGAGGCGCCCGACGTGCAGCATCGGGGCGAACCGGCGCCGGCGCACGCCGGTGCGGAGGTCGGAGACCGCCTGCCGCAGGTCGCGACGCAGCGCCCGCCGTGCGGCCGCCCGTGCCTTGAGCGACGGCGGTCGCGCGGTGCGGCCCGTGCGCGCTCCGGTCGCGGTCATGCCCGCCACCCTGCCCGACGTACGGCGTCCGGTGCCGGCGTCCTCCACAGGCCGGGTGGAAGCGCCTGCGCCAGGCTGCGCGGTACGAGTGACTGCGCGGCACGAGTACTAGGAGCGCTTCGCGTGGTGCACGAAGCCGCGCGGCGTCGCGCGGGTGTCGGTCGCCCCGTCCCCGGTCGCCCCGTCTCCGGTCGAACCAGCCCGTCCGTAGCTCCGGGCCGCAGGTCCGGCGGAGACCCCGTGCAGGACGACGCTGAGCAGCACGGTCAACGTGACCACGCTGACGGCCTCGAGGACGAGCTCCGAGCTGTCGCCCAGCTCCTCGAGCGCCAGCAGCGCGAACACGACCGACGCCAGCCCCCGCGGGCCGAACCACCCGACGAACACCACGTCCTTCCGGGAGAGCCCCGAGCCCACCAGGGCGATCGCCACCGGGACCATGCGGAAGACGGTGAGGGCGAGCAGCGCGTAGACGACCACGGTCACCTCGTCCACCTGGTGGAAGGCGATGGGGAGGAGGACCGAACCGAACAGGAACCACACCACCAGGGCCAGCAGCTGGCCGCCGAGCTCCGGGAGCTCCACGATCCCCTCGATCTCGTCCGGGTCGTCCAGCACCGACCCGAACGCGAGCCCGGCCACGAAGGCGGCGATGAACCCGTTGCCCTCGATCGCCAGCGCCGCGGAGAAGGCGCCCAGCGCCAGCGCCAGCGTCGCGATCTGCCGGCCGCCGCTCGCCACCCAGCTCCTGCGGGTGGCGACGGTGACGGCCGCCGCGCCCCCGAGGCCCCACAGGAGGCCGATGCCGGTGCCGAGGAGCAGGTCGCCCGCCGAACCGCCGGTCGCGGCGGCCTCCCCGTGACCGCCCAGGTCCGCCTGCGACGCATACGCGACCAGCATGAAGCTGACCACGGGGGTCGCGATCCCGTCGTTGAGGCCGCTCTCGACGTTCAGCGCGGTGCGCAGCCGCCCCGGGACCCGGCGGTCGCTGATCACCTGGGCGCTGAGGGCGGCGTCGGTCGGGGCCAGCGCCGCGCCCACGAAGCCGGCGAGCCCCCAGGTGAAGTCGTCGAACACGACGGCCGCGGCGAGCCCGCCGACGACCAGGGTGATCGGGAGCCCGATGGCGAGGAGACGGACCGAGAGCCCGACGTCGCGCCGCAGCTCGGTGAGGTTCACGCGTGCGGCGTCGGAGAACAGGACGAGCGCCAGGGTCACCTCGGCGATCGTGTGCACCGTCCCGGTCTCGACGTCGACGGCCAGGACTCCCCAGTCCGGGTTGGCCAGGAGGAAACCGACCACGGTGAAGATGATCGGACCGGTGACGTCGTGGCGGGCCAGGGCGCGGGACGCAACCGCCCACCCGAACATCAGGAGCGCGACGACGGCGAAGGCGACGTCACTCATTCCCGGCCTCGTTCTTCCGTGCCTCGGTCGCTGGGCCCGAGACCCGACCCATGCTGCTGGGCCCGGGGCGGGACCGGGTCACCCGATGAGTACGATCCGTCGCTCACGCCGCGCTCGAGCATGGGGGAGGATGGGGGCCATGGCGATCCACATCACCGGCGACGAGCGCGCCGACCAGGTCCTGACCGACGACCCGTTCGCGCTGGTGCTGGGGATGATGCTGGACCAGCAGTACCCCATGGAGCACGCGTTCCGCGGCCCGGCCAAGGTGCTGGACCGGTTCGGCACGCTGGACCCGGCCCGGATCGCCGCCGCGGACCCGGAGGACTTCGCCGCGATGGCCTCGACCCCGCCCGCCGTGCACCGGTTCCCCGGGTCGATGGCCGCGCGCATCCAGGCGCTGGCCACCCTGGTGGTCGAGGAGTACGACGGCGACGTGACCCGGCTGTGGACCGAGGCGAAGGACGGCAGGGACCTGCTCCGCCGGGTGCAGCAGCTGCCGGGCTTCGGCAAGCAGAAGGCCCAGATCCTGGTGGCCCTGCTCGCCAAGCAGATCGACGTACGCCCTGACGGGTGGGAGGCCGCGGCCGGCGGCTACGCCGAGGAGGGCTTCCGGTCGGTGGCCGACGTCGTCGACCCGGTCTCGCTGCAGAAGGTCCGCGACTACAAGAAGGCCAAGAAGGCCGCAGCCCGGGCGGCGCAACCGGCCGGCTGAGGGACGAACTACGCAGATCACACCGTCCATCGGTGGGGTCGGGCTTGGATCACACGCTGGGCGTGGCAGAATGGCTCGTGCGGCTCTTGACGACACCGGGCTTTGCCGCGCCCCGAATGCTTTTTCCGAGAGGTTGTTCGTGTCTGCGAGCTCGCGCAAGTTGCTCCCCGCTGCAGTCCTGTCCCACCCGGAGATCACCGGGCTCCTGGAGCAGGGCAAGGTCACCGGCACCGTGTCCCCCGAGCAGGTTCGGCGCGCCAGCGAGGCGGCCGAGATCGAGCCCCGCCATCTGAAGGCGCTGATGGTCCACCTGAGCAGCCAGGGCATCACGGTCGCCCTGAACGCCGACGACCACCGTGCCGTGGCGGCGACGTCCACCCGGCGGACCACCACCGCGAAGACCGCCAAGAAGGCGCCCGCGAAGAAGGCCGCCGACGAGGCCAAGGCCGCCCCCGCGAAGAAGGCGCCGGCCAAGACCGCGGCGGCGAGCCGGACCGCCACCAAGACCACCGCTACGGCCGCGGCGGAACCGAAGAAGGCGACCGCGAAGAAGGCGCCCCCGGCGAAGAAGGCCGCCACCGCGAAGGACGAGGCCGCGCCGGCCGCCGAAGGGGCCGAGGTCGTCGTCGGGCCGGACGGCAAGAAGGTGCTGCCGGACCTCCCCGACGAGCAGTTCGAGAAGGACCTCGCCGCCGACCCGTCGATCAAGGAGGACGAGAAGGAGGCCTCCTTCGTCGTCTCCGCGGCCGACGACACCGACGAGCCCGAGCAGCAGGTCATGGTGGCCGGCGCGACGGCCGACCCGGTCAAGGACTACCTGAAGCAGATCGGCAAGGTCCCGCTGCTCAACGCCGAGATGGAGGTCGAGCTCGCCAAGCGGATCGAGGCCGGCCTGTTCTCGGAGGAGAAGCTCGCCTCCGGCGGCAAGGTCTCCGCGAAGGTGCACGAGGAGCTCGAGTGGATCGTCGAGGACGGTCGCCGGGCGAAGAACCACCTGCTCGAGGCGAACCTCCGCCTCGTCGTCTCGCTGGCCAAGCGCTACACCGGCCGCGGCATGCTCTTCCTCGACCTGATCCAGGAGGGCAACCTCGGCCTGATCCGTGCGGTCGAGAAGTTCGACTACACCAAGGGCTACA
>NZ_SDKM01000021.1 GCF_004519545.1 Nocardioides guangzhouensis
GCGTGCGAAGTGACAAGAACACCGCGTTACAGCTGAGCGGGCGGTCAGATCCCGGGGCGCTCGGCGGCGATCGTGGTGTCGTCGCCGTGACCGGTGTGGACGACGGTGTCGTCGGGGAGGGTGAGCAGCCGGGCCCGGATGGAGTCGCGGATCTGGTCGGCGTCGCTGAACGACCGGCCGGTCGCGCCGGGGCCGCCCTGGAAGAGGGTGTCGCCGGTGAACACGCAGCCGAGGTCGGGGGCGTGGAAGCAGACCGCGCCGGGAGCGTGGCCGGGGGTGTGCAGCGCGACCAGGGTGGTGCCGCCGACCGTGATCTCCTGGCCGTCGGCGAGGTCGACGTCCCACAGCTCGTCGGTGTGCGTGAGCTCCCACAGCGGCCGGTCGTCGGGGTGCAGCAGGATCGGCGCGCGTACGGCGGCACGCAGCGCCGGCGCGACCCGGACGTGGTCATCGTGGGCGTGGGTGCACAGGATCGCCTTCACGGTCCGGTCCCCCACCACCGCCAGGATCGCGTCGACGTCGTGCGGGGCGTCGATCACCACGCACTCGGCGTCGTCGCCGACCACCCAGATGTTGTTGTCGACGTCGAAGGTCTCGCCGTCGAGGCTGAACGTGCCGCTCACCACGGCATGGTCGACCCGTGCCGTCATGCCGGGGTCCCCGCGTCGGCGCGCGCGGAGCGAGTGGCGTCGTGGGGTGTCAGGATCACCACGCTGCGGAGCACGTCGCCGTGGTGCATCTTCTCGAACGCCGCCTCCACGTCCTCGAGGCCGACCTCCTCGGAGACGAACGTGTCCAGGTCCAGCCGGCCCTGGCGGTAGAGGTCGACCAGCATCGGGAAGTCGCGGGTGGGCAGGCAGTCGCCGTACCAGCTGGACTTCAGTGCGCCGCCGCGACCGAACACGTCGATCAGCGGCAGGTCCGGCAGCTTCATGTCCGGGGTCGGCACCCCGACCAGTACCAGCACCCCGGCCAGGTCGCGGGCGTAGAAGCCCTGCTTCCAGGTCTCCGGGCGGCCGACCGCCTCGATGACCACGTCGGCACCGTCCGCGCCGGCGTACGTCTCCGCGCAGATCCGCTTGATCTCCGCCACCGGGTCGGTCGCCGAGGAGTCCACGACGTGGGTGGCACCCATCCGGCGCGCGGTCACGAGCTTCTTCGCGTCGATGTCGACCGCGATGATCGGGCTCGCCCCGGCCAGCGCCGAGCCGGCCACCGCCGCCACCCCCACGCCGCCGCAGCCGATGACCGCCACGGACGTCCCGCGGGTCACCGCGCCGGTGTTGATGGCGGCCCCGATGCCGGCCATCACCCCGCAGCCCAGCAGCCCGACCGCGGCCGGGCGGGCCTCGGCGTCGACCTTCGTGCACTGGCCGGCGGCGACCAGCGTCTTCTCCGCGAACGCCCCGATCCCCAGCGCCGGCGACAGCTGCGTACCGTCCTCCAGGGTCATCTTCTGCGTCGCGTTGTGGGTGTTGAAGCAGTAGTGCAGGTCGCCCCGCCGGCAGGCCCGGCACTCCCCGCACACGGCCCGCCAGTTGAGGACCACGAAGTCGCCCGGCGCCACCTCGGTGACGTCCGGGCCGACCGACTCCACGATCCCGGCCGCCTCGTGACCGAGCAGGAACGGGAAGTCGTCGTTGATCCCGCCCTCGCGGTAGTGCAGGTCGGTGTGGCACACGCCGCAGGCCTGGACCCGGACGACGGCCTCGCCCGGACCGGGGTCGGGCACGTTGATCGTGACCACCTCCACGGGCGCTCCCTTGGCCTTCGCCACCACTGCACGGACCTGCTGCATCGACGTCTCCTCACGGGTCGTGGTTGTCGTCATCCAAGCAGACCGGCCGGAATGCAACCCGGCTCCACGCTTTCGCGTCTTGGGTGCGGAAGGATGGTGAGGCGGATGCACACCACGACGCACCCGGGGGCTGTGATGACGCGTGACGGCACGTCGGCGAAGGACGCCGAGTTCAGTGCGTGGATGACGGCCCGGCAGCCTGCGCTGCTCCGCACGGCGTACCTCCTCACCGGCGACCACCACAGCGCCGAGGACCTCGTGCAGACCACGCTGGCCAAGGTCTACCTCTCGTGGGACAAGGTGAGGAAGCGGGAGGTCGTCGACGGCTACGCCCGGCGGATCCTGGTCAACGAGAACAACTCGATCTGGCGCCGCGCGTGGAAGAAGCGCGAGGTCACCAGCGACCAGGTCCCCGAGCAGCGCGGCGTGCGCGACCGGTACGACGAGGGGCAGAGCTCGGCGCTCTGGGACCACGTGCAGACCCTCCCGCGCAAGCAGCGGGCGGTGATCGTGCTCCGGTACTACGAGGAGCTGAGCGAGGCCGAGACCGCCGAGGTGCTCGGCATCAGCGTCGGGACCGTGAAGTCCCAGGCCAGCCGCGCGCTGGCCACCCTGCGGCAGGACGCCGCACGACACCTCGAGATGAGCGGGGAGGAGGAGCGATGAGCAACCCCCAGGACAACCTGACCGACCAGCTGACCCGCGAGCTGCACCAGCGCGGCGCGACCGTGGAGGGCCAGCCCATCGGCCTCGGCGACGTGAAGCGGCAGGCGGGCCGGATCCGCCGGCGCCGCAGCCTCGCGGCCGGCGCGGCCGTGGCGGCGGTGGTCGCCATCGCGGTCCCGTCGTTCATGGCGGCCGGCAACCTGTTCCCGGACGCCTCCGACAAGGGGCAGGTCCCCGCGACCAACAGCCCGAACCCCACCCAGGACGTCACCATCGAGCCGGGCGGCACGGTCGTGCTGAAGGGCGACGCGCCGCAGGGTGCGGACCCGACGATGGAGTACGTCGACGGCGAGACCCTGGTCACCTCGAGCGGCAACCGGATCCCGCTGGACGCGTCGTACCACTACGTCGCGCGGGTCGGGGACGAGCTGCTCGCCGTCCGCGCGGGCGACCCCGGCACCTTCGTCGACGTCCTCGACGCCGAGGGCACGGTGGTCGACACCTCCGAGACCATGGCCGAGGCGGTCAGCTCCGCCGACCACACGGTCGGCGCGTGGATCACCCCGTCCGGCGCGATCCTGACCCGCTTCCAGGGCCGCACCGTGCGGCTGAACGACGCGGGCAACGACGGGGGCCAGGCGGTCGAGATCCTCGGCAGCGGCTCGTGCCTGGAGGACGAGGGCGGCTGCCAGGTGTTCTTCAACCGCTTCGGCGAGGGCAAGCCGGAGGCCGCGGACTCGCACGGCATCGTCGACGTCGTCCCCGGCGGCTTCAGCGCCGTCCGTGCGGTGTCGCCGGAGGGTCTCGTGGCCGGCCAGGTCTCCCCGATGAGCGGCGACCCGGGCGCCCCGGCTTGCAGCGCGGTCTACGACCTGCGGGCGGGAAAGCAGCTGTGGAAGACCTGCGACTACGTCTTCGAGTACGCCGGCTCCGGCTTCTCCCCGGACGAGTCCACGATCGTCGGCTACCACCAGGACGCCGACGGCGCCGGGCCGCGCTCGATGGTGGTGCTGGACGCGCGGACCGGCGAGGTGAGGATGCGGTTCGAGGTCGAGGGCGCCGAGACCCGGCGCCCGGCGGGGTCGATCGTGGACACGGCGTGGGAGGACGACGCCCACCTGGTCGTGAAGACCGAGGGGTCGAGCGCCGACGGCATCCCGTCGTACAACCTGTGGCGGGTCGGGCTCGACGGCAGCGTCGAGCGGGTCCTCGACCACGACAACACCTCCGGCGGCGAGGTCCAGCCCTGGGTCTTCCTGGACTGACTCCACCGCACGGCCTACGGCGCCCCGGTTGCCCTCGGCAGCCGGGGCGTCTGCGCGACGTCAGGCGAACGGGTCGCCCGGGCAGCCGGGGCGCATGACGTCCGCGGACTCAGGCGACGACGGTGGTGATCGGCTGCGAGGAGTCGGCGGGAAGGTCCAGGGCCGAGGGCGTCCGACCGCGCGCCACCAGCTCCGCGCCGAGCGCGGCGACCATCGCGCCGTTGTCCGTGCACAGGCCCGGCCGGGGCACCCGCACCCGGATGCCGAGGTCGGCGGCCCGTTCGGTCGCCATCGCCCGGAGCCGGGAGTTCGCCGCGACCCCGCCGCCGATGAGGATGTCCTCGATCCCGCGGGTGGTGGCAGCGTCGAGGGCCTTGCGGACCAGCACGTCACACACGGCCTCCTGGAAGGAGGCGGCCACGTCCGCGACGGGCACCGGCTCCCCCGCCCGCTCGCGCGCCTCGACCCAGCGCGCGACGGCAGTCTTGAGGCCGGAGAACGAGAAGTCGAAGCGATGCCGCTCGAGGTCCTTGCGCGAGGTCAGCCCGCGCGGGAAGTCGACGTACACGCTGGAGCCGGACGTGGCGGCGCGGTCGATGTGCGGGCCGCCGGGGAACGGCAGGCCGAGGAGCCGGGCGACCTTGTCGAAGGCCTCGCCGGCGGCGTCGTCGATGGTGGCACCGAGCGGCTCGACGCCGACGGTCACGTCGTCGACCTCGAGGAGCGAGGAGTGGCCGCCGCTGACCAGCATGGCCAGGCAGGGCTCGGGGAGCGGGCCGTGCTCGAGCTGGTCGACCGCGACGTGGGCGGCGAGGTGGTTGACGCCGTAGATCGGCTTGCCCAGGCCGAGCGCCAGCGCCTTCGCGGCGGCGACCCCGACCAGCAGGGCGCCGGCCAGGCCGGGACCGCTGGTGACGGCGATCGCGTCGACGTCGTCGAGGCGTACGCCGGCGGTCTCGCAGGCGCGCTCGATGGTCGGCACCATCGCCTCGAGGTGGGCACGCGAGGCGACCTCGGGAACCACGCCACCGAACCGGGCGTGCTCGTCGACGCTGCTGGCGACCGCGTCCGCGAGCAGCGTGTGGCCGCGGACGATGCCGACGCCGGTCTCGTCGCAGGAGGTCTCGATGCCGAGGACCAGGGGCTCGTTCATCGGGGCCCCCACATGATTGTCGGCGGGAGGAGCGAAGCGGGGGGAGCCGGGAATCTCGTGGGGTGATTCATGACGCGGCCTCCAGGAGGGGGCGGGCGAGGACCAGGGCGTCGGAGCCGTCGCGGTAGTAGCGCCGGCGCACGTCGATGCGCGTGAAGCCCTCCGCCGCGTAGAACCCGAGAGCGCGCTTGTTCGCGGCGCTCACCTCGAGCAGCATCCGGTCGGCGCCGTCGGCGCGCGCGGACACCACGAGGTGCTCGAGCAGACGGCCCCCGAGCCCGGCCCGCCGGTGGTCCGGGGCGACCGCGATCCGCTGCAGGTCGACGACGTCGCCGGCCAGCATCGTGACCGCGTAGCCGACCACGCCCCCCTCGGCGTCGGCCACCACCGAGCGGCGGCCGGGGCCGGTGAGCTCCTCGTGCAGCGCCGCCTCGCCCCACGCGTCCCGACCGAACAGGGCGGCGTCGAGGGCGACCAGGGCGGGTACGTCGTCGGGCACGGCCGGGCGGAGGATCGCGCTGGTCACGACACAGCCTTCGGCGGGTGCGGCGCCATCGCGTCGGGGCGGCGGAGGTAGAGCGGCTCCGGCGCGACCACCTCGGCCAGGCCGCGGGCGACCACCCGGGCCAGCCAGCCGGCGGACGGGCGGACCGGGCCGGTCGCGGACGGGAACGTCATCGGGTAGAGGTGCGCCCCCTCGCCCACCACCGGGTGCTCGGTCTCGATCTCGCCGGGGCGGTCGACGGCCGGGCCGGAGGTACGACGCCCGGTGGCGTCGTACGTCGCCCAGTAGACCTCCTTGCGCCGTGCGTCGGTGGCGACCAGGAAGGCGGTGGAGACCGCGTCCGTGGCGACCGCCTCGGCGGCCAGCACGTCCAGCGAGCAGACCCCGTGGACCGGGATGCCGAGCACCAGGCCGAGGGTGCGGGCGGTGACCAGCCCGACCCGGAGCCCGGTGAACGGGCCGGGACCGGCGCCGACGGCGACCGCCGTGAGGTCGGTGCGGGAGGCGCCGGCCTCGTCCAGCACGCGGGCGATCAGCGGGGCGAGCTGCTCGCCGTGCTTCATGGTCTGCTCCGAGCGCAGGTCCGCGACGACGTCGTCCCCGTCGGCGAGGGCGACGGCGACCTGCGGCGAGGAGGTGTCGAGGGCGAGCAGCACGACTAGAGGCTAGCGACCGTCGCGGCGACCAGCCGGTCGAGGCCCGCGTCGAGCCAGCGCAGCCCGACCGGCTCGATCTCGACGGTCCGGGGGTCGTGGTCCTCGCCGGTCTCGTCGTCCCCCACGGCCCGGTGCAGCCGCAGCTCGAGGCGCTCGTCGGCGAGGCCCTCGGCGACCCCCTCGCCCCACTCCACGACGGTGACCGCGTCGGTCAGCGAGGTGTCGAGGTCGAGGTCGTCCAGCTCGTCGATGCCGCCGAGGCGGTAGGCGTCGACATGGACCAGCGGCGGGCCGGCGGCCAGGGACGGATGCACCCGCGCGATCACGAACGTCGGCGAGGTGATCTCCCCGCGCACGCCGAGGCCCTCCCCGATGCCCTTGGTCATCGTGGTCTTCCCGGCGCCGAGGTCGCCGGAGAGGATCAGCAGGTCGCCGCGGCGCAGCAGCGCGGCCAGGCCCACGCCGAACGCCCGGGCGTCCTCGGCGGTCGGCAGCGCGACCGTGCGCGGGAACACCTTGGCCAGCCGCTCGGTCACGCCGACCCGGCCGGACGGGACGTACCCGTGGTGCTTCCAGAACTCGATCGACTCCGGGAGCTCGACCCGGGCCTTCACCCGCACGCCCTCGGCGCCGCGCGCCGCGGCGTACTCCTCGGCGACGGCGACCAGCCGCGACGCGACCCCGTGGCCCTGCGCGTCGGGCACGACTCCGAACCGGCGCAGCATCAGGCCGGGGCCGGAGTCGTCGAAGAGCAGCGCGCCGACCGGGCGGCCGTCGAGGGACGCCAGCAACCCGCCGTACGCCGCGAGCTCGGCGGCGACCGACGGCTCGTCCTCCGACAGCGCGTCGGCCGGCGGGTCGAGCACGGGCCGGGCCCCGAACGCCTCCTGGATCACCGACAGCACCTGGCGCGCCGCCGTCGCGTCGACTACGCGGACCTCGACGCTCACCACTCGTCCTCCTCCTCCGGGACGTGCGCCGCGGCGGCCGCGATGAGCTGGTCGAGCGCGGCGTTGACCTGTTCGTGGCGCTCGAGGATCACCATGTGGCCGGCGCCCTCGCACTCGACGAGCTGGGAGCCCGGGATCATCGCGTGCAGCTTGCGGCTGTGACCGATCGCGGTGACCTTGTCGCGGGTGCCACAGATGATCGTGGTCGGGATCCGCTCGAGCGCGCTGACAGTGGCGAACTTGTCGAGGGACTCGAAGTTCGGGAAGAACTCCGCGATCACCTCGAACTTCGTCGAGGACAGCATGTCGTCGACGAACTGCACGTAGTCCGCGGGCACCTCGTCGCCGAACGCGAACATGTCGGTGGCGACGGTCGCGACGTCCTTGCTCACCCGTCTCAGGCCGTCGACCACCCGGCCGGTGCGGGCCAGCGCGGCGACCACGCGCTGGGCGACGTCGCCGCCGAAGGTCTCCGGGAGCAGCGGCACCAGCATCCGGTGCGGGTGCAGTCCGCCGGCGGTCGTGGAGATGAGAGCGACCCCGGTGATCCGGTCGCCGAACAGCTCGGGGTGCTGCTCGGCCAGCGCGATCACGGACATCCCGCCCATGGAGTGCCCGACCAGGACGATCCGCCCGTCCGGGGCCACCTGCTCGATGACCTGGCGCAGGTCGTGGCCGAGCTGGTCGATGGTCGCGTGCCCGGGGCGGGAGCGGCCGCTGCGGCCGTGCGAGCGCTGGTCGTAGAACACGGTGCGGACCAGGCCGCGGTAGCCGGCCCGCTGGAAGTGCCAGCAGTCGAGGTTGAGCGCGTAGCCGTGCACGAACACGACGGTCATCCGGGCGGCGTCGTCGCGGGCGCGGCGCCGCGCGCCGCCCTCGGGGTGGTACTCGTCGACCTCGACGTGCAGCGGCACCCCGTCCTCCGCGATCACGGTGCGAGGCTCCGACCGGAGCGACCCGAGCCTGGTCGCCTCGCCCTGGCCGCGCTGGGCGATCACGCGGCGCCGCCGGGCCACTCCGACCGCGGCACCGGCGGCCGCCAGCCCGGCGGCCCCGGCGGCGTACGTCAGGACGCGGCGGCGCAGGCTCACTCGGGGCTCTCCTCGGAGTCGACGGTGCGGCGGGTGAAGCGGCCCCCGATGCGGGTCACGATCTCGTAGTTGATGGTGCCGACGGCACGCGCCCAGTCGGTGGCGGTCGGGGAGCCGTCGAGGCCGGTCCCGAACAGCACCACCTCGTCGCCGGGCTCGGCAGTATCGTCGCCGAGCTCGACGACGAACTGGTCCATGCAGACCACGCCGCGGATCGGGCGCCGCTTGCCTCCGATGCCGACCTCGGCGCGGTTGCCGGCGATCCGCGGCACCCCCTCGCCGTACCCGGCGGGCACGAGGGCGACGGTGGTGTCGCGGTCGGTGGTCCAGCTGTGGCCGTAGGACACGCTGGCGCCGGCGGTCAGCCGCTTCACCATCGCCAGCCGGGCGCGCACCGTCATCGCGGGCAGCAGTCCGACCTCGGCGGTGCCGGGCTGCCCGGGCGCCGGGTCGAGGCCGTAGCTGGCGATGCCGCAGCGGACCAGGTCGAAGCGCGAGCTCGGCCGCAGGATCGCCGCGGCGCTGTTGGCGAGGTGGCGGACCTCCGGGTCGAGGCCGGCCTCCTCGGCCACCACCAGTGCCTCACGGAAGACCGCCTCCTGCTCGTCGTTCGCCGGGTGCTCGGGCTCGTCGCTGCACGCGAAGTGGGACCAGATGCCGGTGATCCGGACGTCACCGGTCTCCTCGGCCTGCCGCGCCGCCCCGGCCAGGGTGGGCCAGTCCGCGATCGCGCAGCCGCCGCGGGAGAGCCCCGTGTCGACCTTGAGCTGGACCCGGGCGGTGACCCTGAGGTGGTGGGCGGCGTGCTCGATCTCGGCGAGCTCGGCCAGGGAGTACGCCGTGACGTCGACGCCGAGCTCGACGGCCGCGCCGTAGTCCTCGCCCGGGACGCCGAGCCAGCACAGGACCGGGCCGGAGTCGCCGGCGGCGCGCAGCGTCAGCGCCTCGTCGATGGTGGCCACGCCGAGCCAGTCGGCCCCCGCCTCCCGGGCCGCGCGCGCCGAGGCGAGCATCCCGTGGCCGTACCCGTCCGCCTTCACCACCGTCATCATCAACGCCGAGGTGCCTGCTCTTGACGGCCCGGGTGCCCCGTCTTGACGGCCGAGGTGCCCGGTCCTGTCGTCCGGGGTCGCGGGGGTCGCGACGACCTCGCGGAGCCGGCGTACGTTGTGCCGGATCGCGGCCACGTCGACCACGATCTCGGCGCGTGCCGGCTCCGGACTCATGCCGCCGATTCTTTCAGGTCCGGCCGCCGGGGTGCGGGGGCGTGCCGCAGGACGGCGCAAGTCGGGGCACTTCGGACATCGATTCCGGGCACCTCGGCGCGCGATACGGGGCACTTCGGCGGTCAGAGGGTGCGGATGACGGCGGGGACGGAGCGGGCGACGTCGAGGGCGGTGATCGGGGCCCGCCCGCCGTCCGAGGCGTACGTCGCGGCGGCGCCGTGCAGCCAGGAGCCCACCGACGCCGCGTCGTACGGCGCGAGCCCGGCCGCCAGCAGCGCGCCGACCAGCCCGGCCAGCACGTCACCGGCCCCGGCGGTAGCCAGCCAGGGCACGCCGGTCGTGGTCACCCGCACGTCGCCGCCCGGCGCCGCGACCAGCGTGTGCCGGCCCTTGAGCAGGCAGACCGCGTTCCAGCGCTCGGCGGCGGCCCGCGCGTGCTCGAGCTGCCGCGCCTCGACCTCGTCACGCTCGACCCCGAGCATCCGGGCCAGCTCGCCCGCGTGCGGGGTCAGCACCAGCGGGACCGGCGGCTCGGCGGGCAGGTGGGCGAGGGCGTCGGCGTCCACCACCACCGGTATGTCGTCGCGGAGCGCGGACGCGAGGTCGGCACCGGCCGCCTCGCCCCCGCCCGACCCGACCACCCAGGCCTGCACCCGGCCGGTGGCCGCCACGACCTCGGGGTGCACCAGCCGGACCTGCTCGAAGACCGCGTCCGGGCCGGCGTACCGCACCATCCCGACCAGGCCGGTCGCCGCTCCGGCGACGGAGAGCAGCCCGGCGCCGGGGTACGCGGTGCCGGTGCGGATCCCGACCACGCCGCGGGTGTACTTGTGGTCCGCGCCGCGCGGTCGCGGCAGCAGCGCCGCCACGTCGTCCGGCTGGAGCGCGGTGACCGGCGCCGTCGGCAGCTCGAGCCCGATGTCGACCAGCAGCACCGCTCCGCAGGCAGTGGCGGCCGGATCGACCAGGTGCGCGACCTTGTGGGTGCCGAAGGTGACGGTCACGTCGGCCCGCACGTGCGGCCCGTCCACCCGCCCGTCGTCGACCGACACTCCGGACGGCACGTCCACCGCGACCACCGGGACCCCCTCGTGCCGGGCCAGCTCCGCCGCGGCGTCGTCGCGCAGCCCGGGCCGGCCGCCGATCCCGACGATCCCGTCCACGACCACGTCAGGGCGCGCGGCCTCGCCGGTCGCGACCACGCGTCCGCCGACCGCCCGCAGTGCCGCCAGCCCGGCCTCGTGCACCGTCGACCCCAGCGGGACCACCTCGACCGCGCTGCCGCGGCGGGCGAGCAGCGTTCCGGCGTACAGCGCGTCGCCGCCGTTGTCGCCGGACCCGACCAGGAGGAGGACCCGGCGGCCGTAGGCACCGCCGAGCAGGTCGACGACCGCCGCGGCCAGCCCGGCCGCGGCCCGTGCCATCAGCGTGCCGTCCGGCAGCTGCGCCATCAGGGCCTGCTCGGCGGCCCGGACCTGCTCGACGGTGTGTGCGCTGCGCATGGCCTCAAGATAGGGCGCGTCTCCCACGTCGGCGCCGTCGCGAGCGGGATTTCGCGCCGCATCTGGCAAGGCGGAGGTGCGAAGGCGGGACGGAGTCCCGACGAGTCGCCGACAACGCCGCCAGATCGGATGCGAAAGTCCGCGCAGCAGGCGCACCGACGTGGGAGCCGTGCCCGGGTCAGGCCATCGACAGCAGGAACGCGCACGCGAAGCCGAGCACGGTCACCAGCCCGACCAGCCGGCCGGCATGCTCGACCGCCTCGGGCAGCATCGTGTCCGCGAGCATGGTCAGGATCGCGCCGGCCGCGAACGCCTGGGTCGCGGCCACCACCTCGGGCCGGGCGTCGCCGAGGGCGGCGTACCCGACCGCCGCGGCCGCCGTCGAGGCCGCGGTCACCGCGGCCCACAGGCCCATGATGTGCCCCGCCGGCCGCCCGACCGCGCGCATGCCGGCCGACGCGGACAGCGCCTCGGGAATGTTGGAGAGGAACACCGCGGCCACCACCGCGACCCCGACCGAGCCGCCCTCGACCAGGGTGATGCCGATCGCCGCGGACTCCGGGATGCCGTCCAGCAGCGCGCCGAGCACGAGCGCGGACGCGGTGGCCCCGGCCTGCGGGCCGACCGGGCTCTTGCGCCGGTGACCGCCGCGCTGGTCGATCCACCAGTCGCCCGCGAAGAAGGTCAGGGCCCCGGCGAGCAGCCCCAGCACGACCGGGGTCCCGCCGGCCAGGTCGAACGCGTCGCCGGTCAGCTCGTACGCCGCCGCGCTGATCAGGACGCCGGCGCCGAAGCCCATCGTGATCCCGATGAGCCGGTTCGACGCGGACAGCCAGATCCCGGCCGCGGCGCCGACCAGCAGCGCGGCGCCTCCGACGAAGCCCCACCACGCCGCCTCGAGCACCTAGGGCACCTCCCCTACCCCTCCAACACGACGATGGCACTGGCGATCCCCGCGTCGTGCGACAGCGACAGGTGCACGTCGCGTGCGCCGAGCGCCTCCGCGGACGCGGCGACGGTGCCGCTCAGCACGAACCGGGGCCGGCCGCTGTCCTCCTTGACCACCTCGGCGTCGTGCCAGGCCAGCCCGGCCGGCGCGCCGAGCGCCTTGGCGATCGCCTCCTTGGCAGCGAAGCGTGCCGCGAGCGAGGCCGGCGGCAGCGCAGCCTCCGCCGGGGTGAACAGGCGCTCGCGGAGCCCCGGCGTACGGGTGAGCGACTCCACGAACCGGTCGACGTCGACGACGTCGATCCCGACCCCGACGATCACAGGCGCCTGCCTACTCGACCGTGACGGACTTGGCGAGGTTGCGGGGCTGGTCGACGTCGTGGCCCATCAGCGTCGCGAGCTCGCAGGCGAACAGCTGCAGCGGGATCGCGGCGACCACGGGCTGGAGGAGCGTGGGTACGACGGGCAGCGGCAGCAGCACGTCGGCGTACGGCGCCACGTCGTCGTCGCCCTCCTCGGCCAGCACGATGGTGCGGGCGCCGCGGGCACGGATCTCCTGGATCGCGCTGACCATCTTGTCGTGCAGCTGGTCGCGACCCCGGGGAGGCACCACGCAGAACACCGGGAGGTCCTGCTCGATCAGCGCGATCGGTCCGTGCTTGAGCTCACCGGCCGCGAAGCCCTCGGCGTGGATGTAGGCCAGCTCCTTGAGCTTCAGCGCACCCTCGAGCGCCACCGGGAAGCCGGCGTGCCGGCCCAGGAACAGCACCGACTTGGCGTCGGCGAGCGTCTTTGCCAGGTCGAGCACGCTCGCGGACTCGTCGAGCTGCCGCTGCAGGTGACCGGGCAGCTTGGCGAGCTCCTCGACCACGTCCCTGATCTCGTCGCCGAAGCGGGTGCCGCGCACCTGCGCGAGGAACAGCCCGAGCAGGTAGCAGGCGATGAGCTGGGTGACGAAGCCCTTGGTGGACGCGACGCCGATCTCCGGACCGGCGTGGGTGTAGATCACCGCGTCGGACTCGCGCGGGATGGTCGAGCCGTTGGTGTTGCAGATCGCGAGCACCTTGGACTTCTGCTCGCGCGCATAGCGGATCGCCATCAGGGTGTCGGCGGTCTCGCCGGACTGGCTGATCGCGACCACCAGCGTGTTGCGGGTCAGGATCGGGTCGCGGTAGCGGAACTCGTGGGACAGCTCGACCTCGCACGCGATCCGGGTCCAGTGCTCGATGGCGTACTTCGCGACCATCGCCGCGTAGTTGGAGGTGCCGCAGGCGATGATGATGATCTTGTCGATCTCGCGGAGGTCCTCGTCGGAGATCCGGACCTCGTCGAGCTTGAGGGCACCGGACTCGGTGTGCCGGCCGAGCAGGGCGTCCGCGACCGCCCGCGGCTGCTCGTGGATCTCCTTGCGCATGAACCAGTCGTAGCCGTCCTTCTCGGCGGCCGAGAGGTCCCAGTCGACGTGGTAACACGTGCCCTCGGCCGGGTTGCCGTCGAAGTCGCTGACGTCCACGCCCTCGCGCGTGATCGTGACCACCTGGTCCTGGCCGAGCTCCAGCGCGTCGCGGGTGTGCTCGATGAACGCGGCAACGTCGGACCCGAGGAAGTTCTCGCCCTCGCCGAGCCCGACGACGAGCGGGGAGTTGCGACGGGCGGCGACCACGCGGGACGGGTCCTGGGCGTCCATCGCGACCAGCGTGAACGCTCCCTCCAGCTCGCGGCAGACGGCCTGCATCGCGGTGGTCAGGTCGGCCCCGGCCTCGAGCTGCTGCTCGAGCAGGTGGGCGGCCACCTCGGTGTCGGTCTCGGAGACCAGGTCGTGCCCGTCGGCCTCCAGCCGCGCCCGCAGCCGGGCGAAGTTCTCGATGATCCCGTTGTGGACCAGGGCGACCCGGCCGCGCGCACCGAGGTGGGGGTGGGCGTTGGCGTCGTTGGGGGCACCGTGGGTCGCCCAGCGGGTGTGCCCGATGCCGGTGGTGGACGACGGCAGCGGGCTCTCCTCGATCGCCTTCTCGAGGTTCGCCAGCTTGCCGGCACGCTTGTCGGAGGCGATCCGGCCGTCGTCGATCAGGGCGATGCCGGCCGAGTCGTAGCCGCGGTACTCCAGCCTGCGGAGTCCCTCGATCACGACGCCCTGCGCCTGCTTCTCACCCACGTATCCGACGATTCCGCACATGGTCGGGAGCATATCGGGCCGGCTTCGGGAACCCCCGGTCGCGCCCGGGCACCTGTGGCGGCTGCAACAATGCCGCCCATGTCCTCCTCCCCCGGACGCGAGAACGGGTCCGAGAGCCGCGACACCTCGCCGTACGTCGAGCTGGACCGCGCCGCCTGGGCCGCCCTCGCCCACTCGACGGAGCAGCCGCTCAGCGCGGAGGAGATCGTCCGGCTGCGTGGCCTGGGCGACCAGCTCGACCTCGACGAGATCCGGCAGGTCTACCTCCCGCTGTCCCGGCTGCTCAGCATGTACGTCGAGTCCGCGGGCCGGCTGCACCGGATGCAGGAGGAGTTCCTCGAGCGCCCCTACCCGCCGCGCACGCCGTTCGTGATCGGGCTGGCCGGCTCGGTGGCGGTGGGCAAGTCGACCACCGCCCGCGTGCTCCAGCAGATGCTGGCGCACTGGCCCGAGCACCCGTCGGTCGCCCTGGTCACCACCGACGGCTTCCTGCTGCCCAACGCCGAGCTGGAGCGACGCGGGATCATGCACCGCAAGGGCTTCCCGGAGTCCTACGACCGCAAGGCGCTGCTCCGGTTCGTCATCGACATCAAGTCCGGCAGGGACGAGGTCGAGGCGCCGATCTACTCCCACCTGGTCTACGACGTCACCGACCAGAAGGTGGTCGTTCAGAGCCCCGACATCGTGATCATCGAGGGCCTCAACGTGCTCCAGCCGGCCCGGGTCCGCGACGACGGCCGCACCGGGCTGGCGGTCTCGGACTTCTTCGACTTCAGCGTGTACGTCGACGCGGCCACCAGCGACATCCGGCGCTGGTACGTCGACCGCTTCCTGCGCCTGCGCGAGACCGCCTTCCGCGACCCCGCGTCGTACTTCACGCGCTACGGCGCCCTCACCGAGGACGAGGCGCGGTCCGAGGCGAAGCGCATCTGGGACACGATCAACGGCCCGAACCTCACCCAGAACGTGCTGCCCACACGCTCCCGGGCCACGCTCGTGCTGCGCAAGGACGGCGACCACTCGGTCCGCTACGTCCGTCTCCGCAAGCTCTGACCGGCGCCTGACCGGGATTGCGCTCGGCATCCCCACCCACCACGCTGGGAGTGCTGCCCGTCCGGTGAGGGAGGTGGCGGATGACGCAGAGCATCGTGGTCGCGGTGGACGAGTCGGGCGCCGACGCGGAGCGGCTCGAGGAGCTGTCGCTGCAGCTGCGCGAGGAGCTGCTGGGCACCGATGCCGAGGACGTCGCGCGTCTGGTCGAGGGCGAGGCGCCGCCCGGCACCCGGGCCCTCGACGTCGCCGCGGCCGGGGCGCTGGTGGTGACCGTCGCCAGCACGGTCGGCTCGATCGCGTCGGTCGTGGAGGTCGTACGCCGCTGGCTCACCCGTGCTGGCGGCGACGGGCGGACCGTGGAGATGACGATCGGCGCCAACCACCTCAAGCTGTCCGGCGGGCCGCGCGAGGAGCAGGCACGCCTGATCGAGGCGTTCCTCCAGGCGGCCGGTCAACCACCCGTCTGAGTCTTACGGCCGCAGTCCCGCACGACCACACTGGAGAGCATGGCTGCCGGACCCGGGCCGGAGCCGGCGGGCGGCAGGCGCTGCGCGCTGATCGTGGCCAGCGACGACTACCAGGACCCGGGGCTGAGCGAGCTGCGGGCCCCGGGTGCGGACGCGGACGCCCTGGCCGCGGTCCTGAGCGACCCCGAGGTCGGCGGCTTCGAGGTCCGGACCCTGCTCAACGAGCCGGCGCACCTGGTCGCCGAGGCGGTCGAGGAGTTCCTCGCCGACCGCTCCCCCGACGACCTCCTGCTGCTCCACTTCTCCTGCCACGGCATCAAGGACCAGGGCGGCGAGCTCTACTTCGCGATGACCAACACCAAGCTCCGGCTGCTCGGCGCCACCGCGGTCGCCGCCGACTTCGTGAACCGGCGGATGACCCAGAGCCGGTCCCAGCGCATCGTGCTGTTCCTCGACTGCTGCTACGCAGGCGCGTTCGACCGCGGGATGCGACCTCGAGGCTCGACGGTGATGGACCTCGAGGAACGCTTCAGCGGACGCGGACGGGCGGTGATCACCGCGTCCGGGGCCGTCGAGTACGCCTTCGAGGGCGGTGCGCTCACCGCCTCCGGCGACCCCGAGCCCTCGGTCTTCACCTCGGCCATGGTGCGCGGCCTGACCACCGGGGAGGCGGACCGGGACCAGGACGGCTACGTCGACCTCGACGAGCTCTACGACTACGTCTACGACGCGGTCCGCGAGGCCACCCCGCACCAGACCCCCGGCAAGTGGACGTACGGCGTGCAGGGCGGCCTGGTCATCGCCCGCCGCGGCAGCCCGGTGACCGAGCCGGTGGCGCTGCCGTCCGACCTCCAGCACTCGCTCGACAGCCCGCTGGCCGGCGTACGGGCGGGCGCCGTGGGCGAGCTGGCCCGGCTGGCCGCGGGTCGGCACCAGGGCCTGGCGCTGGCCGCCCGGCAGGCGCTGGAGGAGCTGGTCGACGACGACAGCCGCTCGGTCGGCGCGGCCGCGACCGCAGCGCTCGCGGACGTCCCTGCCTCGCCACCACCTGCGACGCCACCGGCGGCACCGCCACCGACCCGCACCCCCGCACCACCCACGACGCCTGCTCCCGCGGGACCGCGCGGCGGCGACCCGGCACCGGTGGTCGCACCGGGATCGCACGGCCCCCGGCTGCCCGGGTCGACCCGCAGCCGCGCCCTGCTCGCCGCCGGACTCGTCGTCGTCCTGGCCGTGGCCGGTTTCGTGGTCTGGCGCGCGCTGGACGACTCCGGCGGGTCAGGGGGCTCCGGATCGACCTCGTCGACGACGATTCCAGCCTCCTTCGACGGCCAGTGGAAGGGCAGGGGCTTCCCGCCCGAGGGTGGCAAGGCCGACCTCACCGCCACCCTCATCGAGGGCAACGTGACCGGCCGCCTCGAATCGGGTGACTCGTCGTGCTACGGCGGCTCGCTGGCCGTCCGGGAGGCGTCCTCGTCCGAGATGACGATGCGGTTCACCAGCACCAACCCGGCCTGCCCGAAGTGGACCGTCATCCTCCGGCACCTGTCCGGCGCGGACAACAGGCTCCGCATGGACGTCGATCCCGACACCGCCGATCCGTACCAGGGGCCGTTCGAGGTCCCGATGACGCGCAGCGATTGACGCCGGACCTACAGCGCGAGCCGCTCCTTGACCACCGCGGCCAGCCGTCCGGCGACGTCACTCGCGATCTCCTGGGTCGGTGCCTCGACCATCACCCGCACCAGCGGCTCGGTGCCGGACGGGCGCAGCAGCACCCGGCCGGTGTCACCGAGCTGGGCCTCGGCCTCGGCGACCGCCGCCGCGAGCGCGGTGTCGTCGTCGGCTCGCGACTTGTCGACCCCCTTGACGTTGACCAGGACCTGGGGGAGGCGGGTCATCACGCCGGCCAGGTCGGCGAGCGGGCGGCCGGTGGCGGCCATCCGCTCGAGCACGTGCAGGGCGGCCAGCAGGCCGTCGCCGGTGGTGGCGTGGTTGGTCATGATGATGTGGCCGGACTGCTCACCGCCGAGGGTGTACCCGCCGGCCTTCATCGCCTCGAGCACGTAGCGGTCGCCGACCTTGGTCTGCCGCACGCCGACGCCCTCGCCGCGCATCGCCTGGACGAAGCCGAGGTTGCTCATCACCGTGGCGACCACCGTGTCGTGGGCGAGCAGGCCCTGCTCACGCAGGCCGAGCGCGAGCACCGCCAGCAGCTGGTCGCCGTCCACGACGGTGCCCGAGGCGTCGACCGCGAGCACCCGGTCGGCGTCGCCGTCGACGGCGAACCCGGCGTCGGCACCCTGCTCGACGACGGCCTTCTGCAGGTCGTCGAGGTGCGTGGAGCCGCAGTTGTCGTTGATGTTGAGGCCGTCGGGGTCGGCATGGATCGGCACCACCTCGGCCCCGGCCGCGCGCAGCGCCTGCGGGCCGACCTCGGCGGCCGCACCCTCGGCGCAGTCGAGCACGATCTTGAGGCCCGCGAGCGAGCCCTGGACGGTGCCTGCCAGGTGGGCGGCGTAGTCGTCCACCGTCTTGTCGTACGTCGACACCCGGCCGACGTCCCGGCCGGTCGGGCGCTGCCAGTCCTCGCGGAGCTGCTTCTCGATCGCGATCTCGATGGCGTCGTCCAGCTTGTGGCCGCCGCGGGCCAGGAACTTGATGCCGTTGTCGGGCATCGGGTTGTGCGAGGCCGACAGCATCACGCCGAGGTCGGCGTCGAGTGCGCCGGTCAGGTGCGCCACCCCCGGGGTCGGGAGCACGCCGAGCAGCAGCACGTCGACGCCGGCGGAGGCCAGGCCGGCCACCACCGCGGCCTCGAGGAACTGCCCGGAGATGCGCGTGTCCCGGCCGACCACGGCGACAGGGCGGTGGCCCGCGAACGTGCCGCGCTCGGCGAGGACGTGTGCTGCAGAAACGGAGAGGTCCAGGGCCAGCTCAGCGGTCAGGTGACCGTTGGCCAGGCCCCGGACCCCGTCCGTGCCGAAGAGTCGCGTCATGCGCCCAGACTGTATGCGTTGATCAGCGCTTGCTGAACTGCGGAGCCTTGCGGGCCTTCTTGAGACCGGCCTTCTTGCGCTCGATGACGCGGGCGTCGCGGGTCAGCAGGCCGGCCTTCTTGAGCGAAGGACGGTTCGCCTCGGCGTCGACGGCGTTCAGCGCACGGGCCACGCCCAGGCGCAGCGCACCGGCCTGGCCGGTGATGCCGCCGCCGTGGATGCGGGCGATGACGTCGAAGCGGCCCTCGAGCTGGGTGTTCACGAAGGGCTCGTTGACGACCTGCTGGTGCAGCTTGTTCGGGAAGTAGGAGTCCAGCGTGCGGCCGTTGACGGTCCACTGACCGGTGCCGGGCACCAGGCGGACGCGGGCGACGGCCTGCTTGCGGCGGCCGGTGGCGGCAGCCGGGGCGACGGTCGCCGGGCGCAGCGGGGCGTCGGCGGACGGCGCGGACTCGGAGCTGTAGGCAACGCCCTGCTCGTTGACCTCGTAGGTCTCCTCGACGTCTCCGTCGACGGTCGGGTTCTCGGTGGTCTCAGCCACGATGTCTTCTCTCGATCCTTCTTCGACGACGATTACTGGGAGATCTGCTTGATCTCGAACGGCGTGGCCTTCTGGGCCGCGTGCGGGTGCTCGGGGCCGGAGTAGACCTTGAGCTTCTTCAGCATCTGGCGGCCGAGGCGGTTCTTGGGGAGCATGCCCCAGACGGCTTTCTCGATGGCCTTGCGCGCGTCCTTCTCCAGGAGCTCGCCGATCGGGGTGGCGCTGAGGCCGCCCGGGTAGCCGGAGTGGCGGTAGGCCATCTTGGTGGTCTTCTTGGTGCCGGACAGCGCGACCTTCTCGGCGTTCACGATGATGACGAAGTCACCCGTGTCGACGTGGGGCGCGAACATCGGCTTGTGCTTGCCGCGGAGGAGGTTGGCGGTCTGGACGGCGAGCCGTCCGAGGACCACGTCGGTGGCGTCGATGACGTGCCACTCGCGCTTGATGTCCGCGGGCTTGGGGCTGTACGTGCGCACAGGAACTAGCCTTCTTCGTTCGTTGGGCCCGGCACGAGGACCGTGCCGGGTGGGTTGCTGCGGCTTCTGACGAACACTGCCCGGCTTCACCAGCGGCGCTGGCTGTCCGGATCTGCACCGTGGGCCCCGTACAGGCGGCCACGACGCGGCAGGAGTCGCAAGGAACGAGTCTAGGTGTGTGCGTGCGCGAGGGTCAAAACGGCCCGGGTTAGCGTCCCGGCCGGTCACGGAATAGGTTGGGGGGACACAATTTCCGAGGTGCACTCACCCTATCTTCTGTGACAGGAGCCGACGTGACCGACGCAGCGGCCGTGGCTGCGAACGACGCAGCAACCCTGACCATCCGTGACAACCGCACGGGTTCCGAGTACGACGTGCCGATCACCGACGGCACCATCAAGGCCGCCGACCTGGGCAAGATCCGCACCGCCGAGGACGAGCCCGGCCTGGCGGTCTACGACCCCGGCTTCGTCAACACCGCCTCCTGCCGCAGCTCGGTGACCTACATCGACGGCGAGCAGGGCATCCTGGAGTACCGCGGGTACCCCATCGAGCAGCTCGCCGAGAAGTCCTCGTTCCTCGAGGTCGCCTACCTCCTGATCAAGGGCCAGCTGCCCACCAAGGCGGAGTACGACGCGTGGGTGCACGAGATCACCTACCACACGTTCGTGCACGAGAACGTCAAGGGCTTCATGCACGGCTTCCGCTACGACGCGCACCCGATGGGCATGCTGATGGCCTCGGTGGGCGCGCTGTCGACGTTCTACCCCGACGCCCGCAACATCAACGACGCGGACAACCGCCACATGCAGATCGTGCGGATGATCGCCAAGATGCCGACCCTCGGCGCCTGGTCGTTCCGCCACGCGCAGGGCAAGCCGTTCGTCTACCCGGACAACGACCTCGGCTACACCGCGAACTTCCTGTCGATGCTGTTCAAGATGAGCGAGCAGAAGTTCGAGGCCGACGAGCGCCTGGTCCGGGCCCTCGACGTACTGTTCATCCTGCACGCCGACCACGAGCAGAACTGCTCGACGAACGCCGTACGCTCGGTCGGCTCCTCCCAGGTCGACCCGTACTCCGCGGTGGCGGCCGGCGTGGCCGCGCTCTACGGCCCGCTGCACGGCGGCGCCAACGAGGCCGTGCTCCGGATGCTCAAGCGCATCGGCAAGAAGGAGAACATCCCCGACTTCATGCAGGGCGTGAAGGACGGAAACGAGCGGCTGATGGGCTTCGGCCACCGGGTCTACAAGAACTACGACCCGCGGGCGAAGATCATCAAGAAGGCCTGTGACGACGTCTTCGAGGTGACCGGCGTCAACCCGCTGCTCGAGATCGCGCAGGAGCTGGAGAAGATCGCGCTGGAGGACGAGTACTTCGTCAAGCGCAAGCTCTACCCCAACGTGGACTTCTACTCCGGCCTCATCTACGAGGCCTTCCAGTTCCCGCCGGAGATGTTCACGGTCCTGTTCGCGATCGGCCGCACCCCGGGCTGGCTGGCCCAGTGGCTCGAGCTGGTCCAGGACAAGGAGCAGAAGATCGCCCGCCCCAAGCAGATCTACACCGGCGACCGCACGCTCGACTTCGTGCCCGCCTCCGAGCGCTGGGGCTGACCAGACCGCTCCGCAGAACGCCGCGCCGGACGTATCTGGCGCGGCGTTCTGCGTCTCCTCACCCGCATGACGAACGCACACCCCCTGGCAGCCTGGCTGGCCCTGAGGAACAGCCCGGACCGTACGACGACCCGGCAGCGACGCGGCACCAACCGCGGCGCGGCGAAAGGCAGCCCGCGCGTTCCGGCGCCCCGCCGTACCGTCGAGTGAACCGCCCCGCCTGAGCCCTACTGCCGCTCGAGGCGGCGCACCGACGGCACCGTGGCGGCCAGCAGCGAGCTGCCGCCCATGATCGCGGCCAACACCAGCAGCCAGGTCGTGGTGCCGGTGAGTGCGACCACCGGGCCGACCAGCACCAGCCCGAGCGGCCGGGCCACGAACGAGCCCACGATGTCGAACGCGTAGACCCGGGCCAGCTTGTCCTCGGCGACGTTCTGCTGGATCGACAGGTCCCAGTTGACGCTGAAGATCTCGAGTCCGAAGCCGTGCAGGAACGCGCCGAGCAGCAGCACCGGCAGCTGGTCCGAGAGCGCCATCGCGAGCGGGAAGCACGCGGTCAGCGCCAGGAACACGGTGCCGACTGCCAGGCCGTACCGGGGGCGCCAGCGCAGCGTGACCAGGCCGCCCACCATGAAGCCGCCCATGAGCAGGGCGAGCGCCCAGCCCCAGGCCGCGGTGCCCCACTCGTCGCCGACGACGATCGGGCCGAGCACGCCCTGCACGCCGCCGTAGAACAGGTGGTAGAGCAGCGCCTGCCCGATCAGCAACCAGAGCCAGGTGTGCCGGAGGACCTCACGGGCACCGGCACCGAGGTCGCCGAGCAGGCTCTGCCGATCACCGGTGGCGACCACCGACGGCACCCGGATCAGCGCGAAGCAGCAGGCCGCCACCACGAAGCTCAGCGCGTCGATCGCGATCGCCCAGCCGGCGCCGAACGCCGCGACCAGCATGCCGGCGACGGCGTACCCGATGACGCCGGCGGTGTTCTGGGACAGCCGGCGGATCGCGACCGCGGACCCGAGCAGCTCGGCCGGCACGGTCTGCCGGGTCATCGCCTGGGAGGACGGGCCGCTCAGCGCCTGCAGGCAGCCGTTGACGAGGCCGATGAGGCCGAGCAGCGTGACCGACGCCCAGCCGCCGATCAGGGCCAGCGCGATCACGCCCTGGGTGACTGCGGCGCCAGCGGCCGCGCCCTGCATGAGCACCTGGCGCGGCAGTCGGTCACCGAGCACGCCGCCGAACAGCAGCGTGACCACCTCGGCCAGCGCGAACGCCGCAACGACCATCCCGAGCTGCGAGGCCGAGCCGCCGAGCTCGAGCACCCCGAAGGCCAGCGCGACGGGGGTGATCGCGTTGCCGAGCGAGCTGACCGTGGTGCCCGTGACCAGGAACCGGTACGGCGCGTGGCGCAGCGGGCCGCCGGACCGGGGCGGGTGCGGCGTGACCGGCAGGTCGAGCGGGGTCTCCGTGGTCATGCCGTGAAATTACTTCGCTAACGAATTATTCGTCAATGAAATACCGCCCCGGTACCCTGAGGGCATGCCCGAGGAGGACTGGGTCGACCGGCATGTCGCCCGCTGGCGCGACCACTGGATCGACGTCCACTTCGACGACGAGGTGGAGGGCGTGGTGACGCGGATCGGCGCGATCGCGCGCTACCTGCGGCAGAAGAAGAAGGAGGCGCTCGTCGACACCGGCCTCCAGGACTTCGAGTACGACACCCTGCACATGCTGATGATCCGCGACACCCCCGGGCACGCGAGCCCGACCGACCTGGCCCGCGACCTCGGCGTCTCCCCCGCGGGGATGACCGGACGGCTGGACGGGCTCGAGAAGGCCGGCTGGATCCAGCGCCGGCCCTCCGCCGAGGACCGGCGCCGGGTCGGCATCGAGGTCACCAAGGCCGGCGCCGCGATCTGGCGCAGTGCGATGGCCCGCCGCGGCGATACCGAGAACGCCCTGGTCGGAGCGCTCACGGCTGCGGAGCAGAAGCAGCTCAACCGGCTGCTGAAGAAGATGACCCTGACCCTCGAGCCCGAGGCCGACGACTGAGCCGTCCCGGGACACGGACGGGCCGCCCCCGTCACCGGGAGCGGCCCGTCGTACGCCGTGACGCGGGGTGCGTCAGGGAACGGCGCGGAAGTTGATCCAGGCGTCGTTCATGCGCTGCGCCTGACCCTTCGTGAACAGGTACATGCAGGAGTCCTGCGTGTAGTCCATGAAGTTGTGGATCGGGTCGAGGCCCGGCGCGGTGCAGGTGTCGGCTCCCTCGGGGCAGTCGAACTGCGGGATGGCCTCCTTCGGGGTGTCCTTGACGAAGTCGTTCGACGCCGAGCAGCCGGCCTGGAACGTGTGGTGCAGGGCCAGCCAGTGTCCGACCTCGTGGGTGAGCGTGTCGCCGAGGGAGTACTTGCCGGCACTGCCGCCCGGCATGGACTCGTCGAGCATCACGACGCCGTCGATGTAGTCACGGCCACTGTTGTAGCCCTGCGGGAAGTACGCCCAGCCGAGCAGTCCGTCGCCGATGTTGCCGGCGTAGACGTTGAGGGTCTCGCTGTTGCCGGTGTAGAGAGCACGCTTCATGCTGCGCTCTTCCCTGCTCTGCAGGCCCACCGTGTACCAGGCGTCGTTCTTGACGAACTCGATCGACTGGAGGTCGAAGCGGAACGGCGTGTCCGCACCCTCGCCCTCGTGGCCGGCCGGCTCCGCGGCGCCGGAGAACGCGTCGTTGAGCACCTGTATCTGCGCGTCGACCATGGAGGTCCAGTCGGCGTTCGACCGCGAGCTCGGCTCGGAGGCGGACTGGATCATGTGGAAGGCCACCGGGATGTGCACCGAGCCGTTCGGCATGCGGGGCTGGGCCTTGATCCGACCATAGGCCGCCGCATTCGGGTCCTGCGCGGGCTCCTTGCCCTTCTTGTTGCGGACGCGGGCGACGGACGAACCGTCCTCGCACTTCTGGACGGCGGGGCTGGCGTGGGTTCCGGACGCCACGCTGTTCGCGGTGGCGACGGCGACGGGCGCCGCGCCGCCCGCCAGCAGGGCTGCGGTCGCTCCGGCGACCAGGGTGCTGCGGATCTTCAGACTGCGCATCGCAAAGGGTTTCCTCTCCCGGGCAAGGCAATGACGCGAGGAACGTAACGCCCGACCCGGTTCCACCGAAAGACCTGCAGACCCGAGAGTTTCCCTTTAGAATGTGCAACTTTCCATTCTGGGGTGGTCGCTCATCGGGACCGCTGCACCCGGCCCTCGTCCCACACGGGTCCGTCCGACTCGTAGACCGAGCCGTCCGCGCCGTACACCAGGAACCGGTCGAAACCGCGCGCGAACCAGCGGTCGTGGGTCACCGCGAGCACCGTCCCCTCGAACGCCTCCAGCCCGTCCTCGAGCGCCTCCGCGGACTGCACGTCGAGGTTGTCGGTCGGCTCGTCGAGCAGCAGCAGCGTGGCACCCGAGAGCTCGAGCAGGAGGATCTGGAACCGCGCCTGCTGACCGCCGGAGAGCGACTCGAAGCGCTGCTCGGCGGCGTGCGCGAGCTCGTAGCGGTCCAGCGCCCGCGACGCCTCCTCGCGCGGCATCCCGGACCGGTGCTCGTCGCCCCGGTGCAGGATCTCCAGCAGGGTGCGGCCGACCAGCTCGGGGTGCTCGTGGGTCTGCACGAACCACCCCGGCCGCACCCGTGCGCCGAGCCGCGCGGTGCCGAGGTGACGCACCGGCTCGATCACGACGTCGCCGACCGGCTCGTGCTCCTTGTCCGGGCGGGTGCCGCCGGCGGCGAGCAGCCGCAGGAAGTGCGACTTGCCCGACCCGTTGGACCCCAGCACCGCGACCCGCTCGCCGTACCAGACCTCGAGGTCGAACGGCTGCATCAGCCCGGTCAGCTCCAGGCCCTCGCAGATCACCGCGCGCTTGCCGGTCCGCCCGCCCGTCAGCCGCATCCGCACCTGCTGCTCACGTGGCTGCTCGGTCGGCGGCCCGGCCTCCTCGAACTTCCGGAGCCGGGTCTGCGCGGCCTGGTAGCGACTGGCCATGTCGGAGTTGTAGGCCGCCTTCTGCTTGTACATCAGCATCTGGGCGCGCAGCTTGGCGTGCTCCTCGTCCCAGCGCTTGCGCAGCTCCTCGAAGCGGGCGAAGCGGTCGCGCCTGGCCTCGTGGTACGACGAGAACCCGCCCGGGTGCGTCCACACCTTGTTGCCGGCGCTGCCGAGCTCGACCGTCACCACCCGGGTGGCGGTGTTGTCGAGCAGCTCCCGGTCGTGGCTGATGTAGAGGATGGTCTTCTCGGATCCGTTGATCCGCTCCTCCAGCCAGATCTTGCCCGGTACGTCGAGGAAGTTGTCCGGCTCGTCGAGCAGCAGCACCTCGTCCGGCCCGCGCAGGAGGTACTCCAGCACCAGCCGCTTCTGCTCGCCGCCCGAGAGGGTGCGCAGCTCGCGGTACTTCGCGCGGTCGTAGGGCACGCCCAGCCCGGCCATGGTGCACACGTCCCAGACGACCTCGATGTCGTAGCCGCCGGCGTCGGCGAACTCGGCCAGCGCGGCGGCGTACCGCATCTGGGTCTTCTCGTCCTCGGCCTCCATCAGGGCGCGTTCCCAGGCGTCCACGTCGTGCGCCGCGGCGCGGACCCGGGGCGGCGCGACCGACAGCAGCAGGTCGGCCAGCGTCGGGTCGTCGCCGAGCCCCGCGCCGACCATCTGCCGCATCACGCCCAGCCCGCCGCTGCGGGTGACGGTGCCGGCCTGGGGGGCGAGGTCACCGGTGATGATCCGCAGCAGGGTGGTCTTTCCGGCGCCGTTGGCGCCGACCAGGGCGACCTTGGCGCCCTCGCCGACGCGGAACGACACGTCGTCCAGCAGCACCCGCCCGTCCGGCAGCTGGAACCTGACCCCGGCGACATCCACGTGACCCACGTCCGAAATGGTCCCGGACCGGCCCCGATCCCGCCACCGGATATGGTCCGTCACCTCCCCCTCCCACCCGAAAATGACGAGGTCGGAAGGGGTCGCTCCCGTAGAATCCGCCCATGGCAAGCGGTCCGGGGGAAGTTGTTCGGCCTGCCGTCCCCATCCAGGTCCCACCCAGCACACGCACCCGTTCCCGGGTGACGGCGTTGCTGGTGTACGCCGGCGTGCTCGCGCTCTGGGTCCGGGCGTTCGGCGTGCCCAGCGACACCGTGCAGATCTTCCTGTGGCTGTGGCTGGCCACCATCGCGTGGAACGTCGAGGCGCCCTGGCGGCACCACCTCGGCTTCCTCCGCGACTGGTGGGTGCCGGTCGCGGCCTTGGTCGTCTACTTCTACAGCCGCGGTCTCGCGGACGAGTTCGGGCTCACCCCGCACTTCCAGATGCCGATCACGGTCGACACCTGGATCGGCGCCGGCGAGCTGCCGTCGGAGCGGCTCCAGGCCGCGCTGTGCGGTGCTCCCTGCGACCCTGCCAGCGACCCACGGTGGTACGACGTGCTCTTCACGTCGGTCTACACGACGCACTTCGTGGTCGGCCTGACCCTCGCGATGGTGCTGTGGCTGCGCAACCGCGGCGAGTGGATGAAGTGGATGCGCCGCTACGTCGGCATCAACATCGCCGCGCTGGTGGTCTACATCCTCTACCCCATGGCCCCGCCGTGGATGGCCTCGGAGGAGGGCTACCTCACCAGCGAGGTCGAGCGGATCACCCACCGCGGCTGGGCCGACACCGGCCTCGACCGCTTCCACCTCATCCTCACCGGTGTCGGCAACCCGGTGGCCGCGATGCCCTCGCTGCACGCCGGCATCTCGTTCCTGGTGGCGCTCTACGCCATCCAGCGGCTCCGGTCCGCCTGGCGCTGGGTCCTGATCGCCTACCCGCTGACCATGTCGCTCGCGCTGGTCTACGACGGCGAGCACTACGTCATCGACATCCTCGCCGGGGCGGCGCTGGCGATCGCGGTGATGGCCGCCTGCTCGTTCTGGGAGCGCAGCCGGGGCACCTAGGGTGCGTCGGGCCTGCGGGTCTCCAGGACCCGGAAACCCTTGGCGCTGGCCAGCCGCTCGGTCGGCCAGCCCTCGGCGTCCAGCCAGCGCTGGAGCGAGTCGGCGCCGAGGTTCTTGCCGACCACCATCACCGCGCGCCCCTTCGGGGTGAGGCGTGGCAGCCAGCGCAGCAGCAGGTCGTGCAGGGCGTCCTTGCCGATCCGGATCGGCGGGTTCGACCAGATCTCGTCGTACGTCGCGTCGGCGGGCACGTCTTCCGGCAGGTGCGCGGTGAAGCGGTCGGCGACGCCGAGCGCGGCCGCGTTCTCCCGCGCCAGCAGCACCGCCCGCTCGTTGACGTCGACGCCGGTGACCACGGCGCCGGGCACGGCCCGCGCGATGGCCAGGCCGATCATCCCGTAGCCGCAGCCGAGGTCGAGGATCCGCCCGGCCGCCGGCGGATCGGTCTCGCGGAACAGCACGGCGGTGCCGATGTCGAGCCGCCCCTGCGCGAAGACGCCGGAGCCGCTGGTCAGCGTGAGGTCGTGGCCCCACACGGTGGCCTCGACCGGGGTCCGCCTGAAGGCGACGGACGGGTCGGCGGAGAAGTAGTGGTCATCCATCGGCGGGCTCCTCCCCGGGCACCCGCAGCCGCCGCGTGGCGTCGGCGCGGGCGGCGAGCTCGGCGTCGGCGGGGTAGCCGACCTCCTCGAGGGTCAGCCCGTGCGGCGGTACGACGGTCACGGACGGGTCGCGGACCGCGGCGGCCAGCACCTCGGCCGCCCAGGTCGGCGGGCGCCGCCCCTCCCCGATGGTGAGCAGGCAGCCCATCAGCGAGCGGACCATGTTGTGGCAGAACGCGTCCGCACGCACCGTCGCCACCGCGAGGTCGCCCTCGCGCTCCCAGTGCAGGTCCAGCAGAGCCCGCACGGTCGTGGCCCCCTCCCGCTTCTTGCAGAAGGACGCGAAGTCGTGCTCGCCCACCAGCGAGGCGGCCCCTGCGTTCATCGCGTCGAGGTCCAGGGGTCGCGGCCAGGCCAGCACGTGGTTGCGCACCAACGGGTCGACCACGCCGTCGGCGACCCGGTAGGCGTAGCGCCGCCAGGTCGCGGAGAACCGGGCGTCGAACCCGGCCGGCGCCTCGGCCACGCGCCGTACCCGGATGTCGGGGGGCAGCACCCCGTTCAGGCGCCGGTGCAGCGCCGCCAGCGGCGGGTCCTCGGACCGACCGGCGCTGGCGGTGACCGCGTCGTCGGCGACGTCGACGTGCACCACCTGCCCGCGCGCGTGCACGCCGGTGTCCGTGCGCCCGGCGCAGGTCACCGCGGCCTCCGGCACCCGGAGCACCGTCGCCAGCGCCGCCTCGACCTCACCCTGCACGGTCCGCAGCGCCGGCTGCCGAGCCCACCCCTTGAAGTCGGTGCCGTCGTAGGCGAGGTCGATCCGGATCCGCACGGTCGGCCATCCTGCCATCCCCCTCCCCGAGGTGCCCCCTATTGATGGCCGAGGTGCCCCGAATTGCGCCGAGCGGCCACCTCTTGCGGTGCGAACGGCCAGCGCTTGCGCATCCGGGCAGCTCGGCCGTCAAGTCCGGGCACCTCGGCCATCAAGTCGGGGCACCTCGGCCATCAAGTCCGGGCACCTCGGCGCACGACCTGGCCGCTCGGCGTGCCCGTCGTGGCCGGTGGAGTCAGCCCAGCTCGGCCCGGGTCGGCGGGTCGGCGCCCGGGCGCGAGACCGTGATGGCAGCGGCGCGCACCGCGGCGGAGACCACCTCGTGCCAGCCGGCGTCGTCGAGCGCGGCCAGCGCGTCACGACGAACGGCGCCGAGCAGGCCGAGGGAGCTGAGGGCGTCGAGCAGGGCGGCCCCGAAGGTGTCGCCGGCGCCGATCGTGTCGGCGACCTTGACCCGGCTCGCGGGCACGTCGACCCGACCGCCTCGCCGGAGCACGGTGGCGCCCGACCGGCCACGGGTGACCACGACGGCCGTCGGTCCGAGCTCGAGCAGCCGGAGCGCGGTGTCCTCCCACGCTGCCTCGGGCGAGAGCGCCTCGAGGTCCTCGTCGGAGGCCTTGACCACGTCAGCGGTGGCGACCAGCTTCTCGATCCGGGCCACCACGTCGGGCCCGGTCCCGGTGATCGACGGCCGCAGGTTCAGGTCGTAGCTCACGGTCGCGACGCCGCGGAAGCGCTGCACCTCGCCGAGCACGTCGACCGCCCCCGGCTCCAGCACCGCGCCGATGGAGCAGGCGTGCACGACCGCCGGGACCACGTCCGGGGGCAGGTCGACGGGGTTGAGCCGCCACTGCAGGTCGAAGGTGTACGTCGCCGCGCCGCCGGCGTCGAGCGTGGCCACCGCGGACGAGGTGCGCGTGACGGCGCCCGGGTCGTTGGCCCGCTGCACGTCGTTGCGGCTCAGGTGCTCGGCCAGCAGCACGCCGTACTCGTCGGCCGCGTAGCTGGTGGCCAGCCACGTCGGCCGTCCGAGCCGGGCCAGCGCGACGGCGACGTTGGCGGCACTGCCGCCGGGGTACTCGACCTGGTTGCCGTCACCGCGGACGACGTCGACCAGGGCCTCGCCGATGACCAGGGCTGCGCCGGAGAACATGGCGCCATCATCGCGCACGGACGCGACGAGGGCCCGCACCCTGAGACGGGTGCGGGCCCTCGCCGGTGGACCGGGGCGGTCTGCCTCAGTCCTTCGTGTCCTCGGTCTCCTCGGCGGCCGGGGCCTCCTCGGACGACTCGGCGGCCTCGTCGGCAGCCTCGTCGGTGGCCTCGGTCTCGGTCGCCTCGGCCTCGACGGCCACGGTCTCCTCGGCCGGGGTCTCCGCGGCGGTCACCTCGGTCTCCTCGACGGTCTCCTCGGCCGGGGCCTCGGTCTTCTTCGGGGCGGCCTTGGCGGTCGACTTCTTCGTCGACGGTGCCTTCGGGGAGTAGGCCTCGGTCACCAGCTCGATGACCGCCATCGGGGCGTTGTCGCCCTTGCGCGGACCGATCTTGGTGATCCGGGTGTAGCCACCGGGACGCTCCGCGAAGGTCGGAGCGATCTCGGTGAACAGGGTGTGCACGACGGACTTGTCGCGGATGGTCTTGAGGACCTCGCGACGGTTGTGCAGGTCACCCTTCTTCGCCTTGGTGATCAGCTTCTCCGCGACCGGACGCAGCACGCGCGCCTTGGCCTCGGTGGTGGTGATCCGGCCGTGCTCGAATAGCGCGGTGGCGAGGTTCGAGACGATCAGGCGCTGGTGGGCCGGGCTGCCGCCGAGGCGGGCACCCTTCTTGGGGGTAGGCATTCTTCTTCTCGATTCTCCCCGGCCGTGTCAGGTACCGGAGTAGATGTTGGTCAGTTCACGCGAGCTGAGCGTGGAGATGGTGCGCTCAGTACTGCTCGTCCTCGACGAAGGCGTCGTCGTCGTCGTCGCCGTACGCCGCCAGGGCGGACGCCGGGTCGAAGCCGGGCGCGCTGTCCTTGAGGGACAGACCCATCTCCTGCAGCTTGCCCTTGACCTCGTCGATCGACTTGGAGCCGAAGTTCCGGATGTCGAGCAGGTCCTGCTCCGAGCGGCTGATGAGCTCACCCACGGTGTGGATGCCCTCGCGCTTGAGGCAGTTGTAGGAGCGGACGGTGAGCTGCAGGTCCTCGACCGGGAGGGCGAGGTCCGCGGCCAGCTGCTCGTCGACCGGCGACGGGCCGATGTCGATGCCCTCGGCCTCGACGTTCAGCTCGCGGGCCAGGCCGAACAGCTCGACCAGGGTCTTGCCCGCCGAGGCGATCGCGTCGCGGGGACGGATCGACGGCTTGGTCTCGACGTCGATGACCAGCTTGTCGAAGTCCGTGCGCTGCTCGACACGGGTGGCCTCGACCTTGTAGGTCACCTTGAGGACCGGGCTGTAGATCGAGTCGACCGGCATGCGGCCGATCTCGGTGTCGCCGCCCTTGTTCTGCACCGCGGACACGTAGCCACGGCCACGCTCCACGACCAGCTCCATCTCGAGCTTGCCCTTGTCGGACAGGGTCGCGATCTTCAGGTCGGGGTTGTGCACCTCCACACCGGCCGGCGGCGCGATGTCCGCGGCGGTGACCTCACCGGCGCCCTGCTTGCGCAGGTACATGGTCACGGGCTCGTCGTGCTCCGAGGAGACGACGAGGCCCTTGAGGTTCAGGATCACCTCGGTCACGTCCTCCTTGACGCCCTCGATGGTCGAGAACTCGTGGAGCACGTTGTCGATCTTGATGCTCGTGACGGACGCACCCGGGATGGAGCTGAGGAGCGTACGACGGAGCGAGTTGCCGAGCGTGTAGCCGAACCCCGGCTCGAGCGGCTCGATGACGAACCGGGAGCGGAAATCGTCGACGACTTCTTCCGACAGGGTCGGTCGCTGTGCGATAAGCACTGATTCTTTCCTTTCCGGGCCCACCCACTATTTGACGGGCCCGAACTAACGTGATCGATGAGGGAGGCGTTACTTCTTCGAGTAGTACTCGACGATCAGCTGCTCCTGGACCGGGACGTCGATCTGGGCCCGGACCGGAACCTGGTGCACGAGGATCCGCATGCGGTTCGGCAGCGCCTCGAGCCACGCCGGCACGACCCGCTCACCGTGGGTCTCGCGGGCGACGATGAACGGCGTCATCTCCAGGCTCTTCTCACGGACGTCGATCACGTCGTGCTGGGAGACCTGGAAGGACGGGATGTCGACCTTCTTGCCGTTGACCTTGAAGTGACCGTGCACGACCAGCTGGCGGGCGTGACGGCGGGTGCGCGCGAAGCCGGCGCGGTAGACCACGTTGTCGAGACGGCACTCGAGCAGCTGCAGCAGGTTGTCACCGGTCTTGCCGGGACGGCGGGAGGCCTCCACGTAGTAGTTGTGGAACTGCTTCTCGAGGATGCCGTACGAGATGCGGGCCTTCTGCTTCTCGCGCAGCTGGAGGAGGTACTCGCTCTCCTTGATGCGGCCACGGCCGTGCTGGCCGGGCGGGTAGGGGCGACGCTCGAAAGCCTGGTCGCCACCCACGAGGTCGACACCGAGACGGCGCGACTTCTTGGTCATGGGGCCGGTGTAACGGGCCATGGTTCAGATGCTCCTAAGTCTTCTGGGTGTCGGGGTCAGACGCGGCGACGCTTGGGCGGGCGGCATCCGTTGTGGGGCGTGGGGGTGACGTCCTGGATGGTGCCGACCTCGAGGCCGATCGCACCCAGCGAGCGGATCGCCGTCTCGCGGCCCGAGCCCGGGCCCTTCACGAAGACGTCGATCTTCTTCATCCCGTGCTCCATCGCCCGACGGCCAGCGGCCTCGGCAGCCATCTGCGCGGCGAACGGCGTGGACTTGCGCGAGCCCTTGAAGCCGACAGTGCCGGCCGAGGCCCACGAGATCACCGCACCGGTGGGGTCGGTGATCGTGACGATGGTGTTGTTGAACGTGCTCTTGATGTGGGCTTCGCCCTGAGCGATGTTCTTCTTCTCCTTGCGGCGGACCTTGGTCCCGCGGCTCTTGGGAGGCATTCAGTTACTCCTGGAAAGTGTGCTGGAAGCTGAGTTCGAGGAAGAGGCGGATCGGCGCGTCAGCGCTCGATCACTTGGCCTTCTTCTTGCCGGCGACAGTCCGCTTCGGACCCTTGCGGGTGCGAGCGTTGGTCTTGGTGCGCTGACCGCGGACCGGAAGGCCCATGCGGTGGCGGCGACCCTGGTAGCTGCCGATCTCGATCTTGCGACGGATGTCGGCCTGGACCTCACGACGGAGGTCACCCTCGATCTTGAAGTTGGCTTCGATCTCGTCACGGAGCTTGACCAGCTCCTCGTCGCCCAGCTGGTGGACCCGCATGTTGGGGTCGACCCCGGTCGTGGCCAGGAGCTGCTGGGCGCGGGTACGGCCGATGCCGTAGATGTAGGTGAGTGCGACCTCGATGCGCTTGTCGCGCGGGAGGTCCACACCAACGAGGCGTGCCATTGTCTGGCGGTTTCCCTTCGATGCTCCAGAGGTGTCGTTCGTGCCGCGTCCCGCCGTTCTGGCGGGCCCCGGCCTCTGGTCCGGGGGCGACGGCCGACCTGTCAGGACAGGTGCGGCCGAGCGGTCACGTTCTGGTGTTCAGTTGTTCTCGCGGTCGTGCGTGAGCCGGTGGGCTCAGCCCTGACGCTGCTTGTGGCGCGGGTTCTCGCAGATGACCATGACGCGGCCGTGGCGACGGATGACCTTGCACTTGTCGCACATCGGCTTGACGCTCGGGTTGACCTTCACGAGGAGGGCCCTTTCTTGGGTGTCGGCTGCTGCTTACTTGTACCGGTAGACGATCCGACCCCGGGTGAGGTCGTACGGCGAGAGCTCGACCACCACACGGTCCTCGGGGAGGATCCGGATGTAGTGCTGACGCATCTTGCCGCTGATGTGGGCGAGGACCTTGTGTCCGTTGGTGAGCTCCACCCGAAACATCGCGTTCGGGAGGGCCTCCACCACGGTGCCCTCGATCTCGATCACGCCTTCTTTCTTCGGCATGTCCTCCGCAATCCGATCGTTGGTGTTCTACCGTCGACCCGGGAACCTCCCGGCGGGTGCCGGGTGGACCTCGTGAAGCCGTGCCGTGAGCCTCTTCCCGGGCGCGCACCCACACGCTCGAACGAGCGATCGGATGATGGTCCGGGCAGCCGCGAGGCACCACGAAACAGACCCACGTTGGGCCGAACCGCAAGTCTAGTCCGAAATGGACCGGAATCCCTAATCAGCCAGGAGCCGGCGCAGCGTGGCCGACGTCCTCCTGCCGCCGGGCTCGTCACCCGTGCGGATCCGCCAGGCCAGGTCCTCCACCATGCGCCGCCGGGCCACCCAGCGGGTCCGGTCGGCCAGTCCCGCCTCCCGGGGCCGGAGGTACCCGTCCAGGACCCGGTCCAGCACTGCCGGCCCGAAGTCGGTGAGCACCGTGGCCAGGTCGAGCGCCGGGTCGCCGAGCACCGCGTCGCCCCAGTCGATGAGCCCGGTGACGCGGCCACTCGCCGGGTCGACCATCACGTGGTCGTCCCGGACGTCGTTGTGACAGAACACGAGGTCCTGTGCCGGTGGCGGTGGGGCGGCCCCCAGGAACTCCTCGACCGGCGCCCGCAGGTCGGGGGCGACGTCGCCGGCCACCGCGGCGTACTCCTCCCCCACCTGCGCCAGCCACACCTCGGCCGAGTCCGGATCGGGGCGGACCACCCCGGCCGCCAGGACCGGGTCCACGGCGTGCAGGGCGGTCAGGAACCTCGCCAGGTCGTCGGCCAGCGCCGAGGTGTCCAGGCGCCCGGACTCGACCGCCGCCACCCCCGGGACCCGGGTGGTCAGCAACGCACCGGCCTCGGGATCCGCGGCGACCACCCGCGGGGGCGCCAGGGTGGAGTGACGGCCGGCGAACGCGAGCAGCGCGACGTCCCGCTCGACGGTCGCGCGCTTGACCGTGGGGTCGGGGTCCTTCACGACCCGAAGGACGAGGTCGTCACCGACCGCCCACACGAGGTTGTCCCAGCCCTCGCCCAGCGGCCGCACCGGGCCGGAACGGCCGGGCGCAAGCGTGGCGAGGACGTCGTCAGGCGCGGGCACGCGCCCCAGCATGCACGGCCCCGGCCAGCAGGGACAGCGAGTTCTCGCGCGACCGCGACCGCCGGACCGGCTCCTCGTCGTACGCGCCGGCCACGGGGTGCACCATCACCTCGTCGACGCGGTACGTCGCGGCGAGGCGCGCGACCTCGGCGGCGGCCGTCTCCGGGTCGCCGATCACCCAGCGGCGGCGCATCGCGTCGAGCAGGCCCTGATGCTCGGGCGGCAGGCTGACCGCCTCGGCCTCCTCCACGAGGAGCTGGGGTCGCAGCGGCCCTCCGGTGCGCAGCGCCACCATCGCGTGCAGCTGCGGGAGCGCGAGCCGCTCCGCCTCCCCGGCGGTCTCCGCGACGGCGGCGTTCACGGTGAGGAAGGTGCGCGGCTCGGCCAGCTCGGGTGAGGGCCGGAACTGGTCGCGGTAGAGCGCGAGCGCCTCCGCGGTGCCCTGCCCGGAGAAGTGGTGGGCGAAGACGTAGGGCAGGCCCTTCGCGGCGGCCAGCCGGGCGGAGTAGTCGGAGGACCCGAGCAGCCAGACCGGGGGGCGGGAGGTGGCCCGCGGCGTGGCCCGGAGCTCGTGCACGCGGCCGCCGACGTCGAGTCCGACCCCGGCGGTGTCCATCATGGCCACGATGTTGTCGACGTACTCCGGGAACCGGTTCACCGCGTCGTCGTCCACCCCGCCGGCGCCGTGCCGCAGCGCGTACCTCGTCACCGGGTCCGTCCCCGGCGCCCGGCCCAGGCCCAGGTCGATCCGGCCGGGATGCGCCGCCTCGAGCAGCGCGAACTGCTCGGCGACCACCAGCGGCGCGTGGTTGGGCAGCATCACGCCGCCGGAGCCGACCCGGATCCGTTCGGTGGCGCCGGCCACGAGAGCGACCAGCACCGGCGGGTTCGTGGCCGCGACCGCCGGCATGTTGTGGTGCTCGGCCAGCCAGTAGCGCCGGTAGCCGAGCCGGTCCGCGGTGCGCGCCAGCGCCAGCGTCGCGGCGATCGCGTCACCGCTGGTCTGGTCGCCGCGCACCGGCACCAGGTCGAGCACGGAGAGGGCGGGGAACGTGCGGTCGTCGGCGGCTTCGTCGGCGGGGTGGCTCACGTGACGTGACAACGCACGCCATCCTCCCCTCATTCCGCCGAACCGTCCGAATGGCGGGCCCAGCCGTGCGCCATCGCGTCAGCGGCGCGGCGTCGCGCTGCGCCGGACGGCGCAGCACGCGAACCCCAGCACGAGCAGCGGGCCACCGGCACCAGGGCCCCGCAGAGCACCAGCTGCACCACGACCAGACCCACCAGCGCCGGCATGGTCTGCTCCGAGGAGGTGACCCGCGCGGAGATCGCGAGCCCGAGGACCGCCATCGTGAACGCGACCAGCCCGATCGCACCCGCGGTCTCGAGGTCGCCGAGACCGAACAGGCCGCCGCCGTCGGCACCGGGCAGCCGGACCAGGCCAGGAACGTCACCAGCATCCCCTGGAGGAAGCAGGCGGTGCCGAGGACCTCGCCGGGAGCTGCCCGGGGACCGGACCGTGAGCCTGTCAGCGGCCGCCGAACGGGACGTCGAGCTCCTTGAGCTTCGCCTCGCCCCCGTCGAGGGCGGTCAGCACCCACGGACCGTCGGGGGTGAGCGTGAAGGTGTGCTCGAAGTGCGCGGCCCAGCTGCCGTCGGCAGTCGAGATCGTCCAGTCGTCCTCGAGCAGGTGGACGTGGCGGTCGCCGAGGGTGACCATCGGCTCGACCGCGAGCGCGAGACCTCGGACCAGCTTGGGGCCGCGGCCGGGGCGGCCGTAGTTGGGGACGTTCGGCGGCTGGTGCATCGCGGTGCCGATGCCGTGGCCGGTGAACTCCTCGAGGATGCCGTAGTCGCCCTGCGAGCGGACGTACTGCTCCACCGCGTGCGAGATGTCGGAGACCCGGCCGCCGAGCCGCGCGGCCGCGAAGCCGCGCCACATCGACTCCTCGGTGACCCGCATCAGCTCCAGCACCTCCGGCCGGACCGCGCCGACCGCGACGGTGATCGCCGCGTCGCCGTGCCAGCCGTCGACGATGGCACCGCAGTCGATGGAGATCACGTCGCCGTCGACCAGCGCGCGGTCTCCCGGGATGCCGTGGACGACCTCGTCGTTCACCGACGCACAGATCGTGCCGGGGAACGGCGGGTGGCCGTAGCCGAGGAACGACGGCACACCGCCCCCGGAACGGATGTTGTCCTCCGCGATCCGGTCGAGCTCACCGGTCGTGATGCCCGGCCGCACCGACGAGCGGAGCAGCTCCAAGGTATCGCCGACCAGCCGGCCGGCCACCCGCATGAGCTCGATCTGCTCCGGCGTCTTGATCTCGATGCCGCGGTCGCGGAAGGACACCTGCGGCTCCGGTCAGCTCTCTGGGATGACGTCGAGCGCGGCGAAGATCCGCTGGGTGACCTCGTCGACCTCGCCCATGCCGTCGATCTCGACCAGGATCCCGCGGTCGCGGTAGACGTCGATCAGCGGCTCGGTCTGCTCGACGTACACCTCCTGACGGCGCCGGATGACGTCCTCGGTGTCGTCGGCGCGACCCTCGACCTGGGCACGCTGGAGCAGCCGCTGGACGATCTCGTCCTGGTCGACGGTCAGCACCACCACGGCGTCGAGCGCGTGGCCGGTGAACTTGATCATCCCGTCGAGCTCCTCGACCTGCGCGAGCGTGCGCGGGTAGCCGTCGAGCAGGAAGCCGGGCTCCGCGTCGGGCTCGTCGATCCGGTTGCGGACCATGAGGTTGGTGACCTTGTCCGGGACGTACTCGCCGGCGACCATGTAGCGCTTGGCCTCCACGCCGAGCGGGGTGCCGGCGGAGACGTTGGCGCGGAAGATGTCGCCGGTGGAGATCGCGGGGATCCCGAAGTGCTCGGCGATGTACTTCGCCTGGGTTCCCTTCCCCGCACCCGGCGGGCCCATGATGATCAGTCGCATTAGCGCAGGAATCCTTCGTAGTTGCGCTGCTGGAGCTGGCTCTCGATCTGCTTCACCGTGTCCAGCGCGACGCCCACCATGATCAGGATGGACGTGCCACCGAACGGGAAGTTCTGGTTGGCGTTGATCACCGCGAAGGCGATCAGCGGGATCAGCGAGATCAGGCCGAGGTACAGCGCACCCGGCAGCGTGATGCGGGACAGGACGTAGGACAGGTAGTCCTCGGTCGGCTTGCCCGCCCGGATCCCGGGGATGAAGCCGCCGTACTTCTTCATGTTGTCCGCAACCTCGGTGGGGTTGAACGTGATCGACACGTAGAAGTAGGTGAAGAAGATGATGAGGGCGAAGTACACCGCCATGTAGAGCGGGTGGCTGCCGCCGACGAGGTACTCGTTGAGCCAGGTGACCCAGCCCGGCTGCGGGTTGCGGTTCTGGTTGAACTGGACCGCCATCGCCGGGAGGTAGAGCAGCGACGAGGCGAAGATGACCGGGATGATGCCGGCCTGGTTCACCTTGAGCGGGATGTACGTCGAGCTGCCGCCGAACATCTTGCGCCCGACCATGCGGCGGGCGTACTGCACGGGGATCCGGCGCTGCGCCTGCTCGATGAAGATGACCGCGGCGACGATGACCAGACCGATCGCCATCACGATCGCGAAGGTCCACCAGCCGCGGGCCCGCTGGACGGCCCAGAGCGAGGACGGGAAGGTCGCGACGACCTGGGTGAAGATCAGGATCGACATGCCGTTGCCGATGCCGCGCTCGGTGATCAGCTCGCCGAGCCACATGATCACCGCGGTGCCGGCGGTCATGGTGACGACCATGACCAGGAAGGTGCTGACGCCGTCGCTGTGCAGCAGGTCCTTCTGGCACCCCTGGAGCAGCTGCCCTGAGCGAGCCAGCGCCACGATGCCGGTGGCCTGGAGCAGCGCCAGCGCGAGCGTGAGGTAGCGGGTGTACTGCGTGATCTTGGTCTGCCCGGCCTGGCCCTCCTTCTTGAGGGCCTCGAGGCGCGGGATCACGACCACGAGCAGCTGCAGGATGATGCTCGCCGTGATGTACGGCATGATGCCGAGCGCGAAGATCGAGAGCTGGAGCAGCGCCCCGCCCGAGAACAGGTTGATCAGCGAGTAGACGCTGTTGTCCTGGACGTCGTTGATGCACGACTGCACGTTGGCGGTGTTGACGCCGGGCGTCGGGATCTGCGACCCGAGCCGGAAGATCACGATGATCAACAGGACGAACAGAAGCTTGCGACGCAGGTCCGGGGTCCGGAAAGCGTTGGCGAACGCGCCTAGCACGTGATCCTCTTTCTCACAGCGGGTTCTTCGCCGGCCACGGGGGCCCGGGCGAAGGCTCGGGGAAGCCTAACAGGGGGTCGTTGCGACGGCGTTGCCGAGAGCCCCCGGGGACGCCGCGAGGGGCGCCGGAGTGATCCGGGCCCCTCGCTTGGTCCCTGGCGTGTCGATCGGGAACCCCGATCAGAGCACCGTCACGGTGCCGCCGGCGGCCTCGATCTTCTCCTTGGCGGAGGCCGAGAACGCGTGCGCGGTGACCTGGACGGCGACCGTGATCTCACCTTGGCCGAGCACCTTGACGGGCTGGCCGTCGCGGACGGCGCCCTTGGCCACGAGCTCGTCGACACCGACGGTGCCGCCCTCGGGGAAGAGCTCGTTCACGCGGTCCAGGTTCACGACCTGGAACTCGACCTTGAACGGGTTCTTGAAGCCCTTGAGCTTCGGCAGCCGCATGTGGATCGGCATCTGGCCACCCTCGAAGGAGGCCGGGACCTGGTAGCGGGCCTTGGTGCCCTTGGTACCGCGGCCGGCGGTCTTGCCCTTCGAGGCCTCACCGCGACCCACGCGGGTCTTGGCGGTCTTCGCCCCGGGAGCCGGACGCAGGTGGTGCAGCTTGAGCGTCATGTCAGTCGACCTCCTCGACCGTCACCAGGTGACGGACGGTGTGGACCATGCCGCGGATCTCCGGGCGGTCCTCCTTGACGACCACGTCGCCAATCCGCTTGAGACCGAGCGTGCGCAGGGTCTCGCGCTGGTTGGCCTTGCAGCCGATCGTGCTCTTCTTCTGCTCGACCTTGAGGCGGGCCATCACTGAGCCACCTCCGCGCGCGCCTTGAGCAGCGCGGCCGGGGCGACGTCCTCGACGGGCAGGCCACGGCGCGAGGCGACCGTCTCCGGCTCCTCGAGCATCCGCAGCGCCTCGACGGTCGCGTGCACGATGTTGATCTGGTTCGACGAACCGAGCGACTTGCTCAGGACGTCGTGGATGCCGGCGCACTCGAGCACCGCACGCACCGGGCCACCCGCGATCACACCGGTACCGGGGGCGGCGGGGCGCAGCAGGACGACGCCCGCGGCCTTCTCGCCCTGGACCGGGTGCGGGATGGTGCCCTGGATGCGCGGGACCTTGAAGAAGTGCTTCTTGGCCTCCTCGACACCCTTGGCGATCGCCGCGGGGACTTCCTTCGCCTTGCCGTAGCCGACACCGACGAGACCCTCGCCGTCACCCACGACCACGAGGGCAGTGAAGCTGAAGCGACGACCACCCTTCACGACCTTGGCGACTCGGTTGATCGCGACGACGCGCTCGATGTAGGCGGTCTTGTCGGCAGCCTGGCCGCCGCGACGGTCGTCGCGGTTGCCACGACGGTCGCCACCGGCGCGCTGTCCGCGCTGGGCTCCGCTCATCAGACTTTCCTCTTCTCTCTGTTCTTCGCGATCAGAACGTCAGGCCGCCCTCGCGGGCGCCGTCTGCAAGGGCCGCGATGCGGCCGTGGTACTTGTTGCCGGCGCGGTCGAAGACCACGCCCTCGACACCGGCGGCCTTCGCGCGCTCGGCGACCAGCTCGCCGACCCTCTTGGCCTTGGCGGTCTTGTCACCGTCGAAGGACCGCAGGTCCGACTCCATGGTGGAGGCCGACGCGAGGGTCTTGCCGACCAGGTCGTCGACGACCTGGACACCGATGTGCTTGCTCGACTTGGTCACGACCAGGCGAGGACGCTCGGCGGTGCCGGCGATCTTCTTGCGGCCGCGCATCTGGCGACGCAGGCGCGACGCAGTGCGACCGGCGGTGTGCTTGTGCTGCTTGAGCGAGATCGCCATGGTCACTTACCAGCCTTTCCGACCTTGCGGCGGATGTGCTCACCCGCGTACCGAACGCCCTTGCCCTTGTAGGGCTCCGGCTTGCGCAGCTTGCGGATGTTCGCGGCCACCTCGCCGACGAGCTGCTTGTCGATCCCGACGACGCCGACCTTGGTCGGGCCCTCGGTGGTGAACGTGATGCCCTCGGGGGCGTTGAACGTGATCGGGTGGGAGTACCCGAGCTGGAACTCCAGCTGGGTCGGGCCCTTCGGCAGCACGCGGTAACCCACGCCGACGATCTCGAGCCTCTTCTCGTAGCCCTCGGTCACACCGGTCACCATGTTGGCGATCAGCGTGCGGGTCAGGCCGTGCAGCGAGCGGCTCTCGCGCTCGTCGTCCGGGCGCTTGACCTCGAGCGCGCCGTCCTCGCCCTTCTCGACGGTGATCGGGGCGGCAACGGTGTGCGACAGGGTGCCCTTGGGGCCCTTCACGGTCACCAGGCGGTCGTCGAGGTTCACCTCGACACCCGACGGGACCGGGATGGGGAGCTTGCCAATGCGCGACATGCTTCGTCTCTCCTTCGTGGTCTCGTCGTCACCAGACGTAGGCGAGGACTTCCCCACCCACGCCCTTCTGGTTCGCCTGGCGGTCGGTCAGCAGGCCCTGGCTGGTCGAGATGATCGCGACACCCAGGCCGCCCAGCACCTTCGGGAGACCCGTGTGCTTGGCGTAGACCCGGAGGCCGGGCTTGCTGATCCGGCGGACGCCCGCGATGGAGCGCTCCCGGTTGCGGCCGTACTTGAGGGTGATGTCGAGGGTCTTGCCCACCTCGCCCTCGGCCGGCTCGTGCACGTCGTACGACGTGATGTAGCCCTCCTGCTGGAGGATCTCGGCGACGCCAGCCTTGAGCTTGCTGTACGGCATCGACACCGAGTCGTGGTACGCCTGGTTGGCGTTGCGCAGACGCGTGAGCATGTCTGCGATCGGGTCAGTCATCGTCATGGCCGAAAGGGCCCTTTCCCACCGTGGTTTCGACCCGCCGTCTCGCGGGCCGACCTTCAGCGATCGTGTGTTGAGTGGATTACCAGCTGGACTTGGTCACGCCGGGGAGCTCACCGCGGTGAGCCATCTCGCGCAGGCAGATCCGGCACAGGCCGAACTTGCGGTAGACGGCCTTGGGCCGGCCGCAGCGCTGGCACCGGGTGTAGCCACGGACCGCGAACTTGGGCTTGCGGGCGGCCTTGACCTTCAGAGCAGTCTTCGCCATGTCAGTTCTCCTTGAACGGGAAGCCGAGGTGCTTGAGCAGCGCCCGACCCTCGTCGTCGTTGGCGGCCGTGGTCACGATCGTGATGTCCATGCCCCGCTGCCGGTCGGTCTTGTCCTGGTCGATCTCGTGGAACATGACCTGCTCGGTCAGGCCGAAGGTGTAGTTGCCCCGGCCGTCGAACTGCTTGGGCGACAGGCCGCGGAAGTCGCGGATGCGCGGGAGCGCCAGCGACAGCAGCCGGTCCAGGAACTCCCACATGCGGTCGCCGCGCAGCGTGACGTGCGCACCGATCGGCATGCCCTCACGCAGCTTGAACTGCGCGATGGACTTGCGGGCCTTGGTGACCTGCGGCTTCTGGCCGGTGATCGCGGTGAGGTCCTTGATCGCGCCCTCGATCAGCTTCGAGTCGCGGGCCGCCTCGCCGACGCCCATGTTGACCACGATCTTGGTCAGCCCGGGCACCTGCATGACGTTGGCGAACTCGAACTCGCCACGGAGGGCGGGAACGATCTCCTCGCGGTAGCGCTGCTTGAGCCGGGCCTGCGGGGCCTCGGTCTTGTTCTGGGTCTCGGTCATCTCAGATTTCCTTGCCGGTCTTGCGCGACACACGGACGCTGCGGCCCGCGGTGTACGTCGAGCCGTCCGGGCGGCGCTTGCTGACCTCGTCGCGGCGGAAGCCGACGCGGGTCACGTCGTCGCCGACGACCAGCATCACGTTGGACACGTGGATCGGGGCCTCGGTGGTCACGATGCCGCCGGTCTTGCCGTCGCGGCCGCCCTGGTTGACGACCTTCTCGTGCTTCTTGACGCGGTTGACGCCCTCGACGATGACGCGGTCCTCGTCACGAAGGACGGCGATGACCTTGCCCTCGGCGCCCTTGTCCTTGCCCGCGATCACCTTGACGGTGTCGCCCTTCTTGATGTTCAGCGACTTCGCCATCACAGCACCTCCGGGGCGAGCGAGATGATCTTCATGAACTTCTTCTCGCGCAGCTCACGGCCCACGGGGCCGAAGATGCGGGTGCCACGTGGCTCGCCGTCGTTCTTGAGGATCACGGCGGCGTTCTCGTCGAAGCGGATGTAGGAGCCGTCCGGACGACGGCGCTCCTTCACCGTGCGGACGACGACGGCCTTGACCACGTCACCCTTCTTCACGTTGCCACCGGGGATCGCGTCCTTGACGGTGGCGACGATGACGTCGCCGATACCGGCGTAGCGCCGACCAGAGCCGCCGAGAACACGGATGCAGAGGATCTCCTTCGCACCGGTGTTGTCGGCGACCTTGAGTCGCGACTCCTGCTGGATCATCGGTTATCTCCTGGTTGTCGAGCCGGTTCTCGCCGCCTCAGGCGGGCGACGAGCCTTGCCGAACTGAATGGTTTGAAAACTGCGGGTCGGCCGTGGGGCCGGGTGTCACTTGGCCTTCTCGAGGACCTGGACGACGCGCCAGCGCTTGGTGGCCGACAGCGGACGGGTCTCCATGATCAGGACCCGGTCGCCGATGCCGCACTCGTTGGTCTCGTCGTGCGCCTTCAGCTTGCTGGTGCGACGCATGACCTTGCCGTAGAGGGCGTGCTTGACACGGTCCTCGACGGACACGACCACGGTCTTGTCCATCTTGTCGCTGACGACGAGGCCCTCACGGACCTTGCGCGCGGTGCGCTCGGTGGAAGCCTGCTCGCTCATGCGGCGCCGCCCTTCTCGTTGCTCGAGCCCGGAGCGGTGCGGATGCCGAGCTCACGCTCGCGCACCACGGTGTAGATCCGGGCGATGTCCTTCTTGACCGTGCGCAGCCGGCCGTGGCTCTCCAGCTGGCCGGTGGCCGCCTGGAATCGGAGGTTGAACAGCTCCTCCTTGGCCTCGCGCAGCTTGGTCTCGAGGTCGACGTTGCTCATCTCGTCGAGTTCGTATGCGGTTGCCATCAGAATTCACCTGCCTCGCGGGAGACGAAGCGGCACTTCATCGGAAGCTTGTGCATCGCGCGGCGCATCGCCTCGCGGGCAACGTCCTCGTCCACTCCGGAAAGTTCGAACATGACGCGGCCGGGCTTGACGTTGGCAACCCACCACTCGGGGGAACCCTTTCCGGAACCCATGCGGGTCTCGGCAGGCTTCTTGGTCAGCGGACGGTCGGGGTAGATGTTGATCCACACCTTTCCGCCACGCTTGATGTGACGGGTCATCGCGATACGGGCCGACTCGATCTGCCGGTTCGTCACGTAGTGACCCTCGACCGCCTGGATGCCGAACTCGCCGAAGGCGAGACGGGTGCCACCCTTGGCCGCACCGGTCCGCTTGGGGTGGTGCTGCTTGCGGTGCTTGACACGACGGGGCATCAACATGGTGCTCAGCCCTCCTGTCCGGTGGTCGCAGCCTCGGCCGGAGCGGCGGTCTCGGCCGGAGCCTCGGTCGCCGGCGCCTCGGAGGCGGCACGGTCGGCACGCGTCGGTCGGTCGCCGCGCGAGCCCCGGCTCGGACGGTCGCCACCGCGGGACGGACGGCCACGGCCGCCACCTGGCGCACCGGCGCGCGCGGCCGCCTGGGCCTCACGCTCGGCGCGGGTGCCCGCGACCTCGCCCTTGTAGATCCAGACCTTCACGCCGATGCGGCCGAAGGTGGTCTTGGCCTCGTAGAACCCGTAGTCGATGTCGGCACGGAGGGTGTGCAGCGGCACGCGGCCCTCGCGGTAGAACTCCGTGCGCGACATCTCGGCGCCGTTGAGGCGGCCGGAGCACTGGATCCGGATGCCCTTGGCACCGGAGCGCATGGAGGTCTGGATCGCCTTGCGCATCGCGCGACGGAACTGCACACGGCCGGCGAGCTGCTCGGCGACGCCCTGGGCGACCAGCTGCGCGTCGACCTCGGGGTTCTTGACCTCGAGGATGTTCAGCTGCACCTGCTTGCCGGTGAGCTTCTCCAGCTCGCCACGGATGCGGTCGGCCTCGGCGCCGCGGCGGCCGATGACGATGCCCGGACGCGCGGTGTGGATGTCGACCCGGACGCGGTCACGGGTGCGCTCGATCTCCACCTTGGAGATGCCGGCCCGCTCCATGCCCTTGGACAGGAGCTTGCGGATCGCGACGTCCTCGCCGACGTACGACTTGTACAGCTTCTCGGCGTACCAGCGGCTCTTGTGGTCGGTCGAAATACCGAGGCGGAAGCCGTTCGGGTTGATCTTCTGCCCCATCAGGCAGTCCGTCCCTTCTTCTCGACGGCATCAGCCGGCTGCACGGCCAGCGTGATGTGGCTGGTGCGCTTGTTGATGCGGGTCGCCCGACCCTGCGCACGCGGACGCCACCGCTTCATCGTCGGGCCCTCGTCGACCATCGCGACCGAGACGACCAGGTCCGAGGTGTCCAGGCCCTCGGTGGTCTCGGCGTTCGCGACGGCGCTCTCGAGGACCTTGTAGACGGTCTCGGCGGCGGCCTGCGGCGCGAACTGCAGCAGGGCCAGGGCGTCCTCGACGGGGAGGCCGCGGACCATGTCGACGACACGGCGGGCCTTCATCGGGGTGATCCGCACGAAGCGTGCGCTCGCGAAGGCGCCCGGCTGGTCGCCGAGCAGCGACTCGCGGCGGGCGCTGGTGCGCCGGCGCTCAGTAACGCTCATTGCTCGTTCTCTCCAGTTCCTGATCGCCCCGCGTCAGCGGCGGCGACCCTTCCGGTCTTCCTTCACGTGCCCGCGGTAGGTGCGGGTGGGGGCAAATTCGCCGAGCTTGTGACCGACCATCGAGTCGGTGACGAACACGGGAACGTGCTTGCGGCCGTCGTGCACGGCGATCGTGTGGCCGATCATGTCGGGCACGATCATCGAGCGGCGCGACCAGGTCTTGATGACGTTGTGGCTGCCCTTCTCGTTCTCGGCGTCCACCTTCTTCTGAAGGTGGTCGTCGACGAAGGGGCCCTTCTTCAGGCTGCGAGGCATCTCGGTTACTTCCTACCCTTGCCGGTCTTGCGACGACGGATGATCTGGGAGTCGGACGCCTTGCGCTTGCGCGTGCGGCCCTCCGGCTGGCCCCAGGGGGACACCGGGTGGCGACCACCCGAGGTCTTGCCCTCACCACCGCCGTGGGGGTGGTCGACCGGGTTCATGACCACACCGCGGACGGTCGGGCGCTTGCCCTTCCAGCGCATGCGGCCGGCCTTGCCCCAGTTGATGTTCGACTGCTCGGCGTTGCCGACCTCACCGATGGTGGCGCGGCAGCGGACGTCGACGAACCGCATCTCGCCGGACGGCATGCGCAGCGTGGCGCGCGAGCCCTCCTTGGCGACCAGCTGGGCCGAGTTGCCGGCCGAGCGGGCGATCTTCGCGCCGCCGCCCGGACGCAGCTCCACGCAGTGGATGGTCGTGCCGACCGGGATGTTGCGCAGCGGGAGGTTGTTGCCCCACTTGATGTCGGCGTTCGGGCCCGACTCCACGACGGTGCCCTGCGCCAGGCCGCGCGGCGCGATGATGTAGCGCTTCTCGCCGTCGGCGTAGTGCAGCAGCGCGATGCGCGCGGTGCGGTTCGGGTCGTACTCGATGTGCGCGACCTTGGCCGGAACGCCGTCCTTGTCGTAGCGACGAAAGTCGATGACGCGGTAGGCACGCTTGTGGCCGCCACCCTGGTGCCGGGTGGTGATCCGGCCCTGGTTGTTGCGGCCGCCCTTCTTGGGCAGCGGGCGCGTCAGCGACTTCTCCGGCGTCGACCGGGTCACCTCGACGAAGTCGGCGACCGACGAGCCGCGACGGCCCGGGGTGGTCGGCTTGTACTTGCGGATAGCCATTTCTCAGTCCTCGTTATCCAGGTGCCCGGTCAGGAGACCGGACCTCCGAAGATGTCGATGCGGTGGCCCTCGGCGAGGCTGACGATCGCGCGCTTGGTGTTGGCACGCTTGCCCATGCCGAAGCGGGTACGACGCGTCTTGCCCTGGCGGTTGATCGTGTTGACCGACGTCACCTTGACGTTGAACACCTTCTCGACCGCGATCTTGATCTCGGTCTTGTTGGCGTCCGGACGCACCAGGAAGGTGTACTTGTTCGCGTCGAGGAGGCCATAGCTCTTCTCGGACACGACCGGTGCGATCAGGATGTCGCGGTGGTCCTTGTGCAGGGTGCTCACTTGGCAGCCTCCTCGGTCTCGGCCTTCGCGCCGCCCGCGGCACCGACGAACGCGTCGTACGCGCCCTTGGTGAACACCACGTCGTCGGACAGCAGGACGTCGTAGGTGTTGAGCTGGTCGACCGCGATGATGTGGACGTTCGCGGCGTTGCGCAGCGACAGCCAGGTCAGGTTGTCGCCCCGCTCGAGCACCACCAGGAAGCGGACACGGTCCGAGAGGCCGGCCAGCGCGGCGAGCGCGGTCTTGGTCGACGGCGCGTCGCCGGTGACCAGCGACTCGACCACGTGGACGCGGTCGTTGCGGGCCCGGTCGGAGAGGGCGCCACGGAGGGCGGCGGCCTTCATCTTCTTGGGGGTGCGCTGGTCGTAGTCACGCGGCTGCGGGCCGTGGACGGTGCCGCCGCCGGCGAACTGGGGCGCCCGGGTCGAGCCCTGACGGGCGCGGCCGGTGCCCTTCTGCTTGTAGGGCTTGCGGCCACCACCGCGGACCTCGCCGCGGGTCTTGGTGGCGGCGCTGCCCTGGCGGGCGGCGGCCTGCTGCGCGACGACGACCTGGTGGATCAGCGGGACGTTGACGTCCACGTCGAAGATCTCGGCGGGCAGGTCGACCTTCACGGTCTTGGTCTTGGTCGCCATGCTCAGGCCTCCTTGCCAGAGGTGACGGTCTTCTTGGCGGCCGAGCGGAGGACCACGACGCCACCCTTGGGGCCGGGGACGGCACCCTTGAGGAGGATCAGGCCCTTCTCTGCGTCGACGGCGTGCACCGTGACGTTCTGGGTGGTGACGGTGTCGCCACCCATCCGGCCGGACATGCGCATGCCCTTGAAGACGCGACCGGGCGTGGCGCAGGCGCCGATCGAGCCCGGCTTGCGGTGGTTGCGGTGGGCACCGTGCGAGGCGGAGACGCCGGCGAAGCCGTGGCGCTTCATCGTGCCCGCGTAGCCCTTGCCCTTGCTCGTCCCGGTCACGTCGATCTCGTCGCCGGCCTCGAAGAGCTCGGCGGTCAGCTCCTGGCCGACGGCGTACGACGCGGCGTCGGCGGTGCGGATCTCGACCAGGTGGCGGCGCGCGGTGACGCCGGCCCTGGCGAAGTGGCCCGCGGCCGGCTTGGTGACCTTGCGGCCCTCGATCTCACCGAACCCGACCTGGATGGCGTTGTAGCCGTCGGTCTCGGGCTGGCGGACCTGGGTGACCACGTTGGTCGCCGCGGCGACGACGGTCACGGGGACGATGCGGTTGTTCTCGTCCCAGGTCTGGGTCATGCCGAGCTTGGTGCCCAGCAGGCCCTTCACATTGCGTTCGATAGTCATGACTCGCGACCTCAGAGCTTGATCTCGATGTCAACGCCGGCAGGCAGGTCGAGGCGCATGAGCGAGTCGACCGTCTTCGGCGTGGGGTCAATGATGTCGATGAGGCGCTTGTGGGTGCGCATCTCGAAGTGCTCGCGGGAGTCCTTGTACTTGTGCGGCGAGCGAATGACGCAGAAGACGTTCTTCTCGGTCGGCAGCGGCACCGGGCCGGCGACCTTCGCACCCGTGCGGGTGACGGTGTCCACGATCTTCCGCGCCGAGGTGTCGATCACCTCGTGGTCATAGGCCTTGAGCCTGATGCGGATCTTCTGTCCCGCCATAGGTCTCTCTCGTCCTTTTCGTTCGTACCCGGGGGTACCGCGTGCTGTCCTCTCACGACGCGCCTCCGGGTGGAGCCGCACCGCCCGTGCCCCGCCACCTCGCACCGCCGACCCCCGCGGTCGGGCGTGTCGCACATTTTCTGCGCAACACGAGACCGGGATCTCGCAGCTGTTGTGGTGACGCCCGACGGGTTCGTCGGGCCGATCGGGTCTCCAGGTCCGGTGCGGCCACACGCCAACCACCGAACGTCGTTCTGGAAACGCGATTCAGTAGTCAAGTTGGTCGCACCCCGGCAACCCGCCGAAGCAACCGGACTATCTTGGCAGAGATGTCCCTGAGACACCAAATCAGGACGTCCACGGCCCACGACCACCGGGCGGTCCCCGGTCAGGCCCGCTGGTCGGCCACCCCGGCCGGACCACGGCGCGGGATCGCGAGGCAGAGGAGCGCCGCCAGCAGGCACAGGCCGCCGGCGGTCATCCACGCCGCGAAGTAGTCGCCCTGCCAGGTGCGGATCCACCCGGCGTAGCTGGCCGCGACGCCGGCGCCGACCATGTGGCTGGCGAAGACCCACCCGAAGACGACGCCGGACCGCTCGATCCCGAAGTGCACCCGGCACAGGGTCACCGTCGGCGGCACGGTGGCGACCCAGTCCAGGCCGTAGAACAGGATGAAGAGGAACAGGCTGGGGTGGACGTGCGGTCCGAGCAGCCACGGCACCACCAGCAGCGACAGGCCGCGGAGGAAGTAGTAGCCGAACAGCAGATAGCGGGAGTCAACGCGGTCGGTGAGCCATCCGCTGGCGACGGTGCCGGCGATGTCGAAGATGCCGATCAGGGCCAGCAGCGAGGCGCTGGTGGTGGCGGGCATCCCGTGATCGTGGGCCGCGGGGATGAAGTGGGTCCCGATCAGCCCGTTGGTCGACCAGCCGCAGATCCAGAAGGTGACGAACAGGATCCAGAACGCGCGGCTCCGGGACGCCTCGCGCAGGGCGTCGAGCGCCACCCACGCCGCGCTGCGACGGACCGCCTTCAGGGGCAGGGGCTGCCAGTCCGGCGGGGCGCCGTACGGTGTGGTGCCGACGTCGGTGGGCTGGTCCCGCAGGACCCACCACACCAGCGGCACCAGCAGCAGTGCGAACAGCGTGACCAGCCCGGCCGCCCAGCGCCAGCCGGGCCCGTCGGCGAGCTGGGCGATCGCGGGCAGGAAGACCAGCTGCCCGGTCGAGCTGGCCGCCGAGAAGATCCCGATCACGAGCCCGCGGTGGCGGACGAACCACCGGTTGGCCACGATCGCGCCGAACACCAGCGCCAGCGAGCCGGTCCCGATGCCGACCGCGAACCCCCAGAGCAGCCACAGCTGCCAGGGGCTGGTCATCACCAGGGTCAGGCCGGAGCCGAGCGCGACCAGGGCCAGCGAGGCGGTGACGACCCGGCGGATGCCGAAGCGCTCCATGAGGGCCGCCGCGAACGGGGCGGTCAGCCCGTAGACCACGAGGTTCAGGCTGACCGCCCCGGAGGTGGTGGCCCGGCTCCAGCCGAACTCCGCCTCCAGCGGCTCGAGCAGCGCGCCGGTCGACGAGCGGAATCCCGCGGCGGCGACCAGCGCGCCCATGGTGACCGCGGCCACCCACCAGGCCCGGTGGATCCGGGTGCGCCCGGACGCGGGCAGGGTGGCGGTCACCGGGACATGCTAGGCGCGGTCTCGCCAGAGGGCGGCGACGTGCCGGGCGTCGGTCCCGCAGCAGCCCCCCACGACCGAGAGTGCGGGGAACGACGCCTCGAGCCGGACATGGTCTGCCGCCAGGGCGTCGGGGTCGCCGTCGTCCAGCTCGGTGGAGTTGTCGAGCTCCTCGTGATTCATGGTCGAGGCGTTCACGCGCAGCCCGCCGACCCGCGAGCGCCAGGGAGCCTCGTCGCCCACGCCGCGCTCGATGTGTTGCGGGTGCGCGCAGTTGACGACGAAGTACGCCGGGCCGCCGGCCGCGTCGACCGCGGTCACCGCCTCCTCGAGGGTGGTGCCGCCGGGCAGCCGGCCGTCGGTCTCGACGGTGAACCCGATCGCGACCGGGAGGCCGACCTCGCGGGCCGCGGCGGCGACGCCGACGGCCTCGCCGACGTCGGTCAGCGTGAGCACGGTCGCCTGGTCGGCGCCGGCCCGCGCGAACGCGGCGAGCTGCGGCCGGTGGTAGTCGGCGGCCTCCTGCGGGTCGATCGCCGCGCCCGGCCGGTAGCCGTCGCCGCGCGGCCCGACCTGCCCGCTCACCCGGACCGCCGACAGCCGGTCGTCCCACCGGGCCGCGACCTCGCGGAGGAACAGGACCGCGGCCTCGTTGACCGCGGCCAGCCGGGACGCGTCGTACCCGAGCCGGGCGGCCCAGTCCCGGTTCGCCCGCCAGGTCGGGGCCTCGAGCAGCAGCCCGGCGCCCGCGGCGGCCGCGATCCCGGCGTACTGGTCGTAGTAGTCCGAGAGCAGGGACCGGCCGCGCTCGTCCTCGAGCAGCGGGAACGCCGCGAAGTCGGGCAGGTCGATCCCCTTGTTGAAGATCAGGTCGGTCTCCAGGCCGCCGTCGGTGACGAACTGTGTCGTGGTGCTCATGACGTTTCTCCAAAGGGACGTAACGGACTATTCGGTCTGTTTGTATCAGACTGTTTGGTCTGGTATCAAGGACTTTGTGCCCCGCGACGGACGCCCCACGCGCGAACGGATCCTCATCAGCGCCGAGGCGCTGGTGATCGAGAACGGCTACGCCGCCACCTCGGTGGACCAGGTGATCGCCGCCTCGGGCACCTCCAAGGGGGCGTTCTTCCACCACTTCGGCTCCAAGCTCGACCTCGCCCGTGCGCTGGTCGAGCGCTACGCCGCCGGTGACGTCGCCCAGCTCGACGCGGCGACCGCGTACGCCGAGGCCGTCACCGACGAACCCCTCGGGCAGGTCGACGCGTTCCTCGCCTGGTTCGAGGAGCGGGCCGACGACCTCATGGACGAGCAGTCGAGCTGTCTCTACATCTCCGTGCTCACCGAGCGGCAGCTGGTCAACGCCGGCACCGCCGAGCCGATCGTCAAGGCCGTCGTCGCGTGGCGCGACGGGCTGGCCCGGCTGCTCGCGGCGGCACTGGCCGACGGGGCCGGCGGGCGCCGGCACCAGGTCGACGTCGACGCGCTCGCCGACCACGTGTTCGTCACCTTCGAGGGTGCGTTCCTGCTGGCCCGGGCAACCGGCGACCCCGGCCACATGCGCCGCCAGCTCCACGTGCTGCGCGACCTGGTGCGCGCCCTGCTCCGCGCCCGCTGACCACCCGCCGAACCCTCCGAAAAGACGCTGCCGTCACCCGGCGGCCCGGCGTACCGTGGAGAGATGCTGGTCGGGCTGCTCATCGTGGCGCTCTCGACCGTGATCCTCTCGGTGGGGTTCGGGGCCCTGTGGCTCTTCCTCTGCCACCAGGGCGAGGTCGGGGAGGCGGTGCTGCGCGCCGCCCGCCGGCTGCACCTCGCGCGACCCGAGCCGGAGGTGCTGCCCAACCGGCCGCTCCAGGCGATCGCCCGCGACCTGCGGCGGGTGCACCGACTGGTCCAGGCACCCGGTCCCGGGGAGTCGGCGCTGCGCCGCACCGCCCGGCTCGCGGCGTACGACGACCTGCTGCTGCAGGCGTGCCGGGCACTCGACGTGCCCGACCTGCTGACCGGGGTGACGGAGGGGACGGAGCGGGACGCCGAGCGGCTGCACCTCCAGTTCCTGCTCGCGGAGGCCGGGCTCGACGTCGACCCGCCGGCGCAGGCGGCCTGACCGCCCTCCGGTCGGCGCGCCTCAGGCCCGGCGGTAGGCGAGGTCGGTGATGCTGCGCCCCGCCGCGACCCCCTTGCGCTCGAACCGGGTCACCGGCCGCTCGGCCCAGCGTCCGACCACGCCGCCCTCGAGCGTCGGCTCGGCGTCGAGGACCTCCACCATCTGCTCGGCGTAGTCGGCCCAGTCGGTCGCCAGCCGCCAGCTGCCCCGGGGCACCAGGCGCTCTCCGACGAGGCGGGCGAAGGCCGGGGAGACCAGGCGCCGCTTGTGGTGCTTCTTCTTGTGCCAGGGGTCGGGGAAGAAGGTCCAGAGCTCCGTCAGGCTGCTCGGCCCGACGAGGTTCTCCATCGACCAGACGGCGTCCACGCCGAGCATCCGCACGTTGTCGAGGCCGGCCTCCCCGAACCGGCCGACGCAGTCGGCGACGCCCGGGCGCCAGACCTCGAAGCCCACCACGTTGACCTCCGGCCGGGCCGAGGCCAGCGCGACCGTGGCCTCACCGATACCGCAGCCGATCTCCACCGCCAGCGGCCGGGTGGGGTCGGGGAAGAGCCCGGCCAGCGTGAACCCGGGGTCGTCCACGGCCTCGTCGGGCACGACGTACCGGCGTGCGTAGGCGTCCCACGCCTGCTGCTGGCGCGGGGTGAACCGGTTGCCGCGGCGGGCGTAGGTCAGCACCTCGCGCATCCGGCGCCCGTCCTCGGTCAGCTTCTGGTGCGGGCGCGCGGGGCGGGCGTGCGGCTCGGACATGCCGCCATCCTCTCGCAACCCGGGTCGGCGACCGGAAGGGCCATGGCGGTTGGGTACCCGTGCTCAGGCGGGCGGGTGCGGCGCGGCCGCACGCTGGGGCCACCCCGACGAAGGAGGACGCCATGACACCGCGCCGCCCGCTCACCACCGCACTGACCACCGGGCTCACCACGGCGGTCCTCGCTGCAGCCCTCTCGGCGTGCGGCTCGGCAGAGGGGGCCGACCGTGCGGTACGCGAGGTCCCCTCGTCGAGCACCGCCGTGGCCGGCGCGTCGGCCGACCCGACCCTCGAACCGGCAACGGCGCGCGGCCTCGCCGCCGCAGTGATCGCACACCTCGGCGACACCCGGGTGCTCGAGGCGTCCGGAGGCCTGACCGACATGGAGGACACCCGCGGGCTCGGCGTCGACCTGCGCCTGGACCTCGGCGGCGGCCACAACTGGCTGGCCGTGCAGGCGGCCGACCCGGCGTACCTCCCGGGTGACCGGGGTGAGGTCTCCTGCGCGGACTACGCGGACGCCGGCGCGGACGAGGCCGGCACGACGGTCCGGTGCATCGTGCTCGAGGACGGCACGACGGTGCTGGTGCTGACCAGCGAGCACGGCTTCAGCGACGACAACGCGGACGGCAGCGTCGCGATGGCCCTGGTGTCCGGCCCCGGCCGCGAGCTGCAGCTGACGTACGAGAGCTACGATGCGGACGGCGCGATCGCCCCGGAGGTCGTGGCGGACATCGCCGCCGACCCGCTCGTGGGCTGGGCCACGAGCCCCGCCACCAACACCGCCGGGCAACGTCTGACCGGCTTCCGCGAGACGGACCGGATCGACCGTGACGGCGCCGAGGGGTACGACGAGTCGACCCCCGACGTCGCGCCGGCCCCCTGACCGCGGCGCGGCACGGCCACGACGCAGACACCCGGCACCACCGACCCCGGATCCCGGGTGGTGGTTTCGAGACGCTCGCCGGCGCTCGCTCCTCCACCACCGTTCGGCGGAGGTCGACGCCGGAGGCGAGGTGCCGCGCGCACTCAAGGGGCTTGGCCGCGGCGGCCGCAGCGGCGCCGTACCGAAGAAGTGGCCACCCGGCCGACGCGCCGCCTCCGCGCGCGGTGCGTCGCCGCAGGCGGCGACCGGAGCCGCTGGCGCGGGCCGGGGCAATGCCCGAAATGCAGCTCGACCCCGGACCAGCAGAGGTCCGGGGTCGAGCGGTGAGGTGCTGCTAGATCACTTGGTGATCTTGGTGACGCGGCCGGCGCCGACGGTGCGGCCACCCTCGCGGATCGCGAAGCGGAGGCCCTCGTCCATGGCGATCGGCTGGATGAGCTCGACCGACATCTCGGTGTTGTCACCCGGCATGACCATCTCGGTGCCCTCGGGCAGGGTCACGACGCCCGTCACGTCCGTGGTCCGGAAGTAGAACTGCGGACGGTAGTTGTTGAAGAACGGGGTGTGACGGCCGCCCTCCTCCTTCGAGAGGATGTAGACCGAGGCCTCGAAGTTGGTGTGCGGGGTGGTGGTGCCCGGCTTGATCACGACCATGCCGCGCTCGACGTCCTCGCGCTTGGTGCCGCGGAGCAGCAGACCGACGTTCTCACCGGCCTGGCCCTCGTCGAGCAGCTTGCGGAACATCTCGACGCCGGTGACCGTGGTCTTCTGCGACTTGTCGCGGATACCGACGATCTCGACCTCCTCGTTCACCTTCACGATGCCGCGCTCGATGCGACCGGTGATCACGGTGCCGCGACCGGTGATGGTGAAGACGTCCTCGACCGGCATGAGGAACGGCTTCTCCGTGTCGCGCTCCGGGGTCGGGATGTACTCGTCGACGGCCGACATGAGCTCGGCAATCGACTCGCCCCACTTGGCGTCGCCGTTGAGGGCCGGGAAGGCCGCCACGCGCACGACGGGGATGTCGTCGCCCGGGAACTCGTACTCGGAGAGGAGCTCGCGCACCTCCATCTCGACGAGCTCGATGAGCTCCTCGTCGTCGACCATGTCGCACTTGTTCAGGGCCACGACCAGGGCCGGCACGCCGACCTGGCGGGCGAGCAGCACGTGCTCACGGGTCTGCGGCATCGGACCGTCGGTGGCGGCGACCACGAGGATCGCGCCGTCCATCTGGGCCGCACCGGTGATCATGTTCTTGATGTAGTCGGCGTGACCCGGGCAGTCGACGTGCGCGTAGTGGCGCGCCTCGGTCTGGTACTCGACGTGCGCGATGGAGATCGTGATGCCGCGCTGGCGCTCCTCGGGAGCCTTGTCGATCTCGTCGAACGGCGTGAACGGGTTCAGGTCCGGGTACTTGTCGTGCAGGACCTTGGTGATCGCGGCAGTCAGGGTCGTCTTGCCGTGGTCGATGTGACCGATCGTGCCGATGTTGACGTGCGGCTTGGTCCGCTCGAACTTCGCCTTAGCCACTGTGGGCTCCTCCTGGTTGGTGTGTTTCTTGACTCGTGGTTGTGCTGTGGTGCCGAGGACCCGCGGGAGTTACTCGCCGCGGACCTTCTTGATGATCTCGTCGGCGACGTTCGTGGGAACCTCGGCGTACGAGTCGAACTCCATCGAGTACGACGCCTGACCCGAGGTCTTGGACCTCAGATCGCCAACGTACCCGAACATCTCGGAGAGCGGCACGAGGGCGTTGATGACCATGTCACCGTGACGCTCCTCCTGTGCCTGGATCTGTCCGCGGCGGCTGTTGATGTCGCCGATGACGGTGCCGAGGAAGTCCTCCGGCGTGGTCACCTCGACCGCGAACATCGGCTCGAGGAGGACCGGCTTCGCCATGCGCGCGGCCTCCTTGAAGGCCTGGTTGCCGGCGATCTTGAACGCGAGCTCCGAGGAGTCCACGTCGTGGTAGGCGCCGTCCTCGAGGGAGACCTTGACGTCGACCATCGGGTAGCCGGCGAGGACGCCGAACTCCATGGCCTCCTGGGCACCCTGGTCGACCGACGGGATGTACTCGCGCGGCACGCGACCACCGGTCACGTTGTTCGCGAACTCGTAGCCCGCGCCGGCGCCGGTCTCCTCGTCGATGCTGGGCTCGATCGAGATGATGACCTTCGCGAACTGACCGGAACCACCGGTCTGCTTCTTGTGGGTGTAGGAGTGGTTCGCGACCTTCTTGCGGATGGTCTCGCGGTAGGCCACCTGCGGACGGCCGACGGTCGCCTCGACCCGGAACTCGCGCTTCATGCGGTCGACGAGGATCTCCAGGTGGAGCTCGCCCATGCCGGCGATGATCGTCTGGCCGGTCTCCTCGTCAGTCTTGACCGTGAAGGTCGGGTCCTCGTCGGAGAGCCGCTGGATCGCCAGGCTCAGCTTCTCCTGGTCACCCTTCGTCTTCGGCTCGATGGCGACCTCGATCACCGGGGCCGGGAAGGTCATGGACTCGAGGACGACCTGGTTGGTCGGGTCGCACAGGGTGTGACCGGTCTTGGTGTCCTTGAGGCCCATGACGGCCACGATCTGGCCGGCGCCGACCGACGCGATCTCCTCACGCTTGTTGGCGTGCATCTGGTAGACCTTGCCGATCCGCTCCTTGCGGCCGGTGACCGAGTTGACCACGGTCGAGCCGGCCTCGAGCTTGCCGGAGTAGACGCGCACGTAGGTCAGCTTGCCGAGGTGCGGGTCGGCGGCGATCTTGTAGGCCAGGCCGGAGAAGGGCTCGTCGTCCTTCGGCTGCCGGATGATCTCCTTCTCCTCGTCGTTCACCGCGTGGCCCTTGATGCCGTCGATGTCGAGCGGGGAGGGGAGGAACTTCACGACCGCGTCGAGCAGGGGCTGCACGCCCTTGTTCTTGAACGCGGTGCCGCACAGGACCGGGTTGAGCTTGTCGGCCAGGGTGGCGCGACGGATGGCGGCCTCGATCTCCGCGACGGAGAGCTCCTCGCCCTCGAGGTACTTCTCCATCACGTCGTCGTCGGCCTCGGCCAGGGTCTCGAGGAGCTTCTCGCGGTACTCGGCGGCCTGCTCGGCCATGTCCTCGGGGATCTCCTCGACCTCGTAGTCCTCGCCCATCTTGGTCTCGCCGCGCCAGGTGAGCGCGCGCATGCCGACCAGGTCGACGACGCCGAGGAAGTCGGACTCCGCGCCGATCGGGAGCTGCAGGACCAGCGGGGTGGAGTTGAGGCGCTCGACCATCATGTCGACGCAGCGGAAGAAGTCGGCGCCGGTGCGGTCCAGCTTGTTGACGAAGCACATCCGGGGCACGGAGTACTTGTTGGCCTGGCGCCACACGGTCATGGTCTGCGGCTCCACGCCGGCCACGCCGTCGTACACCGCGACCGCGCCGTCGAGGACGCGCAGCGAGCGCTCGACCTCGGCGGTGAAGTCGACGTGCCCGGGGGTGTCGATGATGTTGATCTGGTGGTCCTTCCACCAGCAGGTCGTCGCGGCGGACGTGATGGTGATGCCGCGCTCCTGCTCCTGCTCCATCCAGTCCATCGTGGCAGCGCCCTCGTGGACCTCACCGATCTTGTAGGTGATGCCGGTGTAGAACAGGATCCGCTCGGTGGTGGTGGTCTTGCCGGCGTCGATGTGCGCCATGATGCCGATGTTGCGGACCTTGTTGAGGTCCGTGGTGATGTCGACAGCCACTGAAAGTCTCAGTCCCTCGAAAGTTAGATGGGGCGGTGAGGTGTGGGACCCCGGTCGGGGGCCCCACCCGGTCACCAGCGGTAGTGGGCGAAGGCCTTGTTGGACTCGGCCATCTTGTGGGTGTCCTCGCGCTTCTTCACGGCGGCACCGAGGCCGTTGCTCGCGTCGAGGATCTCGTTCATCAGGCGCTCGGACATCGTCTTCTCGCGACGGTCCTGGGCGTAGCCGACCAGCCAGCGCAGGGCCAGCGTGGTGCTGCGGCCCGGCTTGACCTCGATCGGGACCTGGTACGTCGCACCACCGACGCGGCGGGACTTGACCTCGATGGCCGGCTTCACGTTGTCCAGGGCGCGCTTGAGGGTGACCACGGGGTCGGTGCCGGTCTTCTCACGGCAGCCCTCGAGGGCGGAGTAGACGATGCGCTGCGCGACCTGCTTCTTGCCGTCCTGCAGCACCTTGCTCACCAGCTGGGAGACCAGCGGGGACCCGTAGACCGGGTCGATGTCGATGGGGCGCTTCGGCGCGGGACCCTTGCGCGGCATGTCAGCTCTTCTCCTTCTTGGCGCCGTAGCGGCTGCGGGCCTGCTTGCGGTTCTTCACACCCTGGGTGTCGAGGGAACCGCGGATGATCTTGTAGCGGACACCGGGCAGGTCCTTCACACGACCGCCGCGCACGAGCACGATCGAGTGCTCCTGGAGGTTGTGGCCCACACCCGGGATGTACGCCGTGACCTCGACGCCGCTCGACAGGCGCACCCGGGCGACCTTGCGGAGGGCGGAGTTCGGCTTCTTCGGGGTGGTGGTGTAGACGCGGGTGCACACACCGCGACGCTGGGGCGATCCCTTGAGAGCAGGCGTCTTGTTCTTGGACACCTTGTCCTGGCGGCCCTTGCGGACCAGCTGCTGAATGGTGGGCACCGGGTGGTTCCCTCTCTTTGTTCGCTCTACAGTGCTCGGCACCTTGCCGGGCACGATGATGTTGCTCTTGCCTCACGTTGGGTGGTGCGCACGATGTCTCCGCGGGTGACCGGCGGTCGATTTCGCGCACGCGCGACTGCCTGGTCGTCCCAGACACGAAGATCAAGCGTACTCAGTCACGCTGAGGCGGTCAAAACGCCGGTCCCCGCCTGATCTCCCGCCTGCGCGGGGGTCTCCGGCAGTCTTGCGCGCCGGCGGTCACGGCCCAGGAACACCCCGGCAGCGAGCACCACGCCCAGGATCGTCATGGCTCCCCCGCCGATCAGCGTCATGCGGGCGCCGAACTCCTCCCCGACCCAGCCCACGACGGGCGCACCGGCCGGGGTGCCGCCCATGAAGATCATCATGTAGAGCGCCATCACCCGCCCGCGCATCCCGGCGTCGGTGTGCAGCTGCATGAACGCGTTGGCCGCGGTGATCATGGTCAGCGCGCTCAGGCCGAGCAGCGGCGTGAGCAGCGCGAACGCGGCGTACGTGGGGGCGAGGCCGGCCACGACCTCCACGGCACCGAAGACGACCGCCGCGCCGATGATCAGCCGGTGCCGGACCGTCTCGCGGCGGGCGGCGACCAGCGCCCCGGTCAGGGATCCGACCGCCATGAAGGTGCCGAGCAGGCCGTACTCCGTGGGGCCCTTGCCGAACACCTCGGTGGCCATCAGCGCCGAGGTCATCTGGAAGTTGAGCCCGAAGGTGCCGGTGAAGAAGACCACCGCGAGCACCAGCATCAGGTCGGGGCGTCGGCGCACGTAGCGGACACCGGCCCGGATCATGCCCGGCTCCCGGGGTGCGGGCGTCGGTGAGTCCAGGGCCCGGGTGTCGAGGCGCTGGAGGGACAGGATCGGCGCGGCGTAGCTGATCGCGTTGAGCAGGATCACCCAGCCGGTGGCGACCGCGCCGCCACCGAGCGCCGCGATCAGGACGCCGGCGACGGCGGGGCCGACGATGCGGGCCGCGTTGAAGCTGGCGGAGTTGAGGCCGACCGCGTTGGTGAGGTCGGCGGGCTCGACCAGCTCCGAGACGAAGGACTGGCGGGCCGGGGCGTCGAACGCGGCGCCGACGCCGAGCACGAAGGCCAGCACGTAGACGTGCCAGATCTGGGCGGTGCCGGTCACGGCGAGCAGGCCGAGCACGAGCGCAGGGGCCGACATCATCACGTTGGTGATCTGGAGCAGGCGGCGCTTGGGCACGCGGTCGGCCACCAGGCCGGCGAGCGGGGAGAGGACGAGGAACGGGAGGAACTGCAGGCCGGTGGTGATGCCGATGGCGGTGCCGCTGTTGGCGCTGAGCTGGAGGACCAGCCAGTCCTGGGCGACGCGCTGCATCCAGGTGCCGACGTTCGACACGACACCGCCGGCCGCGTAGAGCCGGTAGTTCGTGTTGTGGAGCGCGCGGAAGGTGGGACTCATCCGTGGTCCCCGCCGAGGCGCGAGGGGAGCGAGTGGCTTGGTGGGGTGATGGTCAACTAGAGGAGAGCCTTTCGAGGATCGGGGCCGCCTGGCGGAGGACGGCACGTTCGTCAGGGGTGAGCTCCGCGAGTCGGCGAGCCAGCCAGGCATCACGGCGTCGGCGGTCGGCCAGGAGGGTCTCGCGCCCACGGTCGGTGAGCGCGACGACGACCTGGCGGCCGTCGGTGTCGTGCGGGCGGCGGGCGACGTGCCCGCCCTCCTGCAGGCAGGTGACCGTGCGGGTCATGGACGGCGGCTGCACGCGCTCGTGCGCGGCGAGCTCGCCGACCGTCATCTCGCCGTTGCGGTAGAGCGACCCGAGCACGGCCATCGCGTTGATGCTCAGCTCGTTGTCCGGGTGCCGCTCGTTGGCCAGGCGCCGCCGCAGCCTCATCACCGACAGGCGGAGCTGCGAGGCGAGCCCGGCGTCCGTGCGGGCAACCTTCTCGACCGTGGGAACCATGTCGTTAGCCTAACTCATTACCCGTGCTAAGTATTCCTGGTTCCGAGTGGCCGGTCCTGAGGGCACACGAGCGACGACCACGCCCGGCACGTGGGGCCGGGCGTGGTCGTCGGTCAGGGCCGGGGTGCTCCCCCGGCAGGGCTCAGCTGAGCCAGTCGGTCAGGGGGTGGATGCCGAAGTAGAGGACGAACAGCGCCGACACCACCCACATGAGCAGCTTCACCTCGGCGGCCTTGCCGCGCACGATCTTGAGGAAGACGAAGGCGATGAAGCCGGCGCCGATGCCGGCCGTGATGGAGTACGTGAACGGCATCAGCACGATCGTGAGGAACGCCGGTATCGCGATCTCGAGGTCGTCCCAGTCGATGCCCTTGACCTGCTGCATCATCAGGAATCCGACCAGGACCAGCGCCGGTACGGCGGCCTCGGACGGCACGATCGCGACCAGCGGTGCGAAGAAGGTCGCGAGCAGGAACAGCACGCCCGTGATCACGCTGGCCAGGCCGGTGCGGGCGCCCTCGGCGACGCCGGACGCGCTCTCGATGTACGACGTGTTGCTGGAGACGCCGGCCGCGCCACCCGCCGCTGCGGCGATCGAGTCGACGACCAGGATCCGCTCCATGTTCGGCGGGTTGCCCTCCTCGTCGAGCAGCCCGGCCTCGGACCCGATCGCGGTCATCGTGCCGAGGGTGTCGAAGAAGTCGGCGAGCAGCAGCGTGAACACGAACAGCGCGGCGACCACGATGCCGGCGTTCTCCCAGGCCCCGAGCAGGTTGAACTCGCCGAGCAGGCCGAAGTCCGGCGTACCGACGACGTCCTTGGGCCAGCCCGGGACGCTCAGCCCCCACGCGGTCGGGTTGTAGAGGCTGCCGTCGACGTGGCCGTCGTCCGCCGGGACCGTGAACGGGCCGGTGCCGCCGACGTCGGCGATCGTCTCGACGATGATCGCGACCAGGGTGGTCACCGCCATCGAGATGAGGATGGCGCCCTTGACCCGGCGCGCGTGCAGCGCGATCAGCAGCAGCAGGCCGAACACGAACACCGCGACCGGCCAGCCCTGGAGCTGGCCGTCCCAGCCGAGCGTGACCGGGACCGTGGTGCTCGGGAGCAGTGGCGTGCGGTGCACGAACCCGGCGTCGACCAGGCCGATCAGGGCGATGAAGAGGCCGATGCCGACCGAGATCGCGACCTTGAGCTGGGTGGGCACCGCGGAGAAGACCGCCCGCCGGAAGCCGGTGAGCACCAGCACCAGGATCACGATGCCCTCGAGCACGACCAGGCCCATCGCATCGGCCCAGGTCATCTCCTTGGCGAGCACGAACGCGACGAACGCGTTCAGGCCCAGGCCCGTGGCCAGCGCCAGCGGGTAGTTCGCGACGACACCCATGAGGATCGTCATCACGCCGGCCACGAGCGCGGTCGCCGCCGCGATCATGGCCAGGTCGGGCGCGTCGCCGCCGCCGAGGAACTGCCCGTCGACGTCGGGTGCGTAGCCGAGGATCAGCGGGTTCAGCACGATGATGTAGGCCATCGTGAAGAAGGTGACGACACCGCCGCGGACCTCGCGGCCGAGGGTGGACCCACGCTCCGAGATCTTGAAGAACGAGTCGATGCGGTGCGTCCGGGTCATCAGGTCGTTGCTCACGGGACCGCATCGTGGCAGATATCTGTGTCGTGCAACAGACGCGGGTGTCACGGCGGGATCACACCGTCGACTAGATTGAGGTCGTGGAGCCGCCCGAGCAGCCGAAGACCCACGAGATCGGCAAGCGCACCTACATCGTGGCCGACGTCGAGCCCCTCGACGTCGACGGCGTCCGGACGGTCGAGGTCGGCGTGGGGCTCTGGATGCTCGCGTTCATCGGACTGCTGCCGTTCTACGGCCGGCTCGAGGACAGCGGGCGGGTCTGGTGGCTGTGGACCTGCCTGGCCGGGTTCGGCCTGGGGCTGTTCGGCCTGGAGTACTGCCGTCGCCGCCGCAACCGCCGCCGCGAGGGCAAGCCGCTCGCGATCTGACCGGGTCGGTCAGAAGGACTCGATCTCGTCCAGCGTCATCGTGTCGAACACCGGGTCCGGAAGCGGCACCGGCTGCTGCTTCTTGCCGAGCTGCACCTCGGAGTGCGCACCGCAGCCGTGGTCCAGCGACACGACCCGGCCGTCGTCGTTGGCGTTGCCGTTGGCGCAGACGCCGAACAGCTCCGACAGCGGGCCGGCGATCCGGAGCAGGAAGCCGCACGACGTGCACGAGCCCGGGGCGGACTGCGCCAACGGCGAGGACGGCCCGCCGTCGCCGTCGTACCACCGCTGGGCGGCGAGCTGTCGGCCCTCGACCGAGAGCGTGCGGACCCGGCCGAGGCCGAGGTCCTGCGCGACCTGACGCACCTGCGCCTTGTCGTCGGCGTCGAGAGGGTCGTCGCCGAAGGAGTACGTCGGCACGAGGCGCGGGTCGTCGTCCTCGACCGGGAGCAGGTCGCCCGGGGACAGGTCGCCCGGCTTGATCCGCTCCTTCCACGGCACCCACTCCGGCGCGACGATCGCGTCGTCGCCGGGGGTCAGCACGACCTCGTCGAACGTGACCGCCTTCTGGCGAGGGGCGCGGGCCACGGTGACCGACCAGCGCCAGCCGCGGTAGCCGGCACGGGTGCAGGCGAAGAAGTGGCTGACCACCCGCTCGCCCTCGACCTCGTGACCGAGGTGCTCCCCCACGTCGGCGCTCCCCACCTGGTCGGTCAGGAACGCGCGGGCGGCGTCGACGGCACCCACGAGGGCGGCGTCGGGACGGGTCCGCGCAGCAGTCATCACAGTGCGCGATTGTGTCCCATGCCCGCCCGTATTGTCTTGTCGGGTCAGGAAATCGGGGTGTCCGGGGGGTCCGACGGGGGTGAGCTGCGGCGTACGGGGCAGGATGGCGGCATGACCCAGCAGCCGCCCGCGGACCGCGAGCGGTCGCACGCGTCGGGCGAGGAGTCCTGGGCCGAGGACGGCGCTCCGCACACCGCCGGCGACGGTGCGAAGCGGGCGGCCCGGGCCGGTGCCACCGGGGCCCGGGCGGTGGCCCGCGGCACCGCCCGCGCCGGTCGCGCGACGTACCGCTTCGCCCGCCGCGCCTCGCAGGCCGAGGGGGCCGGACAGTCCGGGTTGTCCCGCCTGATCGAGCTGCACGCGTTCAACGCCGCCGGCGACGCCGCGGTGGCCATCTCGCTGGCCGGCACCCTGTTCTTCCAGGTCCCGACCGGGGAGGCGCGGGGCCAGGTGGCGCTGTTCCTCGGCATGACGATGCTGCCGTTCGCGATCGTGGCGCCGCTGATCGGGCCGTTCCTCGACCGGTTCAGCCACGGCCGCCGCTGGGCGATCGGCGGGACCATGGCGATCCGGGCGTTCCTGTGCTGGGTGCTGGCCGGAGCGGTGGTCACCGAGTCCTACGCGCTGTTCCCGGCCGCGCTGGGCGTGCTGGTCGCGTCGAAGGCGTACGGCGTCACGAAGGCCGCCGCGGCCCCGCGCCTGGTCCCCGAGGGGGTCACGCTGGTCAAGGCGAACGCCCGGATCTCGCTGGCCGGCGTGGTCGGGGCCGGCATCTCCGCACCGATCGCGGCGCTGGCGGCGACGTTCGGCGGGGAGTGGTCGCTGCGCTACGGGTTCGTGCTGTTCGTGGTGGCCACGATCCTGGCCATCCTGCTCCCGTCGAAGGTCGACTCCAGCCACGGCGAGGCCCGGCTGGAGCTCGGCCCGGGGCCGACCGCTCAGCAGGACGGGAGCAGGCAGCGGCGGCCCGGGCTGCGGGTGCCCGCCTCGGTGGCGTTCGCGCTGCGGGCGAACTGCGGGCCACGGTTCCTGACCGGCTTCCTCACCATGTTCATGGCGTTCCTGCTCCGCGAGAACCCGATCGACGGCTGGGAGGAGCGGCCCGAGATGCTGCTCGCGCTGGTGATCGGCGCGGCCGGCCTCGGCAACACCCTCGGCATCGCGCTCGCCTCGCTGCTCAAGCGGGTCAACCCCTCGGTCACGGTCGTGCTCGCGCTGCTCGCCGACGCCGTGCTGGTGCTGCTCGCGGCGCTGTTCTACGGCCTGCTCTCCCTGGTCGCGCTCGGCCTCACCGCCGGCCTGGCCCAGGTGCTGGCCAAGCTGTCGCTGGACTCCACCATCCAGCGCGACGTGCACGAGCGGGTGCGGACCAGCGCGTTCGCCCGCTCCGACACGCTGCTCCAGCTGGCGTGGGTGGTCGGCGGGTTCGTGGGCATCGCGATGCCGCTCGACCCGCCGCGGCTCGGCCTCGGCATCGGCTTCGCGGTGCTGGCGGCCTGGACGGTGTTCGTGCTGGCCAACCCGCCCGGGCGGAAACGCCTGGCCACCCACTGATCCCCCGTCAGCCGGGGAATCGCGAGGAGGCCCCTCAGAGCTCCAGCTCGTCCGCCAGCGCGCGCAGCAGCTTGGCGGTCGGGCGTGCGGTGCGGGCGTCGGGGTGCCGGCCGCGGCGGTAGGACTCGCCGACGTCGTCGAGCAGCCGGATCAGGTCCTCGACGATCGCGACCATCTCCTCCGGCTTCTTGCGCTGCGCCTTCGCCTGCGCGCGCGAGACCGAGGCCGGGGCGTCGAGGAGCCGCACCTGCAGCGCCTGGTCGCCGCGGCGGCCCTGGGCGATGCCGAACTCGACCCGGGTGCCGGCCTTGAGCGTGGCCACGCCCTCGGGCAGCGCGTCGCGGCGCACGTAGACGTCCGGGCCGTCCTCCTGGGACAGGAATCCGAACCCCTTGTCGGCGTCGTACCACTTCACCTTGCCAGTGGGCACTGGGATGACCTCGTTCTCGATCGTGCGTGCTTGCGAGGCGTCAGCCTATGTCGCGGCGCCGAACGGGCGCCATCGGGTTCACCGGTAGCGGTCGTCGAGCACGTCGTTCATCGACCCGGACCGGAACCCCCGCGGGTCCACCGCCGCCTCGACGAAACCGGCCGCGAGCACGGCGTCGAGCACCGCCCGCTCCCCCACCGACCCGGTGGCCAGCGGCCCGGCGACCAGCGCGGCGTCGACCTCGACCGACGCGCGGTCGCCGAGGTCGCGCACCCGCAGGTCACGGGCCGGGGTCCCGGCCTCCGCCAGCACCCGTCGTACGGCGGTCTCGGCGCGCTCGACCCGGGCCAGGCGGTACGGCGAGACCTCGATGCCGTAGGCCACCCGAGACGACAGGCATGCGGCCGCTGGCTTGTCCCAGGTCGGCAGCTCCCACCGCCGCGAGGCCGCCCGGACCTGCTCCTTGGTGAACCCGACGTCCTTCAGCGGGGTCACCGCGCCGCGCTCGGACGCCGCCCGGATCCCGGGCCGGAAGCCGGCCAGCGCGTCGTCGGCATTGGTGCCGGTCGCGACCGCGGCCAGCCCGTGCTCGTCCACCAGCGGGCCGAGCACGTCGAGCAGCTCGGCCTTGCAGAAGTAGCACCGGTCCCCGGCGTTCGCGCGGTAGCCGTCGCGGTCCATCTCGTGGGTCTCCGGCGTCAGCACCCGCACCCCGAGGTCCTCGGCGAACGCCCGCGCGGGGTCGCGCTCGGCCAGCGGCAGGGAGTGGGAGTACGCCGTCGCGGCCGCCACCCGGTCCGGTCCGAGCGCCCGAACGGCCGCGGCGAGCAGGAACGCCGAGTCGGCACCCCCGCTGAACGCGACCAGCACGGACCCGAGCTCCCGCAGCCGGGCCTCGAGGTCGGCCAGCCGGAGGTCGAGAACGTGCCCGTCCAGCCACGCCGGGAACTGGGTGAGGTCGTCGAGCACGACGTGCGTGCCGGCGGCCTCGAGCTCCTCGCGGGTGCAGCCGCCGGTGAGCACGGAGACGCTGGTGACCCCGGCGGCCAGCGCCCCCTCGACGTCGTGGACGTGGTCGCCGACGTAGACGCCGGCACGCTCGGTCCGCAGCACCTCGCCCTTGCCGGCACCCCACACCCAGCCCTCCAGGTGGTCGATGTCGAGGCCGAGGTGGTCGACGTGCAGCTGCGCGTTGGGGGCGTACTTGCCGGTGACCAGCAGGATCCGGCCGCCGTGGCGGCGTACCGCGGCCAGGGCCTCGTGCGCGCCGGCGAACACCGGGGTCGGGGCCACCGCGTGCTCCGGGTAGAGCGCACGGAACCGGTCGCCCGCCGGCGCGACCGCGTCCTCGGCCAGGTGGTCGCGCAGCAGGTGCTCGAGCGGAGGGCCCAGCCGGGCGGTCATCGCCTGGGTCGGGAAGACCACCCCGAGCTCGACGGCGAGCGCGTCGAGGGTCGCCGCGAAGCCCGGCGCGGTGTCGATCAGCGTCATGTCGAGGTCGAAGCCGACGACGAGCTGATCCATGGGAGCAACCCTAGGGTGCGTCTCCCAGGTCCGCGCAGCAGGCGTACCGACCTGGGAGCCGCACCCTGGGGCTGTGGCGTTCCGATTGCCCCGACCGCGTCCCGGTGCGACGATGGCGCCCTTCGCGGAGTCTGATACGGATGGGGTGCATGATGCGAGCGGCCCTGGCCCGGGGCGCCACCGGATTGTTGGCGCTGACGGCTGCCTTCGTCGCGCCCTGGACCGTCGTTCCGTCCTCGGGAGCCGCGGACCACGCGCCGTCCGACGACCTGTACCTCGTCGCCCTGCGCGCGCCCGGCACCAGCGGGTACGACGGCGGGCTGGGCGTGCGCGACTACCGCGGCGCCGTGCTCGCCCAGCAGGACTTCCTGCTGCAGCGGGTGGACGCGCCCGATCCGGTCTACCGCTGGACCACTGCGCTCAACGGGTTCGCGGTCCGGCTCACCGGCGCCCAGGTCGACCAGCTGCGCGCAGCCCCACAGGTGCGGATGGTCGAGCGCGACACCGTCCGCCGGGTCACCGGCACCTCGACCCCGGCGCCCCCGGGTGCGGTCGGCGACGGCTCCGGCCGGGGTGGACGCGGGGTCGTGATCGGCCTCGTCGACACCGGCGTGCACCCGGGCAGCCCGGTGTTCGCCTACAGCCCCGAGCTCGGCTCGCGGCCCTCGGGCTACCGCGGCACCTGCGAGGCGACCGGCCGGTGGCGGCGCACCGACTGCAACGACAAGATCGTCGGGGCCCGCTACTTCGTGGAGGGCTTCGGGGCCGACCGGCTGCGGGCCGGCGCCGACACCTCGCCGTACGACGACGACGGGCACGGCACCCAGCTGGCCTCGCTGGCGGCCGGGAACGCCGACGTACCCGCCCTCGACGGCGACCAGGACCACGGTGTGTTCTCCGGGGCCGCGCCGCTGGCCCGGATCGCGGCCTACAAGGCCTGCTGGTCCGCCCCCGACCCGGCCGACGACGGCTGCTCCAGCGCCGACGTCGTGTCCGCGATCGACGCCGCGGTCGCCGACGGGGTCGACGTGCTCAACCTCGCGGTCGCCGGCTCACCGGGCCTCGACGCGGTCGACCTGGCCCTGCTCGGCGCCGCCGAGCGGGACGTGGTGGTCGCGGCGGCGGCCGGCAACGACGGCAGCGAGGTCGGGCACGCCCAGCCCTGGGTCACCACCGTGGGAGGCACCACCGGGCCCCGGCGGCTCGGGGCGCTGGTGCTCGGCGACGGCACCCGGCTGGCCGGCGCGTACACCGCGACCCGCGGGGTCCGTCCCACCCCGCTGGTCGACGCGGCGACCATCCCGGCGCCCGGCAGCGACGAGCGCGACGCCCGGCTCTGTGTCCCCGGCTCGCTCGACGCCTCGCGGGCCGCCGGGCGGATCGTGGTCTGCGAGCGCGGCCGGGTCGGGCGGGTGGACAAGTCTGCGGCGGTCCGGCTGGCCGACGGGGTCGGCATGGTGCTGGTCAACGCGTCCGGGGAGGGGCTGCCCGCGGACTTCCACGCAGTGCCCACGCTCCACCTCGGTGCCGCCGACGGAAGGGCACTGCGCCAGCGGCTCGACCGCGGCCGGGTGGTCGGCCGTCTGGTGCGGACCACGGCGCCCGCGGGCAAGCCGCAGGTCCTCGCGGTGACGCCGTCCGGCCGCACCGGCACGGGCGTCGTCAAGCCGGACCTGGTGGCGCCGGGAGCGCAGCTGCTGGCCGCGACGTCGCCGTCCGGCAGCGGCCCGCGCTGGACGCTCACCGCCGGCACCTCCGCTGCCACCGCCCGCGTCAGCGGCTGGGCGGCCCGGGTCCGTGCCGCGCACCCCGACTGGTCCGCGGCCCGGGTGCGTTCGGCCCTGCTGACCAGTGCCACCAGCACCGCCGGCGAGCCGGTCTCGCTGCGGCAGGGTGCCGGCCTCCCCCGTCCGGCCACAGCCCTCGACCCCGGCCTCGTCTACGACGTCCCGGCCACCGCCTGGCGCGGGGCCCTCGACCGCGACACCGCCGGCCGTCTCAACCTGCCCTCGGTGCTGGCCGCGGGCGGCACCCGGGTGGTCACCCGGCGGGTGACCAACGTGTCCGGCCGGGCGTCGTACTTCTCGTCGCGGGCGTGGGGCTTCACCCGGCACCGGGTGACCGTCACCCCGGCCGCGCTCCGGATGCCGCCCGGCGCCACCCGGACCGTGCGGATCCGGATCACCCCCACCGGCGCCCCCGGTGCCGGTCCGGGCCGGGTCGACAGCGGCTGGGTCGCCTGGACCCGCTCCGACGGCACCCGCGCCCGCATCCCCGTCGTCCTCCCCTGACCGCCGAAGTGCCCCGGATTGCGCCCCGAGGTGCCCCGGATTGCGAGGAGACCCGCAAGTCCGGGCACCTCGGCCAGCAAGACCGGGCACCTCGGCGGGGTCAGGCGTCGCGCTTCTCGAAGAGGTAGTAGGCGAGCAGCATCAGCGCCGCGGCGAAGGTGCCGAAGACCAGGAAGCCGCCGACCGCGTTGAGCGGGTCGCCGAAGACCGAGTCGGCGGAGGGCTCGCGCTGCATGATCCGGCCGCCCGCGTTGAACGGGAGGAAGCGGGTCAGCTCGCGGTGGTCGCTCAGGCCCGGGACGATGAAGATGCCCTTGATCAGGGTCTCGATCGCCATCGGCCAGAGGTACATCGCGACCAGCGCGAAGGTCTGGTTGCGGAACAGGATGGTCAGGCTCATCACCACCCAGGTCAGCAGCACCGTGTAGACGACCCGACGGCCGATCGCAGCCAGGAGCGCGGGCAGGTCGTAGTGCAGGCCCAGGCCGGCGAACCACAGGGTCGCGACCAGCAGGGACACCACGCACGTCGCGATCACGACCACGGTCACCCACGCCGCGGCGACGACGTACTTCGACGTCCACACCGCCCCGCGCTGGGGCAGGGCGGTGAGAGTCGCGCGGATCATGCCGTGGCGGTACTCGTGGCCCCAGCTGAAGATGCCCACGATCGCGACGATGTAGGCGACCAGGTAGAACATCGGGTCGAAGTTCGAGAACTGGGTCGTCATCATCTCGAGCACGATCAGCGAGTCCGACCGGGACGTGGTCTCGTCCGCCAGGTCGCCCGAGCCCAGCCGCAGCGCCATCGCGACCAGGAACGTCAGGCTCACCGCCGCCATGACCGCGCCGCCGCTGATCCACCAGGTGGAGCGCAGGGTGGTGATGCGTCGCCACTCGTACTTCAGCGCCGCGGTCATCCCCGGCCTCCGTTCTCGTCGCCGTGCTGGTCGCGGTGCAGGTCTCGCTGCTGGTCTCGCTGCTGGTCGGCGGCCGGGTCGCTGCCCGGTCCGGGCGCGCCGTACGGCGGCTCCGGCGGCGGCTGCCACCCCGGCGGCGGACCCTGCTGGGCGGGCGGCCCGTAGGGACCGGGTCCGCCGGGCGGCGGGCCCCAGGGGCCACCCGGAGGCGGACCGTACGCCGCGCCCGGAGGCGGACCGACGGGTGGGCCCTGCTGCGATCCGGGCGGACCCGCCGGCGGACCTCCCCAGCCGGGACCGCCCTGCTGCGGGCCGGGCTGCTGCCAGCCGACCGGGCCGGGCGCGTGTGCCTGGAACTCCTGCGCGCCGCCGGTGATCTCGAGGAAGGCGTCCTCGAGCGATGCCTCGCGGGTGACCAGCTCGTGCACCCGGATCCGGTTCTCGAAGGCCAGGTCGCCGACCTCGGCCGCGGTCAGGCCGACGATCGAGAGCTCGCCCTCGCCACCGGCGGTGACCGAGCCCCGGCCGGCGAGCCGCTGCCCGACCAGCGCCGCGAGGTCGTGTGCCTGCGGGGTGCGGACCAGCACGTGGTTGAGGCCGCTGCGCTTCGTGAACTCCGCGACCGGGCCGTTCGCGATCATCCGGCCGCGCCCGATCACGACCAGCTCGTCGGCCATCAGCGCCATCTCGCTGAGCAGGTGGCTGGACACGAACACGGAGCGGCCCTCGCTGGCCAGCGCCTTGAGCAGGTCGCGCATCCAGCGGATGCCCTGTGGGTCGAGGCCGTTCGCGGGCTCGTCGAGGATCAGCGTGTGCGGGTTGCCCAGCAGCGCGGCGGCCAGCCCGAGCCGTTGGCCCATGCCCAGCGAGAACGTCCCGGGCTTCTTGCCGGCCACGTCCGAGAGGCCGACCATGCCGAGCACCTCGTCGACCCGGCCGTCGGGGATGTCGTTGGCGGCGGCCAGCATCCGCAGGTGGTTGCGCGCGGTGCGGGTCGGGTGGAACGGCTTGGCCTCGAGCAGCGCCCCGACGTGCCGCATCGGCTGCTGGATCGTGGTGAACGGACGGCCGTCGAACGTGCAGGTGCCCTCACCACGGTCGAGGCCGAGCATCAGCCGCATCGTGGTCGACTTGCCCGAGCCGTTGGGTCCGAGGAACCCGGTCACGGTGCCGGGTCGTACGTCGAACGACAGCTGGGTCACCGCCGGCTTGCCGCCGTAGCTCTTGCTCAGGCCTCGTGCCTCGATCACCGCCATCGGCGGACTCCTTCGGGTCGGGTTCGTCGGTCGGTGCTGCTGTCCGTGCTGTGGTCGGCTCAGCCCTGCTCGCGCACGACGCGCATCTCGCGGTCGCCGAACAGCACCCGGTCGCCGTCGAGGAGGGTGGCGGGCCGGCCGGCGGACAGCTCGCGGGACACGCCCCGCCGGACCAGGATCGAGCCGTTCGTCGAGCCACGGTCCATCACCACCAGCGCGCCGTCACCGGCGAGGTGGAACTGGGCGTGGGTCTTGGAGATCGACATGTTCTCCGAGACCAGGGGTACGACGTGGCGCACCGGTTCGCCCGCCCGGCCCTCGGGCCGGCGGCCGACCAGGCCGAGGCCCTCGACCAGGAAGGTCTCACCGGAGTCGAAGGTGACCCGCCACCGGGTGCGCGTCGCGGGCGCGCCGGGCCCGTCGGGCCGGCCGGTCGCAGGACCCGAGTCGGCGGCGTGCCGGCCGCGGTCGCGCGGCGCGGTGGTCGGGCGATCGGCCTGCGGCACGGAGGGCGGGACGTACGCCGACGGGCCGGGCGGCTGCTGGTCCGGCCCTTGCTGGACGGACGGCTGTTGCCGGGCCGCGGGCTGCCACGACTGCTGCGGGGAATGCTGCGAGGGCTGCTGGAGGCCCGCGGTGAGCGAGACCGTCGGGGTCACGGCCGGGGCCGGCAGCGCCGGCGTGGCGGTCTGCCGGACCGGGTTCAGCCGCATCGCGGTCAGGTTCACCACGTGCCGCGGCCGCTCGTCCTCGACGGCGGCTACCACCTCGACCGGTCGCACGTCCACGACGATCGAGCGGGCCTTGCGGTCGTGCCAGCCCCGGCGCTCGCGGCTCGGGTCCTCCACCGCGGTCCAGGCGAGGGTGGCGGTGCCGAGGCCGAACGTCGGCAGCGTGGCGACCCCGAGGATGACGGTGCGCAGCACCGCCCGGCCGACGCCGATCGGCCGGCCGGAGGTGGGGTCGACGACCCGCAGCCCGTACGCCGCCTTGCCGGGCGACGTACCGCGGGTGCCGAGCAGCACCGCGAGCACCAGCCCGACCAGCAGGAACCCTGCCGCGGCGACCAGCACGCCGGCCAGCACCCGGTCCTCGCGGAACAGCCACCACCAGGCCGCGGCGCCCACGACCGCGACCGCCGACCAGGCGACCAGGCGGTCCAGGGCGAACGCGTAGAACCGGCGGTCCAGGGCTGCGACGGGCGCGGCCTGCTGCGCCGAGACGGTGGTCGTGGTCATCGGGTCGCGGGCGCTCTCAGAGGTTCGTGACCTGGATGGTCACGCCGTCGCCGAGGTCGATCACGGCGCCCGGCAGCAGCTGAACGGCCATCCCGGGCTGCAGGTCCTCGGGGGCCAGCCCGGGCTGGACGAGCACGGTGCCGTTGGTGGAGCCCATGTCGGTCACCACCGCGCTGCCGTGGTCCGCGCCGGACCCGGGACGCACCTCGACGTGGGTCGAGGAGATCTCCTGGTGCGGGCTCGGCACGGTCACCAGGCGCGGCTGGTCGGTCGAGGTGAAGCGGCGGGCCTCGGGGGCGCGACCGATCAGGATCGCGCGATCGACGTCGATGGTCTCGCCGCTGGAGAAGACCAGCCGGGCGACCGGCTGCGCGGTCACGCTCGGAGCCGGCGGCTGGCCGGGGATGCCGGGCTGCTGGCGGGCGAACTGGCTCGGGTCCCAGCCACCGGCCACGGTGTCGCCGTCGTGGTCGGAGTCCGGCGCCGGTGGCTGCCCGGGCACGACCTGGTCGGCGGCACCTCCGGCCGGGTTGCCCGGGGACGCGGGCGGCTCCTCGACATCCCCCTCCCACTGCTGGTCCGGCCTCGACGGGGGCTGGCTGCGCGGCGCGATCTCCGGTCCGGCCGCAGGCTCGTCGCCGGCCTCGTCGAGGTCGTCGTCCGCCTCCGGGTCGGAGAACGGCCAGTGGTGGTCGTCCTCCCCCTCGACCGGCTCCTCGACCGGCTCCTCGACCGGCTCCTCGACCGGCTCCTCGACCGGCGGGGCGACCGGAGGAACCTCGGCGACGGGCTCGGGGATCGGTTCGGGGATCGGGGAGAACGCCTGCGTGGGCTCACCGGGCAGGTCCTCGACCGGCTCCGGGGCAGCCCGGTGCGCGACCGGGACCGCGACGGCGACCGGCTCCTCGCCGGGCGCGTGGGGGACCGGCAGCGGCAGGCCCTCCTCCTCGGCGTCGGCGAGCGCGGCGTCGGAGGCGAGCAGGTCGTCCACCGAGGGCGGGCGCTCGGCGTCGGACTCGGCGTCGGTGATCTCCCCCAGGGGTACGACGGGGGCGACGTGCAGTCCGCCGGGCTCGTCGGCCGTCTCCATCACCGGCTCTGTCACAGGCTCTGTCACCGGCTCTGTCACCGGCTCGGGCATCGGCACCACGACCGGTTCGGCGAGCGGCTTGGCGTGCGCCGCCTGCGCCACCGGCTCGACGTACGGCGGCTCGTCGACGCGCGATACCCGGACCAGGCCGGTCTCCAGCACGTAGTCGTCCGCGCCGCCGACGTCCTCGAGGTCCACGCGGACCGAGGTGACGCCGTCGAGGACGCGCTCCACCCAGGTCGCCGCCGCGGTGCCGTCGACCTCGACCGGGTCGCCGTCCGCCAGCGTGAACGTGGCCCGCGCGGCCCCGCGCAGCACCACCCGGGTCTGCGCCTCGCCGCTGCTGACCAGCACGAACCCCGGCAGCCCGCGCAGGCCACCCGCGATCAGCGCGTCGAGCAGCTCCTCGAAGCCGGCGCGGCCCTCGACCATCTCCCACATCGCCGCGACGCGGGACTTCTCGCTCGGCGGCAGCAGGACGGCGGCGTGCTCCCCGAAGACGGCGTACCAGCCACCCGAGCGGTAGGACCGGACCACGGTGCTCACGTCTCCCGTCATGGCAGGGCTCCCAACTTCTCCTCGAGGCTCACGAGCGCGGTCCGGGCGTCGTGGCTCCCGGACTCCGCCAATCCCACCACATCGACCACGACCGCGGTGGCGTTGTCCTGCCCGCCCGCGTGCACCGCCGCGGCCACGATCCGCTCGGCCGCGTCGCGAGGGTCCTCACTGCCGCGGAGGATCTCCTCCATCTCGTCGTCGCCGATCATCCCGCTCACCCCGTCGGAGCACAGCACGACGCGGGCGGCGGAGGCCAGCGGGAGCACGAAGAAGTCGGGCTCGCGCAGCACCGGCCCGCCGAGCGCGCGCGTGATCACGTGCCGCTCCGGATGGACCGCGGCCGCCGCGGCGTCGATCTCGCCGGCGTCGAGCAGCTCCTGGACCACCGAGTGGTCGACGCTCACCTGGTCGAGGCGGCCGTCGTGCACGCGGTAGATGCGGGAGTCGCCGAGGTTGACCAGCAGCCACGTGGGGCCTTCCTCGTCCTCGCAGAGCAGCGCCGCGACGACCGTGGTGCCGGCGTACCAGTCGGGCTGCCCTCCGCTGCGGTGCTCGGCGCCGTAGTCGCGGATCCGCTGCTGGGCCGACCTCAGGCACTCGGTCACCACCTCGGTGCCGCGCGTGGAGTCGTAGCCCTGCTCGGCCAGCCGGCCGAACTCCTCGACCACGATCGCGCTGGCGACCTCCCCTCCGTGGTGGCCGCCCATGCCGTCGGCGACCACGAACACCCGGGACGAGGCGAGGTAGGAGTCCTGGTTGATCTCGCGCACCCGACCGACGTCGGTGGCGGCTCCGCTGTGCAGGTGCACCACGACCTAGGCCTCTCCGTCCTGCGGCCCGAGCCGCACCGTCCGTGCGGCGGCGCGCCCTAGTAGCGTAGTCGGGATGGCCGGTGACTCCTCCGGAACAAGCTTCCGGTCCCTGGCGGACCAGGTGCGTGCCTGGCCCGAGTCGAGGCTTGCCCAGCTGCTGCGCCTGCGCCCCGATCTCGCCACGCCCGCTCCTCAGGATTCCGGTCAGCTCGCCGCCCGCGCGGCCACACGCGCCTCGGTCCTGCGCGCGCTCGATCGGCTCACCCTGGCCGAACTCTGCCTGCTCCATTCCCTCGTCGTCGCGGGCCAAACCCCGCGCTCCGAAGTCCACGGCCTGGTCGACGCCGACCCGGCCTGGGTGGACGACACGACCGCCCGGCTGGAGGACCTCGCCCTGGTCTGGGAGTCGTCGACCGGGCTCCGGCCCCTGACCGTGGTGGCCGAGCTCCTCGGCCGCCCGCCCGAGCACGGACCGGGACCCCTCGACGTACCTCCGGCGCTGGCGACCAGCACCCACGACCCCGACCTCGCGACCCGGGCCGCGGCCGGTGCGGCCTTTGACGTCGTACGACGGGTGGAGCTGCTGCTCGACCACTGGGGCAGCGCCCCGGCCCCGGTGCTGCGGGCCGGCGGGCTCGGGGTCCGCGACCTCCGGGCCACGGCCGCGCTGCTGCACGTCGACGAGCGCACGGCCGCGTTCGTGGTCGAGCTCGCCGCCTCGGCCGGGCTGCTCGCGGTCGGCGCCCCCGGCGACCTGCCCGAGAGCTGGCTCCCCACCGACGCGTACGACGCGTGGTGCCGGCGCCCGGCGGCCGAGCGGTGGACCGAGCTGGTGCGGGCCTGGCTGGTCAGCCCGCGCACCTCCGGCGACGTCGGCGCCCGCGACGCCTCCGGCAAGCCGCTCAACGCGCTCGCTCCGGGGCTGGTCGACCCCCACCACGTGGACACCCGCGGTCTGGCGCTCGCGCAGCTGGCCGCCCTCCCGCCCGGCGATGGCCTGGCCACGGGCACCGGCGTGCCCTCCCTGGTGGCCCGGGTCCGCTGGCTGCGGCCGCGGCGCCCGGCTTCGCAGGGACCGCTGGTCGCGTGGGCGACGGAGGAGGCCGCGCTGCTCGGCGTCACCGGCCTCGGCGGGCTGACCCCGGCCGCGCGGCTGCTGCTCGACGGCGACCCGGCCGGTGCGGCCAAGGAGATCGAGCCGCTGCTGCCGGCCCCGCTCGACCACATCCTCGTCCAGGGCGACCTGACCGCGATCGCGCCCGGCCCGCTCGAGAGCCACCTGGCCAGCCAGCTGCACCAGGTCGCGGACGTGGAGTCCCGGGGAGGAGCGACGGTCTACCGCTTCACCGGCTCGTCCGTGCGCCGGGCGCTCGACGCCGGCTGGTCGGCCCAGGAGATCCACGACTTCCTCGGCGACGTCTCGCGCACCCCGGTCCCGCAGCCGCTCACCTACCTGGTCGACGACACCGCCCGCACCTTCGGAACCCTCCGGGTCGGCTACGCAGAGGCGTTCCTGCGCACCGACGACGAGGCCGCGCTCGAGACGCTGCTGCGCGACCGGCGGGCGGCGTCGCTGGGGCTGCGCAGGCTGGCGCCGACCGTGGTCGTGTCCACCACCCCGATCGACGTGCTGCTCCCCCGGCTGCGCGACCTCGGCCTGGCGCCGGTGGTCGAGGCCGAGGACGGCACGGTCCGGGTGGCCCGGCCCGACGTGCACCGGGCGCGCACCCCGAAGGCCCGACCGACCGGTCGCGAGGCGGCCCGCGAGGGCGCCCAGCTCGCCGCCGCCGTGGCCGCGATCCGGGCCGGTGACCGGGCCGTCGCAGCGAGGCCGGCGACCCTCGCCACCGGCAGCACACCCGCGGAGGCGCTGGCGGCGCTGCGGATTGCGATCGAGGAGGGCGCCTCGGTGTGGATCGGGTACGTCGACAACCACGGCACGACCACCGAGCGGATCGTGGACCCCCAGCGGGTCGAGGGCGGCCAGCTCACGGCGTACGACCACCGCAGCGAGGACCTGCGCGGCTTCGCCGTGCATCGGATCACCGGAGTGCGTGCCGTGGACGCGGCGACCGGCCGGCCCTCCCCACCGGCTCCGTAGACTGGTGCGGATGGACTTCCTCCGGTACGCCGAGTCGGCGGCGGCGCTGCTCAACGCCGACGTCGCGGACGTGCCCGCCCTCACCGCGCACCTCGCGAACCGCCCGTGGCTGCTCGACCAGGTCACCGAGGCCGACTGCGCCGCGCTGGTGGAGTTCCAGGACGACCTGCGGCAGGTGTTCGCGGCCGCCGGCGACGTGCCGGTCGTGGTGGGCGGGCTCAACGACCTCATGCAGCGGCACCCGGTGACCCCGATGATCTCCGACCACGACCCCGACCACCTGCACCTGCACGTCGCCAGCAGCGCGTCGTCGGTGGCCGAGCTGCTGATCGGTGAGGCGCTGCTCGGCCTGGCCACCCTGGTCTGCGACCTCGGCCCCGGCCGGCTCGGCGTCTGCGCGGCCACCCCCTGCACGAACGTGTACGTCGACACCTCGCCGAACCGTTCGCGGCGCTACTGCTCCGACCGCTGCTCGTCGCGCGCCAACGTCGCGGCGTACCGCGCCCGCCAGCGCGGCATCGCCCCGGTGCCGACACCATGAGCACCCCGGCACGCCACTCGCTGCGCTCGCGCCTCGCCGGGGACGCCGCATGAACGACGGCCCGCTGATCGTCCAGTCCGACAAGACGCTGCTGCTCGAGATCGACCACCCGGCCGCTGCTGAGTGCCGCCGCGCGATCGCGCCGTTCGCGGAGCTCGAGCGGAGCCCGGAGCACATCCACACCTACCGGCTCACCCCGCTGGGGCTGTGGAACGCGCGCGCCGCCGGTCACGACGCCGAGCAGGTGGTCGACACCCTGCTGACGCACTCGCGCTACCCGGTGCCGCACGCGCTGCTGGTCGACATCGCCGAGACCATGTCGCGGTTCGGCCGGCTCCGGCTGGAGAAGCACCCGACCCACGGGCTGGTGCTGGTCAGCAACGACCGGCCGGTGCTCGAGGAGGTGCTGCGGGCGAAGAAGGTCGCCGGGATGCTCGGCGAGCGGCTCGACGACGACACCGTGGTGGTGCACGGCTCCGAGCGGGGCAACCTCAAGCAGGCGCTGCTCAAGCTCGGCTGGCCGGCCGAGGACTACGCCGGGTACGTCGACGGCGAGGCGCACCCGATCGCGCTCGACGAGACCGGGTGGTCGCTGCGGCCCTACCAGGACGAGGCGGCCGAGGCGTTCTGGCACGGTGGGTCGGGCGTGGTGGTGCTCCCCTGCGGCGCCGGAAAGACGCTGGTCGGCGCGGCCGCGATGGGGCACGCGCAGTCGACCACGCTGATCCTGGTCACCAACACGGTCTCGGCGCGGCAGTGGAAGGACGAGCTGGTCCGCCGCACGTCGCTGACCGCCGACGAGATCGGCGAGTACTCCGGCTCGGTGAAGGAGATCCGCCCGGTCACCATCGCGACGTACCAGGTGATGACCACCAAGCGGCAGGGCGTCTACCGGCACCTCGAGCTGCTCAACGCCCGCGACTGGGGGCTGATCCTCTACGACGAGGTGCACCTGCTGCCGGCGCCGATCTTCCGGATGACCGCCGACCTCCAGGCCCGCCGCCGGCTCGGCCTGACCGCGACCCTGGTCCGCGAGGACGGCCGTGAGGGCGACGTGTTCAGCCTGATCGGACCCAAGCGGTACGACGCCCCGTGGAAGGACATCGAGTCGCAGGGCTACATCGCGCCGGCCGACTGCGTGGAGGTGCGGGTCACCCTGCCGTCGAACGAGCGCCTGGTCTACGCGACCGCCGAGCCGGAGGAGCGCTACCGGCTGGCGTCGTGCACGCACCACAAGATCGACGTCGTCAAGCAGCTGGTGGCCCAGCACCGGAGCCAGCCGACGCTGGTGATCGGGCAGTACATCGAGCAGCTCGACGAGATCGCCGAGGCCCTCGACGCGCCCGTGATCAAGGGCGAGACCACGGTCAAGGAGCGGCAGCGGCTCTTCGACGCCTTCCGGGCCGGAGAGATCGGGCTGCTGGTGGTCTCGAAGGTCGCGAACTTCTCGATCGACCTGCCCTCGGCCGAGGTCGCGATCCAGGTGTCCGGCTCGTTCGGGTCCCGCCAGGAGGAGGCGCAGCGGCTCGGCCGGCTGCTCCGCCCCAAGACCGAGGGCAAGTCCGCGCACTTCTACACGATCGTCTCGCGCGACACGGTCGACGCGGAGTTCGCCCAGAACCGGCAGCGGTTCCTCGCCGAGCAGGGCTACGCGTACCGGATCGTCGACGCCCAGGACCTGCCCGCCTGAGACGGCCGTCGCGAGCAGGTCGGATCGGGCGGGCAGGTCCTCAGGATCTCGAGGTGTCCTAGGGTGCGTCTCTCACGTCGGCGCCGACGTGAGAGACCTGCCTCAGGCGGGCGGGAGCCTCGGCGGAGGGCCTCCGGGCCGGCGCCGGGACGACCACCACGCGGCCGCCAGCAGGAGCGCGCCGCCGACCAGCCCGGTCACTGCCAGCACCCGCCACGTGCGGAACCACGGTGGGCCGAACCAGGTGCGCTCGCCGCCCCCGGTCTCCGCGGCGACCAGCGAGCCGCCGTGCAGCACGCCGGACACCCAGCGGTCCAGGTTCTCGATGTCGGAGCTCGAGACCGAGCGCGAGGACGAGCGGCCGTCGTCGGCGCGGAACGCAAGCAGCACCCGCCGGTTCACGCCCGGCTGGACCTCGAACGACCCGGGCACGGTCTCGAGGCAGGTGGTGTCCGCGACCCCCTTCGCGCAGTCCGGGAGGTCCAGCGCGCGGTCCGGCACCAGGGTGCCGACGACCAGGAACGCCGCGCCGAACATCATCGCCCCGAGACCGAGCAGTGCGAGCAGCAGCGGTCGTCTCATGGCCGGGGCGCCCCCGTGGCGACGTACGCGGCCACGATGTCGCTGCGGGACAGGCTCGTGTGCGCGGTGTTCATGCCGGCCAGGAACGAGAAGTCGAGCCGCTCGAACCGCTCGTGGACACCCTCGGCCAGCGGCCGGATGAACCAGTGGCTGCCGCGGGTCACCTCCGCGACGGCGCGCGGGCGGAAGTCGGCGCCGACCTGCGGCACGGTGAAGGCGTGGTCGCGACGCAGCCGGGCCAGCTCGTCCGCGGTGACCCGGGACAGGTGGGCGTGCCGCATCGTGAAGTCGGGGTGGCTGCGCGCCGGCGCCTCGATCCGGCGCGGCTCCGGCAGCCGCTGCCAGACCTGGAAGACCGTGCGCACGCTCACCGGGCGACCCGCCGCGTCGACGAACCCGTCGCAGTCGAACGAGCCGGCCAGGCCGAACCAGGGGTCCACCCGGTTGGCGAAGGTCCACTTGTTGAAGCTGCGCGGGAGGATGAACGCCACGGTGTCGCTGAACGAGCACGCGTGGGCGAGGAACCGCACCGCGAGCGCGCCGCGCTGCCCGAACGGCGGGTTGCCGATGGTGAGCACCGGGCCGGCGCCGGGCGGCGGACGCCAGGCCATGAAGTCGGCGGCGGTGACCTCCGGGTGGCCGGGCGCGACGTCCAGCCCGACCCGGCGGTCGGCCGGGAGGTGGGCGAGGAACGCGCCGCCGCCGGCGGAGGGCTCGACGACCTGGCCGTAGTCGGTCAGCGGCCGCAGGGACCCGGCGTACGCGACGCAACGGCGGGCCAGGTCCGGCTCGGTGAAGTACTGCTCGTGGCCGACGGTCCGCTTCACCTCAGCCCCCCAGCAGCAGGCGCCAGGAGCGGACCAGGCCGGCGTCGACGTACGCCTTCGCGGAGCCGCCGGGCCGGACCTGCGGGCCGACGTGGAGCTGGCGTACGCCGGCACGCACCAGCCACGGAACCTGCTCGGCGAGGAGCCCGGCTCCGGGCATGAGGGCCCCGGCGACCGCGGGGTCGGACTCGGCGAGCGCGAGCAGGTCGTCGTACCCGACCGCGAGGCCGCGCGGCGACCCCGCCGAGCAGACCGCGTCGAGCCCCGGGAGGGTGCGCAGCCGGCGCCAGGCCCGACGTGGCTCGAGGCAGTCGTCGACCAGCTCGGGGAAGGTCCACGGGACGCCGGGCAGCTTCTCCGCGAGCGCGGCGCAGGTCTCGGTGTCGACCTCGGTGTCGGCGTCGAGGAAGCCGAAGGCGACGCCCTCGGCCCCGAGCGCGAGGTACTCCTCGGCCAGGCCGACCAGCCGGGTGAACTCGCCGCCGGTGGTGGTGCGGGAGTCGGAGAGCCGCAGCGTGACGCGGACCGGGAGGTCGGTGTCGCGCAGCACCGAGGAGACCACCTGGAGGTCGGGCGAGAGGCCTTCCTCGGTGGCCAGCCACAGCCGGCCGGCCCCGCCCTCCTGGGCGCCCGGCACGTCGCGGGCGTGGTGGACGCGCACGTCGAGCAGGGTCATGGCCCGATGCTAGGGGCGCGGGAGGCGTGCGGCCGGGGACCAGACCGCAGCGTTTCGTGGCAGGGAACCTGCGGTTCGTGACCCATCGGTGGGGTACGGCGCGGGGTCAGGGCTTGTCTGCGAACTGCACCCAGAGCGTGAACCGGTCGGCCCGGAACACGGCGCGGGACACCTCGAGGCTCTTGTCCTCGACCCGGGCCCGGCGGGCGACCCGCAGGACCGGGGTGCCCTGGTCGACCTCGAGCAGCCCCGCCTCCTCCTCCGTCGCAACGCCGGCGGACACGGAGTCCTCGGCCCACGTCGGCCGCAGCCCGCGCTCCTCGAGCGCGGCGTACAGGCTGGTCGGCATGCCGCTCTGCAGGAAGCCGGGGAGCAGGATCTCGGAGAGGTAGGCGTCCTCGATGCACATGGGCACGCCGTCCGCGCGGCGCAGGCGCTTCCAGTGCAGCACCGGGTCGCCCTCGGTGAGCTCGAGCGCGCGAGCGATCCCGGGGCCGGCCTTCTCGCGGCGAGCGACCAGCGTCTGCGACTCCGCGAGCATGCCGCGGCGCGCCATCTCCTCGGTGTAGCCCAGCAGGCGTCCCACCTCCGCGCGCGGCGGCGCCACGAACGTGCCACGGCCCGGGGCGCGGTGCAGGAGGCCCTCCGCTACGAGGGCGTCGATGGCCTGCCGGACGGTCATCCGCGCGACCCCGAACTGCTGTACGAGCTCCCGCTCGGATGGGGCGGCGGTGCCAGGAGGGGCGCCGGCCAGGAGCTCTCTGAGGTACTCCCGGATGGCGACGTGCTTGAGCTGCCTGCGGGGTGGCAGCTCGACGGTCTCGCTCACGGCTCCCACTCTAGGATCGGGCGACCGCCCCGCCACCCCCCGACAGGCAATATGGCCCGAAGGTGCCAGTGGCGCTAGTAGGACTTGACAAGCGCGACAGGGACCTTGGCACTAGGCCCCTCGTCACTCCGTGGCAATCGCCTTCAACACGTCGAGGCGGGCCGCGCGCCGGGCCGGGATCACCGCCGCGAGTACGCCGGTCACGGCGGCCGCGACCAGGAAGGTCACCATCAGCGCCCAGGGGATCGACAGCTCGGTCAGGCCCTGGTCCTTCAGCGCGAGCACCATCGTGGAGCCGAACACCACGCCCATGACCATGCCGAGCAGGGCACCGAAGACCGCCACCACGACGGACTCCAGCCGGATCATCGTGCGCAGCTGCCGCCTCCCGAGCCCGACCGCCCGCAGCAGGCCGACCTCGCGGGTGCGCTCGATGACCGACAGGCTGAGGGTGTTGACGACGCCGAGGATCGCGATGATCACCGACAGCCCGAGCAGGCCGTAGATCATGTAGAGGAACGTGTTGACCTGCTCCTTCTGCTCGGCGGCGTACCCTTCCGGGTCCTTGACCGTGACCGTCGGCAGGTCCTTCGTGATCCGCTCCAGCTCGGCGCGCACGGCGTCGGTGCTGGCCCCGGGCTGCTTGGTCACGAACACCATCGAGTCCAGGGGCGCCAGGCCGCCCTTGGTCAGGGTGTCCAGGCTGACCAGGTAGTCACCCGGGACAGCCGGGGCGGCGGGGAAGATCGCGACCACCTTCAGGGGCACGTCGCCGCCCTGGAACGTCATGGTGAGCGTGTCCCCGACGTCGTACCCCTTGCTCTCGGAGGTGCTCTCCGTGATCGCCACCGTGCCGGGCCCGAGGTCGGCGAGCGACCCCTGCTGCACGGGCAGCGCGAAGGCCAGTCCCATCGATCGCGGGTCGACCGCGGCCACGAACGCGTTGCCGCCGTCGACCTCAGGGAACGCCTGCCGGAGCTGGGTCACCGAGGCCACGCCGTCGACCTTCCGCGCCTGGGCGGCGACGTCTGGGGAGAACGGCTGCCCGACCACGTTGGAGATGATGAACTGCGAGGTCAGCGTCTTGCCGATCGCCGCGTCGGTGCTGGCCGAGGCCGACGAGCCGAAGATCGACATCATCGCCATCAGCGCCAGGCCGATCATCAGCGCGCTGGCGGTGGCGGCGGTACGGCGGGGGTTGCGCAGCGCGTTCTGTGCCGCCAGCGAGCCGACCGTGCCGAACAGCCGGCGGTAGACCGCCCCGAACACGTGCAGCACGGGCGCGCCGAGGACCGCGCTCATCAGGGCGACGCCGATCAGGATCAGCAGGATGCCGCCCCCGATCGCGATCAGGCTGTTCCGGCCGTCGGCGACGGAGAGCCCGACCGCCATCAGGGTGCCGCCGACCACGACCATCACGATCCCGACGATGACGCGTCGGCGCAGGGTCGCCTCGGGCAGCGCGACGTCGTCGCGGAGCGCGGCCATGGGCGGGATCCGGGAGGCGCGCAGCGCGGGCAGGATCGAGGCGATGGCGGTCACGACCAGCCCCACGCCGTACGACCAGGCGATGGTGGACCAGGTGACCGGGAAGTCGGCCTGGCTGAGGTCGAGCCCGAACAGGCCGAACAGCCAGCGCAGCCCGAGCGCCAGCAGGTAGCCGACGCCGAGGCCGACCGTGGACCCGACGAAGCCGACGGCCAGCGCCTCCATGACCACGGACCGGTTGATCTGGCGGCGGGAGGCGCCGAGTGCGCGCAGCAGGGCGAGCTCGCGGCTGCGCTGCGCGACGAGGATCGAGAACGTGTTGATGATCAGGAAGATGCCCACGACCAGGGAGACACCGGCGAAGACCAGCAGGAAGGTCTGCAGGAAGCCGAGGATCTCGTCGAGGCTGGCCTTGTTGTCCTCGACGTAGTCGTCGCCGGTCTCGGCGACCACGTGCGGCGGCAGCACCTTCTGCGCGGCGTCGGCGAGCTCGCGCTGGGAGACGCCGTCGGCCGCGTTGAGCGAGATCGAGGTGTAGACGTCCTTGCCGTCGAAGAACTGGTCGTGCATGAACGTCTCGTCGAAGATCGTCAGCGTCGCGCCGTTGAGGCCGCCGGAGCCGAACTCGACAGCGCCGGTCAGCGTGGTGGTGATCGTGGGAGGGGTGCCCGGCGTGGCCAGCCGCACCTTGTCGCCGAGGTCGAAGCCGCCCTTCTCGATGGTGTCCTTGTCGAGCGCGATCTCGTACGGCGCGTCCGGCAGGTCGCCGTCGACCAGCGTGAGGATCGGCTTGCCGGTCAGCGAGGTGGCGCCGGTGTACTGGAACGCCAGTCCGGGCGGCCCGTTGCCGCCGACCACCTTGCCGTCCTCGCCGATCACGAACACCGACTGGAGGACGTTCTGCGGGTGCACGGACTCCACCTCGGGCAGCGCCTCGAGCTTCGGGACGACGTCGGCCGGGATGGTGCGGTTGTCCTGCTGGGCGTCGAAGTCGTTGGCGCCCTCGAAGGCGATCTCCACGTCGGCGGTCGAGCCCTCGATGATGTCGTCGAAGGCGCCGCCCATGGCGTCGGTGAAGATCATCGAGCCGGCCACGAACGCGACGCCGAGCACGATCGCGAAGGCCGAGAGCAGCAGCCGGACCTTGCGGGCCAGCAGGTTGCGCCAGGTGACCTTGATCATCCGCTCAGACCTCCGTCGGCGGCGCGGGGTCGACCCGGGCGCTGACCTCGGTCAGCTTCTGGATCACCGACTCGCGGTCGGGCTCCCGCAGGTCGTCGACGATGCGGCCGTCGGCGAGGAACACCACCCGGTCGGCGTACGCCGCGGCCACCGGGTCGTGGGTGACCATCACGATGGTCTGTCCGTAGTCGTCGACGCTGCGCCGCAGCAGCGTGAGCACCTCGGCACCGGAGTGCGAGTCGAGGTTGCCGGTGGGCTCGTCGGCGAAGACGATCCGCGGCTGGCTGACCAGGGCGCGGGCCACGGCGACCCGCTGCTGCTGGCCGCCGGAGAGCTGGTTGGGCTTGTGGGTGAGCCGGTCCTCGAGGTCGACCGCGTCGATGACCCGGCGGTACCACTCCTGCTCCGGCTTCCGGCCCGCGATCGCCAGCGGGAGGGTGATGTTCTCCTCGGCGGTCAGCGTGGGCACCAGGTTGAAGGACTGGAAGATGAACCCGATCTCGTCGCGGCGGAGCTGGGTGAGCTGCTTGTCCTTCATCCCGGACAGCTCGTGCTCCCCGACGTACACCTGGCCGCTGTCGGCGGTGTCGAGCGCCGCGCAGCAGTGCATGAGGGTGGACTTGCCGGACCCGGAGGGTCCCATCACCGCGGTGAACTCGCCGTTGGCGAGGTCGAGGGTCACGTCGTCGAGCGCGGTGACGAGTGCGTCACCCGTGCCGTAGGTCTTGGTGAGGTTGGCCACGCGCGCCGCAGGCGCTCCCGTCCCGTTGGTGGTCATGGCGTCCAACCTAGTGATCGGCGCCGTGGCCGGGCACGGGATTTGACCCTCCTGTGACCCTGTCCCACCCCTGGTCCAGCCCCGGTCCCACGCCGAGCCGGCACATCTTGTGCCGGGTCACCGAGCCAAACCCGTGGTGAGTCGGCACAAGATGTGCCGGGTCAGCGGCGCCAGTGCGGGAGGAGCGCGGCCGGCGAGCGTCGACGTACGGCGCCCCACCAGAGGCCGGTGCCGTAGCCGAGGTCGTCGAGCCGGCGGGCCAGCANGCCAGTGCGGGAGGAGCGCGGCCGGCGAGCGTCGACGTACGGCGCCCCACCAGAGGCCGGTGCCGTAGCCGAGGTCGTCGAGCCGGCGGGCCAGCACGTAGCGCACCGGGTCGAGGTCCGGCCCGGTCCGTCGCCGGTCCAGCAGCCCCTCGGCGACCGCGGCGACGAGCACCGCCCGCCGGGCGCGGGACGAGCGCAGGCAGGCGAGCGCGGCCACCGGCCAGTAGTGCCGGGTGAGGGCGCCGGCGGCCTGGTGGGCGGTGCCGACCGCGCCCCCGGCGGTGAGGGCCGCAGCGGCGCGCACCGGGTGGTCGCTGCGGTCGAGGCGGCGGGACAGCCCGAGCGTGGTGGCGGCCAGGATCGCGGCCGCGGCCGGCAGCGACCAGCGGCGCTGGGCCAGGGCGGCGAGCGTGAGCGCGGCCGACCAGGGCGCCAGCACCATCGGCGCGGCCGCGTCGCCGTGCCGGGCGGCGAGGTCGGCGGCGCCGGTGCCGTAGAACGCCTTGCGGACCAGCCACGCCCCCAGCCGCGTGCGGTGCCGGTGCCGGACCACGGACGCCGGGTCGTAGCGCACCGTCCAGCCGGCGTCGGCCAGCCGCCACACGAGGTCGACGTCCTCGGCGACCCGCATCTCCTCGTCGAACCCGGCACCCAGCGCCGACGCCCGCCCGACCAGGCAGGCGCTGGGGAGGTACGCGACGACGCCGTGCCGGCGTACGACGGCAGGCGCGGGCCCGAGGTCGAGCGAGGACCGGGCCTGCTCGTAGCGGTCGAGCCAGGTGTCGCCGTCGTGCGCGGGCAGCCCGAGCACCCGCGGTGCGACCACGGCCACCGCCGGGTCGTCGAAGTGCCGGCGGAGCCTCTCCAGCCAGCCCGGCTCGGGGACCACGTCGGAGTCCACGAACGCGACGTACGGCGACGCGGCCGCGCGCAGCCCGGTGTTGCGAGCGGCGGCGGGGCCCCGGTTGACCTCGTGCACCACCAGCCGGGCGCCGTGCCGCCCGGCGACCCCGGCCACCGCGGCAGGGTCGATGGAGGCGTCGTCGACCACCACCACCGGCACGTACGGCGGCAGGGCAGCGAGCAGCGCGTCGAGCTGGTCGGCCCGGTCCCGGATCGGGACCACGACCGTGACGTCGGCGAGGGGGGTGGCCGGCTCCTCCGGCGACCACCAGGGGTCGGCGAACCCGGTGTCGAGCAGCCGCCGGGCCAGCGCCGCGCCGGCCGGGGTGTCGGCGACGACCTTGTCGTCGACCAGCAGCGGCCGGGCGGCGGGCCGCAGGTGCAGGACGCCGCCCGCGGTGCCGCCGACCAGGGTGCGCCCGTCGTCGCAGACGTGGGTACGGGGAGACAGCGCGGCCGTGAAGCCGGCCGGGAGCCGCGGGTCGGCCGGCGCGGCCGGCAGCGGTCCCGTGGTCATGGCTGCGGGACCGCCTCGCGCAGCCGGCCGTGCGGGTCGACGTCGATGGCGAACAGCTCGCGGGCCACCCGGGCCACGATCGCGGCGAACACCTCGCGCCCCTCCTCCACGCTGCTGGTGGTGGCGTCGCCGAGCACGCCGTTCGGCGAGACCGCGCGCACGCCCTCGAGCCGGAGCCGCGGCATCAGGTCCACCACCGGCTCGGTGGCGCCGGCCGCGGCCAGCTCGACCTGCACCGCCCAGGGCGCGATGCAGCGCATCACCGAGGTCTCGGTCCGGCCGGCGTGCGCGTCGCCGCCGGGCACCGCGCAGGCGGTCCAGGCGACGCCCTGCCCCTCGTCGCGGAGCTGCTCGACCGCCCGTGCGACGGTGCCGACGTGGCCGCCGTGGCCGTTGACGAAGATCACGCCCTCGGCCCACCGGCAGGCGGACCGGGCGTACTCCACCAGCAGCAGGAGCAGCACGTCGTGCCCGATCGAGATGGTGCCGGGGAAGTCCTCGTGCTCGCCGGAGGCGCCGTACGACAGCGCGGGGGCGACCACCACCGGCCGGCCGGCGGCGTGCAGCTGGTCGGCGACCGCGCGGGTGACCGCCGACGCGATCATCGTGTCCGTGCCCAGCGGCAGGTGCGGGCCGTGCTGCTCGAGCGAGCCGACCGGCACCAGCACCAGCGGCGTCCCGTTCCCGTCCCGCGGCTCCAGCGTCGGCCAGCGCAGCTGGGCGAGGGACAGCTGCGCGGCGGGCGGGGTCGGGCCGGTCATCGCGGGCTCAGCCGGGCCGGTCGGCGGACGGGCCGGCGGACAGGCCCGCGACCGGGCTGGCGTCGCAGGCGCTGACGGGTCGGGCGACGGGCTGGTCGGGACGTCGGGTGAGCAGGGTCAGCGGCACAGGCTGGTTGCGGACCGGGCCGGCGTGCGAGTGGTCCTGCGAGGAGCCGGGGAGCACCCGCTCGCCGGCCAGCGCGGCAGCGCTGTTGCCCTTCACGCACTCCGGGTCCGGGCCGTCGAGCGGCAGGCCGGTGAAGAACTTCGCGGCCATGCAGCCGCCCCGGCAGGCGTCGAAGGCCGAGCACTGCGTGCAGGCGCCGCCGGTCTGCGGCGAGCGCAGGTCCTCGAACAGCGCCGAGTGCTTCCAGACCTCGTCGAAGCCGCCGGGCGAGCGGACGTTGCCGGCCAGGAACTGGTCGTGGATCGCGAACGGGCAGGCGTAGACGTCCCCGACCGGGTCGACCAGGCAGACCACCCGCCCGGCGCCGCACAGGTTGAGGCCCGGCAAGGCCTCGCCGTACGCCGAGAGGTGGAAGAAGGAGTCGCCGGTGAGCACGCGGTCGCCGTTGGCGACCAGCCAGTCGTAGAGCTCGCGCTGCTGCTCCGGCAGCGGGTGCAGGTCCTGCCACACGTCGGCCCCGCGGCCCGACGGGCGGAGCCGGGTCAGCCGCAGCTGCGCGCCGTACCGGTCGGCGATCGCCTTGAACTCGTCGAGCTGCCCGATGTTGTGCCGGGTGCAGACGACCGAGAGCTTGAAGTCGGTCATGCCCGCGGCCTGCAGGTTCGCCATCGCGCGCATCGCGGCGTCGTACGTGCCCAGGCCGCGGATCGGGTCGTTGACCTCAGGGGTCGCGCCGTCGAGGGAGACCTGCACGTCGACGTAGTCGGTCGCGGCCAGCTGCTCGGCCCGCTCCGGGGTGATCCGGAAGCCGTTCGTGGAGAACTTCACGCCGACGTGGTGCTCGACGGCGTAGTCGAGGAGCTCCCAGAAGTCCGGGCGCACGGTCGGCTCGCCGCCGCCGATGTTGACGTAGAAGATCTGCATCCGCTCGAACTCGTCGATGAGCGCCTTGCACTCCTCGGTGGTCAGCTCGCGCGGGTCGCGCCGGCCGGACGACGAGAGGCAGTGAACGCAGGCCAGGTTACAGGCGTAGGTGAGCTCCCAGGTCAGGCAGATCGGGGCGTCGAGGCCGAACTCGAACTGGTCGATGAGCGGGCCGGTGCTCGGCCGCTCGGGGCGCGTTGCGGGGCGGGCGGGGACCAGGGTCATCTAGCGCTCCTCGAGGAGGCCGCCGGAGGCGAGGGTGGTCAGGGCGGCGAGGTACGACGGCCGCTCGGCGTCGGGCACCTCGGCCGCGGTCAGTGCGGTGCCGACATCGTTGCTGTCCCCGAGGCGCCGTACGACGTCCACGAGCCGGGGCGTCTTGAGGAAGCTCAACCGGCGGGTGTGGAAGTCGTAGGCCAGCGCGCCGAACGGCTCCGGGCGCAGGGCCACCGAGCCGCTCAGCCGCCAGGCCTCACGCTCCTGCATCAGTACACGCCACACATGCCGTCGATCGAGACCTCCTCGACCAGCTGGTCGGCGAGGACCTCGCTGGTCTCCTGCTCGGGGGTCTCGGGCGGGGTCTGGTCGGTCATCACGGGCCTCCTGCGAGGGTCTGCGGGACCCGTCCGGTCCCGTCCCCTCCCACGCTAGGAACCCGGCCGCCGCCGTCGCGCCCGCTGGCCGGTCGCCCTGCCCCACCCGATCGGGCAGGTCGCCCCCTCCCCCGCCGGTCCGTTTCCGGATCCTCGCCTGTGCGCGGCGTCCCGGCGCTCCTAGCGTCCGAAGGGAGCACCAACCCCAGCAGGCCCCAGGAGGTCAGTGATGCAAGTCGACGAGCTGCTCAAGCCGTTCCCGATCAAGGAGTTCCACCCGTTCCCGCGGGCACTCATGGGCCCGGGTGCCCACGAGATGATCGGCCCCGAGGCCCTGAAGCTGGGCTTCCGGAAGACCCTCGTGATGACGTCGGGTCTGCGCGGCACCGACATCGTCCACAAGATCGTGGAGTCGATGAAGTACCACGGCCTCGAGGTCGTCGTGTACGACAAGGTCGAGTCCAACCCGAAGGACTACAACGTCATGGACGCCGTGGCGCTGTACCAGGAGAACGAGTGCGACTCGTTCGTCTCGATCGGCGGCGGCTCGTCCCACGACGCCTGCAAGGGGGCCCGGGTCTCGGTCGCACACGACGGGCGCAACGTCAACGAGTTCGAGGGCTTCAACATGTCCGAGAACCCGAAGAACCCGCCGCACATCGCGGTCTCCACCACCGCCGGCACCGGCTCGGAGACGTCGTGGGCCTACGTCATCACCGACACCACGACCGACCCGGACAACCCGCACAAGTACGTCGCGTTCGACGACGCCTCGGTGACCTCGCTGGCCATCGACGACCCGGTGCTCTACTACGACTGCCCGGTCGACTACACCGCACAGTGCGGCTTCGACGTGCTCGCGCATGCCAGCGAGCCCTACGTGTCGCGGATCAACTTCCAGCCGTCGCTGGGCAACGCGCTGCACGCGATCAAGCTGACCAACCAGCACCTGCGACAGGCGGTGTGGAACGGGCAGGACCTGGCCGGCCGCGAGGGGATGATGTACGCGCAGTACATCGCGGCCCAGGCGTTCAACTCCGGCGGCCTCGGGATCATCCACTCGATCTCGCACGCGGTGTCGGCGTTCTACGACACCCACCACGGTCTCAACAACGCGATCGCGCTGCCGCGGGTGTGGGCGTTCAACCTGCCCACGCAGTACAAGCGGTTCGCCGACATCGCGCGGGCGATGGACATCGACACCCACGGCATGACCGACGTGCAGGCGGCCGAGGCGGCGCTGGCCGCGTCGATCCGGCTGCTCCGCGACGTCGGCATCACCGAGCGGTTCGCCGACGTCACGCAGGACAGCTACTCGAAGAACCGGCTGGGCCAGGGCCCGACCGCGTTCTACGAGAAGTCGAAGGAGATCACCGCCGACGCCGCCGACGTCGACCGGATCACCCACCACGTGCTGGGTGACGCCTGCACGCCCGGCAACGCCAAGGAGTGCACGTTCGAGACCGTGCGTCCCGTGGTCGAGCACAGCATGACCGGCGACCTGGACGACCTGCTCTCCTGACCGCCACCCCCCCGTGGTCGAGGAGCCGAGCCACCTCGGTGGTCGAGGAGCCGAGCCCCTGGCCGAGGCGTCTCGAGACCGCCACGGCGAGTGGCTTCGAGACGCTCGCCGGCGCTCGCTCCT
>NZ_SDKM01000022.1 GCF_004519545.1 Nocardioides guangzhouensis
CGCCGAGCGGCTCGTCGAGCAGCAGCACCTGGGGCCGGTTGATGAGGGCCCGGGCCAGCGCGACCCGCTGCTGCTGGCCACCCGAGAGCTGGGCCGGCTTGCGCCCGGCGTACTGGGTGAGCTCGACCAGCTCGAGCATCTCGTCGACCTTCGACTTCACGTCCTTGGCGCCGGTGCGCTTGAGGCCGAACGCGACGTTGTCGCGGATCGTCATGTGCGGGAAGAGCGCGTAGGACTGGAAGACCGTGTTGACCGGACGGCGGTACGGCTTGAGGCCGGTGATCTCCTGCTCACCGAGTCGGATCGCGCCGACGGTCGGCGTCTCGAGGCCAGCGATCATCCGCAGCGTCGTGGTCTTCCCGCATCCGGACGGACCGAGCAGGGCGAAGAACGAACCGGCCGGCACCGTCAGGTGGAGGTCGTCGACGGCCACGAAGGACCCGAACTTCTTGGTGATCCCGGTGAGGACGAGGTCCTGCGCGGTCGAGGGTGCGGTGGTCGGCTCCACGCCGGTCTCCGTTGCGGCCACGGGTCACGCTCCGATGACTTGGTTGAATTCCTTGTCGTACCTCTCCCGAGTCTTCGTGTCGACGTTCATGAACATCCAGGTGCCCTCGAGGTCCGTGGCGCTCGGGAAGATCAGCGGGTTGTCGACCAGGCTCTTGTCGACCTTCGCCATGGCCTCCTGCGCGCCCTGGACGGGGCAGATGTAGTTGACCCACGCCGCGAGTCGGGCCGCCACCTCCGGGTCGTAGTACCAGTTCATGAGCTCTTCGGCGTTGGTCTTGTGGTCGGCCTTGTTCGGCACCAGCATGTTGTCGCTCCAGAGGCTGAGGCCCTCGGTCGGCGCGACGAACTTGATGTCCGGGTTGTCGTACTGCATCGCGATGACGTCCCCCGACCAGGCCTCGCAGGCGAAGATGTCGCCGTTGTTGAGGGGCCGGGTGTAGTCGTTGCCCGTGAACTGGCGGACCTGGCCGGAGGCCACGATCTCCTCCATCTTGTCCAGCGCGGACTTCCACTCGTCGTCGGAGAAGTCGTCCGGGTCCGCACCGACCAGCCGGAGCACGAACCCCATCGTGTCGCCCATCTCGCTGAGCAGCGAGATCTTGCCCTTGAGGTCGGCGCGGGTGACCAGCTCCTCGAAGCTGCTCACCTCGCCGGTGTACTTGGCGTTGTAGGCGATGCCGGTGAGGCCGCTCTGCCACGGGACGGAGTACTTGCGGCCCTTGTCCCACTCGGGGTCGCGGAGGTTGTCGACGAGGTTCGCCTCGACGTTCGGCATCTTGCTGGCGTCGAGCTCCTGGATCCAGCCGAGGCCGACCATCCGGGCCGCCATCCAGTCGGTGAGCACGAAGATGTCGCGGCCGACCGGCTCGCAGGCACCGAGCTGGTTGCGCACCTTGGCGAAGAACTCGTTGTTGCCGTTGACGTCGGTGTTGTAGGTGACCTTGATGCCGCTCTGCTTCTGGAAGTCCTCGAGCGTGGGGTACTTCTTGCCGTCCTCGTCCATGTAGAGGGGCCAGTTGGAGAACACCAGCTCCTTCTGGTCCGCGCTCAGGTCCGTGCTCTTGCAGGTGCTGGCACTCTGCTTGGTCCCCTCCGTGCCGCAGGCGGCCAGCAGCGAGGTCGACGACAGCGCCAGGGCACCCACCCCGGTCGCTCGGAGGAAGCCGCGGCGGGAGAACCCTGCGCCCCGTCCTCCCCGGTTCAGCTCCGCGGCGAGCTGGCGGGCGAGCTTGTCCGCGGCGGAGTCTCCGCCGCCGTTCCACGGGCGCTGGGCCATCGGGGTACCTCCTTGGGTGCAGGTGCTGTGCGCTACGGATCGTGTCATGCAGATCGGCCCCTTACAAGGGATTCCGCATCTTCTTAACATCGATGCAACGAATTCCCTTGTTGGGCGTTTCACTTGTGAGTGGCCCACTCCCCTGTCACGATGCCGGGGTGACCCATACGCCGCGTGACCGGGAACGCCCTCACCTCGACGACGTGTCGAAGGCGATCATCGAGCAGCTCCAGCAGGACGGACGCCGCTCGTACGCCGCCATCGGCAAGGTCGTCGGCCTGTCGGAGGCCGCCGTGCGCCAACGCGTGCAGCGGCTGCTCGACGCCGGCGTCATGCAGGTCGTCGCGGTCACCGACCCCCTCGAGCTCGGCTTCGCCCGGCAGGCGATGATCGGCATCCGCGTGCAGGGGCCGCTCGAGCCCGTCGCCGACAAGCTCGCCGACCTCCCGGAGGTCGACTACGTCGTGGTCACCGCCGGCGCCTACGACCTCCTCGTCGAGGCGGTCTGCGAGAGCGACGACCACCTGCTCGAGCTGATCTCCGAGAAGATCCGCAGCATCGACTCCGTCGCGTCGACCGAGACCTTCATGTACCTCAAGCTGCACAAGCAGACCTACTCCTGGGGCGTGCGCTGAGCACCTCGCCCGCCCTCACGCCGTACGCCGGGATCTCGCTGTGGCACGAGACCGCCGGCGACGCCTGGTCGCCGCGCCCGCCGCTCCCCGGTGACACCCAGGTCGACGTCGCGGTCGTCGGCGGCGGCTACACCGGGCTCTGGACCGCCTACTACCTGGCCGCGGCCGACCCGACGCTGCGGGTGGCGGTGCTCGAGGCGGACGTGACCGGGTTCGGCGCCTCCGGGCGCAACGGCGGCTGGTGCTCCGCGCTCTTCCCCGCCTCCCTCGGCACGCTCGCGAGGCTGCCCGGGTCCAGCCGGTCGGCCGCCCTCGCCCAGCACGCCGCGATGCGCGGCACCGTCGACGAGGTGCTGCGGGTCGCGGACGCCGAGGGCATCGACGCCCAGGCGGCGAAGGGCGGCACCGTCGTTCCCGCCCGCACCGGCCCCCAGTGGCGGCGCGCCCGCGCCGACGTCGAGGGCGCCCGGGCCTGGGGCCGCGGCGAGGACGACGTCCGGCTCCTCTCGGCCTCGGAGGCCACCGAGGTGCTCGCGGCCACCCGCATCCTCGGCGCGACGTACACCCCCGACTGTGCGGCCATCCACCCCGCCCGCCTGGTCCGCGGCCTCGCCGACGCGGTCGAGCGGCACGGCGTCGCCGTGCACGAGCGGACCCGGGTCACCGCGATCGAGCCCGGCCGAGCGGTGACCGAGCACGGCACCGTGCGTGCCGACGTGGTGGTGCGGGCGACCGAGGGATACACCGCGTCGCTCACCGGGCACCGGCGCACGATGGCGCCGGTCCACTCGCTGATCATCGCCACCGAGCCGCTCCCGGCCGCCACCTGGGAGCAGATCGGGCTGCGCCGGCGCGAGACCTTCAGCGACCACCGCCACCTGGTCATCTACGGACAGCGCACCGCCGACGACCGGTTGGTCTTCGGCGGCCGCGGCGCGCCGTACTCCTTCGCCTCGCGGACGCACTCGACCTTCGACCCGTCGTATAGCGTGTTCCGGTCGCTGCACGCCACCCTGGTCGATCTGTTCCCGGTCCTCGCGGACGCCCGGATCACCCACACGTGGGGCGGTGCGCTCGGCGTCCCCCGCGACTGGATCGCCTCCGTCGGCATCGACCGCGGCACCGGGCTCGCGTGGGGCGGCGGGTACGTCGGGGACGGCGTCGGCACCACCAACCTCGCCGGCCGCACCCTCGCCGACCTGGTGCTCGGCCGCGACACCGACCTGGTCCACCTGCCCTGGGTGGGCCACCGCTCCCGCCGCTGGGAGCCCGAGCCGCTGCGCTGGCTGGGCATCAACGTCGGCCTCCGCGCGATGACCCTCGCCGACCACGAGGAGCGGCTCACCCGCCGCCCCAGCCTGATCGCCCGCGCCGTCGCCCCCCTCATCGGCGGCCACTGACCGTTGGTTTCGAGACGCTCGCTGGCGCTCGCTCCTCAACCACCGGAGGTTGCTGCTCGACCACCGGTGGTTGAGGAGGGCCGAGGAACCGAGGCCCGTCTCGAAACCACGCCGCGGGCCCGGAGGCTAGGTTGAGCGCGTGCGGAACAGGCGGGGGCGGGTGGTCGAGGTCGACTCGACCGAGGAGCTCGAGCAGCGGCTGGCCGCCGGCGCGACCACGCTGACCGGGTGGCACCTCCAGGCGCTGGACCTGACCCACCACAGCGCCGACCTGCGCCGGGTGCACGTGGCCGGGGCGCTGTTCCTCGGCTGCACGTTCGCCGACGGCGACGAGAAGTCGGTGCGTGACCGCGGCGGGATCGTCTTCCCGGCCGTCCCGGACGTGCCGGTCGAGACGTACCGGACCGCGCTCTACTCCCCCGCCGAGCTGTACGGCGACCTGCACGGCAACGGCCGGTACGGCGCCTCGCTCGACGCCCGGGTCTACGCCTGGTCGCGCCAGCCCGCCGACGCGCAGCACACCCTGGCCCGGGCGCTGCACGACCACGCGATCGACGAGGCGCTCGCGGACTGGATCCACGGCCGGCGGCTGGTGGGCGTGATGGGCGCGCACGCCGTCGAGCGCGACCACCCGGCGTACGCCGACGCCGCACGGCTGGGCCAGCTGCTCGCGGAGCGGCACACGGTCGCCACCGGCGGGGGTCCCGGCGCGATGGAGGCCGCCAACCTCGGCGCCTGGCTGGCCGACCGCCCGGTCGAGGCGGTGGCCGAGGCGGTCGCGCTGCTCGCTGCCGTGCCGTCGTACCGGCCGTCCGTCGGCGCCTGGGCGGCGCGCGCCTTCGAGGTCCGGGAGCGCTGGCCCGACGGCGGCGACAGCCTCGGCATCCCGACCTGGCACTACGGCCACGAGCCCCCGAACGCGTTCGCCTCCGCGGTCGCGAAGTACTTCCAGAACGCCACTCGCGAGGCGATCCTGCTCCAGGTCTGCGACGCGGGCATCGTGTTCCTGCCCGGCGCCGGCGGCACCGTGCAGGAGATCTTCCAGGACGGCTGCGAGAACTACTACGCCGACGCGTCCGCGGTGGCGCCGATGGTCCTGGTCGGGCGGCGGCACTGGACCGAGGAGGTGCCGGCATGGCCGCTGCTCGAGCGGCTGGCCCGGGGCCGGGTGATGGAGGGCCAGGTGCACCTCGTCGACACCGCCGAGGAGGCCGCGGAGATCGTCGGCGGATGAGGCTACGCCAGGGGCCACTTCACGAAGCAGAACCGGTTGCCGAACGGGTCCTGCATGACGGCCCACTCCAGGTACGCCGCGTCGTCGGACGGGTAGAGCGCGGGTGGCTTGACGGTCACGCCGCCGATCGCCTCGGTCCGCCGGACGGCCAGGGCGACGTCGTCCACGCGGAGGTCCAGGTGGGTGCCGCCGATCCAGGTGGACTGGTCGCCGGGCACGAGCTGGAGCAGGAGCCACGGCGCGTCCCCGTCGGCATCCGGATCGTCGAGGACGGCGTAGACCTCGCCGCTGTCGTCGCCGTGCCTCGAGGTCGGCGTCAGGCCGGTCAGGGCGGACCAGAAGCGTTCCCCCTCCGCGAGGTCGCAGACGTTGACGACGGGCTTCCAGAGCGTGGCGATTCCGTTCGTCATGGGGATGCTCGCTCTCTGCTCGCAGCCGGGGTCGGCCTGTCCTCGTAGCCAAGCGCCACAGCCACGCGGCGTCCAGTGCTCGGCTGACGAGCTCGGCGCACGCTCAGACCGCCAGCGGCCGCTCCAGCGGTACGCCTACCAGGGTGCCGAGGGTGCGCACGTCCCAGCCCGCGGCCAGCCACGGCGCCGGGTCGAGCGTGTTGCGGGCGTCCACCAGCACCCGGCCGCGGGCCGCCTCGAGCAGCCGGGCGGGGTCGAGGTCGGCGAACTCGGGCCACTCGGTGAGGTGCAGGACCACGTCGGCCTTGCGGCACGCGGCGACCGCGTTGGCGGCGTACCGCAGCTCCGGCGCGACCGTCCGCGCGGTCACCGACGCCTGCGGGTCGAAGACCGTCACCCACGCGCCCTCCCGGGACAGGCGCCGGGCGACGTCGAGCGCGGGCGAGTCCCGTACGTCGTCGGAGTGCGGCTTGAAGGCGGCACCGAGGACACCGACCCGGCCGTGCAGCCACGGGCCGGTACGACGCAGCGCACCGAGCGCCTCGTCGACCACCCGCTGCCGGCGCCGGGCGTTGACCGCCTCGACGCCGTGCAGGAAGTCGACCGACTCCGGGGTGCCGAGCTCGGTGGCGCGGGCGATCAGGGCACGGACGTCCTTGGGCAGGCAGCCCCCGCCGTACCCGAGCCCGGCGCCGAGGAACTTCCGCCCGATCCGGTCGTCGTGGCCGAGCGCGTCGGCCAGCGCGGCGACGTCCCCGCCGGTCACCTCGCACAGCTCGGCCATCGCGTTGACGAACGAGATCTTGGTGGCCAGGAAGGCGTTCGCGGAGACCTTGACCAGCTCGGCGGTCGGCAGGTTGGTCACCACGACCGGCGTGCCGTCGGCGAGCGGCCGCGCGTAGACCTGCCGCAGCGCCCACTCCGCGGCCGGGCTGGGGACGCCGAGGACCAGCCGGTTCGGGCGCAGCGTGTCCTCGACGGCGTGCCCCTCGCGCAGGAACTCCGGGTTCCAGGCGAGGTCGACCTCGACCGACGGCCGCAGCCGCGCGATCCGCTCGACCAGGGCCTCGGCGGTGCCGACGGGGACCGTGGACTTGCCGACCACCAGGGCGGTACGCCGCAGCGCCGGCACCAGGTCGTCGACGACGCGGTGCAGCGCGGTCAGGTCGGCGGCGCCACCGGGTCCCTGCGGGGTGCCGACGCAGACGAAGTGCACGTCGGCGAAGGCGGCCGCCTCGGCCAGGTCGGTGGTGAACCGCAGCCGTCCCGACTCCACGTGCCGCCGCAGCAGCTCGGGCAGGCCGGGCTCGTAGAACGGGACCCGTCCCTCGGCCAGGGCCCGGATGCGCGACGCGTCGGTGTCGACGCCGACCACCTCGTGGCCGAGCTCGGCCATGCCGGCGGCGTGCGTGGCGCCGAGGTAGCCGGTGCCGATGACGCTGATCCGGGGCGCCACGTCACCCACCTCAGCCCGCCGCCGCGAGCATCCGCCGGGTCCGGTCGTCGCGTCGTCGCCGGCGCTGCTTCCCGATCACCTCGCGGTAGTGCCCGACCAGCAGCGCGTTGACCTCGTCCCAGGAGCGACCCGCGACCCCGGCCCGGGCGGCGCGCCCGAGGCGCTCCCGCAGGGCGGCGTCGTCGACCAGCCGCGCGACGTACGACGCCAGCTGGTCGCCGTTGCCGGGCTGGTAGAGGAAGCCGGTCCGCTCGTCGACCAGGTCGAGCAGCCCGCCGGCCCGCGGTGCCACGACCGGGACGCCGGAGGCAAGCGCCTCCTGCGCGGACTGGCAGTAGGTCTCGTGCCGGCCGGTGTGCACGAACACGTCCAGCGAGGCGTACGCCGCCGCCAGGTCCTCGCCGTGCAGCACCCCGGTGAACGCGGCGTTCGGCAGCAGCCGCTCCAGCCGCTCGCGCTCGGGGCCGCCGCCGACGACCGCCAGGCGCAGCCCCGGGAGGCCGTCGAGGTGGGCCAGCAGCTCGAGCTCCTTCTCGGGAGCCAGCCGGCCGACGTACCCGACCAGCACCTCGCCGCCGGGCGCCAGCCGGCGCCGGAGCCGGTCGTCGCGGCGAGCCGGGTCGAACAGCCCGAGGTCCACGCCGCGCGGCCACCAGCCCACGTCCGGCACGCCGAGCGCCTCGAGCTGGACGATGCTGGCCGAGGACGGCGCGAGGGTGCGGTCGACGGCGGTGTGGATGCGCCGGGTCAGTGACTCCATGGCGCGCGCGCCGCCGGGAACGTCGTACCGCGTCGCGAAGCCGACCAGGTCGGTCTGGTAGACCGCGACCGTCGGGATGCCGAGCTCACCGGCGACCCGGGCCGCCTGGTAGCCGAGCGTCGCCGGCGAGGCGATGTGCACGACGTCGGGCCGGACCCGCAGCAGGATCGCGCGCAGCCGGCGCCGGGTCTCCAGCCCGATCCGGAACTCCTTGTAGAAGGGCAGCCGGGTGCCGCGGGCGTGGGTCACCCGGAACCCGGCGTACGTCGGCGGGCCGCTCGGGGCGACCAGCTCGGCGTCGTGCCCCTCGGCCGCGAGGTGCTCGAGCACGCGGCGCACGGAGTTGGTGACGCCGTTGACCTGCGGGAGGAACGACTCGGAGACGACCAGGACCCGGAGCCGGTCCACCCGGGAGGTCGCCGTGATCGTGGTCGGGATCGGGAGGCGGTGCCGGGTCCTGCGCAGGATCCCCATCGTGGGCCCTTTCGGTCAGCGGTGCTCCATCCACCGGGGACCGTAGGGACCGCTGCGCAACGGACACCGAGGTGTGCGTGGACGACACGTGAACCCCGGCTGACCGATCAGGGCCGGGCGCTCCCGGGACTCAGGAGTCGCTGGCGGCGAGCTGCCCGCAGGCGCCGTCGATCTCGCGGCCGCGGGTGTCGCGGACCGTGGTCGGGATGCCCTTCGCCTCCAGCCTGCGCACGAACTCGCGCTCGTCCGCCGGGTCGGAGGCGGTCCACTTCGAGCCGGGCGTCGGGTTGAGCGGGATCAGGTTGACGTGCACCCAGCCCCAGTCGCCGTACTCGTTGAGCAGGTCGCCGAGCAGGTCGGCCCGCCAGGCCTGGTCGTTGATGCCGCGCATCATGGCGTACTCGATGGAGACCCGGCGCTTGGTCGTCGCCGCGTAGTTCCAGGCCGACTCGACCGCCTCGCGCACCGAGAACCGGGTGTTGATCGGCACCAGCTCGTTGCGGAGCTCGTCGTCGGGGGCGTGCAGGGACAGCGCCAGCGTGACCGGGATGCCCTCCTCGGCGAGCTGGTTGATCCGCGGGACCAGCCCGACGGTGGAGACCGTGATGCCGCGGGCGGACATGCCGAGTCCGGCCGGCGACGGGTCGGTCATCCGGCGGACCGCACCGATCACGGCCTTGTAGTTGGCCATCGGCTCGCCCATGCCCATGAACACGACGTTGGAGACCCGCCCCGGACCGCCGGGCACGTCGCCGCGGGCCAGCGCCCGGGCACCGGCCACCACCTGCTCGACGATCTCGGCGGTCGACATGTTGCGCTGCAGGCCGCCCTGGCCGGTGGCGCAGAACGGACAGGCCATGCCGCAGCCGGCCTGCGACGAGACGCACATGGTGGCCCGGTCGGGGTAGCGCATGAGCACGGACTCGACGAGCGCACCGTCGAAGAGCCGCCACAGGGTCTTGCGGGTGGTGCCCTTGTCCGCCTCGAGGGTGCGGATCGGGGTCATCAGGGTCGGCAGCAGCGCGCTGACCAGCTCGTTGCGCTGCGCGGCCGGCAGGTCGGTCATCTCGGCCGGGTCGTCGACCAGCCGGGAGAAGTAGTGGGTCGAGAGCTGCCGGGCCCGGAAGCCCTGCAGACCGAGGGAGGTCAGCAGCTCCTTGCGGCCCGCCTCGTCGAGGTCGGCGAGGTGCCGCGGGGGCTTCTTGCGGCCGCGCGGCTCGTCGAAGACCAGGGGCAGGGACCGGCTCGGTGACTCGCTCATGACCGGCCCAGTCTCCCACCCCCGGGTCGACCCTCCCAATCCCGCGTGCTGCCCGGGTTCCCGCCGTACCGCCGCGGTGCTTGCCGCGCCCCGTCCACCGCGTCACGCTGGGCACATGGTGGGGCACCTGGTGGACACGGCGGGGCACACCGTCGGCCTGCGCGTCTGGTACGTCGACGCGCAGGGCGTCCACCCGCGCGAGGCTGACGACGTGGTCGAGCTCTACGCGCACGAGGACGGCTTCTTCTGGATCGACGTACCCCTGTGGGACGACGACGCCGCGGCCCTGCTCCAGGGGCTGGGCTGCCACCCGATGGTGATCAGCGCCTGCCAGAGCCGCAACTACGTCCCGACCGTGCACGGCTACGAGGACCACGCGTTCGTGACCACGCAGTCGCCGCTGCTCGGCGAGCGCGGGCACGTGCACCTGCTCGAGCTCGACCAGATCATCGGTCACCACTACCTGGTCACCGTGCACGGCCCGATCAACCCGAAGCTCGACGTCGCCGAGGCGCTGGTCGAGACCGAGGGCGCGATGTCGCGCCTGGAGCGCGGGCGGTTCCGGCCCGCCTCGCCGGTGGAGCTGAGCTACGCCATCACCTCCAGCGTGGCCCGGCGGCAGAGCGGCGTCATCCGCGAGGTCGCCGCCAAGCTCCCCGGTCTCGAGCGGGAGGTGATGGACTCGCAGCTGCGCAACCCCGAGGAGCTGCTCGAGACGATGTTCCTGATCCGGCACGAGCTTCAGACCACCCGCACCATGGCCGCGCAGTGCCAGGACATCTGGATCCGGATGGCGGAGATCGGCAAGCTCAGCGACGACGCGGACGCCGCGCTGGCGCGCGACCTCGCCGCGCAGTTCGACCGGGTGCGGTCGCTGGCCGACGGGGAGGCGCAGTTCCTCTTCGGGGTCATCGACCTCTACCAGACCAAGGTGCACACGAAGATGACGGTCGCGATGGAGCGGCTGGCCGTGATCGCCGCGGTCACGCTGCCGATCACCGCGATCGCGTCGATCTACGGCATGAACGTGATCGTCAACGAGTCGACGCACTGGACCCAGCTCGGCCTGGTGCTGGTGGCCATGCTGACGATCAGCCTGCTGCTGCTGCGCTGGGCGCATCGCCAGGGCTGGTGGTGAGCGGGTGGACCGCCTGAACCGCCTCAAGGAGTACGGCGTCTCCGACCGCGCCGTCCTCGACGACCTGCTCGACTCGCAGTGGTTCGGGGTGCTGTCCACCGTGGCCGACGGCCAGCCGTGGGCGGTGCCGATGCTCTACGCCCGCGACGGCGACCGGGTGCTGCTGCACGGCTCCACCGGGGCCGGTGCCCTGCGCGCGGTGGCGGCCGGCTCCCCCGCCGTGCTCACCGTGACCGCGCTCGACGCGCTGGCGGTCGCCCCGACCACGTTCGAGTCCTCGGTGAACTACCGCTCGGCCACCGTCCGCGGCCGGCTCGAGGAGCTCTCCGCCGCCGAGCGGGCCGCCGCGCTCGACCTGTTCAGCGAGGTCATCCTCCCCGGCCGCACCGCCGAGGTCCGGGCCAGCACCCGCAAGGAGCTGGCCGCCTCGCTGGCCGTGGCGCTGCCGATCGTCGACGGCTCCTGGCTGCTCAAGGCCTCCGCGGGCTGGCCGGCCACGCCCGAGGAGGCCGAGTCCGACGACGACGTGTGGAGCGGGCTGGTCCCGGTGCGGACCGTCCTCGACCCGCCGCTCGCCGCGCCGTGGTCCGAGCACCTGCCGGTGCCGCCGTCCGTACGTCGGCTCACCGGCGACGCGTGACGCCGTACGTCGGCTCGCGCCTCCCTGACCGTTGAGTCCCCCCTTTCTGACCCTTGAGTCGCGCGTCCCTGACCGTCGTGTCGCGCCTCGCTGGGCGTTGAGTCGCGCTTCGCTGACCCTTGAGTCGCGCCGACGTCGTGGGAGGTGGTCGGCCCGGTGATCCGGACGCAGGACGTCACGCGGTCAGAAGACGGCGTAGTGGAGCAGCAGCCAGATCGGCGCGATCGTGGCCAGCAGCGAGTCGAGCCGATCCATCAGGCCGCCGTGGCCGGGGATGACCTGGGACATGTCCTTGATGCCGAGGTCGCGCTTCATGACGGACTCGCAGAGGTCGCCGAGGGTGGCCATCACGACCGCGATCAGGCCGAGCGCGACGCCGACCCACCAGGCGCCGTCGAGCATGTAGACGACCAGCGCCCAGCCGACGACCACGCAGAAGACCAGGGAGCCGGCGAAACCCTCCCACGACTTCTTCGGGGAGATGACCGGGGCCATGGGGTGCTTGCCGAACAGCACGCCCGCGACGTACCCGCCGATGTCGGAGGCGATGGTGACCAGCACGAAGGTGACCACGCCCTTCACGCCGTCGTCCCAGCGGTCGAAGTCGGTGGCGCCGCCCTCGGCCAGCATCAGCGCGACGAACGAGCCGAGGAACGGGACGTAGATCAGCGTGAACACCGACGCCGTGGAGTTCATGACGTAGCCGTTCACGCCGCGACGCAGCAGCCACAGCATGATCACCAGCGCGCTGACCGCGGTGGCGGTGACCAGGGCGGGCGCGCCGTAGAAGTACGCCACGACCACCATCACCACGCCGCCGAGCATGAGCGGCTGCTCGGGCAGGTCGATGCCCTTCGCGAGGAAGCCGCGGTGCAGCTCCCAGATCGCCACCACGACCGCCGCCGCCACCACGAACATGAAGGCGGTCTTCCAGAAGTAGAGGGTTCCGCCGATCAGGGCGAGCAGCACCACCGCCGAGGTGATCGCAGCGGGCAGGTTGCGACCGGCGCGACCGTGGTCCTTGACCGGAGGCGCCGGCGGGCTGGCGGAGGTCATGGCGAGGTGGCTGCTCAGACCTCGAGCAGCTCTGCTTCCTTGTGCTTGAGCATCTCGTCGATGGCGTCGGTGTGCTTCTTGGTCTGGCCGTCCAGCCGCTTCTCCGCACCGGTGATGTCGTCCTTGCCGACCTCACCGTCCTTCTCCATCTTCTCCAGGCTCTGCTTGGCGTGGCGACGGATGTTGCGCACCGACACGCGGCCGTCCTCGGCCTTGGCGCGGGCGACCTTGATGTACTCCTTGCGGCGCTCCTCGGTGAGCTCGGGGAACACGCAGCGCAGGACCTTGCCGTCGTTGGCGGGGTTCACACCGAGGTCGGAGTCGCGGATCGCCTTCTCGATGGCGGCCATCGCCCCCATGTCGTAGGGCTGCACGAGGATGATGCGGGCCTCGGGGGCGGTGAACGACGCGAGCTGCTGCAGCGGCGTCGGCGTCCCGTAGTAGTCCGCCGTGATCTTGTTGAACATGCTCGGAGTCGCCCGGCCGGCACGGATCGCCGCGAACTCCTCGCGCGTGGCCTCGACCGACTTGTCCATCTTGTGGTCGGCCTCGCTCAGGACGTCATTGATCACGGTGTCTCCTCGTTCGTCGTTCGTCGGTGCGGGTTCGCGGGGCGGCGGTCAGCCGTCGGCGCTCACCAGCGTGCCAATCTTCTCACCCTGGACGACGCGCAGGATGTTGCCCTCGGGCTCCATCCCGAACACGACCATCGGCAGCTTGTTCTCCCCGCACAGCGCGAACGCCGTCTGGTCCATGATCCGCAGGCCGCGCGCCATCGCGTCGGCGTACGTCACCTGGTCGAGCTTCTGCGCGGTCGGGTCCTGGTGCGGGTCGGCGGTGTAGACGCCGTCGACGCCGTTCTTCGCGACCAGGACGACGTCGCACTTGCTCTCCAGTGCCCGCTGCACGGCGACCGTGTCGGTGGAGAAGAACGGCATGCCCATGCCGGCGCCGAAGATCACGACGCGGCCCTTCTCCATGTGCCGGATCGCGCGGCGAGGGACGTACGGCTCGGCGACCTGGCCCATCGCGATCGCGGTCTGCACCCGGGTCTCGACGCCGAGCTTCTCGAGGAAGTCCTGGAGCGCGAGGCAGTTCATGACGATGCCGAGCATGCCCATGTAGTCCGCCCGCACCCGGTCCATGCCGCGCTGCTGCAGCTCGGCGCCTCGGAAGAAGTTGCCGCCACCGGTCACCACAGCGATCTGCACGCCCGCGTCCACGACCGCCGCGATCTCCCGCGCGATCTTCTGCACGACGTCCGGGTCCACGCCCACCTTGCCGCCTCCGAACACCTCGCCGGAGAGCTTGAGCAGGACTCGCTTGTACGCCGTCACCAGGCATCCCTTCGTGGGTCGGGTTCGTCGGGATGCAACCTACTTCCTCCCGGACCCGCTGCGCGAACGTGGGTCACTCCAGCCACACGATTCCCCGGTCCACCGGGGAGTCTGGCGGTTGTCAGGGGTTGAAACACCTGAAAAACGTCGGTTCCCCCGGTCGACCGGGGAACCCTGATGCGCCCCCCGAACGGCGCGAGGCCGGTACGACGCGACGTCGTACCGGCCCCGTGGCCTGGCTGGTGGAGCCGGTCAGGCGCCGACCTCGAAGCGGGCGAACCGCGTGAGGGTCACCCCTGCTTCGTCGAGGACCGCCTTGACGGTCTTCTTGTTCTCGGTGACCGACGGCTGCTCGAGCAGGACGGTGTCCTTGAAGTAGGAGTTCACGCGGCCCTCGACGATCTTGGAGATCGCCTGCTCCGGCTTGCCCTCCTCGCGGGCGGTCGCCTCGGCGATCTCGCGCTCCTTGGCGACGATGTCCGCGGGGACCTCGTCGCGGGTGAGGTACTGCGGGCGCATCGCGGCGATCTGCATCGCCGCGGCCCGCGCGGCGTCGGCGTTCGCGCCCTCGAACTCGACGAGGACACCCACCGCCGGCGGCAGGTCCGCGGCACGCTTGTGCATGTAGGACACGGTCTCGCCGTCGAAGTAGGCCACCCGGCCGAGCTCGATCTTCTCGCCGATGGTGATGGCGAGGTTCTGGACGACGTCACCGACGGTCGAGCCGTCGAGCTCGACGGCCTTGAGGGCGTCGGCGTCGGCGGCCTTGTTCTCGGCGGCCTTGTCGGCGATCTTCTGCGCGGCGGCGACGAACTCGTCGTTCTTGGCCACGAAGTCGGTCTCGGAGTTGAGCTCGACCAACGCACCACCGGAGGTGGCAACCAGGCCGGCCGTCGCGTTGCGCTCCTCGCCACGCTTGGCGGCCTTGGCAGCGCCCTTGACGCGGAGCAGCTCGACGGCCTTGTCGAAGTCGCCCTCGGCCTCGTCGAGCGCCTTCTTGCAGTCCATCATGCCGGCGCCGGTGAGCTCGCGGAGCTTCTTGACGTCAGCGGCGGTGAAGTTCGCCATGTCCTTCTTCCCTCGAAGTTGTCCGGCCGTGGCCGGCAGGTGTGGATCTCTCGAAAAGGGTGGTGGCCCCGCCCCATCGGGCGGGGCCACCGGTGCTGCTTGGGGCGGGAGGCCTCAGGCCTTCTCGTCGGCCTTGGCCTCGGCGTTGACGAAGCCGGCCTTCTCGGCGGCCTCGGCGGTGCGGAACCAGACCTCGGCCTTGGTGCGGTCGTACCACGGGCTGCTCGGCGAGTGGAACTTCCTGGAGGTCTTGTTGCCCTTGACCTCGAAGCCCTCGGGAGCCGAGCCGTCCTCGAGCGGGGCGGCGGAGTCGGCGCCGAACTCGCCCTCGGTGGCGGCAGCAGCCGGAGCCTCGGTCTCGGCCTCGGCGGGCGCCTCGGTCGCGGCAGCAGCCGGAGCCTCGGTCGCAGCCTCGGCAGCGGGAGCCTCGGTCACAGCCTCGGCGGCAGCCGCGGCAGCGGGGGCCTCGGCGGCGGCGCCGGTCGCCTCCGCGGCCGGGGTCGCGGTGGCCTCGCCACCGGTCGCGGCGACCGCGGCCTGCTCGGCGTCACCGGAGAGCAGCTCGCGCTCCCACTCGGCCAGCGGCTCCTCGGCGCCGGCCTCGGCACCCTCGGTCTTCGCGCCGGAGCGGGCGATCAGGCCCTCGGCGACGGCGTCGGCGACCACGCGGGTCAGCAGGCCGACCGCACGGATGGCGTCGTCGTTGCCCGGGATCGGGAAGTCGACCTCGTCGGGGTCGCAGTTGGTGTCCAGGATGCCGATGATCGGGATCCGGAGCTTGCGCGCCTCCTCGACGGCGAGGTGCTCCTTCTTGGTGTCGACGACCCACACCGCGGCGGGGGTGCGCGACATCTCGCGGATACCGCCCAGGGTCCTCTCCAGCTTGTCGCGCTCGCGCTTCATCTGGAGGAGTTCCTTCTTGGTGCGGCCGGAACCCGCGACGTTCTCGAAGTCGATCTCGTCGAGCTCCTTGAGGCGGTTGATCCGCTGGTGCACGGTCTGGAAGTTGGTGAGCATGCCGCCCAGCCAGCGCTGGTTGACGTAGGGCATGCCGACGCGGGTCGCCTGCTCGGCGATCGCCTCCTGGGCCTGCTTCTTGGTGCCCACGAACATCACGGTGCCGCCCTTGGCGACGGTCTCCTTGATGAAGGCATAGGAGCGGTCGATGTAGGCCAGCGACTGCTGCAGGTCGATGATGTAGATGCCGTTGCGCTCGGTCATGATGAAGCGCTTCATCTTCGGGTTCCAGCGACGGGTCTGGTGTCCGAAGTGGACGCCGCTCTCGAGGAGCTGGCGCATGGTCACGACTGCCATGTGTTCTTCTTCCTGGTTCCGGACGGCACACCGTTCGGCGCCCGCCTTGGCTCGCACCGCGAGAGGCGGGCCGGTGGACCGGCCATGTTGTTTTCAGTTGCCGCATCCGGCGGGTGCCGGCTGCCCTGACGCCGCGCGCGACCCCACCCGTCGTGGCCGTGAGCCAGTCGGGGACCGAGGGCCGTCGCCCACGAGTGACCGGCCCGCCCAGGAGGCGGACCGTCGCGGTCTGCGACGTGCGAAGTCAATCCCTGAGGATTGCGTCCGTCAGCCTAGTTCATGGGAGGTCGCCGGAGCGAATCCGTGCGTACGTCGGCCGCTCGCCCCGTTCGTGCTCCCCACGACCCGGTTTCCGTGCACAGTCCGACCCGGCCGAGGCCCTGTCCACAGACCGTACGCCGCCCGCCCCGAGCCGTCGTGACCCCGCGGCAGTCTCGGGCCATGCACCCCGCGACCGCCCCACCGCTCCCCCGACGTCCCGCCCGCCCCCGTTCCGGACCACCCGCCCGGTCCCAGCGGGTGCGGGCGGGCGCCCCTGCGCGGCTGCCGACACCGCTCGCGGTGCTGCTCACGGCGGCGCTTCTGGCGCTTCCGCCCCTGCTGCTCGGGGTGACCGCACCGTCGGCCGCCGCCGACGAGCGGCCACGCGGCGTCTGGCCGCTGCAACCCCGCCCCGTCGTCGCCGCCCGCTTCGACCCGCCGACCTCGACCTGGGGTGCCGGCCACCGCGGGGTGGACCTGGTCGGCCACCCGGTCGCGGTCGTGCGCACCGCGCTCCCGGGCACGGTGCGGTTCACCGGCACGATCGCCGGCCGGGGGGTCGTGGTCGTCGGGCACGGCGACACCCGCACGACGTACGAGCCGGTGCGGGCCACGGTCTCGGTCGGCGACGCGGTCACGGCCGGGCAGCCGATCGGCCTGCTCGAGGTGGGCGGCTCCCACTGCTTCCCGACCGCGTGCCTGCACTGGGGCTGGCTGCGCGGCGAGACGTACCTCGACCCGCTCCTCCTCGTCGGCGCCGTCCCGGTCCGCCTGCTCCCGCCCGGCGGCCTCGCACCCGCCGGCCCAGTGCCCAGCAGCCTGACGTCCCGTGGCCTGCCAGCCAGCCCCACCCTGCTTGCGACCGGCGCCGCAACCGGCGCCCACCTCGCCAGCCGCAACCGGCGCCCACCTCGCCACTCGTCGTTGAGTCGCGCCCCCCTGCCCGTCGAGACGCGCCTCCCTGCCCGCCGACTCGCGCCTCCCTGCCCGCCGAGTCGCGCCTCCCTGCCCGCCGAGTCGCGCCCCCTGCCCGCCGAGTCGCGCCCCCCTGCCCGCCAAGTACCGCCCCCCTGCCCGTCGATTGGCGCCCCCCTGCCGGGGTCAGGGACTCCAGAGTCGCCAGTCGCCCGTCGGCGGGCGCAACTCGACGCCTCGGCGGGCGCAACTCAACGGGGGGTCAGGCGCGGGGGTGGGCCTGGAGGTAGGCCTTGCGGAGCCGCTCGCTGCTGACGTGCGTGTAGATCTGCGTGGTCGACATGGAGGCGTGGCCGAGCAGCTCCTGCACGGTGCGGAGGTCGGCGCCGCCCTCGAGGAGGTGGGTGGCCGCGGTGTGCCGCAGGCCGTGCGGCCCGATGTCGGGGGCGCCCGGCACGTCGGCGATGCGGGCGTGCACCAGCGAGCGCACGACGCGCTGGTCGAGGCGCTTGCCACGAGCCCCGAGGAACAGCGCGCCGCCGGCTCCCTCAGCCGCCAGCCGCGGACGGCCAGCCTGCAGCCACCGGGTCAGGGCGGCCGCGGCGGGGTGCCCGAACGGCACCGTGCGCTCCTTGCGGCCCTTGCCGAGCACACGCACCACGTGGCGGTCGAAGTCCAGGTCGTCGACGTCGAGGCCGCAGAGCTCGCCGACCCGGATGCCGGTCGCGTACAGCAGCTCCAGCACCGCCACGTCACGCAGACCGACGGGGCTGCCGTCGTCAGCCAGCGCGGCCGCGGCCTCGACCAGGGCACGCGCCTCGTCCTCGCGGAGCACCTCGGGCAGGTGGCGCCCGGCCTTCGGGGAGCCGAGCAACGCCCCGGCGTCGGTGCCGGCCCGCCCGGTGCGCACCAGCCAGCCGGTGAACACACGTGCCGCGGTGGCGCGCCGGGCCAGGGTGGTGCGCGAACGGCCGGTCGTCTGCTGCTTGGCCAGCCAGCTGCGCAACGTGCGCAGGTCCAGCTCGGCCACGTCCGTGATCCCGAGCCGGGCCGCGTGGTCGAGCAGCCCGGCGATGTCGCCGACGTATGCCCGGACCGAGTGCCCGGTCAGGTCCCGCTCCGACGTCAGGTGCCGCTCGTAGTCGCCGAGCACCCGCGCCAGTGGCTCGGGGAGCATGTCTTGGCCCGCCTCGTTGGCGCCGCCGTCCGTCATGCCTGCAGGGTAGGTCGCCGGCGCGTCGGCTCCGGTGCAGCGCGCCGCGCGCCGGCTCCGGTGCAGTGTGCTGCGCGGCGCCACCCGGGTGCGGGGCGCGGCGCGCCCTGCGGTCCGTCCGGCACGGCGCGCCCTGCGGTCCGTCCGGCACGGCCCGCCCTGCGGTCCGTCCGGCACGGCGCGCCCTGCGGCCCGTCGGGTGCAGCGAGCCGCACGTCCGTCGGATGAACTGGCGCCCACCGACGCTCCCCCGGGGTGGCTCAGCGCGCGGCGTCGGTGAGCCTCCAGCCGGCGTCGTCCCGGGCGACCAGGCCGCGCTCCACGAGGCGGCCGAGCACGCGGCGTACCTCCACCAGCCCGATCCCGGCGGTCCGGGCGATGCTGTCGGCGCCGGCGCCGCGGTGCACGGGGACCGCGTCGAGCACTTGCTTCTCGCGAGGTCGCAGCGTGTCGCGCGGTCGGGTCGGCACCCGGTCATCGGTGACGAGGTGCTGACCGGAGAGCCCGACCAGCTCGGCCACGTCTGCGCCGCGGGTCACCACTGCTGCTCCGCCGGAGCGGAGCAGCTGGTGCACCCCCTGGGACTGGGCGCTGGTGACCGGCCCGGGCACGCCCATGAGGCGCCGGCTGAGCCGGTCGGCCCAGTGCGCGGTGTTGAGGGCGCCACTGCGGACCGCAGCCTCGACCACGACGGTGCCGACGGTCAGCGCCGCGATCACCCGGTTTCGGCTGAGGAAGCGGATCCGGGTCGGCGAGCAGCCCGGGGCCAGCTCGGAGACGACAGCGCCGTGCTGGGCGAGGTGGTCGAGGAGCTGCTTGTGGGCGCTGGGGTACGCGCGGTCGACGCCGCAGGCGAGCACCGCGACGGTCGGCCCGCCGCCGGCGAGGGCGCCACGGTGCGCGGCCTGGTCGATCCCGAACGCCGCGCCCGAGACCACGCAGACGCCGGCGCTGCCGAGGTGGGCGGCGATCTCCCGCGCCACCTCGCCGCCGTAGGACGTGGCGGAGCGAGAGCCGACGATCGCGACCGGCGTCGCCAGGGCGTCGAGGCGGAGCGGGCCGCGCACCCACAGCCCCAGCGGGCTGCCTCCACGGTCGTGGACCAGCCCGCAGTGGTCGAGGTCGCCGAGCGCAGCCGGCCACTCCGCATCGCCCGGCACCACGAACCGGATACCGAGCCGCTCGGCTCGCTCGAGGTCGCGGCCCGGGTCGATCGCCCGCAGCCGGGTCGCGACATCGGTGAGCACGCCACCCACGTCGCGCTCCTCGGCGAGGTGCCGGTGCACGGTCTCGGGACCGAGCTCGGCGACCAGCGAGGACATCCGCGGATCGCCCGGCTCGGCGAGCCGGCTCAGCGCGGCGCGGGCCAGCCGTTCCGAGTCGGGAGCACGCACGTGGTCGGACGAGCTCGCGGGTCGCGCGGAGTCGGCTGCACCCGGTGCTCGCGCAGGACTCGCCGGACCGGCACCAATCCGACCGGCACCGATCGGGCCGGCACCGGAGGCGCTGACGCTCACGAGACGCACCTCGGCTCGACGACGGACAGGTCGAGCGGGTCGCCGCGGCGCAGGCGCAGAGCGATCGCCAGCTCGTCGGCACCGGGCTCGACGAGACCGCGCAGGTCGGCCACCGACCAGGCGACCCGGTGCACGCGGGTGGCGCCGCGGCGGCTCAGCCGGCCGGAGTACATCTCGGCGTCGAGGAGCTGGTCGGCCTCGGGACTGAGCGGCCACTCCTCGCGCAGGACCGCGGTCGGCACGTGGGCGTTGAGGCGCCACGGGAGGCCGGCGTACCGGTCGGCCTGGCGCTCGCGCGCCAGGGTGACCCGCCGCCGCACGTCTGCGGACGACTCGCGCCGGTCGAACGGGTCGGATGCCTCCACCTGGCCGACCGGGCGCACGTGCCGGGTGATGTCGAGCCGGTCGGTGATCGGGCCGGAGAGCCGCAGCTGGTAGTCGCGGCGGGAGACCTCCTTGCAGACGCAGGTGTTGTCGAGGAGGACCGAGGAGTACCCCCCGCAGGGGCAGGGGTTGCAGGCCATCACGAACATCCCGCGGGCGGGGTAGGTCGCCGTCTCCTCGCCGCGGGCGATGGTGACCTCGCCGGCCTCGAGCGGCTGGCGCAGCGCCTCGAGGATGTCGGAGGCGAACAGCGGGAACTCGTCGAGCAGCAGCACGCCGCAGTGGGCCCGACTCAGCTCTCCGGGCCGGACCTTGCCGGTGCCGCCGCCGAGCAGGCTGGTCCGTGACGAGGTGTGGTGCGGGGCGAAGAACGGTGGCCGGCTGATCAGCCCGTCGCTGGTGTCGAGCACGCCCGCCAGCGAGTGGATCGCGGTCAGCTCCAGCGACTCCTCCACGGTCAGGTCGGGCAGGATCCCGGGAAGCCGCTCGGCGAGGGAGGTCTTGCCGGAGCCGGGCGGCCCGGTGAGCAGCAGGTGGTGCCCGCCGGCGGCCGCGACCTCGGCGGCGTACTTCGCGTCCGCGAGGCCCACCAGGTCGGCGAGGTCGAGGTCGGAGAGCCGGTCCTCGCCGCGCCAGGACAACAGCGAGCCGCTGGACAGCGGTGGCACCGGCGGCGCCTCGGGGACCTCGACTCCGCGCAGCTCGGCGGCCACCTGGGCCAGCGACCGGACCCCGAACACGGACATCCCCGGCACCATGGCGGCCTCGCGGACCTGGGACTCGGGGACGAACACCCGGTCGATGCCGCGGGCGGACGCGGCCAGGGTCATCGGCAGCAGGCCGGGGACCGGCCGCAGCCGCCCGTCGAGGGTGAGTTCGCCGATCATGACGGTGCGCTCCAGCGCGTCGCCGGGCACCTGCCCGGAGGCCGCCAGCACGCCGATGGCGATGGCCAGGTCGAAGTGGGGGCCGCGCTTGGGCAGGTCGGACGGCGAGAGCAGGACGGTCACCCGCCGGGTCGCGGGCCACTCGTAGCCGGCGTTGCTGACCGCGTTGCGGCACCGGTCGCGGGCCTCGGTGACCGAGGCGTCCGGCCGGCCGACCAGCGCGGTGGCGACCATGCCCTGCGCGACGTCGACCTGGACGTCGATCAGGTGACCGGCGGCGCCGATGAGCGTGATCGTGCGGGCGGTGGCGACCGGCATCAGCCGATCCCGGGCACGTGGTCGACGGTGGGCGGCCGCCCGTCGGGGGCGAGCACCCCGACCAGGTCGATCCGCACGTGCTCCGCGCGGACATCATGCGCCGCGAGCCAGGCCGCACCCAGCCGGCGCAGCCGTGCGGCCTTGGCCGGCGTGACCGCCTCCAGCGGGCTGCCGTGGGAGAGCGAGCGCCGGGTCTTCACCTCGCAGATCACGACGACCGGCCCGTCCCGGAGCACGAGGTCGATCTCGCCCTCGGGGCACCGCCAGTTGCGGTCGAGCACGACCATGCCCCGTTCGCGCAGGTGGCGCGCGGCGAGCGCCTCCCCGTGGGCGCCCAGCGCCTGCTTGTGTCTCATCTCCTGACCTCCTGCGCCCAGCCTTCCGACGGGCAGGGACCTGCGGCCGGAGCGGCACCCTCGCCTGTGGACAGAGGTCGCCGAGCGACCGGCTGTGCACGGAAACCGGGCCGACAGGAGCCGGAGCGGCCCGGATCAGGCCCGCGTCGGCACGGAGACGGGCGTCAGGACTTCAGCGGGTCGATGTCCGCCGGCGCCAGCTCCTCGACGTTCACGTCCTTGAAGGTGAGCACCTTGACGTTCTTGGCGAACCGGGCGGGGCGGTACATGTCCCAGACCCAGGCATCGGACATCGACACCTCGAAGAACACGTCACCGGACTCGGTACGGGCCTTCACGTCCACCTGGTTGCAGAGGTAGAAGCGGCGGTCGGTCTCGACGACGTACTTGAAGATGGAGACCACGTCGCGGTACTCGCGGTAGAGGTTGAGCTCCATCTCGGTCTCGTACTTCTCGAGATCCTCGGCACTCATCGCGACTCCTCCAGGACGACCTCGTCCACCACAGCAGGGACGGCCTCATTCTGCACCGGCACGTCCGGGCCATTCTGCACCGGAAGGTCGGGCTCCAGCCCGGCGGCCCGCCGTACGTTCACGAACCGCATGCGGTGCTGCGGGCACGGACCCAGCTCGGCCAGCCGGGCGCTGTGGAGGTCGGTGATGTAGCCCTTGTGCACCTTGAACTCGTACGCCGGGTACTCCGCGTCCAGCCCGGTCATGATCCGGTCCCGGGTCACCTTCGCCAGCACCGACGCGGCCGCGATGCAGGCCGCCACCCGGTCGCCCTTCCACACCGCAAGGCCGGGCACCTCGAGGCCGTCGACGGGGAACCCGTCGGTGAGCACGTACGACGGGCGCACGTCGAGGCGGGCCAGGGCACGGCGGAGCGCCTCGACGTTGGCGACGTGCATGCCGAGCCGGTCGCACTCGTCGGACTCGATCACGACGACCGACCAGGCCAGGGCCCGCTTCACGACCTGGTCGTAGCAGCGCTCGCGGGCCTTCTCGGTGAGCAGCTTGGAGTCGGCCAGCCCGGGGACGATCCCGGCCTTGCCGTCGGGCAGGATCGCGGCCGCCGCCACGAGCGGTCCGGCGCAGGCACCGCGGCCGGCCTCGTCGACGCCGGCGATCGGGGCCAGGCCGACCCGGCGCAGCGCGCGCTCGTAGCCGTAGAGGCCGGCGTCGCGGCGTACGGTCGATCCTCGGGGCAGGGTGCTCATCGGCTCGTCACGACCGGGTCACTTCGGGTCGGGGATGTCCTCGAAGACCGAGGGCCGGGTGATCCGGTGCATGTGGTCGCGTGGCCAGACCAGCGCGAAGACCTTGCCCACCACGAGGTCGGTGGGCACCAGTCCTCTCGTGGGCGGACACTGCTCGGCCTCCGGGTCCTGGCACATGTGCGCGGTCGAGTCCGCACTGTTGCCGCGGTTGTCGCCCATCACCAGCAGGTAGCCGTCGGGGATCGGGCCGACGTCGAGCTTGCAGTCGATCATCGGTGCGGCGCAGCGGGTGCCGTCCTGCTTGACGTAGTCGGACTCGTCGAGGGCGTAGCCGTTGACGGACAGCCGGCCCTTCTTGTCGCAGCACTTCACCCGGTCGCCGGCGACCCCGATCACCCGCTTCACGAGGTGGCCGCCGGTCGGGTAGAGACCGATCTTGGCCAGCCCCTTGGCGAGCACCGACGTGGGACCCTGGGTGTCCTCCGGGCCGAGCCAGTTGCCGGGGTCCTTGAAGACGATGACGTCGCCGCGCTCCGGGCCCTTGTCGCCCCAGTAGGACACCTTCTGCACCAGGATCCGGTCGTTCTTGACCAGCCCGGGCTCCATCGACTGGGACGGGATGTAAAAGGCCTGCACGAAGAAGGCCTTGATGACGATCGCGAGCACCAGGGCGATGCCGAGCAGCAGGATCGTCTCCTGCCACACGGGGAGCTGCTTGCGCTTCTTCGCCTTCTCCTCGCGGCGCTCGCGACGGCGGGCCGCGGAGCCCGAGAGGCGGGTGGACAGGGACGACCGGGACGTTTCCCCGGTGGTGGAGGGATCCGTGGGTGCGGAGTCCCCCTCGGGGCGCGCGTCGCGGTCGTCTGAAGTCATGCGGGGTCCCCGGGGAATCGCAGGTTGGAGGAGCGAAGCGGGGGAAGCCCGCGATTTCCTGGGGTGCTCACGCGGGAAGCCTAACCAGAACCTGGGTGGTTCCGGATCAGGCCTCGCGCCGCTCCTTGATCTTGGCGGCCTTGCCGCGGAGGTTGCGCAGGTAGTAGAGCTTCGCCCGGCGCACGTCACCGCGGGTCACGACCTCGATCTTCTCGAAGATCGGGGAGTTGATCGGGAAGGTGCGCTCGACGCCGACGCCGAACGAGACCTTGCGGACGGTGAAGGTGCGGCCGATGCCGGAGCCCTGCACGCGGATCACCACGCCCTGGAACACCTGGACGCGGGAGCGGTTGCCCTCGACGACCTTGACGTGGACCTTGATGGTGTCGCCGGCGCGGAAGTCCGGGACGTCGTCGCGCCTTGTGGCAGCGGACAGCTCGTGGATGACGTTGGTCATGACGTACTCCTCGCGAGTGCCACAGGTCAGCCGCGGAATCGTGAGTTGATCCGGTGTCCAACCGTGGTGCCGGCGGCACCCTGATCCCCCTGTGGCAGGAGCAGGATGCGGACCCCCCGTGCGTTCCTCGGAGCGGTCTTTCGGCCGGCTGGACCGAGGAGAAAGTCTGCCACAGCGGCCCGGTCCGCCGGAAATCCGGATCTCACCGCCGGCCCCGACCGGGATACTCCCGAACGAAACGGTTGCGGATCCGGGAGATTCGCAGCCATGTCGTTGGGGACTACCGGGGGCGGGGCTTGGTGAGGATCAGCACGCCGGGGCGGTCGGGGAGCTTGCCCTGGCTGGCGTAGCCGGCGTCCTCGTAGAACGCGACGTTGTCCTGCCTGGTCGCCCCGACCAGGACGGAGTACGTCGTGACCGACGGCGGAGCGGCGGCCTCGGCGTGGTCGAGCAGGAACTTCCCGATCCCCCGGCCGCGCAGGTCCGGCACCATCAGCAGCCGGAAGCGCCACTCGGCGCCGTCCGCGAGCAGCTGGCAGCCGATCATCGCGACCAGTCGGCCGGCCGAGCGCAGCACGAACGAGGTGTCGCCGAGGACGTCCCGCTCCAGGACGTCGTACGGCTCGCGCAGCGGCGGGTCGAAGCTCGCCCACTGCAGGGTCTGCACCTCCCCGATGTCGCCGCGCGCGGCCCGTCGGAGCTCCGGCCGGTCGAGGCCGAGGGCGGCGAGCGGGTCGGGGGATGCGGGCTCCGGCGCCGCGCGCCCCGACGTACGACGACGCCGGGTCAGGCGCACCGCCCCGGGCACCTCCGGGTCGGGACCAGCCAGCCGGTAGCCGGCCTTCTTGTACAGCCGCTGGTTGCGGGCGCTGCCGGCCCCCGTGAACAGCGCGTACGTCGTGACCCCGGCCGGGGCCGTCGCCTCGATCGCCGTCAGCAGCCGCCGCCCCAGCCCCTGCCCCTGCAGGTCGGGCGCGACCATCAGCCGGCCGATCTCCCACGTGTCGTCGTGGCGGGACCCGCGCACCGCTCCGACCATCCGGCCACCGGCGCGGGCGACCAGCACCGTGTCGCGGCCCAGCCATGCCTGCACGTCCGCCAACGACTCCCCCAGCGCCGGGATGTCGACGCCGGGGTTGTCCCAGTGCTCCTGCAGCCAGCAGGCGCGCTGGAGGGTGAGCAGCTCACCGGCATCGGACGGCTCGGCCCCGCGCACCTCGACCCCGTGGACCAGCGACGAGGTGAGGAGCAGGTCCGGCCGGCGCTCGGCGGTGCGCCGCTCGGCCTGCTCGCGGCGCCAGTCCGCGATCGCCGCGTGGTTGCCGGACAGCAGCACGTCGGGCACGGCGCGGCCGCGCCAGGAGGGCGGCTTGGTGTACACGGGGTACTCCAGCAGGCCGTCCTCGTGCGACTCCTCGGCCAGCGACTCGGGGTTGCCCATGAAGCCCGGGATCAGCCGCACCACGGCCTCGGTGATCGCGAGCGCGGCCACCTCGCCGCCGTTGAGGACGTAGTCGCCGAGCGAGACCTCCCGCACCCCGCCCCGGGTGCCGGCCTCCTCGATCACCCGCTGGTCGATGCCCTCGTAGCGCCCGCACGCGAACACCAGGTGCTCGTGGGTGGCGAGCTCGGCGGCCACGGCCTGCGTGAACGGGGTGCCGCTGGGGGTCGTGAACACGACGGTCGCCGACCCGTCCGCGGGCAGCAGAGCGTCGAACGCCTCTCCCCACGGCTCGGGCTTCATCACCATGCCGGCCCCGCCGCCGTACGGCGTGTCGTCGGTGGTGCGGTGCCTGTCGTGGGTCCAGTCCCGGAGGTCGTGGACGGCGATGTCCACCAGGCCCTTGGCGCGGGCCTTGCCGGGGAGGGAGAGGTCGAGCGGCGCGAGGTACTCGGGGAAGATCGAGACGATGTCGATCCTCACGACTCGTCCTCGAACGGCGTGACCAGGCCCGGCCGGTCGGCGATGACGACCCGGCCGCCGGCGAGGTCGACCTCGGGCACCAGGGCGGCCACGAACGGGACCAGGGTGTCGCGGCGGTCGGGGGTGCGGATCTCGAGCAGGTCCTGGGCGCCGCCGTGGACCACGCGGCGTACTTCTCCGAGGGCGTTGCCGTCGGTGTCGACCGCGGCCAGCCCGACCAGCTGGTGGTCGTAGTACTCGTCGGGGTCGTCGGGAGTGGCGTCGGCGGGGACGGTCGCGTGCAGGACGATGCCGCGCGCCGCCTCGGCGGCGTTGCGGTCGGGCAGCTCGCCGAACCTCGCGAGCAGCACGCCCTGGTGCCAACGGGTGCGGGCCACGGTGAGAGCGGTGAGCGGGCTCGCCGATCCCTGCGGCGGCTGCGCCCGGAGCACGGCGCCGTCCGCGAAGCGACGCTCCGGCTCGTCGGTGCGTACGTCGACGGTGACCTCGCCGCGGATGCCGTGCGGCTTGCCGATGCGGCCGACCACGACCTCGATCTCGCTCACGCGGTCAGGGTAGTGGGCTGCAGGATTCCCCGGTGGACCGGGGAATCCTGCACATGACGGGCAGAACTTCCCCCGACAACTGCAGGATTCGCCCGACAAGATCGCGAAATGGAGGACGGGTGCCGCCCCTACGAAGGGAGCGACACCCGTCCAGGTGCTGGTCGTGCTCAGCGGCGACGGTCGACGTCCACGAAGTCGATCCGCGCGCCACCCCGGCCCGCGAGGGCGGAGATGACGGTGCGGAACGCCGACGCGGTGCGGCCGCCGCGTCCGATCACCTTGCCGAGGTCGTCGGGGTGCACGCGCACCTCGAGGACGGACCCCCGGCGCAGCTGCTTGTCGCGCACGGTGACGTCGTCCGGGTGGTCGACGATCCCGCGGACCAGGTGCTCCAGAGCGTCGGCGAGCACGGCGATCAGGCCTCGGGCTTCTCGGTGCCCTCGGCGGCCTCGGCCTCGGCGGCGGCGCCCTCCGGGGTCTCGGACGCCGGGACCTCGGCCGGGGTCTCCTCGGCCTTCGGCTCCTCGGCCTTCGGCTCCTCGGCCTTCGGCTCCTCGGTCTTGGGCTCCTCGGCCTTCTTCTTGTCGGCCTTCTTGGTCACGGCACCGCCCTTGGGCTCGTTGCCGGCCTCCTTGAGGGCCTCGTTGAAGATCTCGGCCTTGTCGCGCTTGGGCTCGGCGGTCTTGAGGGTGCCCTCGGTGCCCGGCAGGCCCTTGAACGTCTGCCAGTCGCCGGTGACCTTGAGCAGCGCCTCGACGGCCTCGCTCGGCTGCGCACCCACGCCCAGCCAGTACTGCGCGCGCTCGGAGGTGACGTCGATGAGCGACGGCTCCTCCTTGGGGTGGTACTTGCCGATCTCCTCGATCACCTTGCCGTCGCGCTTCTTGCGCGAGTCGACGACGACGATGCGGTACTGCGGCACACGGATCTTGCCCATGCGCTTCAAACGGATCTTGACGGCCACGTCTGTGGTGTCTCCTCGGAAGTTGTGTGTGGGTGAGGAAGCCTCAACCGGGTGGGGACCAGGTCGGCGTCCTCGGCGGACCCCGCGGCACCCGGGTGAGAGGGACCGGGCGCGCAGGACTCAGCGCGACATTCTGCCAGAGGAACCTCGACCCCAGAAAATCGCGTACGCCGGTCGCGGCAGGCGCCGCCCGCTCACCCGGTCGCAGCGGCGCGGACGGTGTCTCCGGAGCCGTTCGCGCTCTCCACCGGTCGCTCCTCCGCGGGCTCCTCCAGCCGCGGCAGCGGCACCTGTCCCCGCCGCCGCTCCATCTCGTCGGCGGCGACCTCGAGGTACTTGAGAAGCTCGACCGGGAACGGCAGCACCAGCGTCGAGTTCTTCTCGGCGGCCACCTCGACCATCGTCTGCATCAGGCGCAGCTGCAGCGACGAGGGCGACGCCGACATCAACCGCGCCGCCTCGGACAGCTTGGCGGCGGCCGCGAGCTCCCCCTCGGCGGTGATGATCCGCGCCCGGCGCTCGCGCTCGGCCTCGGCCTGCCGCGACATCGACCGTTTCAGCGACTCGGGGAGCGCCACGTCCTTGATCTCCACCCGGTCGATGTCGATCCCCCAGCCGGCGGCCGGGCTGTCGAGCATCAGCTCGAGGCCGCTGTTGAGCGCCTCCCGGTTGGACAGCAGGTCGTCGAGCTCGCTCTTGCCGATCATCGAGCGGAGCGACGTCTGCGCCACCTGCGACACCGCGAACTCGTGGTCCTGCACCACCACCGCGGCCCGCACCGGGTCGACCACCCGGAAGTAGACCACCGCGTCCACCTTCACGGTCACGTTGTCGCGGGTGATGCCCTCCTGCGCCGGGACCGGCATCGTCACCACCTGCACGTTGACCTTCCGCATCCGGTCCACGAACGGCACCAGCCAGATCAACCCTGGCGCGCGGGGCGACTCGTCGACCCGGCCGAGGCGGAACACCACGCCCCGCTCGATCTGCCGCACCACGCGGGCGCTGGCCGCTGCGCCGATCGCCAGGGCGATCAGCAGCCCTCCGATGATCCCCAGCACGAACTCCATGGCCGACTCCTCACAAACGTCACCGACCGAGGGACTCTTCGAGCCTACGTCGGGCACGGGCGACACCGCGGGTCGTGACCGGGAGGAGCAGGCATAAGCGTTATTCTCGACTGACTTACTATGATTAAGCCTCTCGGACCTGGAGCCAGCCACATGCCCACCCTCGCGCCCGCCGCCACTCGCCGTACCGTCCTCCAGGGGCTGGCCGCCTCGGGCCTCGCCGTCACCATCGCCCCGACCCTCGCGCGCCGCGCGGCCGCAGCGGGCACCCGACCGCCGAACATCGTGTTCGTCTCGATCGACGACCTCGGCTGGGACGAGCTGGGCTGCTACGGCAACACGTTCAACGAGACCCCGACGATCGACCGGCTGGCACGGGCGGGCACCCGCTTCACCAACGCGTACGCCGCCGCGCCGCTGTGCTCCCCCACCCGGGCCGCCCTGGTCACCGGGCAGTACCCCGCCCGCACCGGCATCACCGACTTCCTGCGCGCCGAGGCGGCCCCGAGCAACACGTTCCTCTCCCCCGACATCCCGACCGTGCCCGACGTGCTCGGCCCCCTCGGCTACACCACGGGCCTGATCGGCAAGTGGCACCTGACCGAGACCTACAGTGGCGCCTACCGCAGCCGGCCGGGCAACCCCTGGGCCCACGGGTTCGACGAGGTGGTGGCCTCCGAGCAGCAGTACATCGGCGACGGCGACTACTTCCATCCCTACTTCTTCATGCCCGCCCTCCCGGCCCGCGAGCCCGACGAGTACCTCACCGACCGGCTGGCCCAGGAGGCGGTCGACTTCCTCACCCGGCACCGTGACGAGCCGTTCTTCCTGCACCTGTCCAACTACGCGGTGCACACCAAGCTCGACGCGAAGGCCGACCTGGTCGCCAAGTACACCGCCAAGCCGGGCGCCGACCGGTCGCCGAACCGGCCGGTGCTCGCCGCGATGCTCGAGAGCATCGACCGGCAGGTGGCCCGGATCGTGGAGACGCTCGACGAGCTCGGGCTCACGGAGAACACCCTGCTCGTCGTCACCTCCGACAACGGTGGTCCCTACCGCGATGCGAACGCCCCGCTCCGCGGCGGCAAGGGCGAGCTCTACGAGGGCGGGATCCGGGTGCCGCTGGTGGCGTACTGGCCGGGCACCGTCCCCGCCGGCCGCAGCGACGCCACGCTGACCAGCACCATCGACGTGCTCCCGACGGCGCTCGACCTGGCCGGCGGTTCCCCCGGCGCGGAGTTCGACGGCGTCAGCATCGTGCCGGCGCTGACCGGCCGTGGCGAGGTCGACCGGGACACGATGTTCTGGGTCTACCCACACTTCATCGGCACCACCCACCCGCACGCGGCGGTCCGGCAGGGGCAGTTCAAGCTCGTGCAGCACCTCCGCGACGGCCACACCGAGCTCTTCCACGTGGTCCGCGACCCGGCCGAGACCACCGACGTCTCCAGCCGTTACGTCGCCAAGACGGAGGCGCTGACCGCCCTGCTCGACGCGCACCTCGCCGACGTCGGCACCTTCCCGCCCCGGCCGTCGGAGTCGGCGTACCCGCACCCGGAGCTGGTGGAGGCCTTCGACACCGACCTGGCGCACTGGGACGTGCTCCCGGTCGGGTCGTACGTCGGGCAGCACGCCGTCGCGGACGGCCGGCTGTCGGTGACCTCGGACAAGCTGACCCACCTGGTGTTCCGGTCCGACGTCTCTCCTGGCTCCGACGAGGTCGCGATCGTGCTCGACACCGGCACCTTCGCCGAGGCCGGGTCGCAGGACACCGTGTTCGTCGGGCTGGCCAGGGACGCCGCGAACTACCTGCTGTTCCGCTACCACAACGGACTGCACCGGGTCGGCTGGGACCTGCGGCTGGACAACCGGCTGATCACGGCGGGCGGCGAGCCGCTGGACAACCTCGACGGCACCGTCGACCTGACCGGTCCGGCCGCCCGCTACGCGTTCGTGCTCCGGGGCACCAGCGCCACCGCGTACGCCGACCAGGGCGCGGGCTGGGAGTTCCTCTACACCGTGGACGTGGGCGGCGCGCTCGACCTGTCCGACCCGGCGGTCCGCTCGGCGTACCGCTATGCCACGAGCGTCCGGCTCGACGACGGCACGATCACCCTGGACGGGCTCACCGCCCACCGGGCCTGAACCCGGCCGTTTCCGGGGACCCCCGGACGGGCAAGGATGACCGGATGACCGCCTGGCACCCGAACCCGTACCAGCCACCCTCCCCGCCGCCGCCGAAGAAGAAGCCGCGCCCCAGCGGCTGGTGGTTCGTGCTCGGCGGCGGCTTGATGGTCGCGGCCTTGGCGGTCGCGGTCTTGTTGTTCGCGCTCCTCTTCAAGGGCCTGTTCACCACCGACGCGTCCCTGCGCGCAGACGGGCAGGCGCACGAGGTGACCGTCCCCACCGACGGCGACCGGATGCTGTGGGCCGACACCCTCGACGGCGAGCCCGACTGCCGGGTCACCGACACCGAGACCGGCGACGAGATCCCGCTGTCGTCCCCGAGCGGCGAGTTCCAGCGCAACGAGCAGACCGGCTTCGCGCGGTTACACCCGGGCAGCGGCCGGCTCAGCGTGACCTGCGCCGGCTCCGGCGAGCAGGTCGAGATCGGCCCGGCCCCGAGCCTCGGCGGCCTGGTCGGCGGCGTGCTCGCGGCGATCCTGGTCCCGATGCTGCTCGGGTCGGCCGGGTTCGTGGTGGTGCTGGTGACCGGCATCCTGTGGGCCACCCGGCCGGCCCGGCCGAAGGCGTGACCCCTCAGGCGACCACGTTGCCGCGCAGCACCACCCGGGCCGGGTCGCGCAGGACCGACAGGTCCTCGAGCGGGTTGCGGTCGTAGACCACGAAGTCCGCCGTCGCGCCCTCCTCGAGCGTGGCGTTCCAGCCCAGCCACTCCCGGGCCCGCCAGGAGGCGGCGCCGAGGGCGTCCTCGGGGGCGAGGCCGTACGCCGCCAGCTCGAGAACCTCCCCGGCGATGCCGCCGTGCGGGAGCACCCCGCCGGCATCGGTGCCGGCGTAGATCGCGACGCCCGCCTCGTACGCCGACATGATCACCTCGCGCCGGGTCGCGTGGAGCCTCCGCATGTGGTCGGCGTACGCCGGGAACCTGGCCTCGCCGGCCTCGGCGTACTGGGGGAAGTTGTCGAGCTGCACGACCGTCGGCACCAGCGCGACGTTCTTCGCGACCATGGTGTCGATCAGGTCCGTGGACAGGCCGGTGCCGTGCTCGATGCAGTCGATGCCGGCCTCGATCAGCATCGGCAGCACGGTCTCGCCGAAGCAGTGCGCGGTCACCCGGGCGCCGTGCTCGTGGGCGGCCGCGATGCCGGCGGCGAACGCCTCGGCCGGGAACGACGGCGCGAGGTCGCCCTCCTCGCGGGAGATCCAGTCGCCGACCAGCTTCACCCAGCCGTCGCCGCGCTGCGCCTCCTGGGCGACGTACGCCGGGAGGTCGACCGGCTCCACCTCGTGCGCGTAGTTGCGGATGTAGCGCTTGGTCCGCGCGATGTGCCGGCCGGCACGGATCAGCCGCGGCAGGTCGTCGCGGTCGTGGATCCAGGCGGTGTCCGCGGCCGAGCCGCAGTCGCGCAGCAGCAGCGCCCCGGCGTCCCGGTCGGTGATCGCCTGCTGCTCCTGCGTGGCCTCGTCGACTGCGCCGTGCTGGTCGAGCCCGACGTGGCAGTGGGCGTCGACCAGGCCGGGGACGATCCAGCCGGCGCCGCCGTCCTCGGCCGTGCCCGGCACGTCGTACGTGATCCTCCCGTCGACCACGCAGAACGTGCGCACCTCACCGTCGGGCAGCACCGGACCGGAGTACCTCGTCACCATGCCTGCGCACGATAGTCCCCAACGTTCGAGGGGCCGGGCGGGCCTCGGAACCCCTCGAACGTTGGGGACTGTCCGGAGATCGGGTCAGCGGGTGCGGAGCCCGTGGCCGAAGCGGAACAGCGGGTCGTAGTCCCGGTCGCCGATGTTGATCGGCTCCTGGGCGACCGTCCGCGGCCAGGTGAGCGGGAGCTTGCCGGTGTACGGGCGCCTGCCGAACAGGGTGTCGGCGACGCCAAGGCCCTCGCTGCCGGGCAGCCAGGCCGCGACCAGCGCGTCGATCTGCCCCTGCAGGTCCGGCGGGATGATCATCGGCCGGCCGGAGACCACGACCACCGTGCAGTTCTTCGCCTGCGCGCAGACCGTGCGGATCGCCTGCTGGTCGGCGTCGGAGAGCAGCATGGTCTTCGGCGGGCGCGGCACCCCGTGGTCGCCCGGGTCGTAGGCCCACTGCGGGCCGCCCACGTCGCCGAACCCCTCGGCGTACGGCGTCTCCCCGACCACCACGACACCCGCTGCGTTCGCGGGCACCGGCGCCGAGGCGTCCTCGCTCCACGTGACGTCCTTGGTGGCGGTCGCCTCGATCCCGTCGAGGATCGTCTCGCCCGGGATGTCGTTGGTCGAGCCACCCTGCCAGGTGATCGTCCAGCCGCCGGCCTGGTTCCCGATGTTGTCGGCGTTGCTGCCGGCGACGTACACCGGCGACTTCTTCGCGCTCAGCGGCAACGTGCCGCGCTTGTTCGTCAGCAGCACCTGCGACTCCGCGACCGCCTGCCGGGCGACCGCCCGGTGCGCCGGGCTGCCGATCTCGTCGATGTGCCGGCGGTCGGTCATCGGCTTCTCGAACAGGCCGAGCTCGAACTTCGCGGCCAGGATCCTCGACACCGCGTCGTCGATGCGGGCCATCGGCACCGCGCCGGAGTCGACCAGCCCGGTGAGCGTGGTGATGAAGTCACGCCAGCCGGTGCCGTCGGCGGTCGGCTCCATGAACAGGTCGATGCCGGCGTTGACCGAGATCCGGACCTGGTCCTCGTACGTGCCGGGGATCTGGTGGATCGCCCGCCAGTCGGAGACCACGAGACCGTCGAAGCCCATCCGGTCCTTCAGCACGTCGGTGATCAGCTCCTTGCTGGCGTGCATCTTCACCGGGTTGCCGAGGCCGTCCTCGGTCCAGTCGACGCTGGAGAACGACGGCATGACCGAGCCGACCTTGTGCCGGTGGATGGCGGTCGGGTACGGCGAGAGCGCGAGCTTCGCGAACTCGCGGCTGGAGACCTCGTCGACGCCCTGGTCGATCGGGTACTGCCCGGTGCCGGCCTTCGACTCGTCGTACGACGTGAGGCCGTCGCCGGCGTAGTGCTTAGCCGTCGCGAGCACCCGGTCGGGGTCGTCGAGCTGCCCGCGCCTGCCCTGCAGGCCGTCGATCACGGTCTCCAGCCGGCGCGCCAGGTTCGGGTCCTCGCCGAAGCTCTCGTAGGTGCGGCCCCAGCGGTCGTCGCGGGCCACACATACGCACGGGGCGAACGACCACTGCGGGCCGGACGCCCGGGTCTCCTCGGCGGTGATGTGGCCGATCTTCTCGAGCAGCTTCGGGTCACGCGTCGCGCCGAGCCCGATGTTGTGCGGGAAGACCGTCGCGCCCTTCAGGTTGCCGTGGCCGTGCACCGAGTCCACGCCGTACAGCAGGGGGATGCCGAGCCGGCTGTCGAGCGCCGCCTCCTGGAACCCGTCGACCATGTCCGCCCACGCCTCGGCGGTGTTCCGGGCGGGCGTCGAGCCGCCGCCGGACAGGACGGAGCCCAAGCCGTACTCGGTGATCAGCGACGGGTCGTCGGCGACGTCGTACCGCTCGGCCTGGGTCATCTGGCCGATCTTCTCCGCCGGCGTCATGCGGGCCAGCAGGTCGGCGACGCGGTCCTTCGTGGGAAGCTTCGCGTCCCGGTAGGGCAGCTGCTTCTGCGGCGACGCGGCGGTGGTGTCGGCGCCGGCGGTGCCCTGGGGCTGCAGCAGGCCGATGGCGAAGACCGCGGCGGCCGCGGCACCGAGGACGGCGCTGCGCCGTCCGCGCGACCGGCGCGGTAGGGGGACGTGGACTGACATGAGGTTCTCCTTGCCCGATCAAGAAGGTCCGGCCGTCCCTCGGCGGCCGTGACCGCGCGGGTGCGCGCACTCGTCAACCTAGGGAGCCGTTTTTCCACCGGTCAATGCGTAAAGATCGGACATCCGTCTCTTGTTTGTTCACTTCCCGGCGTAATCGGTCTAGGGTCACGCGGGTGAGCATCTCGGGCTCCCTGGAACGTCTCCGCGCGGCCAACACCCGCGCCGTCCTCACGCTGCTGGCGGGGGAAGGACCGATGAGCCGGGCCGACCTGGCCCGCGGCACCGGCCTCTCCCGCACCACCGTCTCGAGCCTGGTCACCGCGCTCATGGCCACCGGCCAGGTCAGCGAGACGACCGCCCGCGGCAAGCCGCACAAGGGCGGCAGCGGCCGCCCGCCGGTGCTGGTCACGCTGAGCGCGCCGAGCGGCTGCGTCGCCGGCGTCGACATCGGGCACCGGCACATCCGGGTCGCCGCCGCCGACCGCACCGGGCGGATCCTGGCCGAGGAGGCCACCGACCTCGACGTCGACGCCCACGGCCCCGGCGCGCTGGACCGGGCCGCCCACATGGTCCGCTCCGCCCTGCGTACGGCGGGGCTCCCCCGCGGCGACCTCCGGGCGGTCGGCATGTGCGTGCCCGCGCCGCTGGACCGGCGATCCTCCCGGATCAGCACCGGCATCCTGCCCGGTTGGCGCGACCTGCCGCCGGGCGACGAGCTCGAGCGACGCCTCGGCGTACCCGTCTTCGCCGACAACGACGCCAACGTCGGCGCGCTCGCGGAGCTCAACCACGGCGCCGCGCGCGGGATGCTCGACGTGGTGTTCGTGAAGCTGTCCAGCGGCCTCGGAGCCGGGATCGTGCTCGGCGGCCGGCTGCACCGCGGCACCTCCGGCATCGCCGGCGAGATCGGGCACGTCCAGGTCGGCGAGGACGGGCAGGTGTGCCGGTGCGGCAACCGCGGCTGCCTCGAGACGGTGGTGGCCGCGCCCCGCCTGATCGGCCTGCTCCAGCCGGCGTACGACGAGGAGCTGTCCACCGAGCTGGTCCGCGCGCTCGACTCGGCCGGGGACGCCGGCGTACGCCGCGTGCTCAGCGACGCCGGCCGCGCGGTCGGCCGGGCGCTGGCCGACCTCTGCAACAGCCTGAACCCCGAGGGCGTCGTGGTCGGCGGCTCGCTCGGTCCGTCACCGTCCCTGCTGGAGGGGATCCGGGCCTCGATCGACCGCTACGCCCAGCCCGACGTGGCCGCCTCGGTCACCGTGGCCGCCGGCCAGCTCGGCGACCGCGCCGAGATCACCGGCACCGTGGCCCTTGCCGTGGCCGGCGTCGCCGCCCGCGTCCCCGCCTGACCACGTCCTCGGTCACCTCCGGATAGTCCCCAACGAAACGGCTCCGCTCGAGCGGTTTTCGCAGCCATCTCGTTTGGGACTACCCCTCCCGCGCGGTAGTCCCAAACATTCGAGGGGTCTAACGGGTTCGGCATCCCCTCGAACGTTGGGGAGTATCCGGCCGGTGTGATGGCCGATTCCGGCCAGTGCGGTTGGCCGGTTCCGGCGATGTGGCCGACGCGCCTCCGACGGTCCACTGGTGGGCATGAACACGACCACCAGCACCAGCACCAGCACCAGCACCAGCACCGACTCCACCCGACTGGTCGGGCACATCGCCCGGGTCGGAGCCGTCCCCACCAGCACCCCGGCGATCGAGCCGCGGATGAACGGACCGCGCCGCCGCGCCAACGGCGGGTTCGCGACTGGCACCTTCGCCGACCTGGTCGGCGGCACCGCCACCGTCGCCTTGCATCGGACGGTGCCGCTCGGCCGCTCGTTCGCCGTCCTGGAGACCCCCGAGGGCCTGGCCGTACTCGACGGGGACGACGTGGTCGCCACCGTGCGGGCCGCGACGCCGTTCGTGGTCGAGCCGCCGGTCCGCCCGTCGTACGCCCGGGCCGAGGAGGCCCGCCGTGCCTACCCGTACGCCGGCACCCGGCACGCGCTCTCGGACTGCGTGGTGTGCGGCACGGACCGCACCGACGGGCTGCACGTCACCCCGGGCCCCCTCCCGGGGCACACCGGCATCCTCGCGGCGCCGTACGACCCGCCCGCCTGGTTCGCCGCCGACGGTCTCGCGCTGCCCGCGTCGGTGTGGGGCGCGATGGACTGCGTGAGCTACCCGGCCTCGCTGCTCGCGTCCGGCCGGATCGCGTTCCTGGGGTCGCTGACCGCGCACCGCACCCGCGACATCGCCGTCGGCGAGCCGCTGGTCGCGGTCGGCTGGACCATCGGCTCCGGCACCCGTTCGCACCGCACCGCCAGCGTCCTCCTCGACGAGGACGGCCGCGTCATCGCCTCCGCGCACGCGGTCTGGGTCGAGGCCCGCCGCCAGCGCCTCACCCGGCTGGCCGGCCGCTGGCTGTGACCCCACGGATCTCCCACCCCACCCGAGAAGAGAGAGAAGAAGGATGACCACCGAGATCACCACCCACGACGGCGCCGCGGCCGCGGCCGCCGCCCACACCGAGGAGGAGCGGGCCGGCGCCCTGGCCGAGCGCTTCCTGGCCCAGTTCGGCGGCGGCGTCGAGCTGCTGACGGTCGAGCTGGGCCGCCGGCTCGGGCTGTACGCCGCCATCGCCGAGGCCGGCACCGTGACCGTCGCCGAGCTGGCCGAGCGGGCGTCCATCGCCCCGCGCTACGCGCTCGAATGGCTCGACCAGCAGGCTGCGGCCGGCATCGTCGACGTCGTCGGCACCGACCCGGACGACGCCCGTCGCTTCGCCCTCCCGGCCGGCCACCAGGCCGTGCTGCTGGCGCGCGAGAGCCCGGCGTACCTCCTCGGCGCCGCTCCCCTGCTGCTCGGCGTGGCCACCACGCTGCCCGCGGTGGCGGACGCGTTCGCCACCGCTCGCGGCGTGGAGTACGCCGACTTCGGCGACGAGCTGCGCCTCGGCATCGCCGAGCTCAACCGACCGGGGTTCCTGACCGCCATGCGTGCCTGGGTCGAGGAGCTGCCCGACGTCGCGGCGCGCCTCGACCGGGGCGGCGTGGTCCTCGACGCCGGCTGCGGCGAGGGCTGGTCGTCGATCGGTCTGGCCCGCGCCTTCCCGGCCGCACGGGTCGTGGGCGTCGACCTCGACCAGGCGTCCGTCGACGAGGCCCGGCGCCACGTCGCGGAAGCCGGCCTGTCCGACCGGGTCAGCATCGTCCGGGCGAACGCCGCGGACGCGCCCGCCCTCGCCGCCGCGGCCCGGCGACCGGTGGCCCTCGTGACGGCGTTCCAGGCGCTGCACGACATGGGTCGGCCGGTGGAGGCGCTGGCGGCGTTCCGCACGGTGCTCGCCGAGGGCGGCGCGGTGCTGATCGGTGACGAGCACGGCGCCGAGACCAAGGCAGCGCCTGCCGACGAGGTGGAGCGGCTCAAGCTCGCGATGAGCGTCCTGCACTGCGCCCCGGCCACGTGGGCGGAGTCCGACGCGGTCGTGAACGGCACGGTCCTGCGTGACCACACGCTGGCCGCCTGGGTACGGGACGCGGGTTTCACCTCCACCGAGGTGCTCGCGATCGAGCACCCGTTCTGGAAGTTCCACCGGCTCGGCTGACTGTGCCCGCCGGCGGCCAGACCGCCCGGAAACGGGGAGGCCGGGAGACCCCCGGCCTCCCTAGACTCTCCGCCATGCTCGAGGAGGACCAGGTCGTCCACCACGCCGCCGTCGGCGGCCGGTCGGTGGCCTGGTCCTCCGCCGGCTCCGGGCCGGTGCTGCTGATCGGCGGCTGGTGGTCGAGCCACCTCGAGCTGGACTGGGAGGACGCCGGGTTCCGGTCGTTCGTCGGCCGGCTCGCCGAGCGGCACACCGTGGTCCGCTACGACCGGCCCGGCTCCGGGCTCTCCGACCGCGGCCCGACACCGGCCGGGCGCGACGAGGAGGTCGCCGTGCTCGCCGGCGTGGTCGACGCGGTCGGAGCCGACCGGCTCAGCCTGCTCGGTGCGTCGTCCGGCTGCCCGGTCGCCGCGACGTACGCCGCGACGCAGCCGGACCGGGTCGACCGGCTCGTGCTGTATGGCGGGTACGCCCGCGGCGCCGACATCGCCTCCCCCGCCGCCCGCGACTCGATGGTCGCCCTCGTCGAAGCGCACTGGGGGCTCGGCTCCCGAGTGCTCTCCGACGTGTTCCTGCCCGGGGGCAACGCCCGGGAGCGTGAGGCGTTCGCCCGGTTCCAGCGCCGGTCCGCGTCGCGGGAGACCGCCGCCACCGCGCTGCGGACGGTCTACGAGCTCGACGCCACCGACGCGCTGGCCGCGGTGTCGGCGCCGACGCTGGTGCTGCACCGACGCGGGGACCGGGCGATCCCGTTCCCGCTCGGCCGCGACCTGGCCGACCGGATCCGGCGAGCGACGTTCGTCGAGCTCGCCGGCGACGAGCACTTCCCCTGGCGCGGAGACTCCGCCTCCGTGGCCGAGGCGGTGAGGCTGTTCCTCTCCGGCCGCGACCCGGCGGACGCCGTACGTCGTCCGGCGCCGGCCGCCGAGGACGCCGCGCTGTCCCCGCGCGAGGTCCAGGTGCTGCGCCTGGTGGCCGCCGGTCGCACCGACGCCGAGATCGCCGCCGAGCTGGTGCTCAGCGCGCACACCGTGCACCGCCACGTCGCCAACATCCGCACCCGGCTCGGTGTCTCCTCCCGCGCCGCGGCCGCCGCCTGGGCCGTCGACCACGGCCTCCTCTGAGTCCCCGCCCGCCGGGATACTCCCCAACGAAACGGCTCCGATCTCGCACGCAACGCGACCACTTCGTCGGGGACTATCCGGACGACGCGTTGGGATACTCCCCAACGTTCGAGGGGACGAACGGGACGAATCGCCCCTCGAAGGGTTGGGACTACCGGGAAGTCAGTCGAGGCGGTCCCAGAGCCAGGTGGGGCCGACCGCCGTGGCGCCGACGCCCTGCACCCGGGCCTGGAGGAAGCGGTCGGCGGTCACGACAGTCACCCGGGCGCCGCGGTCGGCCGCGGACCGGGCCTCGGCGACGATCGCCTCGTCTCCGTTGCCCGGCGCGTGCACGACGCGGACGTGGCCGTCGCGACCTGCGGGTACCCCGCCCTTGCCGGCGCCCTCGAGCACCAGCACCACGAGGTCCTGCGGCAGGTCGCCGACGAGGAGCCGCTCGTGCAGCCGCCTGGCCGCCCCGGCCCGGTCGCGCCACCACCCGTCGGGGCGGGAGCCGACCACGTTGGCCCCGTCCACGACCAGCGCGGTCGTCACTTCAGGAACTTGGAGAATAGGAACGAGCGAACGCTGTGCGGCCACGCTTGGACTGTGGCCCGATCGTGAGCGGTATGGGGCCGAATACCCTTGAGTGACACCCGGGCGAACATGCGAGCGTGGATCACTGACTCAAGCTATCCCACCACCCGCGGACGTTCATGGAGCGAGCAGCGCGCCCAGCCATTGCAGGACCAGGCCCAAGCCGATCAGCCCGAGCCCGATGGCCTCGTGGCGCTGACCGTCCAGGATCAGTTCCCGCTTGGTGTCTTCCAGCCTGTCCGCCAGCGAGGTCAGACGCTTGTCGTGCGTACCGACCGTGCGGGTCAGCGAGTCGACACGGGCTTGGTCCTTACCCCGTTGCCGGGTGGCGCGGCGATGTAGGGCGGTCATGCGCTGGTCGAGTCGTTCCAGGTTGTCCCACACCGGCAGGTCGGGGTCCAGGGTCGGCTGCGGCTGATATGAGTGCGTGGCGTAGCCGCCGCGTCGCCGCCCACCGGTGGTGAGGTCAGTGCCGATCACGGGCCGTCTTGCGGGCCGCCGGTTGAAGCGTCGCCACGCGTCGACTGCCCATGAGCGCAGGTGACAGGCTGCGGCTCGCAGCCCCCAGAATGTCTCGCCCGGGCGGTGCCACGCCAATCAGGTCTTGCGGATTCCGTAGGCGGTCCATATGACGCCCATGGCCTCTAGGCCGCCCCCGGTGGCGGTCAAGATTGTGTGGAACATGCGCGGATCGTCTCTCGGCCTTGGACGTCGTGGCCGGTCGCCACTCAACGGACTTGGATCATCAGGCGCTACGAGTCGCAGCCGATTCCATCACCGTCGGCGTCGAGTCGATACGGGTCGTCGCCCGTGACCCGGACTGGTCCGTTGATATCTGCGCAGTCGAGGTCGCCAGCGATGGGTAGGCACGGTGAGTACCCCGTCATGCAGTTGTTGCCGCCACCACCGCCGACCAGCGGTTGTGGCTTGGGCTTGGGGCAGGTGATCTGTTTGGACCCGCCGTCGGCCTTGATGTAGATCGGCTCGCGAGGGTGGAAGCCGTAGCCGTCGCGGGAGTCGTAGCGGGCGATCGCGTACCCCTGTTTGATCTGCGCCAGGCCCGCGTCCACCGAGCCGATGTCCACGTAGCGCAGCAGGCGCCCGTACCGGTCGGTGTCCTCGTCCGATTCGGCGAGGCGCACGCGCTTGCCGAGGACGAGACGCGCCATGTTGTCGCTTGCCTTTTCATAGCCGCACTGACCGCGCTCGGGGGTGTCGATGCCGACGATGCGCACCGTGTCGCCGTTGCCCAGCTCGATGGTGTCTCCGTCGACCACGTCCACTACCAGGTACGTCGGCGGAGGCTTGGGCTTGGGCTTGGGTTTCGGCTCAGGCTTGGGCGCAGGAGGGGGGTCGGTGGTGGCGGTCGCGTCGTCTTCCGCTGCGTCGTCCGAGTCGTCCCCAGACGCCTGCGTGCTGTGGCGTGACCCATCGTCTGCTGTGTCCGAGGCCTGCCCGGCGTCCGGGCTGCCGGAACCCTCTAACGCATTGCCTATCCCGCCGAGCAAGAACAGGCTGCCGACGACGATCCCGATGAGCCCCCATGGGCGTTTGTACCAAGGGAGCGACCTGCCCGGTGTGCGGCCCTGAGGTCCGGGCTCTTCGCGGACCAACGGCCTGGCCGGTGTACGGACAGGCTGGACCGATCGCCACACATAGTCATCCCCGAGGACGTGACCATTGGCGATGTCGCCGGGGCGCCAGGGCTGGTTCCTTGCATTGAGCGGTCGCCAAACATGGTCAGGCCCGAGGACATGGCCGTTGGCCACGTCCCCGGGCTTCCACCGGCCTTGCTGGCTGGTCATCTCTTCCGGGCCTTAACGGCTGACCTCGCAGGCGGTGCCGTCCTTGTCGCGGTCGCTCTCATCGTTGACCCGGTAGACCCTGGGCCGCACCGCGGGCCGGTAGTGGCCGGTGCGCTGCTGCCGGTCGGCCGCGGCGTCAGACCGTGCGACGCCGTACTTGAACGTCCGGTGCATGTGGTCGCAGTTGCGGTAGTCGGTGACGGCCTCGGCAGGCCCGGCGGTGAACGTGAGCGCGGTGGCAGTCAACGCCACAGCGACAAAGCCGGTCTTGGCGGCACGGAACATGGGAAACCCCCCGATAGGTGTGGTTGGGACAGCGGAACTGTAGGCGCGACACGGGTCGGTGCGCAGCGAAACGGCGCTTCCGCCACATGTGGCGTGACCAACGCGAAACCGCCGCGCAAGCCTGACCCTGTTTGTAGCCTTCCGCTGTGATCGCTCTCGTCTTTCTTGCTGCACTGTTCCTGCTTGTGGCCTACATCGTGATCCGCAAGGCGGTCTTCCACGCCATCCTCGACGCTGACGTGGCACGCGCTCAAGATGCGCGGGATGCGCGCCGTGCCAACGAGCCCTTGCCGGACGCGCCAAAGTCCTGACCTGCCACCCCCGATCGTCGAATGCATCCCCGGGAGCGGCGTCCACGTTCCAGGCGCGACGTCGGAGCGCAGTGCCTAGAACGGGGGATCTTCCCGGAATGTGCGAGCGCCGTTCGGGTCGGCGCCGTACATTCCGTCAATGAATCGTTGGGGGCTAGCAGCGGGAGCGTTGGTCCTGTCGCTCATCGCAGGGGGCGTCGGAGCAGTGACTTCGGCAATACTGCTCCGGGAGCAATTCGTCGGCCCGCAGGGGCCTGCGGGCGCGGCCGGACAGGATGGCAATCCGGGCCAGGTGGGCCCACAAGGGGTGCGCGGCCCGCAGGGTCCCACCGGTGAGATGTCGTGGCAGGATCGCCATGACTTGGACAACCTTGATGTCCGATTGAGCAAGGTTGAGGGGCGAGTACCCACCATGGCCTCGTGCGTGCCTGCCAAGGTCGTCACCGGCGTGAGTTGGATCGAGTACTCAGCCTTCCCGCTGAGCGTCAGCACGGACTTCTTCTGCCTGTCCCGTTAGCGGAGCCTCGTCGGATTCGTCATCCCAACAGTTGCTCACCACGTCCACGACACGGGTCGGTGTACGGGGGTTGCACCTCTCGCCGTCAAGAATCTTGACCGTGGGGGTTCAGCCGCGGGCGTGGCCGTCCTAAACACGATCCCGCGGGCCGCAAGAACACGCCCCGAATGCAAGAGAACCATCTTCACGCACCCGCACCTGCCGCCCTGACCTGCCGTCGCCGCAGCTACGCTGTTCGGTCACGGACGGCCAGCCGCAGGGGGATGATGCAGGAGTGGCAAATGAGGACTCGAACGAGAATCCAGGGAGCCGTGCGCGACTGATCGAAGAACTGATGGTGGCGTTCAGCCAAGACCAGAGCGACAACTATTCAAACTGGCTTTCGCGGCAGGCGCAGGTCCCGAAACGGCTTTATCACTACACGACAATCGATGGACTAATGGGGATCGTGGGCGCGAACGCCCTCTGGGCTTCTGATGTTCGATTCATGAACGACTCCTCAGAGTTGTCATATGCCGTCGACCTGGTTGACGACGTAGTGGAGGAGCGGATTGCGAATGTCTCCGACGAAACGCTCAAAAATGCACTTCCAACACGTCGGGGCTTCACCGACACGTTTGAGTATGGGCGCCGACCGTTTGTTGCATGCTTCTGCGAAGAGGAAGATCTGCTTTCCCAGTGGAGGGGGTATGGAACGGGGCAGGCCGGGGTCTCCCTGGGATTCGATCTTCGCGTGATGTCGATGGCGGATCGACTGCCGCCGCGAACCTTTCTGAGGAAGGTTGTCTACGGGCGGGAGGAGCAACGCTCCGCTGTTGCGGCCGCCGTCGACGCGTGGCTGGCGACCGCGCAGACGCTGCTGGACAAAGGCGCCGTCGACATCAACGAGCTGTTTCCTTACCCAGCCATCTGGGCGCTTCAAGAGGCACTTGCTGAGCAGCAATTGTGCTTCAAGCACCCCACGTTTCGTGAGGAACAGGAGTGGCGGCTCATCAAGATGGTCAACGTGCGGGAGGAACTCAGCCTTCTCTCACACCTCAGGACTGAGGCAACGCTTAGGGACGCAGATGAGCAGATGCAAAGGCTAGGGATGAACATGCCGCCAAGGCCACCGGCAAGCTTCTTCCCCCAATCGGATGCTGAGGGGTTGAACCTCTTGTTCCGGAAATCCGCTCTTGGCCTGGTGCCATATGTCGAACTGCCCCTCCAAGACCAGGCTGGGGTCTTCCACGGGCGCCTGCCGCTGTGGGAGGTGAGACAAGGTCCAACCCTGAACCCGGGCTTGGCGATGGAGTCACTGTCCATGTTCCTCGAATCACACGGGTACGGGATGCACACGGACCTCAGCGTGTCGGAGATACCACTCAGGCCTTAGGAAAGACCTGCCAGACCGCTTTGGGCCTGGCAGAAGTGGGGTCGGCCAATTATTGGCGGGGGTACACACGTGCCCACGGACTCCGGCCAGTCGTAGATACCCCCAGCGGGTACATGCGCAAGCGGGGCCCCGGTCTGGCCGTCTGCCACTACCAAAATCGGCATCACGGGCGCGAGTTCGCACGCCACAAGGGGCGATCCTTCTAGCGTCGGGGGCGTGACCACCCAACCCGACACCATTTACGAGTCGCGCCGCATCCGGTGGGAGAGCCGAACCAGCCTGCCGCTCACGGTCGCGTCGCTGATCTACCTCGTGGCCTATGCCTGGCCGATCCTTGACCCGTCCGTCCGTGACCGACCCGTGTTCGACATCGTGATCGGCGCCGCGTGGGCGCTGTTCCTGGTCGACTACGTCGCCCGGCTCTACCTGAGTCGCCGCCGGGCTGCGTTCATGCGGGGCAACATCGTGGACCTGGGCGCGGTTGTGCTACCAATGCTGCGACCCCTGCGGTTGCTCAGGCTGGTCACGGTCCTAGCTGTGCTCAATCGCCACGCCGGGTCGTCGCTGCGCGGGCGCGTAGCGGTCTACGTCGTGGGGTCCTCGATTTTGGTCCTATTCGTCGCTTCGTTGGCGATGCTGGACGCCGAGCGCGGCGCCGATGGCGCGACCATCACGTCTTTCGGCGACGCGTTGTGGTGGGCGCTTACGACGGTGACCACGGTCGGCTACGGCGACCACTTCCCGGTGACCCCGCAAGGGCGGCTGATTGCCGCCGGGCTGATGGTGGCCGGAATCGCGTTGATCGGGGTCGTCACGGCTTCATTCGCTTCCTGGCTGATCGAACGAGTTGCCGAGGTTGAAGAAGAAGCCTCGGCAGCGACGCAACGGGACATGCAGGCGCTGACCGCCGAGGTTGCCGAACTGCGGGCCCTGTTGATCGCACGAGAGAGCCAGGGCCCGCCCTCGTGATGCGGGCGATCTCGTGTGGCCCGGCTCGGCTCAGTCGGTCCAGTCATGGGCGCGCCACCGGCCGATGATGGCGGCCACGTCGTCGGCGTCGAGACCGTCGGCGGTGTCGTACTTCATCTGTAGCCGGGGTGCGCCGCTGGGCTTGGGGTCGCCGGTGATCCGTGCCGGGTCGGGGCGGCGGCGGGGGTGTCGTCGTCGTGGTGGGCGCCAGGGCTCGGGCTGGTGGGGTTGGGCGGTCATGCTTGCCACCCGTTCCCTCGCCAGCCATCCAGCACCCACGCCACGTCGTCCCCGGTCAGCGGCGGACGTTGACTCTTGGCGGGCCGTAGCCGGGACCCGGGTTCGGACTCGGGCTCGGGGGCGGGCGGGGGCTCCAGGTGGTCGACGCGGCCAGTCAGTTCCCGCACTTGGGTTTCCAGCTCGGCCACGCGGCGGCTGGCTTCGGCGTGCCGGGATTGGGCCATGGCGGCCTTCACCTTCAGATCTTGCACGGCGACAGGCGACATGGCGGAACGGGGCGGGGTGCCGTCAATCGTCACGTGGTCACGCAACGGTGGATCGTAGCCGTAGCGGTACGTCATGACGCACCGTCCTTGGTAAGTAACCCGGCCACCACGTCGGCGGCCACGTCCCCCACCCGGTGCCCGTCGTGAAGTCGGTGATCGGCGGCCCGTTCGGTAAGCGCGGCGCGGGCGTTGTCCTCCAGTACGGGCAGGCAGTCGGGGCACCCGGTGACGTTGAGTCGTGGAATGTTGGCGGCGACTCGGACACTGGCGGTGCGAACGGACGGGGACCGGGTGCCGCATACCGAGCACCGGCGCCAACGCGCTTCGCTGGCGGCCAGGATGTCTGCACGGCGCTTCGCGTGTTGGGCGATGGTGAGCCGGGTTCGGTGCAGCCACGGCCGGTACCCGCTGGCCCCGGCGATGTCGACGAGTGTCGGCACCACGCGGGTTTCGGCGACGGTGACGGGTTCCCCGTCGTCCCGGCCGGACGCCACCAGCCGCTGGACTTGGTGTTCGACGTTCTCCACGACGGACGCGCCGTAGGTCATGTATCCGGCCTTCTGAACGTCGGACGGCTCGGCCGTGGCGTAGTAGGGCCACAGGTCTTCGGGGACGCCCCAAGGGCCGTCTGTGGCCCACTCATCGCCGTTCCCGTAGTCACGTGGCGGCGCCGGGGCGTCAGTCTTCGGTGTGGTCATGGCGGTTCTCCTTCCGGTGGGTTTCTGATTGCGGGGCCAGTAACAGCCGCCACAAGTCGGTGCAGTGCCCGTCCACGCCGATGCGCTCGACCAGCCCAACGGTCTCGACCCATGCCAGCGACCTCCGAACCTCGGCTGGTGACAGGCCGGTGAACTCGCACACGCGGTCAACAGCGGGGACGCTGGTCAGGTCCGGACGGGCGCCGGAGATCAGCGCGGCCACGGCCGCCAGGCCGGCATAGGTGAACCCGGGCAGCCGGCGAATCGGCGGATCGTCCGCTAGGCCTAGGATTCGGGCGCGGAAACGCCAGCGCAGGTCCGGGGTGGTCATAGCGTGTCTCCTTCGTCGTGGTGGTGGGCGTGGCCCAGGACCGTGGCCCCGAGCCGGTCCCGCGCCAGCGCGCCGGGCGGGCGTCCGCGGTGTCGCAGGTGCGCAGCGGCTCGCGGTCCGGCACCGGTCGGGTGGCCTTGCCGATGGCCGCCCATTGGGCGCGGGCGCGTTGGTGGGCACCCTGCGCCGCCTCAGCGCGGCGCTTGCGGGCGAGAGGACGACCACGCTGCCGGTCTCGGCGCATGGTGGCACTGCAGTCCCGGCAGCTAGCGGTGCACGGCCCGGTCGGGGTGGCGCGGATGGTCTGGCCGACGTGGCTGGCGGTGAGGCTCACGGCTTGTCACCCCCGCAGTCGAAGCACTCGCCTTCGGGGTCGTAGCCGCGGCTGGACTCGCAGTCACAGGTGCCGCCGCGGTTGCGCTTGCGGTACCAGTCAGCGTCGCTGACGCCGGGGGGTTTGTCCTTCTGCGGGGGCGGGTCGGGCGGAGCCCCAGCGGAGCCCGGCACCGGACCCCCCGCCCCCTGTCCCTGTCCCTGTCCCTGTCCCTGTCCCTTCGGGACGGGACGGGACGGGTCGGGTCGGGTCGGGAGGGGACGGGGCGGCGTTGCGTTACGCGTTACGTCGAGCGTCTCGTCATCCGTCACGTCACGCGTGACAGGCGGGGAACCTGTTCCCTCACGCGTTTCGTCACGCGTCTCGTTGTCCGTTACGTCACGCGATACATAACGCGTGAGATATGGACAGCGAGTCGGGTCACACTTGGAGTGGTCGCCCGCCTTGTGCAAGTCGCGACGCTCCCGCCATGCGGCCTGCCGCTCGGCGTTCTGCTTCTTGCGACGGCGCACGGCGACGGCACGCTCTTGGTCCGACCAGTCCAACTGCCAGCCCTCGTCGCCCACCGGCTGCCACAAGCCCTCAACGACGAGAGCCGCCACCGACGACTCGGGGTCAGGGTCGTCGGTGACCCGGCCCAGCGCGTTGCGTGGCAGGTAGCCGTCGGTCAGTTGCTCGTTGCAATACTCCAGCCCCTCGATGTGCAGGTATCGCGCCGAACGGGATAGGCGCAGCATGGACGGTTGGCGCGTAAAGCCGTCCGAGAGTTTCAGCCAGGTCATGCCGTCGCCTCCAGTCGGGACGGGTGCACGCCGCGCAGCGGAACCCGACCACCCCACGGCTGGCGCCGACAGCACCGGGCCCATGGGCCAGCTCCACACCACGGGCAGGCGGCACGCAGGGCCCCGGTCTGTCGGGGCGGCCAACCGAACGCCTCGCGGATGCGGGAGGCCGCGGCGTCATAGTCGCCGGGCGGCGGGTGCGGCCGTGAGCAGTCACAGCCGCAGGGGTGCTCAGGTGCGCGTATCGTCATGGAAAGCAACCCCCTTCCTCTCGTGTCGGGGATCGCAGCAGTGGGCAGTGGCCGGGTTCCGTGACCCGGCCACCGCCGCGTTCCGGGTCGCAGCGTGTCCGGTCATCCCTCGACTCCCCCGTCGGACGGGACCGGCTCGGACTGGCTCTTGCGGCGGGCCTTGGCGGAGGCCAGGGCGAGGCGGGCGTAGTGCGCCATCCGGAGGTGTTCGGCCCGGACAGGGTCGCCGCCTGCCTCATCGAGGAACTTCTGGAAGAACGCGGCGCGTGCCTTGGCGGTTCGGGCGGCGCGGTCGGGGGTGCGGGCCCACGACTCGTGGGCGGCAATCTGCCCGGCGAGGCGACGCTCAGCCGGGCTCGGGGATGACGTGGTGGGCATGGCCAGCGGACTCCCGTTTCGTGGGAACGTCCTCAGTCGGCTTGCCCGGGGCCGGTCGAGGCGGGAGACGGCGTGGTCCACGCCAGGCGGTGCGTTGTGCGTTCGACCTTAGTCGCCGTTGTGCTGCCGGGGGAAGGGGTTGCCCTTGCTGACGGCCAGTTCGTCGGTGCATCGGTAGGCAATCCGCTGGTCTGCGTTGCAGCACCGGCAGGTCACCCACTGTTCCCCGGCCGACTCGCACCGGCAGTCGGGCGGGTGTGGGGTGGACACGCTACGCAGCCACACCACGCGTCTGGGCAGGCCGTCACGCGGGACTCGGTCGGGCAGTAACGCGGCAGGCACGTGCGACAGCGAGAGTCGCAGGCGTTCCAGCCACAGCCATACGTCGTTGTCGACGACGTACACCCCGGCCACCTGCCGGTTCCCGACTGCGCACCACGCGGCCGCGAGTTGCCGCACGCATTCGCCGCCGTCGGCGTTGCTCCGGTGGGCGGTGATCCCGTCCAGTGCCTCCAGCGCGACCATGGAGGGCGGGGCAGGGCTCACAGGTCGCCCAGGTTGAGGCGGCGGGCTTCCTCGATGGCCCGGCGCTCCCGGTTGGCCCGGCCGTAGCGCTGCACCATGTCGAGGGAGGACCAGCCGTGCGAGGCCATCAGTCCGGTCTCGGAGCCGCCCCGGGCCATCCACCGGTCGGCGGAGGTGTGCCGCAGCATGTGTGGGTGCAGCCCGGCGATGCCCGCGGCGGCGGCTCGCTGCTCGAGGGCGTAGTAGAGCCCGGCGTAGGCCAGGCCCCGGCCGCGGTCGCCCAGCCACAGCGGCGGGGTGTCCGCGAGCCGGTGCTGGCGCCGCACCCGCAGGTACCGGTCCAGCGCTCGGGCCGCCTCCGGGCCAAACGCCACGGTCCGGCCGCGTCCGCCCTTGCCGCGGCGGACCACGATGGTTCGCTCGGACAGGTTCACGTCGCCGGTCTCGATGTTCACGCACTCGCTGGCCCGCATCCCGGTCTCCACCATCACCCGCACGATGGCTTCGTCGCGGCGGTGCCGCAGCGACTTGAGTCCGGCGCGTTCCTCGGCACTCGTGGCCTGGCAGGCCTTGACCAGGGCGCGGAGCTGGTCGTCGGTGAGGACCGGGACCACCGGCTGGTCGACCTTGGGCGGCTGCATCCGCAGGAACGGGTCGGCGTCAATCTCGCCTTCCTCGGCCAGCCAGCGGGAGAAGTGCCGCACGCCCATCATCCGGGTCTTGGCGGTGGAGGCGGAGCGCCCGGAGTCCAGCAGTTCGGTGGTCCACTTCTCCAGGCTGACCCGGTGCAGCGGGTCGACGTTGCCGGACTCGCACCAGGCCAGGAACGGGCGCACCCCGTCGGTGTAGGTCTTGATCGTGCCCGGGGTCTTGCGCTCGGCGCCCAAGTGAATCTCCCAGGACGGGAGCAGCGCGGTCAGGTCGGCGGGGGTGAGGGGTGTCGCGGTCACACCGGATATCTTAAGTAGAAGCGTTGTGCGAGGCAACTGGGCCGCTATACCTCAGTGTTTCCGCAGGTCAGAGCCTTTTTTCGAGTTCGGGCTACTTAAGGAACTTGGAGAAGTCCTTGGGCAGGTCGAGGTTCGAGGCCGCGGTCTCGTAGTCGATGCCGTCCGGGTTGCCGAACGGGTTGCCCGTCGACGTGGCCTTCTCCTTCTGTGCGGCCCGCTGCTGGGCCGCCTTCGCGGGGTTGCCGGAGACGCGCTTCTTCTTGCCCTTCTGCGCCTTCTGCTTCACCTTGCCGCGACCGGCCCCGGGCAGCCCCGGCATGCCGGGCATCCCGGGTACGCCGCCGCCCTTGGCCATCTGCTGCATCATCTTGCGGGCCTCGAAGAACCGGTCGACGAGCTGGTTGACGTCGGAGACCTGGGTGCCGGAGCCCTTGGAGATGCGCAGCCGCCGCGACCCGTCGATGAGCTTCGGGTTCTCACGCTCGGCCGGCGTCATCGACTGGATGATCGCCTGGATCCGGTCGATCTCGCGCTCGTCGAAGTTGTCGAGCTGCTCACGGAACTGGCCCATCCCGGGCAGCATCCCCATGATCTTCGACATCGAGCCGAGCTTGCGGATCTGCTGCATCTGCTGCAGGAAGTCGTCGAGGGTGAAGTCGCCGGTGCTGGTGAGCTTCTCGGCGGCCTTGAGCGCCTGCTCCTGGTCGAAGGCCTTCTCGGCCTGCTCGATCAGGGTGAGCATGTCGCCCATGTCGAGGATGCGCGAGGCCATCCGGTCGGGGTGGAACAGGTCGAAGTCGGTCATCTTCTCGCCGGCCGAGGCGAACATGACCGGCTTGCCGGTGATCGAGGCGACCGACAGCGCGGCACCACCGCGGGCGTCGCCGTCGAGCTTGGTGAGGACGACGCCGTCGTACCCCACGCCCTCCTGGAAGGCGAGCGCGGTGTTGACCGCGTCCTGGCCGATCATCGCGTCGACCACGAACAGCACCTCGTCGGGCTGGGTGGCGTCGCGGATGTCGGCGGCCTGCTTCATCATCTCGGCGTCGATGCCGAGGCGGCCGGCGGTGTCGATGATGACGACGTCGTGGAGGGTGCGCTTGGCCTCCTCGACCGACGCCTTGGCCACCGCGACCGGGTCACCGACGCCGTTGCCCGGCTCCGGCGCGAAGACGGGTACGCCGACCCGCTCGCCGTTGACCTGGAGCTGGTTGACGGCGTTGGGCCGCTGGAGGTCGGCCGCCACCAGCAACGGTGACTTGTCCTGCTCCTTGAGCCAGAAGGCCAGCTTCGCGGCCAGCGTCGTCTTGCCGGAGCCCTGGAGGCCGGCGAGCATGATCACGGTCGGGCCGGACTTGGCGTAGCGCAGCCGCCGGGTCTCGCCCCCGAGGATCTCGACGAGCTCCTCGTTGACGATCTTGACGATCTGCTGGGCGGGGTTCAGCGCCTGGCTGACCTCCTCGCCGCGGGCCCGCTCCTTGACCGCGCCCACGAACTCCTTGACCACGGGCAGCGCGACGTCGGCCTCGAGCAGGGCGATGCGGATCTCGCGGGCGGTGGCGTCGATGTCCGCCTCGGAGAGCCGGCCCTTGCCTCGGAGGTTCTTGAAGGTGTCCGCGAGGCGGTCGGAGAGTGTTGCAAACAAGAGTGCGTCCTGGGTTCGGTCGACGGGGACGGTCGAGGGTCAAGGGTAACCGGGCGACCCGCCCGGTGCGGACTCGACGGCCCATCCGACCCACCGTACGGCGGTCGCCGGAGGCCCCGGTACGGCGGGAGGCCGCGCCACCGGGGCTGGCGGCGCGGCCTCCGTGCGTGCTGCGGGTGGGTCAGCTCACGGCGTCGAGCGCGTCGACGACGCCTTCGCCGTAGTAGCTGTTGTCCGCCGCGGACCCGACGCAGGCCGGGCCGTTGCTGCCCCCGGTCGGGTGCGGCTCGGCCGGCGAGCAGGCCCGGTCGTCGGCCTGGCCACGCAGCTTCTCCAGCATCTGCGCCGGCGTCCAGGTCGGGTGCACCGACTTCATCAGCGCGAGCACACCGGCGACGTGCGGCGAGGCCATCGACGTGCCGCTCTTCAGCCCGTAGCCGTTGCCGGCCACGATCGTGGACAGGATCGACCGGCCCGGGGCCGCGACGTCGATGATCCCGAGACCTCGGTTGGAGAAGTAGGCCAGCGAACCGGTCTTCGTCACCGCGGACACGGTCACGACGCCGGGAAGCTCGGTCGGGATGTCGTGGCACCCGCTGTTGATGGTGCGGGTGACGGCCTTGCTGTCGTCCGGGCTCGAGGTGTCGGTCGTGTTGTTGCTCAGGTCGGTGGTGGCGTTGCCGGCCGCCGCGGCGTGCACGACACCCCGGTCGGTCGACCACGCGACCGCGCGGCGCACGGCCTCCTTGGCGGCGTACTGGTCGGACTGGTCCTCGCAGTAGTACATGAAGGGGTCGACGTAGTAGCTGTTGTTCGTCACGTCCATGTGGTGCAGGCCGGCCCAGATGAAGCCGCAGACGGCGTACTCCGGGTAGATGAAGCCGCCGTCGTTGACGACCTTCACCGAAGCCATCCGCACGTTCGGCGCGACGCCGACGATGCCGGTGCCGTTGCGGGCCGCGGCAATGGTGCCGGCGACGTGCGTGCCGTGGTCACTCGTGGTGGGGTACCAGCCGGTGGCCGAGGTGTCCGGACGCCCGGCGTCGGTGCAGTTCACCGAGTCCGCGACGTCGATGTTCGGCGCCAGGTCCGGGTGGTCGGGGTCGATGCCCGAGTCGAGCACGCCGACGAGCACGTTGCGGCTGCCGTCGGTGATCTGGTGCGCCCGGTCCGCCTTGATCATCTGCATGTCCCACTGCTCCGCCTCGCGCGGGTCCGTGGTGGTCGCGGTGGTCTGCTCGCCGCCGACGTCGCCGTTGAAGTCCTTCCTGGCGTCCTTCTGGTAGTCCGACGAGCCCGGGCCCCACGGCGACTGGACACCCTCGGGGGTGCCCTCGACCACGGGGACGGTGCGGGTGGCGCCGACGGACTCGAGCGCGTTGCCGGCGGCGGCGCGCACGTCGTCGCGGAACGTCGAGACCTGGGCATGGGCGACGACCACGCCGATCTGCGGCCAGGACTGGACGACGACGCCGCCCGCGTCCGTGACGGCCCGCTCGAGCAGCCGGGTCTGGCCGGGGGTGGCCTGGTGGGCGTTGAGCAGGTAGCTCGAGACGACACCGTCGGGCGTGGCGATCGGGACGGGCGTGGAGGTGGGCTCGTCGGCCGGGGCCGCGGTGGCGTTCCCGAGGCCGGTGAGCAGGGCGGTCGCGACGGCGACGCCAGTGGCGACGGACGCGACGGTACGACGCCGGGTGAGGCGTGGGGACATGGGTGGTCCTTTCCGAGAGTGACTCCGAGAAAACGCGCCCCCGTCAGAGGGGGCGCCTCGGTCATCCTGTCTGCTACTCGCCGGTAAGGGACCACCCCGAGGCAGGTATTTCTCCGTCAGCCCGACGATCGGCCCGACGATCAGCCGGACGACTCGACGGTCGCCAGCAATGCATCCCGGACGGCGTGGGCCGCCTCGGCCGCCCGCCGCTCCCCCAACGCCCCGGCGTCTGCCTCCTGGACGTAGAACACGTCGACGGCCTGCGGTCCGAGCGTGGACACGTGGGCGGAACGGACCGAGATCTCGAGGTCGGCCAGCGCGGCGCAGACCAGGTGGACGACGCCGGGGCGGTCGTCCATGCGCACCTCCAGGACCGTCGCGGACCGCGAGGCCTCCGGGCGGACCGCGACGGTCGGCTCCAGCCGGGCCGCGGACGGGCGCGACAGACGTCCGCGGGCATCCACGCGTCCCTCGACGATCGCCTGGAGCCGTTGCCGCAGCACCGCCTCGTCGAGGTGCTGGTCACCGACCTCCCACACGGAGACGCCGATCCCGTCCTGGGTCCAGGCCCGGGCCGCGCGCACCGGCACCCGCTGCAGCGCCAGCATCGCCGCAGCGTCGGCGAGCAGGCCGACCCGGTCACCGGAGATCACGGTCACCCGGGCACCGTCGGGCGCCTCGTCGACGGACACCGCCACCGCCTTCGGGTCCTCGAGGACGGACACCGGCACCGGCACCTCCTGCTCGGTCTCCGTGCCGTCCGGCCCGGCGTCGGTGCCGAGCGCGACCCGACACCGAGCCGCCAGCTGGCGGACCAGCCCGGCCCGCCAGGAGGACCAGGCCTTCGTCGAAGCGGCCTTGGCGTCCGCCTCCGTGAGCGCGAGCAGCAGGTCGAGCACCTCGACCGAACCGAGCCGCGAGGCCACCGACTCCACGGTCGCCGGGTCCTCGGGGTCCCGGGTGGCCGCGACCTCCGACAGCAGCAGGTGGCGACGTACGAGCGTGCCGATGAGGTCGGTCTCGTGCGGCCCGAAGCCCATCCGGATGGCGATGTCGCGGGCGATCGGCTCCCCCGCCACGCTGTGCTCGGTGAGCTCGCCCTTGCCCACGTCGTGCAGCAGCGCCGCCACCATGAGTACGTCGGCGCGCGCGACGTGGCGGATCAGCGCGGACGCCTCGATGCAGGTCTCGACGACGTGCCGGTCCACGGTGAACCGGTGGATGGCCGAGGCGTGCGGCAGCATCCGGATGCGGTCCCACTCGGGCAGCAGCCGCTCCAGGCCGCCGGTCTCCTCCAGCGTCTCCCAGACCTCGAGCAGCCCGCGGCCGGCGGCCAGCAGGCGCACGAACAGCTGCCGGGCCTCGTCCGGCCACGGCTCCGGCAGCGGCGGGCACTCCCGTACCAGCCGGGCGCTGGTGGCCGGGGCCAGCACCGCGTCACGCTCGGCGGCCTCGGCCGCGGCACGGAGCAGCATCAGCGGGTCGGACTCCGGGCGGGCACTGCGTGTGAGCACGACCTCGCCGGAGGACAGCGCGATCCCGGGTGCAACCGGCGCGAGGTCGGGCCGACGGGGCCGGACCCCGGTCGGTCGGGCCAGCACCGCGTCGACGCGGCGCCAGGTGAGCCGGGAGATGTGCGTGATCCGTCGACCGAGCTCGCGCACGTGGACCTGGGCGGCCACGTCGTCGGCCAGGCCGAGTCCGTCGGCGAGCGGCGCCCAGGCCTCCGGCCCGATCCGGTCACTGGACCGCCCCGCGATCCCCTGCACCAGGTCGCGGACGTCGAGCAACGACCGCCGGGCCCGCTCGAGCTCGGTGTGCGGGGCGTCGACCAGCCAGGTCGCCACCAACGCCTTGAGCACGGTCGCGTCGCGCAGCCCACCCTGCGCCTCCTTGACGTCGGGCACCGAGGCGTGGGCGAGCTCACCCATCAGGTCGTGCCGCTGCCGCACCAGCGCCTTCAGCTCCGGCAGCCGGTGCCGGGCGTCGCGGCGCCACTCGGCGAGCATCGTGGTCCGCAGCCGGAGGGTCAGGCTGGGGTCGCCGGCGAGGTGGCGGGTGTCGAGCAGGCCGAGCGCGACCCGCAGGTCCTCGCGCGCGGCGGCCACGGTCTCGGTGAACGACCGGACCGCGTGGTCGAGGTTGGCGCCGGAGTCCCACAGCGGGTACCACACCTTCTCCGCCAGCGGACCGGGGTCGACCGCGTCGTCGTGGACCAGCACCACGTCGAGGTCGGAGTACGGCGCGAGCTCAGAGCGGCCGTACCCCCCGACGGCCACCAGCGCGGTGCCGGTGTCGGTGCCGCCGTGGTCGTCGTACGCGCCCGCGCACAGCGCGTCCGCCGCGGTGGCCCGAGCCTGGCGTTCGTGCGCCGTCACGACGAACCCCTCAGATCGCCGACTCGTCGCGCTCGCCGGTGCGCACCCGGACCACGGACTCCACGGGAGTCACCCAGACCTTGCCGTCGCCGATCCGCCCGGTCTGGGCGGAGCTGACGATCGTCGAGACTACGGTGTCCACGTCGGCGTCGTCGAGCGCGATCTCGAGGCGCACCTTGGGCACCAGCGCGATGTCGTACTCCGCGCCGCGGTAGACCTCGGTGTGCCCCTTCTGGCGGCCGTAGCCGCTGACCTCGCTGACCGTCATCCCGGTCACGCCGATCGTCTCCAGGGCGACCCGGACGTCCTCCCACTTGTGCGGCTTGACCACTGCGGTGACCAGCTTCATCGGCGTCCTCCTCGGGACCGGGCGGGAGCGTCCCGCCGTACGTCGTGTCTCATTGTCCGCCGCGCGGCCGCGGGACCGGCGGCGCCACCCGGGGCGGGCAGCAATCACCCCGCCGTCCGGGGACGGCGGGGTGGTCCTCCGGTGCCCGGCCCGGCGTGCGGGCCGGGCACCGGAGGGTGGTGGTCAGAGCGCCGCTTCGTCGCGGTCGCCGGTGCGGACGCGGACCACGGTCTCGACCGGGCTGACCCAGACCTTGCCGTCGCCGATCCGTCCGGTCTGCGCCGTCTTCACGACGATCCCGACGACGTCCTCGACGTCACCGTCGTCGATGACGATCTCGATCCGGATCTTGGGCACCAGCGCGATGTCGTACTCCGCGCCGCGGTAGACCTCGGTGTGGCCCTTCTGCCGGCCGTAGCCGCTGACCTCGCTGACCGTCATCCCGGTCACACCGAAGGTCTCGAGGGCCTCGCGGACGTCCTCCCACTTGTGCGGCTTGATGACCGCGGTGACCAGCTTCATGCGCTCGCCCCTTCCTTCTCGGTGGACGACTCGGTGGCCAGGACCGACGAGCCGCCGGTCAGGCCGCGGCGGGCACCGGTCGGGGTGCCGAGCTCGTACGCCGACTCGCCGTGCTCGGCGAAGTCGATGCCCTCGACCTCGGACTCCTCGTCGATGCGCCAGCCCATCGTGTACTTGATGGCCAGGCCGACGATCAGCGTGGCCACTCCGGACCAGAGCACCGCGTAGAGCGCCACCAGGACCTGGACGACGAGCTGCTTGACACCCTCGCCGTAGAGCAGGCCGGTGGTGGTCGACAGGAAGCCGATGCCGATGGTGCCGATGAGGCCGCCGACCAGGTGGACGCCGACGACGTCGAGCGAGTCGTCGTACCCGAAGCGGTACTTCAGGCCGACCGCCAGGGCGCAGAGGCCACCTGCGACCACGCCGAGCGCCATCGAGCCGAGCGGCGACAGCGAGCCGCAGGCCGGGGTGATCGCGACCAGGCCGGCCACCACACCGGACGCGGCACCGAGCGAGGTGCCCTTGCCGTCGCGGATCTTCTCGATGAGCAGCCAGCCGAGCATCGCGGCGCAGGTGGCCAGCGTGGTGTTGATCCAGACCAGGCCGGTCTCGGTGGTGTACTGCGCGAGCATCGCGTCCTCGTCGGCCGAGGTGAAGACGATCGAGCCGACGTTGAACCCGAACCAGCCGAACCACAGCAGGCCGGCGCCGATCATGGTGAGGGTCAGGTTGTGCGGCTTCATCGGCTCCTTGCCGAAGCCCCGGCGTACACCGATCAGGAGCGCCAGCACCAGGCCGGCGACACCGGCGTTGATGTGCACGACCGTGCCGCCGGCGTAGTCGATCGGCGGCACCAGGGCACCACCGTCACCGCTGAAGACGAGGTCGGCGAGCCCGTTCTGGACGCCGCTCAGGAAGCCACCGCCCCAGACCTGGTGGGCCAGCGGGAAGTAGGACAGCGTGACCCACAGCGGCAGGAAGACCAGCCACGAGGAGAACTTCACGCGATCCGCGATGGCGCCGCTGATCAGGGCCGCGGTGATCACCGCGAAGGTCAGCTGGAACGCCACGAAGACGTAGTTGGCGGGCAGGGTGTCCGAGAGTCCGAACTGGTCGAACGGGCTGGCGAAGAGCTTCGCGAACTCGAAGCCGGGGTTCTCGGCGTCGGCCGCGGCCCAGTCGAGCGAGCTGTAGGTCATGGACCAGCCCCACAGCGCGTAGACGATGCCGACCACGCCGAGCGCGCTGAACGACATCATCATCATGTTCAGAACCGACTTGGACCGGCTCATGCCGCCGTAGAACAGGGCCAGACCGGGCGCTGTCATCAACAGGACGAGCGAGGCCGACACCAGCATCCAGGTGTAGTAGCCGTCGTACACGGGACCTCCAGAAAGGCTTCACGGGGGCAGTGGACCCGCGCCGACGGCTCTGTCGAGGCGGCCCCCCACCCGATTGGTGAAACCCTCGCGGCCCGACATTTCGACGTCGGTGCCGCTTTGTTGCGCGCAGGCAACGAGTTCCCGGCTTGTGTTACTTCCGTGTGAACGGCGCGCTCAGCCGAGCAGCGCGTCGACGAACGCCTCGGGGTCGAACGGCGCCAGGTCGTCAGGACCCTCGCCGAGGCCGACCAGCTTGACGGGTACGCCGAGCTCCCGCTGCACGGCGACCACGATCCCGCCCTTGGCCGAGCCGTCCAGCTTGGTGAGCACGATGCCGGTCACGTCGACGACCTCGGAGAAGACGCGGGCCTGGATCATGCCGTTCTGGCCGGTGGTGGCGTCGAGCACGAGCAGCACCTCGGTCACCGGTGCCTGCTTCTCGATCACCCGCTTGACCTTGCCGAGCTCGTCCATGAGGCCGGCCTTGTTCTGCAGCCGGCCGGCGGTGTCGACCAGCACCACGTCGTACGAGCCGTCGACGCCCTGCTTGACCGCCTCGAAGGCGACGCTGGCCGGGTCGGAGCCCTCGGGCCCGCGGATCACGGGTACGCCGACGCGCTCGCCCCACGTGGCCAGCTGCTCGACGGCGGCGGCCCGGAAGGTGTCGGCGGCGCCGAGCACGGCGCGGCGGTCCTCGGCGACCAGGATGCGGCCGATCTTCCCGACGGTGGTGGTCTTGCCGGCGCCGTTGACGCCGACCACGAGCACCACGCCGGGCTTGCCGTCGTCGCCGCTGATCCCCAGCCGCCGGTCCATCGCCGGGTCGACCAGGCTGACCAGCTCCTCGCGGAGGACCTCACGCGGGGAGGCGGAGCCGCCGCCCTCGACCCGCAGCCGGGTGCGCAGCTTCTCGACCAGCTCCTGCGTCGGGGCGACGCCGACATCCGCGGTGAGCAGCGTGTCCTCGATGTCCTCCCACGTGTCCTCGTCGAGGCGGTCCCGCGACAGCAGGGCGAGCAGACCCTTGCCGAGCCCGCTCTGGGACCGGGAGAGCCGCTGGCGGAGGCGGACCAGCCGGCTCGCCGTACCCTCCGGCTTCTCGAGCACCGGCGGCGCCGGTGCCTCCTCGACCTCGACCGGCGCCTCCGGTGCCGCGACCGCCTCCGGCGGCGCCTCGGGCGCCTCGGTGGGCTCGGTAGGCGCGATGACGTCCGTCGTGCCGCGCTGCGGGGCGGTCTTGCGGCGCCGGCTGCCGACCAGCCCGACCACGACGGCCACGCCGACCAGCAGGATCGCGATGATCAGGAGGAGCCAGTCACCCAGGAAGTCCATGGGCCAATCCCACCACAGGGGTACGGCGCGCAAGAAATGGCCGCTCGGCGCACCGGACCTGGCCGATCGGCGCCCGCCATGTCACCCGGCCCGGCCCGCCGTCTCGGACGATTCGGTGGGTCAGCGACGGTTGTCGGCGAAGTCCTCGTCGAGGGTGGGGACCGCGTCGACTGCCCTGGTCATCGCCTCGCCCATCCACGGGGCACCGGGGACGTCCTCGCCGCGGTGCGGGTACGCGACGTACACGACGACGACGGCGGCGAGGAGCAGGATGACCAGCATCGTGAGCACGATGGCCAGCACGGGAATCACCTCGAGAAGTGCAGTGGGCGGCTACACCTTCGAGACTGCCAGATCCGGCGGCCGCTGCCAAAACGGGCCAGAATGCGTCCGGTAACAGGACGCCAGCGCCTCAGGAGCGCAGCAGCGGCTGGATCGCGGCCCGGACCTCGGCCGGCATCGGGGTGACCGGGCGGGCCGGGTCGGTGTTGTCGACGTACACGTGCACGAACCGGCCCTCGGCCGCGGCCTCGGCTCCGCTGCCCTCCGGGTCGCCCTGGAACAGCCCGACCCGGTAGACCACCGACGAGGTGCCGATCTTGTCGACCACGACGCCGAGGTCGACCGGCTCGGGGTAGCCGATCTCGGCGAAGTAGCGGCAGCCGACCTCGGCCACCACGCCGATCGCGGGGAGGTCCCGGACGTCGGTGCCGAGCGCCTCGGCGAGGTGGTTGTTGACCACGGTGTCGATGAGCTCGAAGTAGCGGGCGTTGTTCATGTGCCCGTAGACGTCGATGTCCGCCCAGCGGGTGGTGACCCGCTCCCAGTGGGGGTACTCGTCGCGGGTCGGGCGCGGTGCCGGCACTACGCCGGCTCCGCGTCGCGCAGCCGCTGCGAGATCACCGCGGAGACGCCGTCGCCGCGCATGGTCACGCCGTACAGCGCGTCGCCGACCTCCATGGTCCGCTTCTGGTGGGTGATCACGAGCAGCTGGGAGTTCTCGCGCAGCTCCTCGTAGATCTCCAGCAAGCGGCCCAGGTTGGTGTCGTCGAGCGCCGCCTCGACCTCGTCGAGGATGTAGAACGGCGACGGACGGGCCTTGAACAGCGCCACCAGGAACGCCACCGCGACCAGGGACCGCTCGCCACCGGAGAGCAGCGAGAGGCGCTTGACCTTCTTGCCCGGTGGGCGGGCCTCGACCTCGACGCCGGTCGACAGCATGTCGGAGGGGTCGGTGAGCACGAGCTTGCCCTCGCCGCCCGGGAACAGCCGCTTGAAGACGTGGTCGAAGGCGACCCGGACGTCCTCCCAGGCCTCGGTGAACACCTGCTCCACGCGGGCGTCGACCTCGCGCACGATGTCGAGCAGGTCGCGCCGGGTCTTCTTGAGGTCCTCGAGCTGCTCGGTGAGGAACTTGTGCCGCTCCTCCATCGCCGAGAACTCCTCGAGCGCGAGCGGGTTGACCTTGCCCAGCATGGTCAGGGCCCGCTCCGCGGCCCGCAGCCGCTTGACCTGCTCCTCGCGGACGTACGGCGTGGGCTCGGGCTCGTCGGCGCCCTCCTCGACCTCGCCGGTGAACGGCACCAGCGCGTCGGGGCCGTAGTCGGCGGCCAGCGCGTCGGGGTCGAGGCCGAGCTCCTCCAGCGCCCGCTCCTCGAGCTGCTCGATCCGCATGCGCTGCTGGGTGCGGGCCATCTCGTCGCGGTGGACCGAGTTGACCAGCTCGTCGTGCTCGCGCCCGAGGTCGCGCAGCCGCGTGCGTACGTCGAGCAGGTCGGCCTCGCGCCCGGACCGGGCCTGCTCGACGCGGCTACGGGCGGCGGCTGCCTGGCCGATGGAGGCCTCCAGCCGGCCCAGCACGATGCCGACGCCGACACCGACGGCCTCGGCGGCCCGGCCCTCGCGGAGCAGCCGCTCGCGGCGCTCGGCGGCACGGGCCCGAGCCTCGCGCTCCTGGCGGGCGGCCCGTAGCAGCGAGTCGGCACGACCGTGCAGCGCGCGAGCCCGCTCCTCGGCGGTGCGCAGCGCGAGGCGCGCGTCCATCTCACCCTGCCGGGCGGCGCGCGCGGCCTCGGTCAGCCGTTCGCGCTCGGTGGTGTCGGGCTCCTCGTCGGGGGCGTCCTCGGCGGTGGCCAGCCGGGACTCGAGCTCGGCGAGGCCGGCCAGGTCTCGCTCGTGCGCCTCCTCGGCGGTGGCGATCGCCTTCTCCAGCCGCTCGGCCTCGCCGCGGGCGGCCCGCCCCTGCGAGCCGTACTGGCCGAGCTCCTCGGCCACCGCGGCCAGCGTCGCGTCGGACTCGTGCAGCTTCGCGAGCGCGACGTCGACCCGCTTCTGGGCGTCGAGCCGCTCGGACTCCAGCCGCGAGGTCTCGAAGGTCAGCCGCTCCCCCTCGGCGGTGGCCTCGGCGAGCGACTCGGCGGCCTCGTCGACCGCCGCCTGCACCTCGATCAGCGACGGCTGCGCGGACGATCCTCCGGAGGCGAAGTGGGCACCGAGCAGGTCGCCCTCCCGGGTGACCGCGACGACGTCGGGGAAGTCGCCGACCAGCGACCGGGCGGCCGGCAGGTCGTCGACCACGGCGACCTTGAACAGCAGGCGGGTGAGCGCCGGGCGCACCGTGTCGGGCGCCTCCACCACGTCGACGGCGTACGTCGCGTGGCCGGGCAGCCCCGGCCAGTCGCCGTCGGCGGCGGGCGAGCCGCCGAGCAGCAGCCCGGCCCGGCCGAGGTCGTCGCCCTTGAGGTGCTCGATGGCGCCGAGCGCGGCCGCGGCGTCGGCGACGGCGACCGCGTCGGCCGCGGACCCGAGGGCCCCGGCGATCGCGGCCTCGTAGCCGGTGCGGACCGAGAGCAGCGCGGCCACCGAGCCGAGCAGGCCGGAGACCTGGTCGGAGGCGGCCAGCAGCGCTCCGGCGCCGTCCTTGCGGTTGAGGCCCATCTCGAGGGCTTCCTTGCGGGCGATCAGCGTGCTGCGCTGGCGGTCGGCCTGGGTGGCGGCCTCGCGGGCCTTGGCCAGGCGCTCCTCGAGGTCGGAGAGCACCGCGACCGCGGCCTCGTGCTCGGCGTCGAGTCCCTCCTCGCCGGCGTCGAGGCCGGCGACCCTGGTCTCGAGGGCGGTGAAGTCCCGCTGGGCACGCTCCAGCCGGGCCAGTGCGTCCTGGCGCGCCTGCCTGAGACGGCCCACCTCGTCGTCGGCCGCGGCGGCGCGGGACTTGAGCGCGTTGACCTGGCCGTGCAGCCGGGCCAGGCCCTCGCGGCGGTCGGCCGCCGCGCGCTGCAGCCCGGCCACGCGACGGTCCTCCTCGGCGGCGGCGTCCTCGGCACTCCTCCGGGCGGTGACCGCGTCGTCCATGGCGGTGCGCTGCGCCTCGACCTCGGCCGCGATCCGGGCCTCCTGCTCCCGGACCCGCTCGGCCTCGGCCTCCAGCTCCTCGGGGTCGCGGCCGCCACGGCCGCCGCTGTCCTCGGCGGTGCCGGCGGCGTTGCGGACCCGCTCGGCGGCCAGCGACTGGGTGCCACGCAGCCGCTCGCGCAGCCCGGAGAGGGCGAACCAGGTCTCCTGCGCCCTGGCCAGCGCGGGCAGGTCCTCGCGCAGGGCGGCCTCCAGCGACGCCTCCTGCTCGCGGGTGCGGGCGACCTCCGCCTCCACCTGCTCGCGGCGCTGGACCAGGATCGACTCGTCGGCCATCTCCTGCTCGAGCGAGGTGCGGGCGGTCACCAGGTCGTCGGCGAGCAGGCGGGCGCGGGCGTCGCGCACGTCGGCCTGCACGGTGGCAGCCTTGCGGGCCACCTCCGCCTGCCGGCCCAGCGGCTTGAGCTGCCGCCGGATCTCGGAGAGCAGGTCGCCCAGTCGGGTCAGGTTGCCCTCGGTGGAGTCCAGCTTGCGGAGCGCCTTCTCCTTGCGCTTGCGGTGCTTGAGGACACCGGCCGCCTCCTCGATGAAGCCGCGCCGGTCCTCGGGGGTCGCGTGCAGGATCGAGTCGAGCTGGCCCTGCCCGACGATCACGTGCATCTCGCGGCCGATGCCGGAGTCGGAGAGGAGCTCCTGGACGTCGAGCAGCCGGCAGGCGTTGCCGTTGATGGCGTACTCGGAGCCGCCGTTGCGGAACATCGTGCGGCTGATCGTCACCTCGGCGTACTCGATCGGGAGCGCGCCGTCGCTGTTGTCGATGGTCAGCTGGACCTCGGCCCGGCCCAGCGGCGGGCGGCCGGAGGTGCCGGCGAAGATGACGTCCTCCATCTTGCCGCCGCGCAGCGACTTGGCGCCCTGCTCGCCCATCACCCAGGCCAGCGCGTCGACCACGTTGGACTTGCCGGAGCCGTTGGGGCCGACGATGCAGGTGATGCCCGGCTCTAGCTGGAGCGTCGTCGAGGACGCGAAGGACTTGAACCCCTTGAGGGTCAGGCTCTTCAGGTACACGGGATGGGACTCCTCGGCGGCGGCGTCATCGGTGCTGGACGACGATTCTCGGTGAGCGCCGTGGGGAAGGTCAGCGCGGGTCAGGTTACACGGGGAGAGGACCCGGATCCGGCATCCTCGACAGGTGGCCGCGGGACGCGTCGTGACGGTCGGCGGCGCGCCCCGTCACCCGTCGTACGCCGTCTGGCTGGCGAGGACCTGCTCGTCGGCGTGCGCGATGTGCTCGAGCTCGCGCCAGATCAGCGCCAGGATCACCGCCGAGCCCATGAACGCGAACCAGAACGGCGCGGTCACGCCCCACGCGCTGGCGATCAGCCCGCCGAGGGCGTTGCCGACGACCAGCCCGCCGAAGACCCCCACCAGGTAGACACTGCCGACCCGCCCCTGGAACTCGGTCGGCACCGCACGCATCCGGACGGTTCGCGAGGTGGTGCCCCAGATGAACGCGTGCGCCCCGAACACGAACATGATCACGAGAGCGATGAGGAAGGAGGTGTTCACGGCGAGCGCGAGGTGGGTGAGGGTCTCGATGACCAGCCCGACCCGCATGATCCGGGCCAGGCTGAAGTGCCGCTCCAGCCAGTCGTAGGAGAGGGTCCCGAGCAGGCCGCCGACCGCGCCGACGCTGGTGAGCATGCCGAAGCCGATCTCGCCCATGCCGAGGATCCGGATGGAGTAGAGCACCAGCACCGACCAGGCGGCGCCGAACGTCACGTTGAACGTCACGATCGCGAGCGTGAGCGTGCGGACCGGGGCGTGTCCCCAGGTCCAGCGGAACCCCTCGCGGATGTCCTGGCGGATGTGGGTGGGCTCGGCCGGCGGTGGCAGCGGCGGGGTGACCATCCGGGACACCAGGAACGCGCCCAGGGCCACGCAGACCGCCTGGAGCACGAAGGGGTAGTACATCCCGAGCGCGAACAGCGCGGCACCGATCGGCGGGCCGACCATCTGGTTCGCGGTGATCATCCCGGCCATGATCCGGGCGTTGCCGATGCCGAGGTCGGCCTTCTCGACGACCATCGGCAGCAGCGTGCCGGTCGTGGTGTCCGCGAACACCTCTGCGACGCCGAGCAGGAACATGGTGGTCAGGACCAGACCGATGCTCACCGCGCCCGTGATGATGGTGAAGGCGAGCGCCGCCAGCACCACCGCGCGGGCACCGTCGACGACCACCACGAGGAGCCGGCGGTCGAGCCGGTCCGCGAGGGCGCCGGCCTGGAGGCCGAACAGCAGCCACGGGAGCCGCTGGAGCAGCACGGCCAGCGCGACGAGGAACGGGTCGTGGGTCTGGGAGGCGATCAGCAGCGGCCCGGACGCGAGGGCGAGCCCGTCCCCGATGTTGGTGGTCCACGACGAGGCCAGCAGCCACCGGAAGCTGCGCCCCATCCGCGCGGGCGCGATGGCTTCCATGACCCGATTCACAAGACGTGCACGCTACTTCCCCTCCCCCGGCTCCGCCACCACAGGCGACGGCGCGTCCCCGCCCTGTGCCGACGTCGGGACGCGCCGGGGCGGTATCCGCTGGGGACGCGCGACCATCCGCACGTGGACCCCGGGCCCACGTGCGTGCCAGTCACGCCGTCAGGCGGGTTGCATGTCCTCCATGGGTTCGAGGATCGCTGCCGCCTGCGCTGCGGTGAGCGTCTCGTTCTCCTCCTGGAGACGTACGACGAGTGCCTCGAGCTCTTCCACTCGACCCCGCAGTGCACGGTTGTCCGCCACGATCTTCTCGATCGTCACGCGTGCGTTGTTCCGCAGGTCGCTGTTCATGTAGCCGATCAGCGCCTTGGCCATCCAAAGCCTCCCGTGATGGGGAAATGAGGGGGTGTCCGGCTCCGACCGGACCGTCTACAAATGTCCCACCCGGGAGGCCGGCGGTCAATGCCGGCCCCCTCCGGCGGGACAGGTGGGGCTCAGGAGGCGCGCCGGCGGCGTGGCACCGGCTGGCAGACCGGGCAGAAGTACGACGACCGGTTCATGAAGGCGACCCGCCGGATCGGGGTGCCGCACCGTCGGCAGGGCTCGTCCTCGCGGCCGTACGCATTGAGTGACCGGTCGAAGTAGCCGCTCTCGCCGTTGACGTTGACGTAGAGCGCGTCGAAGCTCGTGCCGCCCTGGCCGAGCGCCTCGGCCATCACCTCGTGCGCCCGCCCGGCGATCTCCCGGACCTGGACCGCGCTCAGCCTCTCCCCGGGTCGGTCGCCGTGGACCTGCGCCCGCCACAGCGCCTCGTCGGCATAGATGTTGCCGACGCCGCTGACGAGGTTCTGGTCGAGCAGAAGCCGTTTGATGCCGGCGCTGCGGGTGCGGACCTTGCGGACGAACAGGTCGAGGTCGAACTCCGGGTCGAGCAGGTCCCGGGCGATGTGGGCGATCTCCGTGGGCAGCTCGGCGCCCGCCGGTGAGACCGAGAGGCCGCCGAACATGCGCTGGTCGACGAACCGCAGCTCCCGGTCCCGAGGAGGCGACGGGCGAGCCGTCTCGAAAGGCTTGCCGTCGTCAGGGTCGGTGAGCGTGAACCGGACCCGCAGGTGCCGTTCGTCGGGGGCTCCGGGCGGCTGGACCAGCATCTGCCCGCTCATGCCGAGGTGGCCGAGCAGGGCGTCGCCGTTGTCCAGCGGCAGCCAGAAGTACTTGCCCCGGCGGCAGGCCGCCTCGATCCGGCGGCCGGTGAGCGCGGCGACGAAGCCGGTCGGTCCGCCCGCGTCCCGGCGTACCGGTCGGGGGTGCAGGACCTCGACCGCGGCGATCGTCGAGCCGACCGCGTGCGTGTCCAGCCCGCGGCGGACCACCTCGACCTCGGGGAGCTCGGGCACCGGTCGGCCAGCCGTCGGTCAGTCGGAGACGGGGGCGGGCTCGGGCTCGGCGCCCGACGCGCCCTCGGCCGGATCCACGGGCGACGGGAGCACGTCGGCCTCCGCGGCCTCCGTGATCTCGAGGTACGCCGTCTCGGCGGCCTGCTGCTCGGCCTCCTTCTTGGAGCGACCGATGCCGTGGCCGTAGAGCCGGTCCGCGACGCGCACCTGGGCCGTGAACGACTTCATGTGGTCGGGGCCGGTGGCCTCGATGACGTACTCGGGGACGCCGAGGGAGTGCTCTGCGGAGAGCTCCTGCAGGGAGGTCTTCCAATCGAGGCCGGCGCCGAGGCGGGCAGCGGCCTCCATCAGCGGGTCGAAGAGGAGGTGGACGACCCGGCCGGCGGTCTCGAAGCCGGCGGAGATGTAGATCGCGCCGATCACCGCCTCGACGGTGTCGGAGAGGATCGACGCCTTGCCGCGACCGCCGGTGGACTCCTCGCCGCGGCCGAGCTTGACGTGCTCGCCGAGCCCGATGGTGCGGGCCACCTCGGCCAGCGCCCGGGCGTTGACGACCGCTGCGCGGAGCTTGGCCAGGCGCCCCTCCGACAGGTCCGGGTGGGCGCGGTAGAGGGTCTCGGTGACGACGACGCCGAGCACGGAGTCGCCGAGGAACTCGAGCCGCTCGTTGGTCGGCAGGCCGCCGTTCTCGTAGGCGAACGATCGGTGCGTGAGGGCGCGGTCGAGCAGCTCGGGGTCCAGGTCAGGATTCCCGAGCGCCGACCGCAGCTCGTCGTACGTGGTCAGGGGACCGGCGCTCAGAGAACCTGGCGACGGTCGGACTTGGCGCCGTACTGGCCGCACTCGCCGCACGCACGGTGCGGGAGGTGCTTGGCGCCGCAGGCGGGGTTGGCGCAGGTCACGAGGGACGGCGCGACGGCCTTCCACTGCGAGCGACGGTGACGCGTGTTGCTGCGCGACATCTTCCGCTTCGGGACTGCCACTGTTCTCTCCTCTTGGCTTCGGGTGATCGAGGTCGACCACCCGGTCAGTCGTGGGTGTTGCTGCCTTCGGCTGGCTCCTGCAGTGCCGCGAGACCGGCCCAGCGGGGGTCGATCGCCGCCTCGTGGTGGTGATCGGGATCGTCCTTCAGCCGGGCACCGCACTCGGTGCACAGCCCCGGACAGTCCTCCTCGCACAAGGGCTGGAACGGCAGTGCGAGCACCACCGCGTCACGCAGCACCGGTTCGAGGTCGACCAGGTCTCCCTCGAGCCGGCTGACATCGCTGTCCTCGTCGGCGTCCGGGTCGTGCCCGGAGTCGTCGTAGACGTACAGCTCCTGGAACCGGGCCTCGACCTCGTCGCGGATCGGTTCCAGGCACCGTGCGCACTCGCCGACCAGCTCCGCTCGCGCGGACCCGGTGACCAGCACGCCCTCCATGACCGCCTCCAGCCGCAGGTCGAGCTCGACCGGCGCACCGTCGGGGACACCGAGGACCTCGATGCCGAGATCTGCCGGTGCCGGAACGGACCGTGTCATCTCGCGCTGGGACCCCGGGCGGCGGCCGAGCTCGCGTGTATCGAGCACGAGCGGCGCTCTCGGGTCCAGGTGCGGGGTGTTCACGACTCCATGTCCGGGCACGACAGATCGGGGAAAGTCTACGCAGCCGGTCCCGCGACGGGCAAAACGGAGCCGCACGGGGCCCCGCTCAGCGGACGCCGGCTCATGCCTGGCCGTCCCGGCGACGCTCCGCCAGGCGGGTCGCGAGCCGCTCACGCACGAAGTCCGGGACCAGGCCCGAGACGTCGCCGCCGAACGTCGCGACCTCCTTGACCAGGCTGGAGGCCAGGAACGACCACTCCGGGCTGGTGGGCACGAACACGGTCTCGATGTCGGCCAGCGAGGAGTTCATCTGCGCCATCTGCAGCTCGTAGTCGAAGTCGCTGACCGCCCGGAGACCCTTCACGATCGCGTGCACGTCGCGGTCCTGGCAGAACGTCGTGAGCAGGCCGCTGAACCCGTCGACGGTGACGTTGGCGAAGCCCGCGCAGGCCTCGGTGAGCATCGCGATGCGTTCCTCGGCGGTGAACAGGCGGTTCTTCGACTTGTTCACGCCGACCGCGACGATCACCTCGTCGAAGAGCTGGGAGGCGCGCGACACGATGTCGAGGTGGCCGTTGGTGACCGGGTCGAACGAGCCGGGACAGACCGCTCTGCGCACGGGGGACTACTCCTCGGTGGACGACACGGGGCGGGCGGCGTGACCATATCGCAGCAGCGTCTCGCCGTACTTGCGGTCCTTGGCGGACTGGATCGCCGAGGGCCACGCGGGCGGCTCGCCGCGCGAGGACCGCTCCACCACGACCATGCCACCCGGGGTGAGCCAGTCGCGCTCGACCAGTGCGTCCAGCGCGGACTCGACCTCCTCGTTCGGGAGCGGGTACGGCGGGTCGAGGAAGACCACGTCGTACGGCGCGACCGGGGTGCGCGCGAGGGTGGAGGTGACGCTGGTCGCGAGCACCTCGACCTGGGCGAACCCGAGCGACCTCACGTTGGCGCCGATGAGCGCGGCGGTGCGGCGGTCCTGCTCGACCAGCGTCACCACCCCGGCCCCGCGGGACCGGGCCTCGAGGCCGACCGCGCCGGAGCCGGCGTAGAGGTCGAGGAAGCGCAACCCGGCCAGCGAGCCGCACCAGGACTCGATCGCCGAGAAGAGCGCCTCGCGGACCCGGTCGCTGGTGGGACGGGTGTGCAGGCCGCGTGGTGTGTCGATCCGTCGGCCCCCCGCCGACCCTCCGATGATCCGGGTCATGACCGCTCCATGAACTCACTCTTGCGGTCGCGCTCCCATTCGTCCACCTCGGCCGCGAGCAGCGGCCAGCGCGCCAGGGCAGGGTCGGCGGCCACCATGTCCTCGGCCTCCGCGCGCGCGGCGACGATCGTGTCCTCGTCGCGGAGCACCCGCAGGCTGTCGAGACCGGAGCGCAGCCCGGACTGGCTGGCACCGAGCACGTCGCCCTCACGGCGCTGCTCGAGGTCGATCCGGGACAGCTCGAAGCCGTCGGTCGTGCCGGCCACTGCGGTCAGCCGGTCCATCGCCGGCGAGCCCTGCTCGGCGTGGCTGACCAGCAGGCACAGCCCGGGCAGGCCGCCGCGTCCGACCCGGCCGCGCAGCTGGTGGAGCTGGGAGACGCCGAACCGGTCGGCATCCAGCAGCACCATCGTGGTCGCGTTGGCCACGTCGACGCCGACCTCGATCACGGTCGTGGAGACCAGCACGTCGATCTCGCCGCGCGCGAACTCCTGCATGGTGCGGTCCTTGACGTCGGGCGCGAGCCGGCCGTGCAGCCGCCCCACCCGGAGGCCCTGCAGAGGGCCGTCGGCGAGCTCCGGGGCGACCTCGTCGACCGCGGCGAGGGAGCCCTCGCGCACGGCGGGCAACGGCGTCCCCTCCTCGGTGAGGTCCTCCTGGTCGACCTCGCCCTCCTCGACGTCGTCGCCCACGATGCGCGGGCACACGACGTACGCCTGGTGGCCCTTGCCGACCTCCTCGCGCACCCGCTGCCACACCCGGTCGAACCAGTGGGGCTGGTCGCGCAGCGGCACGACGTTCGTCTGGATCGGGGCGCGGCCGGCGGGCAGCTCGCGCAGCGTGGAGACCTCGAGGTCGCCGAAGACCGTCATCGCCACCGTGCGCGGGATCGGGGTCGCGGTCATCACCAGCACGTGCGGGTGGCCCTCGGCCTTGTCGGTGAGCGCGGCGCGCTGCTCGACGCCGAAGCGGTGCTGCTCGTCGACCACGACCAGGCCGAGGTCGGCGAACGAGACCTTGTCCTCGAGCAGGGCATGGGTGCCGATGACGATGCCGGCCTCGCCGCTGGCGATCTGGAGCAGCGCCTCGCGGCGCTGGGGGGTGCTCATCGACCCGGTGAGCAGTGCGACCGTGGTGGCGTCGTCGGCGCCGCCGAGCATCCCGCCGGCGGCGAGGTCACCGAGCATGGCGGTGATCGAGCGGTGGTGCTGCTGGGCGAGCACCTCGGTCGGGGCCAGCAGGGCGGCCTGTCCCCCGCTGTCGATGACCCGGAGCATCGCCCGCAGCGCGACCAGCGTCTTGCCGGAGCCGACCTCGCCCTGGAGCAGGCGGTTCATCGGGTGCGGGGCGGCGAGGTCCTCCTCGACCTGCACGCCCACCTCGCGCTGGCCGGCGGTCAGCTCGAACGGCAGCCGCCGGTCGAACGCGGCGAGCAGCGCTCCCCCGCCGGTGCGGGCGCGGGCGCCCTGGGCACGGACCGCTGCGCGGCGGCGCACGAGCACGAGCTGGGTGGTCAGCGCCTCCTCGAACCGGAACCGCTTGCGGGCGGAGGTGACCTGCCCCCAGTCGTCCGGGGCGTGGATCCAGCGGAGGGCGGTGGCGACGTCGGGTACGCCGTGCCGGTCGCGCAGGTCGTCGGGGAGCGGCTCGGGGAGGTCGTCGACGACGGTGAGCGCGAAGCTCACGACGCGGGAGATGTCCCAGGTCTCGACCGGCCCGCTGGTGCGGTAGATGGGGAACAGCGCCTTGCGGTTGGCGACCATCTCCAGCGCCGACGCCTCCTGGGAGTCGTCGGCCTCGCCGAACAGCACCATCTGCGGGTTGGTGAGCTGCCACTGGTCGCGGAACCGGCCGACCTTGCCGGTGAAGACGCCGGTGGCGCCCGGGCTGAGCCGCTTCCCCTGCCACTCCGCGACGTGGGCCTGCCGGGCGAACACGGTCAGCCGCAGCGACGGGCCGTCGGTGGCGAGGGTCGCCTCGACCCGGTGCGCCTGCCGGCCGCGCACGACCCGGCTCTGCACGACCTCGCCGACGACCGTCAGCGGCTGGCCCTCCTGGAGGTTCGCGACCTCGGTGAGCTCGCCGGTCTTGAGGTAGGTGCGCGGGAAGTGGCGCAGCAGGTCGCCGACCGTGGTCACCCCGAGGCCCTTGGCCAGCGCGTCGGCCTTGGCCTTGTCCTTCTTCGACTTCGTGCCGAGGACGGCAGCGACGGGTGAGTCGAGGGTGATGCCGGGCATCGTGCTCCTGCTTCTCGAGATGTGGTGCGCTCGGGCTACTCGACGGCCAGCAGGAGCGGGTAGCGCTCCTGGCCACCGTCGTAGACCACGACGTCGACGATCGGGTGCGCCTGCTCGACGTACGCCTCGCAGCGCTGGGCCAGGTCGCTCCCGTCGGCGCCCGCCACCAGCGTGACGAGCTCACCCCCGCCGCCGACGAGGCGGTCGATGACGTCGGTGGCGACGGTGTAGAGGTCCTCGCCGACGACCGCGAAGTCGCCCTCGATCACACCGAGCACGTCGCCGGGCTCGCAGGGTCCGCCCATCGTGATCGCTCGGCGGGCCGCGATGGTGACCGCGCCGTGACGGGCGTGGCGCGCGGTGGCGGTCATGTGCAGGACGTCCTGGTCGAAGGAACGGCCGGGCTCGTGGACCGCGATCGCGGCCAGACCCTGGACCTGGGCGACGCTCGGGATCACCGCGACCCGCGCGTGGCCGGCCTCCTCGACGGTGCGGGCGGCGATCTCGGCGACCCGTACGGAGTCGGGGTCGTTGGGCAGCACGACCACCTCGGCGGCGCCGCAGCCCTCGATCGCCTCGACCAGCATGCCGGTGCTCGGGCGCGTGCCCGGGCCGCCACGGACGACGAACGCGCCGGCCTCGCGGAAGATGTCGGCGAGGCCGTCGCCGGCCGCGACCACGACGATCCGGCGGCCGGCGCGGCTGCGGGTGCGGCGGCGGGCCTCGTCGACCTGCTCGGCGAAGTGGGTGACCCGGACCCGGTAGGGGCGGCCGGCCTCGATCCCGGCCTCCAGCGCGGCCCCGACGTCGTCGACGTGGACGTGGACGTTCCACAGGCCCTCGCCGCCGACTACGACGAGCGAGTCGCCGAGAGGCGCGAGCGCCTTGCGGAGGTCGGGGATGTGGTCGTCCTCGGCGTCGAGGAGGTACATCACCTCGTAGGACGGGCCGTCCTCGGTGAGGTCGTTGGTCGGCATCGGGACCGGGATGTGCCGCCGGGCACCGATCGTCGTGGACGGCGGCACCGGGCGTCGGCCGGTCAGCGCGGTCTCGGCGGCGTCGAGGATCACGCACAGCCCGCGGCCGCCGGCGTCGACGACGCCCGCGTCGCGGAGGATCTGCAGCTGCTCGGGAGTGTGCTCGAGAGCCACCCGAGCCGCGGCCGCGGCCGCCGTGACGACGTCGGCGAGCCGGTGGTCGGGCACCTCGGCGACCTCGAGCGCGGCGTTCGCGGCGGCCCGGGCGACGGTCAGGATCGTGCCCTCGACCGGGGTGCCGACCGCGGCATAGCTGGCGTCGGTCGCCTCGCTGAGCCCCTCGGCGAAGACGGTCGCGGACCGGTCGTCGGGGCCGGCGGCGGCGATCCGGCCGGCGATGCCACCGAGCATCTGGGACAGGATCACGCCTGAGTTGCCGCGGGCGCCGAGCAGCGCGCCACGGGCGAACGCCGCCATCGCCGGTGCCATCGGGGCGCTGCGGCTGCCGCCGGTGGCCTCGTGCAGCGCGTCGCGGGCCGCGGAGACCGTCAGGAACATGTTGGTGCCGGTGTCGCCGTCGGGGACGGGGTAGACGTTGAGGGCGTCGATCTCCTCGCGTGCGTCGGCGAGGGCGGTCGTGGCGATGTCGACGAACCTGAGCACGAGGCCGAGCTCGAACACACCCGCTCCTTCCGTCGTACGATCGGTCCCCCGCCGGGTCGGGACCCACGGCGTCCAGGTCAGGCTAGTGGCTGTCACGGACGATTTCCGCGTGGCCGGGGTCGTCGGATACTCTTGTGCGGTTGCCCGGGCCCCTGCGCCCCGGGCCCGTCGTACCAAAACCTCGATCTTCCAGGAGTTCACGGTGGCTGCCGTCTGTGACATCTGCGCCAAGAAGCCGGGCTTCGGTCACAACCGGCCGTGGTCGCGCAAGATTACGAAGCGTCGCTTCAACCCCAACATCCAGCGTGTCCGCGCGACCGTCAACGGCGCCCCGAAGCGCCTCAACGTCTGTACCGGCTGCCTCAAGGCCGGCAAGGTCACTCGCTGACACGCACGAAGGCCCCCCGAGCGCTCTGCGCTCGGGGGGCCTTCTGCATGTCAGGAGCAGAGCCGAGGCGACCGGGGCCTCGACGGCGGGGCGCTGCGGCCGAGCCGAGGGGGGTGGCTTGCGACCGCCACCACCCGGCGACAGCCGGGGTACGTCAGAAGTGCGTCCAGCCGGTCGGGCCTTCGTACTCCCCGCCGTCGACAGTGACCCCGGGGCCGGTGCGCGGGTCGGCCGGGCCGACCGAGCCGATCACCTGCCACCCCTCCGGTACGTCGCCGGCGGACGGGAAGCAGGCCAGCAGCGGGTGGTCGTCGCCGCCGCCGAGGATGAACTGGATCGGGTCCGCGCCCAGGGCCGAGCCCACCGCGTGCAGCGGCTCGGCGACCTCGAACGCGTCGCGGCGTACGTCGATCGAGACCCCGGACGCCACGGCGACGTGCCGGGCGTCGGCCAGGAGGCCGTCGGAGACGTCGATCATCGCGGTCGCGCCGGCGTCCGCGGCCACCCGCCCCGCGCCGTACGGCGGCTCCGGCCGACGGTAGGCCTCCACCAGCGCCCGCGGTGACCGGAAGCCGCGGCCGAGCACGGCGAGCCCGCCGGCGGCCCAGCCCTGGCGGCCGGCCAGGGCGACCACGTCGCCGGGCTCGGCACCGGATCGGAGCACCGGGGCGACGGTGCACGCGCCGAGCACGGTCACGGCGATCACCAGTGTTTCGGAGCGCGCCATGTCGCCGCCGACCACGCTCGCACCGACCTTGGCGCACTCCTCGGCGAACCCGCGGGCGAAGTCGAGGGCCCACGAGGCCGGCAGGTCCGCCGGGGCGGCGAGGCCGATCGTTAGCGAGTGCGCGGTGCCGCCCATGGCGTTGACGTCGGAGAGGTTCTGCGCCGCGGCTCGGGCACCCACGTCGGCGGCTCCGGCCCAGTCGCGGCGGAAGTGCCGCCCCTCGACCATCAGGTCCGTCGAGACCACCACGTGCCCGGTGCGGACCCGCAGCACCGCCGCGTCGTCGCCGGGCCCCACCAGGACCTGCTCCCCCTGCTCGAACACCTCGTCGAGGGCGGCGATGAAGGCGAACTCCCCGACGTCCGCGAGGGTCGCGTCGGGTGGGAAGGGGGAAGCGGGCATGAGATCCATCCCACCAGCCGGTCGGTTCGCACCACCTACCGACACGCGGGACCGAGGCGGTAGGTTGGCGGGGCGCGCTTCGCACGGGCGGGCCGCGCGGCAGGTCCCCTCACCAAGCCAAGGAGGCACGATGGTCGTCCAGGCCTACATCCTGATCCAGACCGACGTCGGCAAGGCTGCCGAGGTCGCTACTGCCATCGCGCAGGTCAAGGGCGTGACGCTGGCCGAGGACGTCACCGGTCCCTACGACGTGATCGTGCGCGCGGAGGCGCGCAACGTCGACGAGCTGGGCAAGCTCGTGGTGTCGAAGGTGCAGAACCTCGACGGGATCACGCGCACGCTGACCTGCCCGGTCGTCCACATCTGAGCACTGCGCGTCCTGACAGCGTGACCGTACGACGCCCCGTGTCCTCCCGGATGCGGGGCGTCGTCGCGTCCGCGCTCGCCGTGCTCACCCTGGTGCTCGCCGGCTGCTCCGGCGCCGTCGAGGTCGACTCCCCCGACGTCGACGCCCGCACCCGCGCCGCGTGCGCGCGGTTCCTCGACCAGGTGCCCGAGAAGGTCGGCGACCAGGCACGCCGCAAGACCGAGCCGGCCTCCGCGCCGGCCGCCGCCTGGGGCGACCCGCCGATCGTGGTGACCTGCGGGGTCGGCATGCCCGACGACTTCGACGCGTTCTCGCGGTGCCAGGAGGTCAACGGCGTCGGCTGGTACATCCCCGAGGAGGCCAGCACCGACCAGGGCTCCGACGTGCAGATGACCACGATCGGCTACCGCCCGACGGTGCGGATCGACCTGCCCGCGGAGTACCGCCCGCCGGCCGACGTGCTGGTCGAGATCAGCGACGTGGTGAAGGGGACGCTGGTGCGGACCAGGCGCTGCTTCTGACCCACCGCCGTACGCGCTGTCACAAGCCTGCAATTGCAGCCGTATGACACGGCCGACGCGATCCCGACATGTCACAAGCCTGCAATTGCAGCCTCATGACAGAGCGGGAGCCCGAGAACATGTCACGCGGCTGCAATTGCGGCCTCACGACAACGGCGCCGCCCACCGCAGTCCGGGACCCACCGCCGTACGCCGTCAGCGCAGGCCGGTGTCCCGGGCCAGCGCGAGCTGGACCAGCCGCTCCACCAGCGCCGGGTAGTCGACCCCGGTGGCCGCCCACATCAGCGGGAACATCGACGTCGGGGTGAACCCCGGCATGGTGTTGATCTCGTTGACCACGAGCGACCCGTCGGGCATGTAGAAGAAGTCGACCCGGGCCAGGCCCTCGCAGCCGACCGCCTCGAACACCTGCGCGGCCAGCGCGCGGAGCTCCGCGATGACCTCCTCGGGCAGGTCGGCGGGGACGTCGAGCTCGGTGGCCTGCTCGGGGAGGTACTTCGCCTCGAAGTCGTAGAACTCGTGGTCGCCGCCGACCTTCACCTCGGCAGGAAGGCTGGTCTCGGGAGGACCGTCGACGGAGCCGAGCACGCCGCACTCGACCTCGCGCGCCCCCGCGGCGTACGCCTCGACGATCACCTTGGGGTCCTCGCGCTGGGCGACCGCGATCGCCTTGTCGAGCTCGGAGGCGTCGTGCGCCTTGGAGATGCCGAAGCTCGACCCGCCGCGCGCCGGCTTCACGAACGCCGGGTAGCCGAGCTCCGCGACCCGCTTCCGGCACGACTCGGGATCGTCGCGCCACTCGCGGGCAGTGATCACGGTCGACGGCATCAGGGGTACGCCGGCTCCGGCGAGCACCACCTTCATGAACGCCTTGTCCATGGACACCGCCGAGGCCAGCACGCCGGCGCCGACGTAGCGGACGCCGGCCATCTCGAACATGCCCTGGATGGTGCCGTCCTCACCCCACGGACCATGCAGCACCGGGAACACGACGTCGACCTCGCCGAGCGTGCGCGGCGGCTGCGACGGCTCGCTCACGACCAGGTCGGTCGCGGCCGCGGTGCGCTCGAGCGCGACGCCGGGGCGGGAGCCGTCGACGTGCGGCAGCTTCTCGGCGCTCTCGATCCGCAGCCGCTCGGGGTCACCGGACTCGAGCACCCAGCGGCCGTCCTGGGCGATGCCGATGGGCACCACGTCGTACTTGTCGCGGTCGATCGCGGCCAGCACGCTGCCGGCGGTCGAGCAGGAGATGACGTGCTCGCTGGAGCGGCCGCCGAAGACGATGGCGACGCGGGGCTTGCGGAAGGGGGTCTCGGGCACGGTCGTCGACCCTACCCGCGGACCGCGTCGAGCTCGGACTTGGTGAGCACCGGGCGCACCTCGAGGCCGACGTCGGCGAGCGGGTTCTCGCCCTCGGGACTGCGGTCGATGGCGCAGATCACCACCTCGACGGTCGCGCCGCGCTCGCGCAGCGCCCGCGTGGCGTCGCGCACCGCCCCGCCGGTGGTGATGACGTCCTCGACCAGCGTCACCCGGCGTCCGGACACGTCCGGGCCCTCGGCGAGCTTGCAGGTGCCGTACTCCTTGGCCTTCTTGCGCACGAACAGCGCCGGCAGCCCGGTGCGGGCGCTCAGCATGGTGGCGATCGGGATGCCGCCGAGCTCCAGGCCGCCGAGCAGCTCGGTGCCCTCGGGGACCCGCGCCACCATCTGCTCGGCCACCCGGGCCAGCAGCTCGGGCTGCGCCTCGAAGAGGTACTTGTCGAAGTACTCGGACGACACCTGCCCGGACCGGAGCGTGAACTCCCCGCTCAGGCGGCAGATGGCGTCGATGTCACGGGCGAGGGTCGGGTCGGTCACGGCGCCCATCCTGCCGCACCAGGGCCGAGGGCCCGCTGCGCCCCCGCCCGCCGAACGGCCAGGACTTGCGCCTCGAGCGGCCGGCTCTTGCGCAGGACCGGGCCGCTCGGCCCGCCATTCCTGGCCGCTCGGCGGAGTAGGTTGACGGCGTGAGCTTCGACGTTCCGGCGGATGCCTACGCCCGTTTCATGGGACGGTACGCCGACCCGCTGGCGCTGGCGTTCGCGGCGTACGCCGGCGCCGCGGCCGGGCAGCGGGCGCTCGACGTCGGGTGCGGCCCGGGCGCGCTGACCGCGGTGCTGGTCGGCGCCCTCGGCGCGGACGCGGTCGTCGCCATCGACCCGTCGCCGCCGTTCGTCGCGGCGGCCCGGGCCCGGTTCCCCGGCGCGGACGTGCACGAGGGCTCCGCAGAGGACCTGCCGTTCGACGATGGATCGTTCGACCTCGTGACCGCCCAGCTGGTGGTGCACTTCATGTCCGACCCGGTCGCCGGGCTACGCGAGATGCGCCGGGTGGCGGCGCCTGGGGGCACCGTCGCGACCTGCGTGTGGGACCACGCCGGCGGCAGCGGCCCGCTGGCGACGTTCTGGCGCGCGGTCGCCGACCTCGACCCCGGCCACCCCGGCGAGTCCGACCTGCCCGGCACCCGCGAGGGACACCTGGTGCAGCTCGCGACCGAGGCCGGCTGGGAGCGCGTCGACGACGGGCGGCTGTCGGTGACGATCCCGTTCCGGTCGTTCGAGGACTGGTGGGAGCCGTACACCCTCGGCGTCGGCCCGGCCGGCCAGTACACGGCAGGGCTGGACGAGCCGACCCGCGCCGGGCTCCGGGACCGCTGCGCCGAGCTGCTCCCGCCGGCGCCGTTCGAGGAGACCGCCAGTGCCTGGTGCGTGCGCGCCACCGTCTGATCCCTAGGCTGGGGGGATGTCCGACGCACCGCTCAAGCCCTCGACGATCGCCGTGCACGCCGGCCGGCCCCCGCACGAGAGCGACCAGCCGTTCAACACACCGGTGACGTTCGCGTCGACGTACGTCGCGGGCGGGGACGTGGAGTACGGCCGCTACGGCAACCCCACCTGGGCGGCGTTCGAGGAGGCGCTCGGGGCGCTGGAGGGCGGACGCGCGCTGTCGTTCGCCTCCGGGCTGGCCGCGATCGCGACGATCCTCGACCTGGTCGGGCAGGGTCAGAAGGTGGTCGCCTCCCGCCACTCCTACTCCGGCACGGTCATGCAGCTCGCCGACCTCGAGGCCCGTGGCCGCCTGACCTGCGAGCTGGTCGATGTCACCGACACCGACGCGGTCGTGAGTGCCTGCGACGGGGCCTCCCTGGTCCTGCTGGAGTCGCCGACCAACCCGGCGCTCGAGGTCGCCGACATCCCGACCATCCGCGACGCAGCGCACGCGGCCGGTGCCTACCTGGTGGTCGACAACACGTTCGCCACTCCCCTGCTCCAGCGGCCGCTCGACCTCGACGCCGACCTGGTCGTGCACTCCGCCACCAAGTTCCTGGCCGGCCACAGCGACGTGCTCATGGGCGCGATCGTGACCCGCGACGACGAGCTGTTCGGCGTGCTCAAGAACCGCCGCGACCTCATCGGCGCCGTACCCGGCCCGATGGAGGCGTTCCTCGCGCTCCGCGGGCTGCGCACCCTGCACCTGCGGGTGGAGCGGGCACAGGCCAACGCCCAGGAGCTGGTACGCCGCCTCGACGGGCACCCTGCCGTCGGCGAGGTCCGCTACCCCGGTATGGGCGCGATCATCTCGATCGAGCTGGCGCAGGGCGCCATGGCCGCCGACCTGCTGTGCCGCAAGACGAAGCTCTGGGTGCACGCGACCAGCCTCGGCGGCGTGGAGTCGACCTTCGAGCGGCGTCGCCGCTGGCGCAGCGAGGCTGCCACCATCCCCGAGGCGCTGGTGCGGATGTCGGTCGGCATCGAGGACGTCGACGACCTGTGGGCCGACCTCGAGACGGCGCTCGACGACCTCACCTGAGCCGGCCCTGCGTCAGTCGGTCTCCGCCTTGGTGTCGCGGGAGAGGAACGCCTCCATCATGTCGCGGGCGGTCATCCGACCGGCCACGACCGCGTCGACGTGCTCCGCGATCGGCGCGTCGACGCCGGTCTTGCGGGCCAGGTCGAGCAGCGAGGAGCAGGACTTCACGCCCTCGGCGACCTGGCGCGTGGACGCGATGATCTCGTCGGTGGTCATGCCCTGGCCGAGCTTCTCGCCGAACGTCCGGTTGCGCGACAGCGGCGAGGAGCAGGTGGCGACCAGGTCGCCGAGCCCGGCCAGGCCCATCAGGGTGAGCGGGTTCGCGCCGAGCGCCATCGCCAGCCGGGCCGTCTCGGCCAGGCCGCGGGTGATCACCGAGGCGGTGGTGTTGTCGCCGAAGCCGAGGCCGACCGCCATCCCGACGCTGAGGCCGACGACGTTCTTGTAGGCGCCGCCGAGCTCGCAGCCGAGCACGTCGACCGAGGTGTAGGGACGGAACGACCGGGTGTGGCACAGCTTCTGGATCCGCTGGGCGACCTCCTCGTCGGCGCAGGCCACCACGGACGCTGCCGGCTCGCGCATCGCGATCGGCTTGGCCAGGTTGGGTCCGCTCACGACCGCGATCCTGTCGGTGGAGGCACCGGTCACCTCGGCGATCACCTCGCTCATCCGCTTGAGCGAGCCGAGCTCGACGCCCTTCATCAGGCTGACCAGGACGGCGTCGTCGGGGAGGTACGGCGCCCACTCGGTGAGGTTCTGCCGCAAGGTCTGCGACGGGACCGCCAGCACCACGGTCATGGCACCGGACAGGACCTCTTCCGGGTCGTGCGTGGCCCGGATGCTCGGGGCCAGCTCGATGCCGGGCAGGTAGTCGGTGTTCTCGCGCTTCTCGTTGATCGTCGCGCAGACGTCCTCACGGCGCCCCCAGATGGTGACGTCGTTGCCCGCGTCGGCCAGCACGATCGAGAACGCGGTGCCCCACGACCCGGCGCCGAACACGGCGACCTTGCTCATCGACCCCTGCCCTTCTTCTGCTTCCTGTGCGGGTTCCCGATCTCGGACTCGCCCGACGTGCGCGGGTCCCACCGCTTCTCCGGGGCCTTCTCGCCACGGATGTCCTCCAGCAGCGCCGCGATCGCGTCCATGATCCGGTCGGTGGCCTGGTGCGTGAGCTGCGCCGTGACCGGCTGGCCACGCAGGTCGTCGAGCGCCACCGGGTCGCCTGCCTTGTAGGTGACGTTCTTGCGCGGCAGCAGGTCGGGCTTCTTGGCGTACGGCGCGAGGATGTCCTGCACGCCCCAGTGCGCGACCGGGATCACCGGACAGCCGGTCTCCAGCGCGATCCGGGCCGCGCCGGTCTTTCCGCGCATCGGCCAGAGACCGGGGTCGCGGGTGATCGTGCCCTCGGGGTAGACGACCACGCACTCGCCGGCCCGCACCGCCTCGACCGCGGCGGAGTAGGCACCGACCGCGTCGGCACTCATCCGCTTGACGGGGATCTGGCCGGCCGAGCGCAGGAAGCCGCCCAGTGCCTTGTTGCCGAAGAGCCCGGACTTGGCGAGGTAGCGCGGCATCCGCCCGTGGTCGTAGACGAAGTGCGCGGTCGTGAGCGGGTCTGCGTGGGAGATGTGGTTGACCGCGAGCACGCACCCGCCGGTCGCCGGGATCTTGTCGCCGTCGATCCAGGTGCGGGAGGACACCGCCAGGAGCGGGGGTTTCAGCACGATCACGCCGAGCGTGAACGCCCACCCCCGGGGCTGGTCGAGCTTGCGAACCGTCACGGTGTCCTCACGTCGTCGTCGATGCCGGCCCGAGCCGGCCGAGGGTCCATCGGAAGCAGGCTACCGGTCAGTCGCTTGCCTGGTCGCTGCCACGCTGGGTTGCCCTTTTGGCAGGATCGTGCGCGATGTCCGTCAGCCCCGATCCCCGCTCCTTCGTGGTCCTCGTCCCGGTCAAGCCGCCCGCGCAGGGCAAGTCCCGCCTGGCCGACCTGCCCGACGACCTTCGCACCGCGCTGGCCTCCGCGTTCGCCCGCGACACCCTCTCCGCCGCACGCTCCGCGGCCTGCGTGGCCGAGGTGATGGTGGTGACCGACGACGCCGCGTTCGCGTCCGTCGCGGCCGACGACGGCTGTGCCACGCTCCCCGACGGCGTGACCGGCGACCTCAACGCGAGCCTCGTCCAGGCCGCGCTCGAAGCCGCCCGCCGGTGGCCGGGGCACGCGGTCGCGGCCGTCTGCGCGGATCTCCCGGCCCTGACCGGGGACGACCTCGACGAGGCGCTGGCGCAGGTGCCCGAGGGCGGCGCCGCCTTCGTCGCGGACGCGCAGGGCACCGGCACGACGACGTACGCCGCGTGGTCGGTCGAGGCGTTCGACCCGCGGTTCGGCGTCCGCTCGCGCGACGCGCACTTCGAAGCCGGTGCCCGCGAGGTCACGGGGATGCTCGCGACCCTGCGCCAGGACGTGGACGACCTCGGCGACCTGGGTCGCGCGATGGTGCTCGGCGTCGGGCGGTACACCGCCGACGCGATGGGCCACGGAGCCGGCTGACCAACCGCCGAGGCAGGAGCGCCCGGACACGGCGACGGCACCCGGGGCAGGTGCCGCCGGGTGCCGTCGTGACGAGCGTGGGTCAGGCCTTCTTGGCCGGTGCCTTCTTCGCCGTGGTCTTCTTCGCGGTCGGCGCCTTCTTGGCCGGCGCCTTCTTGGCAGGTGCCTTCTTGGCCGCTGTCGACTTCTTCGTGGCCGTCGCCTTGGCCGCCGACGTCTTCTTCGTCGCCGTCGACTTCGCAGGCGAGGTCTTCTTGGTCGCGGTCTTCTTCGCGGTCGACGTCGTCTTGGCCGGCGCCTTCTTCGCCGTCGACGTCTTCTTCGCCGCCGTCGACTTCGCGGCGGTCGTGGTCTTCTTGGCCGCGGACTTGGCCGGAGCGGCCTTCGTGGCCGTGGTCTTCTTCGCGGTCGTCTTCTTCGCGGTTGCCTTGCTGGCAGCGGCCTTCGCGGTCGCGGCAGCCTTGGCCGGAGCGGCAGCCGCCTTGGTGGCGGTGAGCTTCGGCAGCTTCTTCGCGCCGGAGATGACGTTCTTCAGGTCCGCGCCCGGAGTGAACTTCGGGACCGCGGTCTTCTTGGCCTTCATGCGTTCGCCCGTGCGGGGGTTGCGCACCCAGCGGGCGTCGCGCACCTTCTTCTCGAACGAGCCGAAGCCCGTGATGGCGACCTTCTCCCCCTTGGCGACCTCGCGGGTGATGGTGTCCAGCACTGACTCCAGCGCGTGGGATGCTGCCTTGCGGTTCCCTTCGAAACGCGTGGCAAGCGCGTCGACAAGCTGCGTCTTGTTCACAAGCTTCCCTTCCAATGAACCTCGAGGCCGAGCCCGTGCTCGACTTTCTCCTTGGCACGCTAGGGATTCGAGACGTGGGTCACAATCACCTTCACGAAGTTTCGGCAGGTTTTTTCGTCGGACGTCACGTGAATTCCCTGTCCAGATAGGGCTCATGAAGCCGGAGACCACCGCTTTCGTCGAAGAACGTGGGTCACGGTGGTCGGCTCCCGACGCGATGAGCTGAGCCGCTGTGGACAGGTGACGACGAGGCGGAATCCCCAGCCGCACAAGAGCTCCCGACTTTCGTCGATGAGGCTCTCCGGCGTGTGTGGACAGGGAATTGCGTCCTCCCTGTGACGCACCGGCCGGGCAGGCGCACGTCGACCAGGACCCCGGCTCCGACGGTCCGTGCGCAGGTCGACCCGCCGCTGCCGCCGGCGATGTGGGCCGTCGTACCGCCACTCGTCTGGGTGCTGCCGGTGGCTCCGGACCCCAGGGACGTGGTCTAGGGCACCGATTCAGGCGGTGACCGGCTTGAAGGCCGGGCGTTCCGCCTCGTACGCCGCGATGTCGGCGTCGTGACCGAGCGTGATGCCGATGTCGTCGAGGCCCTCCAGCAGGCGCCAGCGCGTGTAGTCGTCGATGTCGAAGGAGTCCTGGATGTCGCCCGCCTGCACGGTCTTCGCCTCGAGGTCGACGGAGACGGTGGCGCCCGGGTTGCTCTCGAGGTGCTCCCAGAGCCGCTGCACGACCTTGTCGTCCACCTGCGCTGCGAGCAGTCCCGCCTTTCCGGCGTTGCCGCGGAAGATGTCGGCGAAGCGTGGCGAGATCACGACCTTGAAGCCGTAGTTCTGCAGCGCCCACACGGCGTGCTCACGCGAGGAGCCGGTGCCGAAGTCGGGGCCGGCGACCAGCACCGACCCCGCGGCGTACTCGCTGCGGTTGAGGACGAACGTCGGGTCGTTCCGCCAGGCGGCGAACAGCCCGTCCTCGAAGCCGGTGCGGGTCACGCGCTTGAGGTACACCGCCGGGATGATCTGGTCGGTGTCGACGTTGCTGCGGCGCAGCGGGACCCCGACGCCGGTGTGGGTGGTGAAGGCGTCCATGTCAGTTCCCCTCGCTGGTCGAGCCGGTCACGGCGGGCAGGTCGGCGGGCGAGGAAAGCCTGCCGCGTACGGCGGTCGCGGCGGCCACCGGGACCGACACCAGGTGGGTGCGGCCGCCCTTGCCCTGCCGGCCCTCGAAGTTGCGGTTGGAGGTCGACGCGCTGCGCTCGCCCGGGGTGAGCTGGTCGGGGTTCATGCCCAGGCACATCGAGCAGCCCGCGCCGCGCCACTCGGCGCCGGCCTCCTTGAAGACCAGGTCCAGGCCCTCGTCCTCGGCCTGGAGTCGGACCCGCACCGAGCCGGGGACGACGAGCAGCCGGGTGCCGCCTGCGACCTTGTGTCCCTTGATGACCTCGGCCGCCAGCCGCAGGTCCTCGATCCGGCCGTTGGTGCACGAGCCGACGAACACCGTGTCGACCTCGATGTCGCGCATCGGGGTGCCGGCCTCGAGACCCATGTACTCCAGCGCCTTCTCCGTGGCGATCTTGTCGGTCGCGTCCTCGAAGTCGTCCGGACCGGGGACGGTGGCGCCGAGCGGCACGCCCTGACCGGGGTTCGTGCCCCAGGTGACGAACGGCGTCATCGTGCTCGCGTCGAGGACGACCTCCTTGTCGAAGACCGCGTCCGCGTCGGTCACCAGCGTCTTCCAGTGCGCGATCGCGGCGTCCCAGTCGGCGCCCTTCGGGGCCTCGGGCCGACCCTCGATGTAGTCGAACGTGGTCTGGTCGGGGGCGATCATCCCGGCCTTGGCGCCCCACTCGATGGACATGTTGCAGACCGTCATCCGGCCCTCCATCGACAGCTCCTCGATGGCCTGCCCGCGGTACTCCACGACGTACCCCTGGCCGCCGCCGGTGCCCGTGTGTGCGATCAGCGTGAGCACGAGGTCCTTGGCGGTGACGCCGTCGGGCAGCGAGCCGTTGACCGTGACCGCCATCGTCTTCGGGCGGGCCTGCGGCAGGGTCTGGGTGGCCAGCACGTGCTCGACCTCGGAGGTGCCGATGCCGAACGCGATCGCCCCGAACGCGCCGTGGGTGCTGGTGTGCGAGTCGCCGCAGACGATGGTCATGCCGGGCTGGGTCAGGCCGAGCTGCGGGCCGACCACGTGCACGATGCCCTGCTCGACGTCACCGAGGGGATGCAGGCGGACGCCGAACTCGGCGGCGTTCTTGCGCAGCGTCTCCACCTGGGTGCGCGACACCGGGTCAGCGATCGGCTTGTCCCAGTCGACGGTGGGGACGTTGTGGTCCTCGGTGGCGAGGGTGAGGTCGGGTCGGCGTACGGGGCGGCCGGCGAGGCGAAGCCCGTCGAACGCCTGGGGCGAGGTCACCTCGTGGATGAGGTGGAGGTCGATGTAGAGGAGGTCCGGCTCGCCCGCAGCACTCCGGACGACGTGCTCGTCCCACACCTTCTCCGCCAGGGTCCGCCCCATGACTGTCCTCCACTCCTCGTCGAGCCGTGCCTGTGCACCAGCGTGCGTCCTTGCCGGTCTCCGACACTACAACTTGCATCCCATCTTGTGAGACGGCAGTATTGCCATATGGACAACTCAAGCGGAGTCGGCGTCCTCGACAAGGCCGCCCTCGTGCTCAGCGCCCTCGAGGCCGGCCCGGCCACGCTGGCCGGCCTGGTCACCGGCACCGGGCTCGCCCGCCCCACCGCCCACCGCCTCGCGGTGGCGCTCGAGCACCACCGCCTGGTGGCGCGCGACATGCAGGGGCGGTTCGTGCTCGGGCCGCGCCTGGCCGAGCTGTCCGCCGCCGCCGGCGAGGACCGCTTGCTCGCCGCCGCCGGCCCCGTGCTCGCGCGGCTCCGCGACATCACCGGCGAGTCCGCCCAGCTCTGGCGCCGCCAGGGCGACCACCGCGTGTGCGTCGCCGCCGCCGAGCGCCCGAGCGGGCTGCGCGACACGATCCCGGTCGGTTCGCAGCTGACCATGCGGGCCGGCTCCGCCGCCCAGGTGCTGCTCGCCTGGGAGGACCCCGAGCGGATGCACCGCGGCCTCCAGAACGCCGCGTTCTCCGCGACCGCGCTGTCCGGCATCCGCCGCCGCGGCTGGGCGCAGTCCGTCGGGGAGCGCGAGCAGGGCGTCGCCTCGGTGTCCGCTCCGGTCCGCTCCCCCAGCGGCAAGATCATCGCCGCGGTCTCCGTCTCCGGCCCGCTCGAGCGCCTCTCGCGTCAGCCCGGCCGCATGCACGCACCCGCCGTACTGGCCGCCGCCGAGCGTCTCTCCGAGTCCCTCCGCCGCGCCGCCGCCGAGTAGCCGACCGACTGCCTCCTCCGACGAAGTGCCCGGTCTTGCCGGCCCAAGTGCCCGGTCTTGCCGGCCCAGGTGCCCGGTCTTGCCGGCCGAGGTGCCCGGTCTTGCCGGCCGAGGTGCCTCCGCTTGCGGACCGGCCCGGCGCAGCGGATCGACGGAACCGGTCAGGGAGATCAGTGGGTTGTCAGGGTTCGAAACGCCTGACAACCCAGTGACCGCCCCGGTCGACCGGGGAATCGTGAGGACCAGCGCGCAATACCGGGCACCTCGGCGCGCAATTCGGGGCACGTCGGCGCGCAATTCGGGGCTCCTCGGCGCGCAATTCGGGGCACGTCGGCGAGGTCAGGAGAGGAGCTCGTCGATGCGGCGGGCCAGCTCGGCGTGGACGGCGGCCGAGGGATGGAAGCCGTCACCGGCGTAGGCGCCGTCCGTCGAGAGGTCGAGGTCGCGCAGGGACAGGTGGTGCAGCCGGCCCTCCGCGGCGTCGAGGTCGGCAACCAGCTCCTGGCCCAGCCGGTCGATGCGGCGGGCCCGCGCACCGAGCAGGCCCGCCAGCGGACGCGGCAGGGCCGGGAACGTCTCCATCGGGGGTACGCCGAGCAGCACCACCCGCGTCGGCTCGCCCTCCCCGCGCACCCGGACCAGCAGGCCTCGCAGCTCGCGGGTCCACCGCTCGTCGGAGTGGAAGTCCTTCGTGTCGTTCACGCCGACCGAGAGCACGACGAAGTCGGGCGCGAGGGTGTCCTGGCCGAACCCGTGCCGGTCGCAGAGGTCCAGCACCTCCCCCGCCGTCAGCCCGCCCTGCGCGACGACGTGCCAGGCCACCGGCCGTCCGTGTCGGGCGTGCAGCCGCCGCGCCAGCTCCCCGGCGACGGAGTGCTCGTGGTGGCCGACCCCCTGGCCGGCCGCGACGCTGTCGCCGACCACGGCGAGCCGGATCGGAGCCGGTCCGTGACCGACCGTGCCGTCCCGGCCGTCCGCCTCCGGCAACCGCACCGTACGACGGCGTACCCGGGCGCCCTGCACGGCGACCACCGGGAGCGTCGAGAGCAGCGCGACGTGCGACAGCTCCCTCGTACCCATCGCCCCATCCTCGGGGCCGCGCCACGCGCGCGTCGATCACGCGCGGATCACGAACCGCACCCGATCGGGTGACGGCGGCTCAGCCCGTCACGACGTCGGCCAGGCGATCGGCGTCCCACTCCGGCGCAGCGCCGGGACAGCCCAGCAGGTAGTCGACGATCTCGTCGTCCCCGAGGCCGTGGGCATCGCGCAGGCCGTCGGCCATGGTCGCGAGGTAAACCGCCGCCGGGGCGCGCGGCTCGAGCGCGTCGGCGTCGGGTGCGGAGAACGTCAGCACCGGGCGCCCCTCGAGCTCGCCGGCCACGTGCAGGGTCTCGTACCGGCCGGGCCCCACCACGCGCCGACCGGACGCCAGCAGCGGTGCGAGGTCGAGGTCGACGCCCGGCTCGCGCCACATCTCCTGGGCGTGCACGTCGGAGAACTGCCGCGGCGTGACGAGGTACGCCGTGGCGCGCGACGTGCCCGGCCCGGTCGGGTCGAGGAACGCGATCCCGCCGCCCCAGGTCGGCGACTCCCAGGCGAACAGGACGCTGCCCGGCAGCGAGACCGGGCGCACGTCCAGCGGCTCACCGGGCTCCCGTGCACCCGGGTAGGTGCGGGCCGCGCCGGGCGGGCAGCCGCCGGCGAGGTAGCAGCGCAGCCGGTCCGGCGACAGGTTGGACCCGTAGCCGGCGTACCAGACCGGCTCCGGGTCGACCTCCTCCGGCGAGCTCAGAACAGCGCGTCCTGCTCGAGCTCGAGGAGGGTCTGCTTGCGTTCCATGCCCCCTGCGTACCCAGTCAGCGTCCCGTCAGCACCGATCACCCGGTGGCACGGGATCACGATCGGGATCGGGTTGCGTCCGTTGGCCAGCCCGACCGCGCGGGACGCGGCGTTGGTGTGGCCGAGCCGGTGCGCGATCTGGCCGTACGTCGCGGTCTCGCCGTACCCGATCGCGAGCAGCTGGTCCCACACGCGCTGCTGGAACTCGGTCCCGTCGGGGGCCAGCGGGAGGTCGAACTCCTTGAGGTCGCGCTGGAAGTACGCCGTGAGCTGGCGCACCGTCTCCTTCAGCACGGGGTGCTCGTCGTCACGCGCGCCGAGCGGGCGGCCGTCGGCCGGCGGCCGGAACGGCGAGAACTCGATGGCGACGACCGAGCCGTTGCGCTCGACGATCCGCAGGTCTCCGACGGGTGACTCCATCACGGTCCACATGTCAGCTCTCCTTCGTGCTGCCCTCGGCAGCGGGGTCAGCGGGGTCCACGGGTGGCATCAGGGTGTTCCAGAGGTGCATCAGGGCGTAGGAGCGCCAGGGGCGCCACGCCTCGCTGTCCGCGACCACGGCGGCGGGGTCGTGCCCAAGGTCGGCCAGCGCGTTGCGGACGCCGACGTCGGTCGGCAGGAAGACGTCGGGGTGGGCCAGCGCCCGGAGCGCGACGTAGTCGGCGGTCCACGACCCGATGCCGGGCAGGTCCAGCAGCCGCCGGCGGACGTCGTCGCGGTCGGGCCCGCGGTCGAGCGCCACGTCACCCGACGCCAGCGCGGCGGCGAGGCCGACCAGCGCCCGGCCCCGGGAGCGGGGCATCGGGAGGTCCTCGGGGTCGAGCCCCGCGATCGTGTCCGCCGACGGGAAGAGGTGGGTGAGGCCGGGGACCCCGGTCTCGAACGGGGTGCCGTGCTCGGCGACCAGCCGGGAGGTGACGGTGTTGGCGCCGAGGACGCTGACCTGCTGGCCGATGACGGTACGGACCGCGGTCTCGTCGCCGTCGACCTGTCCGGGGACCCTGAGGCCGGGCGTCAGCCGGACCAGCGCACCGACGACCGGGTCGCCGGCGAAGTGGTCGTCGACGGCAACCGGGTCGCAGTCGGCGTCGACCAGGCGCCGTGCCCGCTCGACCGCGGCGGAGGTGTCGCGCAGGTCGGCCAGCCGGAACGTGGCCGGCACGAACGCGGTCTCCCCCGCGACGGGGGCGTCGGCCAGGTCCAGCCGGACCGTCCCGGGCCCGTGCGGGAGGTCGAGGGTGCGGGCGTACCACCCGGGGCCGGCGGTCTCGACACCGGCGACGAGGTGGTGGGCGAGGAAGCGGTGCAGCGCCTCGCCCGCGAACGGGGTGCGCACCGCCAGCCGCAGCGTGATCGTGCCGGTCGCCGACCGTGGCCCGCCACGACGGCCGCGGAGCTCGGTCGGCGAGGAGGCGTAGACCTCGCGGATCGTGTCGTTGAACTGGCGCACGCTGGAGAAGCCCGCGGCGAACGCGACGTCGGCGTACCCCATCGGGGTGGTCTCGATCAGCACCCGCGCGGTCTGCGCCCGGCGGGCCCGGGCCAGGGCCAGCGGTCCGGCGCCGAGCTCGGCGCCGAGCAGCCGGGTCAGGTGGCGCGGGGTGTAGCCGAGTCGGTGGGCCAGGCCCTCGACGCCCTCGCGGTCGACGACGCCGTCGGCGATCAGGCGCATGGCGCGGCCGGCCACGTCGGCGGCGACGTCCCAATCGGGCGAGCCCGGGGTGGCGTCGGGGAGGCAGCGCTTGCAGGCGCGGAAGCCGGCGGCCTGGGCGGCGGCCGCGGTCGGGAAGAACGTGACGTTGCGGGAGGCCGGGGTGCGGGCCGGGCACGAGGGCCGGCAGTAGATGCCGGTCGTGTGCACGGCGGTGTAGAAGACGCCGTCGAAGCGGCGGTCACGGCTCTTGACCGCGCGGTAGCACGACTCGTGGTCGAGGTGCAGGTCGCGGGTGCTCATGGGGACCATCCTTGCCCATGGCACCGACAGGTTCTAGCGGGATTCGGACACGGGCGTCGGCGGACCGTCGTACGGCTGCAATTGCGGCCGCATTGCACGGACAGGGCCCCGAAATGTGTCATGCGGCTGCAATTGCAGCCTTACAGCAACCGGAGGAGGGCGGCGGCCGGAGCCGACGCCCTCCTCCCCCGGGAACCCCGTTTTGGTCGGCGGATCAACGGGTCAGCGGGTCAGTTGGTCACGAACCGGCGGTACTGCCCGGCCACCTCCTGCGCGGTCACGGCCCTTCGGACTGGGTGTGACCGGCGTCGGGCTGCCCATGCCGCGACCGGAGTAGAGGTCGGGGAACTGCGCCTTCACGTCGAGGTGGAGGCTGCGCTGGCCCCGGGTGAGGAGGTACATCGGCCCGTTGAGGTCGGGGACGTACTGCCGATCCGAGCCGTCCGGCACCTCCCCGATGCAGCTGATGCGGGCGTGCCGCATCAGCCGCTTGTCGGTCGGCGCCGGCACCGCCTCGGTCTTGGGGAACTGGTGGTGCTCCTCCAGCACCAGCCCGGGCCCGGACTGCACCGGGATCCGCCGTACGTGGGCGCTCACCGACCCCGAGCCCGACGCCGCCCTCTCCACCCGCGAGGCCCCACTTCCTCGAGCAGGTTGGCGAGGACCTCGCCCGCGCCCTCCCCACCCTCCTCTGACTGTGAGGATTCCCTTCGCA
>NZ_SDKM01000023.1 GCF_004519545.1 Nocardioides guangzhouensis
CTGCACAGCGACCTCCTTGGTCCGGGCCGGCGGCCCACAGGACGACCATGACCTGCCGCCGGGCTGCGCAGATGAGGACTTGATGAGAATCGGGCTTCCGTCGTCAGGTCTCGTCGTCCTGGACAACAGCAACGGTTCCCGGTCGGCGAACGCGTGTCAATCAACCTGTCGAGCAACCTGTCGAGCGATGCGCGCTGGTCGGTCACCGTCGACGATCTGCCGGGTGATCGCGAGGCCCAGGCCGTGCCCGCCGCCGAGGTCGCCCGCGGAGCCGTTGTCCGGCTCGTGGCCAGCTCGTCGTCGGTGCCGCTGGGGCGGTGGGCGAGTCCAGTCGCTCTCTGCTTCCGGCGAGGGATGACTCCCTCCGGTGAAACTCGGTCAGACCCACTCTTGCCTGCGACTCGGCCGCAACGGCGGTCTTCCACTTCTCAGGGTCCGCGTCGCGACCGGCGGCGCCAATGCGCTGGTTGGGCCATTGACGCAGCCCACCGTCGGGGGGATCGCCGATGCCGTCGCGAACGCGATGACGCACCATGGGGTAGCTCCCCTCCCACGAAGGGGACCGAACCCGAGAGGCAGTGCGTATGTCGAGGGTGCAGCTGTACGACACCATCGGGGCCACCTACACCGTCACCCGGCGGACCGAGCCGCGCATCGCGTCGCGGATCTGGGCTGCGCTCGACGACGCCCGGACCGTCCTGAACGTCGGGGCGGGCACCGGCTCCTACGAGCCTCCCGACCGCGACGTACTCGCGCTGGAACCGTCGGCACTCATGCGTTCCCGGCGCCCGGCGCACGCCGCGCCGTGCGTGGCCGGATCTGCCGAGAACCTGCCGTTCGACGACCAGTCCTTCGACGCGGCGATGGCCGTGTGCACGGTCCACCACTGGCAGGACCCGATCGCCGGCCTGCGCGAGATGCGGCGCGTCGCTCGCCGCGTGGTGGTGTTCCTGTTCGACACCAGAGACCCCGGCCAGTTCTGGCTGACCCGCGACTACCTCCCCGAGTTCGCCGGCCTGAGGAGCTGCAGGATCCTGGCGTCGCTGACCGAGCTGGCCGGTGCCATCGACGCCCGGACCGAGCCGGTGCCCGTCCCGTGGGACTGCGCGGACGGCTTCTTCGAGGCCTACTGGCGCCGGCCCGAGGCGCACCTGGACGAGCACGTCCGTCGCGGAGTGTCGGTCTGGACGGAAGTCGGGCCGGACGTCGAGCGGAGAGTCGTGCACAGCCTCCGCGACGACCTCGCCTCAGGACGGTGGGCCGACCGCAACCGCGACCTCGTGGGGCTCGACGCAGCCGAGCTCGGCGCTCGCCTCCTGATCGCCTGACCCCGCCACGGCCCCGGACCACTCCGCGGCCTCGAAGATCGCCATGCGCGGGCGTGCGGTCGCCATGGCGGCCCCCCGAAACGGTCGTCGTCTGGCCGTGAACCGGACCGGCCGCTCAGGCGTACGCCGGCTGCGACGGTGGAGGTGTGCGCTCCAACGTCGTCGCCGTCGTCGCGGAGCAGTCGTAGGGTTGCTGCATGCCCGAACCGCAGGACCACCCCATCGCCTACACCGCGCTCCAGCCGGGCACGCCGGTGCAGACGAGTGGGGGGCACCAGTTCGCCACGGTGCAGGCCGTGCTGGTCGACGAGAAGGTCTCGGTGTTCGACGGCATCGTCGTCCTGACGGCGGAAGGTACGCGGTTCGTCGACGCCGATCAGATCGGCACGATCTACCGCACCTACGTCCGCACGACCCTCTCCGTGGAGCAGGTGGCCGACCTTCCCCAGCCCGACGGGTCGAACCTGATCGACGTCAAGCCGCCGAGGTCGATGGGCCACCGGTTGGGTCGCATGTTCGGTCGAGGCAAGCGTTAGCACCTGCGCGCCCGCAACCGGCGGCGGTGCCAGGGCCTGGCAGTCCTCGCCGGCGTTCATCCGATCTCGCCGGACCGACTCGGGAGGCAGGGCTGAGACTGGATGAGCAGGAGTGCCAGGTCATCAGTGAGCTCGTCGCCGTGGAAGGCGCGGACCGCAGCGACCAGGTGGCCGGCCTGGTCGTCGAGGGGTTCCCCGGAATGTTCGAGCAGCACCGAGGAGACGCGATCGACGCCGAACATCTCGCCGGCGTGCCGTGCCTCGACCAGGCCGTCGGTGAACATGCACAGGGTCTGGCCCGGTGCGAGCAGGATGGCGCTGTCGTAGAGGTCCACCGAGTCGAGGAGCCCCAGCGCGGAGCCGAGGCGACCCACCGGCTCGACGGTGCCCCCGCGGTCGAGGACCAGCGGCTGGTGGTGCCCGGCCAGGGACAGGGTCACGGCCAGACCTTCCGTCGTCGGTCGGCCGTATCCGTAGACCAGGGTGCAGTGGCGCTCGTCCTCGGTTGCCACCAGCAGGCGGCTGTTGACCTCGCGCAGGGTGTCGCTCGGGGAGCGAGCGGGATCGGCCAGAGCACGCAGGGTGTACCGCGCGGCTGCGCTGACGGCCGCCGCCTCGGCTCCCTTGCCGCTCACGTCTCCGAGCACGAATCCCCACGTTCTGCTGTTCAGTGCGAAGACGTCGAAGAAGTCGCCCCCGACCTCGGTGCCGTCTCCGGCGGGTTCGTATCGACTGGCCAGCCGGCAGCCGGGCAGGTCGGGCAGGTTGCTGGGGACCATGCTGGCCTGCAGGGCCGCGGCCACCCGGGACTGCTCGTCGAGAAGTCGCTGCAGCTCCTGCCGGTCCTTGACTCGCTGGGTGATCTCGCGCAGGACCACCAGGTCGCCGGCCGGTCTGCCGGACGGGTCGGTGAGCGGCTGGTGGAGCACGTCGAACGTGCGGGAGTCTCCGTCTGCGGAGAGGGTGAGCTCGGCACGTGCCCCGAGGATCATCGCCTGGTCCGGCAGGTCGGGCAGCAGGTCGACGAGCGGCCGTCCGATCACCGCGCCGCGCGCAGAGCGCATGACTGCGGTACCGGCCGGATTCACGTCGACGACCCGTCCGAACGCGTCGAGCACGAACACCGGGTCTGCCATGTGGTCGACGACCGCGCTGCGGGCCATGGGACTCAGGTTGACCAGGCGCTCGCGAAACAGGCCCCACACGAGCACCGCGCCGGTGACGATGAAGGCGAAAGGGGTCAGGTCGAGATGCGCGAACCAGCCGACCCCGAAGTTGTGGAGGAGGTTGGCTGCCCAGGGCAGCAGGGCCGCCACCACCAGGACGGCGGCCATCCTCCGGTAGTTGCGTGCCAGCCTGGCCATACGTGTGAGGAACAACGCCGTGGCACCGAGCAGCACGAGATTGTTGTAGACGAGGTTGACCCAGAAGACCGGTCCCACGGCGATGATGGGCAGGTCCTCTCCAGCGCTCGAGGACGGGTAGTGGCGCACCAGATCGTGGGTGGCCGGGACCGCGAGCACGGTGAGAACGAGGGCGGGTTCCACGGCCAGGAGGCCCAGGAGGCGGTTGGTCACGAGGTCACCGCGACCGATGTACTGCAGCACGAAGGTCAACCACACCGGCGCAACCAGGCACACACCGACGTACTTGAGGTCACCCCAGTGGCTCTTGGTCGCGATCTCCTCGGTGGACAGCTCCGCGGCGTACGCGAGCCCCCACCAGGCGACTGCGATCAGGAGCATGGCGAGGCTCCACCCCGTGGACGTCCGCCGCCGCCGCGCGACGTACCCGGCCAGCACGGCCAGGATCAGTCCTGCCGCGGCCATCAGCAGCGCGAACAGCGTCAACACGCCCGAGCGTCCCTCCTGCGACGTCGTCGATCCTCCAACGAGCGTCGACACCCATCACGCTAGCCGCGCGAGCACACCCGGTCCGGTGTTTTCGCCGGATTGTGACGGGGGCGACGCCGCCTGCTCGGTGGCTCGTGATGCTCCGTGCGGCTTCTCGGCGATCACCTAGTGACGGCGCTCCTTGCCCCTCAGGTCGCGTCCGCCAGGTATCGCCGTGGTCGGCCGAGATGACCAGCCGGAGGTCTCGGGCCACGTCGCTGTCGTCGAACTGCTCTTCGGCGCAGGAAGCCTGTCGGCGCGATCTTCAGGGCGCGGTACCGCCCGACGGGTAGCCGCCAGCTCTTGGTCCTCCCAGAGGAGTCGATCCAGACGGCGGCGCCCTCGCCGAACCCCGCGTCGACGTACCACGTCGCGAGGACGTCGCCCGAGGGAAGGACCGCGTAGGACTCGAGGGCGGCCGCGGGGGAGTGCAGAACCGCCTCGGCGCCGCTCTCCTCCAACCCTCGGATCGACGTCGGCGTGGACGACGCGGCCGACGGGTCGGGGTCCGCGCCGTCGTTTCCGGTGCAGGCGGCCAGGACGAGCACGACGCTGGTTGCCACGGTCCTCCATGCGGACTTCCAGGCTGCGGGTTCGACCCGTCCTGGGCCTGCTCCGCTCGCCTGCCGACGTGGCGGAGTCAGCTGACAGTGGTGTATCCCGACCGAGCACCGCGCCCACCTCAGTTGATCCGCGGGACGGGGAGGGAGCATCCGGGCGCGCCGCCCTCCCGTAGCGGCGAGACGAAGACCGTCGGCCGGATGTCGAAGAGCTCCCCGCCGCGCAGGAGGTGCACCTTGTAGCCCGCCCCGATGCCCACGAAGGTGCGGATCCGCCGGCCGGGCGGGGCGTAGACCTCGTCGGCGCTCGACCCACCCCAGGTGTACTGGTCCGCCACCCGTCCCCAGTGGCGGTCGGGTCCGTAGGGGTCGCGGTACCGGGTGGGGACACCGTCGGCCCACAGCGACCCGCCGAGGCTGACGTCCAGCAGGTCGTCGGTGTTGTTGTCCACGGTGATCTGGACCCACCAGTCCCGGCCTGCCGCGGTGGGCTCCCACCACACGGCGTACCCCGCGCTGACCTTGCCGCGGTAGCGACGGCACGCTTCGAGCGAACGGCGCAGCCACCCGTCGCGTCTCGAGCTCGTGGGGCCGCTGGCCCACGCCTCGTAGCGGTCCACGAGCTGTGCGTACTCCGCCTGGCTCAGTGGGGTGCGAGTCATCCGTAGCCCGGCCCGGAGGAACTGTCGCGCGGGCTGGGGGATCGTTCCGCAGCCGCCGCGGAGGTTCTCGCGCACCGTCCGGAGGTGGTACGCCAGCGATCGCGTGGCTCCGGGTGCCTCGCCGGACAGGGAGGCAGTGACCCGGTCTGCGGTCTGCCTCATCCGCCACTCCAGGTTCTCGAGCGCCCGATCCTGACGTTCCCGGCACCGCCGGTCCTGGGGCGTGGGTTCCGACGGGCTCGTGTCGGGGACGGTGCTGGTCGCACGCGGGGATGTGATCGAGGCGGTTGGCGTGACGGTCTTCTCAGCGGCCTTGTCAGCCGTCCGGTCCGCGTCGCTGCAGGCCGCGGTGAGAAGCAGGGCCGCGACGATGGCCCCTCCTGCCCTGTGGCGTACTCCGTGATTCACAGTCGCCCCCTCGAGATCGGGCGTTCAACGTCAGCGTGGCAGCCGCACGCGCGCCCTGCCATGCCCCGTTCGGGCCTGTGGCCTCACCGGGCGTCCGGCGGTCGATACCGAACGGGTGACCGGGCCCGCCATGGAGGGGCGCCAGCGCGGCGGGCGGCGGCGCGGAGGGTGCGGCGTGGGCGCGCGCCACGACGGTGTTGAGCAGGTGGGATCGAGCGCCGATGGGAATGCCGCCGGCAGTCGTGTGGGTACGGTCCGGTGAAGACGCTCTGCGCGCATCAAGGGAGAGCAACGAGATGAGATCACTTCGATACTCGATCAACGTCACACTCGACGGCTGCTGCCATCACGAGGCAGGGCTCCCCCCGGACGAGCAGTCGATGCGCTACTGGACCGCTGAGCTGGAACGAGCCGATGCCCTGCTGTTCGGTCGGGTCACCGACGAGATGATGGAGTCGGCGTGGCGGCAGCCGGCCACGGGCACGTGGCCCGACTGGATGGGTGAGTGGGATATCCCGTTCGCCGAGACCATCGACCGGGCGAAGAAGTACGTCGTGTCGAGCACGCTGAGCGGGGTCGATTGGAATGCCGAGCTGGTGCGGGGCGACGTGGGACAAGCGGTTCAGCGGCTCAAGCAGGAGCCTGGCGAGGGCCTGTTCGTGGGTGGCGTGACGCTCCCCCTGGCGTTGGCAGATCTGGGACTGATCGACGAGTACGTGTTCCTCGTGCAGCCGGTCCTTGCCGGACACGGGCCGACGTTGCTCGCCGGTCTGCGCGAGCGCATCCAGCTCGAGCTCGTGGATCGCCGTGAGTTCCGGTCGGGGGCGATCGCGCTGCGATACCGGCCCGCGCGAGCAACGGCTTGACGTGGTACGTCCTGGCACGTGGGCCGTCGACGCCTCTCACGCGTCGTCGAACCAACCGTCCGCGTTCAACCGGCTCCCCAGCTCGATCCGAGGGCACGTAGTGCCGGAAGAACAGGTCAGCCGCCAGCTCCCGTCGCGACCGCACGCCGGTCTTGTCGAACACCGACTTCAGGTGGTCCTGCACGGTGTACGGCGAGAGGTAGAGCTGTCTGGCTATCTGCGCGGTGGAGAACCCGAGCAGCACGAGCTCCACCACCTGCCGCTCGCGTTCGGACAGCGAGTACGCATCCAGCGCCAGCGCAGTCAGGTCATGCGGGGCGGCGGGCTCGATGGACACCGCGACCCGATCCCCAAGCGCCCACCCGGTGAGGTTCACCCAGGTTCCGGAGTCTCCTGACCCGTGGTTGGCACCGCCATCGGGGTGACCTCGTCGAGTCGGAGCAGTCGAGCCAGGTGCACCGCGTCCCGCGCGTCGGTCTTGACCCGTTGGGCCGCGCTGGGGTCGCACGTGGAGCCAGATCAAACGAAGAACGACCCCTGACCGTGGCAGACGTTGAACGGTGTCTTCGCTGGTCAGGCCTGGCCTTCTCCGCGCATGGGCGGCACAGCGAGTCGCGGGTCGACCCGCACGGAATCGCCACCTGCTGCGTCTCACCGGTCTCCCGGTCCCGACCACGCGCAGCACAGGCCGAACGCAGACGCCATTCTTCTCCGCGTACTCGGCTGCAAAGCCCGGCGACAGCACTGGGTGTGAAGGCCGGTCGAAAGAGGCTTCCCGAGGTGCCATGAAGCAACCGTGCCACGTATCGCAGACGGCCGAGATCAGAGGAAGGGAAGGCCCTTTCAGTGCACCTGGACGCAGGTGAGTGCAAGGCGGTGCAGGGGCGTTGCCGTCAGTGACGGATGCGCGTTCGAAGTCGTTGCCGAAACGTTATCGATGCTCGGCTGGGCTCCCGGGCGCTCAGCGCTGCGGGCAACCTATTCCTTCTCAGCCCGATCAGCGCTCCTGCCAGGCACACCTGACCGCTCGAACTCCCCGGCACCCAGCAGTCGTACTCCGAGCAGTGGCCGGTTTCGGGAATCACGGTGCCCAGGGCTTGGGGATGGAGCCACCGTCCCCCGACCGTGGTCACAGGCGACGCAGGTTGCTCCCGCAAAGAGCTCGCAGCAGCTGGATCTCAAGTCTCATCTTGGGTGGCAGCGGCCACCCGTGCCGATCAAGGGCGCTCGCGTATGCCTCCAGTGCGTTCAGCGATGCCTTGCGGGCCTTGAGCAAGTAGTCGGCCCTGCCCGGCACGAGGCGTTGCGCCTCGTGTTGTGCCGCGCGCGTGCGCCGAACCTCCGCGAGGAGGGCCGGGAACTCGTCCTGACCGCGCAACTCGATGTTCTCCGGCACCGGATCGCCCACAGCGACCGCCTCTCCCCACCGGTGAGGTCAGCCCAGGCTGGGAGCGGCGTCGGCACGTGGTGAATAGCTGCACCCTACTCCGCCCAGCTTGATTCCGGGCTGGATCCGGATCGGGGTGGGGCAGGGATCGAAGGCGTTGGGCGGTCCCCGTTTCCCTGCAGGACCTGGGCCTGAGCGCCCCTCACGTAACGGCAGCACCGTCAGAACCCGACGCCACCAGCACCCAGCACTTCCGTGGAGCGATCGGCTACGTCCGGCCCTCTGTGCGGCCCTCGTGTTGCTGGATTCGCCTCTAAGAGATCAAGGCGCCGGCTCCGCCGGCTCACGGCCTGCGGGCGGCGCTGGCGCGCCGTCCTCGGCATGACAGCACCTCCGGCGCGATCTCGTAGACCCGGGCACGAGGGCCGCGGGAAGTGCGACCAGCGGTCATGGCAGGCGTAGTCTCTTCCCAGGCCGAGAGTTCCTCGTGACCCGCCGCCCAAGGCGAATCCGTTCCCGGTTGAAGTCACAACGAGCGTAGGACCGGCCATGGCCTGCTCATCACCGTGCTCGTCGGGGGCGACGGAAGGTTCCATCGCGCGATGGCGCTGCGCGAGACCGCGAGGACGAAATAGGTCCTGATGGATAAGGGCTGGTCACATAGGGGCGAGTTCGTCGCCGCGCTGAGCAGTGTCGCCGGGGCCCGCGCCTTCGTCGGCACGCACCTGATCACCCACGAGCTCGCGAACCTGCTCGACGACGTACAGCTCGTCGTCAGCGAGCTCACCACCAACGCGCTGCTCCACGCAGACTCACGTTTCACCGTGACCCTCGAGGGCAGCACCGGGCTGGTCCGTCTCCGGGTGTTCGATCGGACAACTGCCAGGCCGGTCCCCGGAATCGCCCGGGCCACCGACACCGGCGGCCGTGGGCTGGCCATCGTCGCGGCCGTCTCGAGGTCGTGGGGCGTGCTGTACGACGACGAGGGCGGGAAATCGATCTGGGCTGAGTTCTCGACACGAGGGCAGGGCCGGGCGCACGTCGGCCCGGGCTGAGGTAGCTGGGACTGATGCGGCTCTGCGGGCAGGGACCCGGCGAGTCGGCGGCGCGGGGGGACACCGCCGCCTCGGGTCCGGGCTGCGGCGACGGTCAGGTGGGTGGGCCGGTCGATCCGTTGGTCGTTTGGTAGATGAGTGCCCTGGCCACGTCACGCAGCGGGACGTTGGTGTCCTGGGAGAACCTGCGCAACACCTGGAATGCTTCGTCGGCATCGCACTGTCGCTCGGCCATGATCATGCCCTTGGCCTGTTCGATGACCGCCCGTGAGGACAGGGCCGTCCGCAGTTGTGAGACTTCGAGCCGCAGCGCATGGGTGTCCGGCTCGGTCCCGTTGACCGGGGTGCCGTTCGACGGCGATCCAGGCGTCGGTGTCATGCTGCCCACCTCCTGAGATTCAAGAATCCTTGGACGCTCAAACCACAGCCGCCAACCCTCGTGCCGTGACGGTGAGCGGGCCGGCAGAGGCAAGGTACAACCGGATCCGGCTACCCGACAAGGAGTTGTCCAGTCCGTTCCAGGCGTGGGGCGACCAGGCGCTCGGGTACACACTGGGTACACACGCCAACGAGTAACGGCGGCTGACGCTGCACAACCTCGAAAGGCAAAGGTGCAGGTCAGCCGCCGTTTTGGGGACCAACGAGCGGGCCGGATGGCCCCGCTCACTAGATGTCGTAGTTCTGACCGTGGACCATGTGTGACCTGCGAAGACGTCGAGTCTTCAAGGCTGTGGGCCGCACGAGGGCCGCACGTAGGTTGCTCCGTTCCGGCCCGCTCGACGCACAGGGAGGACGAGGTCGACCACCTTCGATCCCTTGGCCTCTGAGGATCTTGACGGCGCGCCACGTTGTGGCGAGGGGACTGTTCCTCGACAGGCCGATCAGGTGGACTTCGCTCGCCACTCGGTGGGTCAAGGGGGGTGACCGTCATCTCGTCCTGGGCATTCGCGCAGCCAACCCGGCGCATGGATGCGACCCGTGCCAAATGCGCGTAGTGTGGAATCCCTCCCTCGGATCCGGTGAACGGCGGCCTCCATGAACGGTCTGAGCCTCGGGATCCCCGGGGTCGGGGTTGTCACGCCAGGAACCCACTTCTGCGCGCTCTACTCGGGTCCGGCCGAGCGTGACCGGTTGTTGTACCCCTTCCTCGAGGAGGGGTTGCGCCAGGGCGACAAGTGCCTGTGCCTGATCGACGATGTCGAGCCGGCGGTGGTCCGGGACCGGGCCGTGGGACAGCCCGGCCCGGAGTACTCGCGACGGTCGGCGCAGCTCGACGTCGAACGAGCATCGGACGCCTACCTTCCCTCGGGGGAGTTCTGCGTCGACGACATGATGAGGTTCCTGGCAGAGAGCGTGGACGCGGCGACCGACGACGACTTCGACCTACTGCGGGCCGCCGGTGAGATGTCGTGGGTGCTGCCCGGGCCACCCGGCTGGGACGACCTGTTCCGCTATGAGTCGGCCCTCAACCAGGTCGTCGAGCAGATGCCTGCGATCCTCGTCTGTCTCTACGACCTGCAGAAGTTCGGCGCCGACATGCTTGTCGAGGTCCTGTACACCCACCCCAAGGTCCTGCTGGACCGCACGGTGATCGACAACCCCCACTACCTGCCCCCGAAGGAGTACCCCGCCGCCAGCATCGAGGCAGCGAACCGATATCCCATGGTCAGGGTAGGTTCGGCCGGCGAGGTGGGCACGGACCAAGCGTGGGCGTCACTCACCGACGGCGAGCTCCGCGTCGTTGCGGGTGTGGCTGAGGGGATGTCCAACCGCAGCATCGGCGAGGAGCTCTACCTCTCCCGCCATACCGTGGACGCCCATCTCAAGCACGTCTACCTCAAGCTTGACATCCACTCGCGGGTCCAGCTGACCGTGCTGGCCCTGCAGCACGGCTTCCCCACCAACTAGCCCGAGGCCGGTCCGGCCCGATGGTGAAGAAGCACCCGTTCACGGGATGCAGGTGGCCCGGGCCCGGGCGAAGCATGGCCATGACACACGCTTCCGGCGAATGGAGTGGTCATGGGCAGGGCAGTCGGCATCGACCTGGGAACGACGAACTCGGTGATCGCGGCGAACGAAGGTGGGCAGCCGCAAGTCATCCCCAACGTGGAGGGCAACCGGACGACCCCGTCCGTGGTCGCCTTCCTGGAGAACGGCGAGCGACTCGTCGGCCAGATGGCCCGGCGACAGGCGATCCTGAACCCGAAGGGGACGATCTACTCCGCGAAGCGTTTCATCGGCCACAAGTACGACGAGGTCAGCAGCGAGATGAACACCGTCTCCTTCGACGTGGTCGCCGGTCCCGAGGGCGCGGCGCGCTTCCAGGTCAACGGCAAGCTCTACGCACCCGAGGAGATCTCGGCGCAGGTACTCCGCAAGCTGGTCGACGACGCCGGGAAGTTCCTCGGCGAGCGGGTCACCGAGGCGGTCATCACCGTCCCGGCGCACTTCAACGACGCGCAGCGTCAGGCCACGAAGGACGCCGGCAAGATCGCCGGGCTCGAGGTCCTCCGGATCATCAACGAGCCGACGGCTGCCGCCCTCGCGTACGGGATGGACAAGCTCGAGAACGAGACCGTGCTGGTCTTCGACCTCGGTGGCGGCACGTTCGACGTCAGCATCCTCACGGTCGGGGACGGCGTGGTCGAGGTTCGATCCACGGCCGGGGACACGCATCTCGGCGGCGACGACTTCGATCGACGCATCGTCGACTACCTGGCCGACGAGTTCAAGAAGTCCAACGGCATCGATCTTCGCGAGGACTCCCAGGCTCTCCAGCGCCTGTTCGAGGCTGCCGAGAAGGCCAAGGTGGAGCTGTCGGCGGTCACCCAGACCGCCGTCAACCTCCCCTTCGTCACCGCTGACGCCTCCGGGCCCAAGCACCTCAACGTCAACCTGATGAGGTCCACCTTCGAGCAGCTCACGGCCGACCTCGTCGACCGCTGTCTCGGCCCGGTCAAGCAGGCCATGGAGGACGCCAAGGTCACCGCCGACGACATCGACGAGGTCATCCTCGTGGGTGGCTCCACGCGGATCCCGGCCGTGCAGGCACTGGTACGCCGCCTGACCGGTGGCAAGGAACCCAACATGACCGTCAACCCGGACGAGGTCGTGGCCATCGGCGCGGCCGTCCAGGCGGCGATCATCAAGGGCGATGTCAAGGACGTGCTGCTGCTCGACGTCACGCCCCTGTCGCTGGGTCTGGAGACGATGGGTGGGGTGATGACCAAGGTCATCGAGCGCAACACCACCATCCCGGCCCGACGGACCGAGATCTTCAGCACCGCGGAGGACAACCAGTCCGCCGTCGACGTCGTCGTGCTCCAGGGCGAGCGGGAGAGAGCGGCCGACAACCGCGTGCTGGCCAGGTTCCGGCTGGAGAACATCCGCCCCGCGCCGCGCGGGGTGCCGCAGATCGAGGTGACCTTCGACATCGACGCCAACGGCATCCTGCACGTGTCGGCGCGCGACAAGGACACGGGCGCCGAGCAGCAGGTGACCATCAGCGAGACCTCCACGCTCAGCCAGGAGGAGGTGGAGCGGATGATCAAGGACGCCGAGACCCACCGTGGTGAGGACGCCGCCCTGCGCGAGCGGGTCGATGCCCGCAACGAGCTCGACTCCGTGGCCTACCAGGTGCGCAAGGCCCTCGACGAGGCCGGCGAGTCGGTGGCCCAGCACGACCGGGCTCGTGCCGAGATGTTGGTCGAGGAAGCCAGGCAGGCCGTCGAGGGTGACGAACCCGTGGACCGCCTCCGCGCCCTGACCGGCGAGCTCCACCAGATGAGCCAGGTGCTCAGTGCCGCAGCCCGGGGTGGCGGTGGGCCGTCGACCGGGTCGGCGAGCGCCCCCGACGAGATGTCGGACAGGGATGACGACGACGTCATCGACGCCGAGTTCACCTCCCACTGATGGCCATGTCCGACCACGAGGCACCGACGTCCGAGGCTCCCACGAACAGGACCGGAGGCGACGAGGTGCCGGCGAATGATGCCCCGAAGCAGGGCGACGAGGCACCCGAGCGCGTCGACCAGTCGCGCCAGGTCGCCGAGCTGGAGGACGCGTGGCGGCGTACGGCTGCCGAGCTGGACAACTTCCGCAAGCGTTGCGCGCGCGACGTGGTCCGCGGCCGCGAGCAGGAACGGGCGGCCGTGGCCACCAGCTGGCTGCCCGTCCTAGACAACCTGGAGCGAGCCCTCGAGCACGCGTCGTCCGATCCCGACTCCGTGGTCGAGGGCGTCCGAGCCGTGCTCGCGCAGGCGGTCGGCGTCCTGGCCGACCTCGGCTACCCGCGTCGCGACGACGACGGAAGGGCCTTCGACCCCGCCGTGCACGAGGCGGTCAGCACCGTGTCCGGTGAGGGGCTGACGCCCGGCACCGTGGCGCAGGTCGTGCGCCCCGGCTACGGGCCTGATGACAAGCTCCTGCGTCCGGCCGCGGTCGTGGTGGCCACCAGGGCATCCTGATGGCCAAAGACTTCTACGAGGTCCTCGGGGTCTCCCGCGATGCCGACCCGGCCGACATCCAACGCGCCTATCGCAGGCTGGCGCGCCAGAACCACCCGGACGTCAACAAGCACTCCGAGGCGGAGGAGCGGTTCAAGGACATCGCCGAGGCCTACGACGTGCTCTCGGATCCCGAGCTGCGTCGCCGCTACGATGCCTTCGGCGAGGACTTCCGGCGCGTCCCTCCCGACACGGATCCGGCCGCCTGGCGCCAAGCCCGAACCTACGCCGACGCCGGGGCAGGCGCGCGTGGCCGCTGGTCGTCGGGGGCCGGCCCGTCGGGCGGTTTCGGAGCCGGCGACTTCGGTGACGAGATCGACATCGAGGACCTGCTCGGCGGGATCTTCGGCGGCCGGGGGCGCGGCGGTCGGGGCCGGGACGGTTGGGGACCGGGACCGGTCCCGGGCTCCGACCACGAAGCCGAGGTGGAGGTCTCGGTCGAGGAGGCGTACCACGGCACCGAGCGCAGCTTCACGATCAGCGGTCCCGACGGCCCCCGCACGCTCGACGTCACCATCCCGGCGGGAGTGGTCGACGGGCAGCGGATCCGGCTGCGCGGTCAGGGCGGCCCTGGCAGTGGCTCGGCGGCGGCCGGAGACCTGTACCTGGTGGTCCGGATCGCCGACCACCCGCGCTACCGGGTCGAGGGTCGCGACCTGCACGCACTCCTGCCGATCACTCCCTGGGAGGCCGCCCTGGGCGCTTCGGTGTCCGTCGACACTCCCGGAGGGACCGCCACGGTGAAGGTTCCGGCAGGCTCGTCCAGCCACCGCCGCTTGCGGCTCAAGGGCCGCGGTCTTCCCCACAGACGAGGCGAGCCGGGGAACTTCTACGCCGAGCTGCAGGTCCGCGTGCCCGGGACCCTCACCGACGAGGAGCAGCGGCTCTTCGAGGAGCTCGCGAAGGTGTCCGGCTTCGACGCGAGGAGCAGACGATGACAGCGGGCACACACTTCGCCCTCGCTCGGCCCTACAGGCTCAGCCTGGACAGCTATGCACAGGTCACCGGCGTACATCCCGAGCTCGTGCGCCGCCTGGTTGCCCTCGGACTGCTGGACGTCACCCGCGACGCGCAGGGCCGCTTGTGGTTCAACCCTTCCCAGGTGAAGGAGATGGCCAGGATCCAGCGGCTGCGGATGAGCCTGAACCTCAATTACTGCGCCATCGGGCTGGTCGTCGAGCTGCTCGACAGGATCGCAGAGCTGGAGAAGGCACAACGGCGTACGTCACGACGAGGAGGCGCTCCATGGACATGAACAGACTGACCCAGAAGTCGCAGGAGGCCCTGCACGACGCCCAGACCAAGGCGCTGCGCTTCGGTCACGTGGAGGTGGACGGGGAGCACCTGCTGCTCGCACTGCTCGACCAGGCGGAGGGCCTGGTCGCGCCACTGCTCGCCCGGGCGGGGGCAGACCCGGGCCGGCTGCGCGAGGAGCTCGAAGCCGAGCTCGGCCGGCGCCCGCGGGTCACCGGGCCGGGCGTGACGCCCGGACAGGTGCACATCACCCAGCGGCTCTCGCGGCTGCTCGACACGGCCGACCGCGAGGCCCGGAGGCTCAAGGACGAGTACGTCTCGGTCGAGCACCTCGTGATCGCCCTGGTGGAGGAGGGCTCGGGATCAGCCGCCGGGCGGCTCCTCCACGCTCAGGGACTGACCCGGGACACGTTCCTGGCCGCACTGACAGAAGTGCGCGGTCACCAGAGGGTGACCTCGGCGACCCCCGAGGGAACCTACGAGGCACTGGAGAAGTACGGCCGCGACCTCGTCGCGGCGGCGGAGGCAGGCAAGCTCGAGCCGGTGATCGGCCGGGATTCCGAGATCCGCCGGACCGTCCAGATCTTGTCTCGCAAGAGCAAGAACAACCCAGTCCTCATCGGCGAACCCGGGGTTGGCAAGACGGCAATCGTCGAAGGTCTGGCCCAGCGGATCGCCGACGGCGACGTGCCCGAGGGCCTGCGGGACAAGACCGTGTTCGCCCTGGACCTGGGGGCGCTCATCGCCGGGGCGAAGTACCGCGGCGAGTTCGAGGAGAGGCTCAAGGCCGTGCTCAACGAGGTGCAGAGCGCCGAGGGACACATCCTGCTGTTCGTCGACGAGCTGCACACCGTTGTGGGTGCCGGTGCCGCCGAAGGTGCGATGGATGCCGGCAACATGCTCAAGCCCCTGCTCGCCCGCGGCGAGCTGCACATGATCGGCGCGACCACCCTGGACGAGTACCGCACGCACATCGAGAAGGACGCAGCCCTCGAGCGCAGGTTCCAGCCGGTCCTGGTCGACGAGCCCGACGAAGAGGACGCGCTCTCGATCCTGCGTGGGCTGCGCGAGCGGCTCGAGGTCTTCCACGGCGTGAAGATCCACGACGGCGCCCTGGTGGCAGCGGTGACCTTGAGCCACCGCTACATCTCCGACCGCTTCCTGCCCGACAAGGCCATCGACCTCGTCGACGAGGCCTGCGCGATGCTGCGCACCGAGATCGACTCGATGCCGGCCGAGCTCGACGAGCTCACCAGGCGGGTGACCCGGATGGAGATCGAGGAGGCGGCACTCTCCGAAGAGGAGGACGCCGCGAGCAGGGCCCGCCTCGAGGAGCTGCGCAAGGAGCTGGCGGACGCGCGGGCCGAAACCGATGCCTTGCGCGCGCAGTGGGAGGCCGAGCGGTCGGCGCTTCGCGAGGTGCAGTCCCTACGCCAGGAGCTGGAACAGGTCCGGCTGGAGAGCGAGCGGGCTGAGCGCGAGTACGACCTCAATCGAGCGGCGTCCCTGCGACACGGCCAGCTGCCGGAGATCCAGCGGCGGCTGGAGGCGGCCGAGTCCCGACTCGCCGGCAAGCAGGGCGGCCGCCGGCTGCTGCGCGAGGTCGTGACCGCCGACGAGATCGCCGACATCGTGTCGCGCTGGACCGGCATCCCGGTCACGCGCCTGCAGGAAGGGGAGCGCGACAAGCTGCTCCGCCTCGACGAGGTGCTCCACGAGCGTGTCATCGGCCAGGACGAGGCGGTCCAGCTGGTGGCCGACGCCGTCGTCCGCGCACGCTCAGGCATCAAGAACCCCCAGCGGCCCATCGGGTCGTTCATCTTCCTGGGCCCCACGGGCGTCGGCAAGACGGAGCTGGCCAAGACGCTGGCCGCCGCACTGTTCGACACCGAGGAGAACATGGTCCGGATCGACATGAGCGAGTACCAGGAGCGGCACACCGTCAGCCGGCTGGTCGGAGCGCCCCCCGGCTACGTCGGCTTCGAGGAGGGCGGCCAGCTCACCGAGGCCGTGCGTCGCAAGCCCTACTCGGTGGTCCTGCTCGACGAGATCGAGAAGGCCCACGTCGACGTCTTCAACACGCTGCTCCAGGTGCTCGACGACGGCCGCCTGACCGACTCCCACGGCCGGACCGTCGACTTCCGCAACACCGTGCTGATCATGACCTCCAACATCGGCTCGGAGTACCTGCTGGAGGGTGTCACCGCGGGCGGCGAGGTCAAGGACGACGCGCGCTCGATGGTGATGCGCACCTTGCAGTCGCACTTCCGCCCGGAGTTCCTCAACCGTGTCGACGAGATCGTGATGTTCAAGCCGCTGACGCTCGCCGAGATCGAGCGCATCGTCGACCTCCAGCTCGAGGAGCTGCACGAGCGGCTTGCCGACATGCGGATCACCCTCGAGGTCACGGCCGCGGCGCGTCGCTTCATCGCCGACCAGGGCTTCGACCCGGCGTACGGCGCCCGCCCGCTGCGACGGCTCATCTCCCGCGAGGTGGAGACCCAGGTCGGCCGGGCGCTGCTGCGCGGCGACGCGGCCGACGGAGGCGCGATCTCGGTCGACGTCGCCGACGGGAAGATCATGGTGACTGCGGCCGGCAACCCGTCAGAAGGGCGGGCTGTGGCATGACCGCGACCACCCAGAGGTCGACGAAGGTCGAGTGCATCAACTGCGGGGCCAGGAACCGCGTTCCGGCGGTTGCCGAGGGCACGCCACGCTGCGGGAAGTGCAGTACTCCGCTGCGTTGGGTGGTGGACGCGAACGACGACGAGTTCCACGCCGTCGTGGACGAGTCGAGCTTGCCCGTGCTGGTCGACGTGTGGGCTCCGTGGTGCGGCCCCTGCCGGATGGTCAGCCCAGCCCTGGAGAGGCTGGCCGGGGAGCTGGCCGGCAACCTCAAGCTGGTCAAGGTCAACGCCGACGACAACCCAGAGGTGAGCCGGAGGTTCGAGGTCCGGTCGATCCCGACGCTGGTCCTCCTCGACCACGGCACGGTCGTCGACAAACAGATCGGCGCCCTTCCGGAGCACCAGCTGCGCTCGTGGCTCGAGTCCAAGCTGCCGACGGGGGCGTCATGACTGCCAACCCGACGCGCGTCGGGGCCGACCCGCACCTCGGAATCATCCGGTCCGTGCCGCCACCCGCCCGGCGCGCGTGCGCGGAGTGCATGCGGCTCGGTACCCCGTGGGTGCACCTGCGCCAGTGCCTGACCTGTGGCCAGGTCGGCTGCTGCGACTCGTCACCGATGCGACACGCGCGCGCTCACGCTGCCACGACGGGTCACGTGGTCGTGCGTTCGATCGAGCCGGGGGAGAACTGGAGATGGTGCTATGTCGACGAGCAGTTCGTCTGAGCTCGAGCTCGAGAGCCTTCGCGAGACCCCCGACACGACCGGCGCCTATCCCCGCCTCACGGACGAGCAGATCATGCTGCTCTCGCAGTACGGCGAGCGGAAGACGCTGACCAAGGGCACCATGCTGTTCTGTGCGGGGGACCGCGACTGCGCCCTGTTCGTCGTCCTGGACGGCAGGGTCCGGGTCGTCCAGGAGGAGGGCCCCGGGGGAGCGGCGCGAGTGCTCGCCGTCCACGGGCGGGGTCGCTTCGTGGGTGATCTGTCGATCCTGACCGGCCAGGCCGTCTACGTCACCGCCGTCGCCCAGACCGACGTGGAGGTCCTCGAGGTTCTCTACGACCGGCTCAAGGAGGCGGTGACCCAGGATCAGGCGCTGGGAGACTTGATCCTGCGCGCCTTCATCCTCCGACGCAACATCCACGCCGACCTCGGCGCCGGCCTCCGGATCATCGGCTCCCGCTACTCGGCCGACAGCCGACGGCTGAGGGACTTCGCGAGCCGCAATCGCATCCCGTGCCGCTGGGAGGACGTGGAGGAGGATCCCGAGGCAGAGGTCACCCTGCGGGCGTTCGACATCCCACCCGACCAGACCCCCGTCGTGATATGGAAGGGGCAGACGGTCCTGCGAAACCCCAGCACCACCGAGCTCGCCGACCTCATCGGGCTACGAGCGGCGCCGAGCCGGGCGGCGTACGACCTCGTCGTGGTCGGCGCAGGCCCGGGCGGACTGGCCGCGGCGGTCTACGCCGCATCCGAGGGACTCTCGACGGTCGTCCTGGACGCGCTCGCCACCGGCGGGCAGGCGGCCACCTCGTCCCAGATAGAGAACTACCTGGGCTTCCCGGCCGGTATCACCGGGGCCGAGCTGGCCGACCGCGCCGTGGTGCAGGCCCGAAAGTTCGGCGCCGTCTTCAGCATCCCCGGCGAGGCGACCTCTCTCACACAGGCCGACGGCTATCACGTGGTGGGGCTGGCGGAGGGGGACTCCCTCGTCGCACACGCCGTGCTCGTGGCCACGGGTGTGCGCTACCGACGGCTCGACATCCCGGGGATGGACCGCCTCGAGGGCAGCAGCGTCTACTACGCCGCCACGGAGTTCGAGGCCCGGTTGTGCCGACAGGACCCCGTCACCGTCGTGGGCGGCGGCAACTCTGCGGGCCAGGCGGCCTGCTTCCTGGCCCGTCGTTCGCCGATGGTCAACCTGGTCATCCGACACGACGACCTGGCGAGGGACATGTCACGCTACCTGGCCGACCGCGTCGAGCAGTCGCCACGCATCAAGATCTGGCGCCACAGCGAGGTGTGCGAGCTCATCGGGGAGGAAGCACTCCAAGAGGTGCTGGTGCACCACCTCCAGTCGGACGAGGAGCACCGCGTCGCGACGACAGCCCTGTTCGTGATGATCGGTGCGGCCCCCCACACCAGCTGGCTCCAGGGAGAGATCCCGCTGGACGCGAAGGGGTTCATCCTCACCGGGCCCGCGGCCGACGGCTCCGACGGCGTGTTCGAGACCCGCCGCCAGGGCGTGTTCGCCGTGGGCGACGTACGCAGTGGCTCGGTCAAGCGCGTCGCCTCCGCCGTCGGCGAGGGCTCGGTCGCGATTCGCCACGTCCACCAGTTCCTGGAAGCCGAGGGACGTCGGTGAGGGGTCGGCGCCCGCCACGAAGCCACGAAACCAGGAGGACTACATGACCACCTACAAGGTCGGCTACTTCGTCGGAAGCCTGTCGTCGACGTCGATCAACCGCATCCTGTCCAAGGCCCTCATCCGGGTGGCCCCGGACGACCTGGAGTTCAGCGAGATTCCCATTGGCAACCTGCCGCTGTACAGCCCGGACTTCGACGACGACTACCCGCCTGAAGCCCGAGCGCTCAAGGAGTCGATCGCTGCCGTCGACGCCATACTCTTCGTCACCCCCGAGTACAACCGTTCCATCCCCGGAGCGTTGAAGAACGCGATCGACTGGGCGTCCCGACCCTGGGGACGAAACTCCTTCGACCACATCCCCGCCGCAGTGATCGGAGCCTCCATCGGCCAGATCGGCACCGCCATGGGTCAACAAAGCCTGCGCGGTGTGCTCAGCTTCTGCAACGCTCGCCAGATGACCTCACCCGAGGCCTACATCCAGTACTCCCCAGATGTCTTCCAGGACGACGGCGAGGTCACCAACGACTCCACCAGAGAGTTCCTCCGCGCCTTCATGGCCGAGTTCCGCATCTACATCGGCATGGTCCTGACCGTCCTGCCGCGCCGACAAGAGACGGGCGACGACGCGCAAGGCGAGCCCAATGGCAAGGATGACGGCAGCTAGGAACGATGACCGACGGATCGAGCTCACTCCCGGGAACCAGGTGCGGTCCCCGGTCGCCCCTTCCGCACGTCCTGACGCGATTCCTGTCGGTACGTGTAGGCGGCGGCCCGGACCACGTCGTCGCTCTCCAGACCCGCCCCGAGAGCGCCGCCCAGTGTTGCGAGAGAGCTGGTGAGCCACGCCAGCTTCAGGTAGTCGCCAATTCGCACGGCATGCCCGATCCCCTCCTCGAGCAGCTGTCCAGGCACCAGGACCGGTGAGGTCACGAGTGCGAGCAGGAGCAGTGCGACGTAGAGGAAGAGCACACCCAGGACGACCGTTGCCGCGGTAGCCAGGTTGAAGAGGGTTACCTGCTTGCGACCGACCGGATGCGACGTGTGCTCCCACAGACCGGCGCCCGCGATCAACGCGACCGTGATCCCGGCGAGAGACCCCATCGCGATCGCCGAGAGTCGGATCCAGCCGAGCGAGGCGCTCAGCTGCCAGATGTCGGGGGTGACGAGGGCCAACACCGCCGTTGCCAGAGCGGCCGTCAGCGCTCTCGAGAGTCCGATCGCAAGTCGCCACGGCTGGTTGGCCCGGATCATCCCGATCAGTAGTCGCAGGTTCCCACTGAGGACTCTCGCGGTGAACATCACGCTGCCGTCCCTGCCCGGCTGCTGGCTCCTTCCGAGCTCGCTGGCGCGGCGCCCGAGACCAGCGGCACGGCCCGAGAGGGCGTGGTCCGCCGTGTCCCCCAGCAAGGTGCGCACGAGCCCGACGACCGTGTCACGGGTGCGTCTACGCAGTCCGATGGCGCCGAGCGCCGGTAGACACACGACAGCCACGCCGTGCAGAGGACTCGCGTGAGCCACCACCGGTCGCCGGTGAGCCTTCAGCGGCAAATCGGTGAGACAGACGACCAGATCCCATTCTTCCGTCAAGAGCCGGTCCCGTGCCGCGGCGACGATGGCTGCGTCGTCGGAAGGTGGATACACGAGGGCGTCAACCACGGTGGATACTCGCCACTGGACGGTGGGTAAGTGGTAACTCAGCTCGGCGTGCAGGTCGTCGGCGAGCATCGATGCAATCTCGGTGGCCGACCCCGGAGCCGAGACGATTCCGATCGTCACCTCATTCGTGCTCATGGGGAAGCGGCCGGGCTGCGCCGATGGTGTCGACCTTCGTGCGTCATGGTGCGAGTGTCGGATCAACGCGCTGCGTGAAGCAAGAGACGGCTCCCTTCTCGCGATCGCTACGCTCACCGACGGTCTGACCGACCCCGGTCCGAGTTTCGTTGCCGCGCGAGACGGTGGCGACGCTCCTCCTCGCTCTTTGAGTACGCGGCCGCGCGGATCGCCTCGTCCGATTCCAGGCCGCTGCCGAGGCCCCCGCCGACGGTCGCCGCCGACGCCACGAACCAGGCGAGCACGAAAAGATCGCCATAGCCGAGGGAGGTCTGGAGGTAGCCGCCCATCACGGCGGGGTCGAGGACGAACAACGCCCAGACCAGGTTCACGACGTAGAGCGCCAGGTAGCAGATGAGCACACCAGCGGTGAGAGTCACCAAGGTCGAGATGTTGTAGAGGCGCGATCTCTCCCGAGCCTCGGGGGAGCTGTCGTAGGGGTGGTCCCACAGGTCGCCGTCGATGACGAGCCAGGCGACGACGACACGACGGAGGCGATCGTCGCGACCAGAAGGCGCCACGAGGACAAGGACCCTGCCAGTAGCCAGACCGTGGAGTTGATGGTGGCGATGGCTCCGGTTGCCAGTGCCGCGACGAGTGCGGACTTGAGTCCGGGCACGAGGAGCCATGGTCGGTTGGCGAGGACCATCCCCGCAAGCAGTCGCCAGCGGCCTCCGAGGCGGGGGAGTGGGACTCGGTGCTCGTCCTCGGAGGCAGGGTCGGCCATGCCGCCGACGAGCGTGCGCACTGCGCGGCGAGTGCGTGCGTGCATCCGCAGTCCGCCGAGCGCAGGCAGTGACAGCACGGCTGTCCGCTGTTGGGGGTCAGCTTCGATGAGGAGATACCGACCGTCGTCGTCGCGAATGGGAAGCTCGGTAAGCCCGACCACGAGGTCCCACTCATGGTGGTGAGCCTGGTCGCCCAGACGCGCCAACGCGGCGTCGACATCCTCGGAACCGGTGGTGAACGGCTCGCTGACTACCTGGATGTCCCAGGCGCCGTGATGCTCGCCCTTCGGTGGGTCGAGGTCCTTGATCCGGTGCGCCATCTGGGTGGGCGAGGCCGGGTCAGCCACGAGACCGACATGTAGGGGCTTCATGGTGCACATGTACCCACGGCGCTCGCGCAGACGCGTGAGCCCACGACCTGAGGTCTGCTCGTCTGGCGGTAGCTGCTCAAGCCAAGTGTTTCGCGGGCAGTGCCGACGGACCAGGTACGACTCAGATGTGCCACATCTGATTTTCCAAGCCGCCGTCTGGGCCGCGCTGGGGCCGCACGTGGAGTCAGACCAAACGAAGAACGACCCCTGACCGTGGAAGACGTTGAACGGTGTCTTCGCTGGTCAGGGGCCGTTTCTTCACCCTCTGCGCGGCTTGGGCCGCAGGTACATCTATGCGAACTCAGATGTCGTAGTTCTGGCCGCACATGGGCCTGAACTGGACAAACACATGACGTGAGGCGCCTCGGGCCGCATCGGGGCCGCGGACCGCCGCTGGCGCGCCACCCCTGTCGAGGGGGTAACCGGGGAGCCGTGAACTCATCGCGTCTGCGGATGTCGCCGTACTCGATGACGCGGTGGACGTAGGTCGGGATCACCCACGGTGCACCTCGTGCACCGCCTGCCGGGCCAAGAAGCGGCGCCAAGGAGCGAGCTCGGCAGGGGGCAGGATCAGCCTCGTGAATGCTCCGTTGTGGCTTTGCCGACTACGTGGAAACGCAGGTCAGCCCCGGGTTTCCACTCGGCTGGCCTGCGTTTCCAGGGCGTCTCGTCCCCGTGTGCGACGTGGAGCTCAGACGCCGGTCGCGCTACCTGTCGTAGGCCGACGGCGACGATCCAGCGTTGACGCCAGCCGTTGCCACTTCCTTCCACCAGGCCGCGCCCGCGATCATCTCCCTGATCTGGCTGTCAGTGAGTTGTGGGTGGGCCTGGGTGGTGTGCGCCTTGATGTCGCGGAACAGCTCGTCGTCATCAGCGCCGGTGAACTCGATCCTGTCGTGAGACGGATCTACGCAGTGGAATCCTCGCATGGCTCCTCCTTCAGATCTACGCCCGATCGATGCGGCTACCGCATCCATGGCTATCAAGATAGGAAGCCGTCGGGGCGTCATCATGAGGGAACTCCCTCGGATCGGACCTGCCTGTAAAATCAGGGGAGTGACCGGGTTCTTCGGGCGCACACATGAGCTCGAGCTGGTCCGCGCTGCGGTTGCCTGGGCTCCCGGCGTACGGCGTCTGACCGCAGTCCTCGTGGACGGTGAACCTGGCGTCGGCAAGACCAGGCTGGTCGACGAGGCCTTGAGAAACATCCGGGTCGATCGGGTTGCGGTGTCTGCGTATGAGCCGGAGATGCGCCTGCCCTTCTCCCTCGGCCACGACCTGACTCGCGCACTGGCGCGCTCCTCGCCCGCGGCCGGGCAGATCCTGGACCCGATCCTCGCGCCGGAGCCCGGCGGCCCGCCCCCCGACTGGACCTCCGTCTTCGAAGCGGCCCACCGCGCGGCCGGTGTCCACGACTCGCTCGTCATCGCGATCGATGACTTCCAGTGGTCGGACGAGCGATCCACGGCGCTGATGCACTACCTGGTGCGCGGGGCCGAGGCCGACGGCGATCCACTGGCGCTCGTCGTCGCTGGTCGACGTTCCCTCGCCCTCGGCGCGCTGGCCTCGTCCCTGGACCGTCTGCTCGGCGACAGGCTGACGCGGGTGAAGCTCGGACCACTCGACCAGCGCTCGACGATCGCACTGGCGCGCGCCGTGAACCCAGCCCTGGATCCTCGCGACGCCGCGGCGGTGGCCGACCGGTCCGGCGGTTCCCCCTTCTGGACCGGGCTGCTGGCCGCAGCCCGGAACGACGAAGCCGAGGTCGCGCCCATCGTCGCCGACCGTCTCTCGGCGGCGGGCACCGACGCAGCGGTGCTCCTGGAGACGATCACCGTGCTGGGACGGCAGGCGGCCCGCGAGGATCTCATCGCGATCCGAGGATGGCCGGAGGATCGGCTCACGGCTGCCGCGGCCGAGCTGATGGCAGCCGGACTGCTGCTCGAGGAGGGGGGCGCGTTCCGCATCGTCCACGACCTCGTCAGAGCAGCCGTCGACACCCAGCTCCCGGACGAACGACGACGCGAGATCCAGTCACGGGTTGCGACACGGCTGGAGAACATCGCCGGCGACAACGTCACGCTGTTGCTGAGGGCTTCGGAAGCCAGGAACCGAGCAGGGCTCGACCACCTGGCGCTGACCCTCCGGATCCTGCGGTCGCCGATGCGTCGACTGGTCGGCATCGTGGGGCTGCGGTCGATCGTGTCCCTCATCGACTCGGTGCCGGCTGGCGCGTCACAGGAGCTCGAGCTGCAAGCCGAGCTCGCGTCGCTAGCCGCTGAACTGGGTCAGCACGGGCTTGCGATGGAACGATGGGCGCGCATCGCGGACCGACAGGTTACGCCGAGTGATCGAGCGCGCGCCTGGCTGGGTGCCTCGGAGTCGGCGCAGCAGCTCGAGCGGACCGAGGACGCGCGCACTCACCTCGAGCGCGCGCGCCGCGCGGGCAGCGACGATCCGATACTTCACCTCGAGCTCCAGGCCACGGACGCGGCGATCACACGCTGGCGCGAGAACCGCCCGCAGGAAGCAGGGCAGCTCACGATCGCCGCTCTCGAGAGCGCGCGTGCCCTGGCCGCTGCGATCCGTTCGGAGGAGACGCTCGAGCCACGCCTCCAAAGCGCCTACGAACGCACCCTCGTGCTCGCCTGCGTGGACGCCATGCAGGCGAACGATCCGGAGGCCATCCTTCCCCTGACAGATGAGATGGCACGGATTTCCGCCGGAGCCGGCATCGAGGCATGGCTGCAGGCGAGCCTTCGGCGGGGCTCGGCCCTCACACTTCTGGCCCGCTTCGCCGAAGCCGAGGATCAGCTCGGACCGGCGTGGCTGGAGGCGCGCCGAGCGTCCCTTCCGGGGATCGCTCTGGACATCGGGGCATGGCTCGCACACACGAGGTACGACGCCGGCCGCCTCATCGAGGCTCAGGAGGTGGCCGACGAATGTGAGGCCCTCGCGGAGCGCATCGGCGAATTCTCTCGTCCGGCCCTGGGCGCGCGGATGTGGCGACTTGTCAGCACGATCTCCGCCGGCGACCACCAAGCCGGCCTCGCCGGCCTTCGGGCAATGTGCGAGGACGAACGGGATCCGCATCACCGCATCCCCCTTCACCTTGCCATCGCTCGTTGGCGGTCACGGCTCGACGGGGCCGCGAGCGCCGACGAGGTGCACGAGCGGATCGCCCGCGGCCGGCACGACATGGAGGACGCTCGGTGCGCCCGCTGCAGCCTCGACTTCATCAGAGCTGCCACTGAGTCGCTGGCCCGCGTCGGATACGTCGACGAGGCTGTGCGATGGTTCGAGGAGGCGGATCTGTCGCCGCCGCGCGGGGACCTTCAGGAGTGGGACCATCTGCGGGCCCGATCGGCCCTTGCCGCAGCGGGGCGAGGGGATCGCGCCTTGCTTCAGGACGCCATCGACGAAGCGGACAAGCTGGGGATGGGCATCGAATCGATCTGGGCGCGCACGTCTCTCGCGCTCGTGAAAGCGGGCGAGGGTGACACGTCAGGAGCGGAGATGATCCTGCGGGACGCGGCTGCGATCGCCGAGGCGAGCGGGGCCACAACGGAGCGCGGGCATGTCGACCAGCTCCTGCGCCAGCTCGGCATCCGCACTTGGCGACGCGGAGCGCGGGCGAAGACCACCGGTGATCTCTCCGTCCTGAGCGATCGTGAGCGCGAGGTCGCGAACCTCATCGCGGGCGGTGCCAGCAACCCGGATGTCGCCAGCGCCCTGTTCCTGTCACGCAAGACGGTGGAGCGCCATGTCTCGAGCATCCTGTCGAAGCTCGAGGTCAAGAATCGTGCGCAGCTTGCGGCCAAGGTGGCAGCCGGCGACGGAGCCAGCTAGGTGCCTTCGTTGACCCACACGATGAGAGGAGCCGCTTCGTCTCCTGGACGCCCAGGAGCATTTGGCGCGATGGCCTCCCGAGCTCGATCGTTTCCTTGACGTCAGTGCCGGAGGCACGACGCGGGAACGAGCCCGAGCTCCAGGGCCTGACGCACATCGGCGAGCGGTCGCCCATCGCAATAGGCGTGAGTTGATCTCTAGTGCTGCATCTGATTTTCGGCTGGCTGGCCGGGGCCGCGCTCGAGCCGCACGTGGAGTCAGATCACACGAAGAACGACCCCTGACCGTGGACGACGTTGAACGGTGTCTTCGCTGGTCAGGGGCCGTTTCTTCACTCTCTGCGCGGCTTGGGCCGCAGGTACATCTATGCGAACTCAGATGTCGTAGTTGTGACTGACTGACCCATGCTGACCTGCGCAAACGTCGTTGATTTTCAACCATTTGTACCACGCTTGTAACGAACGCATCCCCGGCCGCTGCGGGACGAGCCGTGGGAGGTCAAGCTCAGCGGTTGTCGTGCTTGTTCGAGTGCGGGGGGTGAAGTAGCTGCTCGACTCGATCCGACCGCTGATGGCAGCAGATGTTGGTTGGTCGACCGGGCGCGTCCAGGCGGAGTCGCACCCCTGCCGCTGTTCGCGCCGAGATCAGCGGATGTCTCGGGAGCGCCCTTCCCCTGAAAGCGTATGAGAGCGGGGGATCAATCGCCGCGAGACTTGTTCGGAAGCCGGGCACGGTCCTAGATCCACCTAGATTGTGCCTGTTTTCTAGGTCGGCCTAGGGCCAGGCGTTGCGCCTTGTCGAAGTCGCGCTGGCCCACGGTTCGAGGAGATGCGTGTCGGGCTGCTGCGCGGCCATGACCAAGAGCAGGGTGCGGGTCGCCGCCGGGAGGGCCGCTATCTGCCGCCTGAAGTGGGCCCCAGTCTCCGGTCGACCGCCAGCGGGCTTGGGAGCGGCGCGACGCCTTCTCGCGCTGCGGCGGGAGGTGCAGGCGTACTCGGACGCGTTCCTGGCGGGGGATGTGCCCGCGTCGTGGGCGATGCTGTCGAACCGTTGCCGCGACCGTATGCCGATGGCTGACTGGGAGCCAATTCTGCGCTGGGCGCGGGGGTCGGCTCGTGTATAAGTGTAGACCTCTACAGTAGCGAGGGCTTTCGAGTGGGGCGTATGCCTGACACGCCTCGACCGCGCCCTACGAAGGGGCGAGGACGTGGTGTCGTGTCGCCTCGGATATTGTCTTCGCCTTCCACGTTTCGATGAAGTGCGGTGTTTCGCGCTCCGAAGCGAAGCGCCCGGAGCGCCTTCTCGGCGGTGGGTGGCCCGCGTCCGATGGGGGCCGGGCCGCCCAGTTCGAGCACATCCTGCGGGTTTCGGGCCCCAAGGCCCCGCGTCGTACCGGCGTTGCGGCAAGGGCTTACGTTTCGCGGCCGAGCGGGCGCGGCGGGTCGCCGAGGACATTCCCGTGAACCATTGCGCCACGTTATGGCCGGTCATCCAGCTCACGCTGGACACCGGTACCAAAGCGCTCGTGGTGGCCGCGCGCTCGCCTGGCTCGGCAGGTGACGCCGCGCCAGGATGTGGCGCCGGCGGTCGCGAGGCCACCCGGTGAGCATCGGCGGCCTCGCGGCCGGTTCCAGTCGTGACGGAACGATTCCCTGGTTACCAGTTCGCGGGCGGGTCGCTGGCCGGGAAGGATCCGTGGCCCCAGACCTCTGGGAGGTCCAAGGCCGATGGTTCCCCGGTCTTCTCATCTGTCGTCTCGCGGGTGGGCTCCGGGGGCGGCTCTGGGGTCGGCCTGGGTTGAGAGACCCCCGCCGGCCGCGTCGCGGCCTCCGGGCGCGGACCCGGGCGCGGCTCAGGGTGGTGGGGCCGGCGGGTCAGGACTGCTGTGCGTCGAAGAGCCATCGCTGCTTCTCCAAGTCGTGGGCCACGGTGATGAGGAGGTCCTGACTGACCGGGTCCAGCTGCTCGAGGTGCTGCACACGCATGCTCACGCGCTTCGCCACGACGTCGAGCGCTCGCACCATGATCTTCACGACCCCTTGGTCGGTCAGCGCGCCTGCTGGTATCACGAGCAGTGGACTCTCCCTGGCGACCGTGTCCGATCGGCCGTCGGGCGCGTAGCCGAGGGCCGCGGCCCGTTCGGCCACCTCGTCTGCGGCGGTCCTGAGCCCGGTCGCGAGCTTGTCCAGCTGTGCGTGCAGCGGCAGGAACCGGGGGCCGGTCACGTTCCAGTGCGCCTGCTTGGCCTGCATTGCCAGGTCGGTGAGCTCGACCAGCGTGTCTTGCAGGTCAGCTTCGACTCGGTGGATGTCGGGGCGAGTGTCGAGTCGAGTTGTCATGGGTCTTCCTTCCGTTGTGGTGTCTCGTCGATGGCGCGGTCGCCGGATGCGGGGGAGATCGGCCTCGAAGCCGAGGGCCGTTGTGACGCGACCACGCTGCTCGCGATTGCGCGCGCTCACGACCGGGGGACTCCGGTCAGGGCCGAGGCCCTGGTGGCGGTTCGTGCGGGGTCGAGGTGCTGAGTGCGGTGGGGGTCGTTGAGTCCTCGCCACTGGCCTCGTCCCTGGCCTCGTCCCTGGCCTCGTCGGTTCGGGCGGGGTGGGGGACGGGCTCGGGCTCGGCGCCGTCGGTCTTCTCGTCGCGGCCGGGGAAGAGGTCGGCGGCCTTCATAGTGCCGACGACCAGCACGACGATGACCATGAGGCCGGTCGCGAGGAACCAGATCATGTAGCCGAGGTCGGACATCTTGCAGCTCCTTTCGCTGTTACTTAGGAAACGAGTTACGTAGCGTTTTTGATCCCATTTCTGCCCGGATGCGGGGAGACCTGTCTCACTATCCCGAAATGGAACAGATACGCTACGCGACCCGTTGCTAAGTGAAAGGACAACGAAACCGACGGCACGGCGGCCCCCTGTCCCCACCGAAGCCGACCGTCGAGCTCCTTGCGCAGCTCGGAGAGGCGGTCCGTCAGGGGCGTGGCGCAGCCCATCGCGAGTGCTCCTTGCCAACGCGGCCGGAATGCGGCAGGCGCACTGGTCGTGGGGCCCGAGACTGTGCGCCGGCAGCCGTCGCGTACGCACACACCGCGACTGCGGCCAACGAGGCGATGGCCCAGGCGACCGCCACCCGGGTGACTGCGCTGGCGTTCTCGAGCGAGGCGCCCACGACCGCCGCGATCGGGAGGAGGGTGGCGCACAGCGCGGCCGTTGCGCGGTAGGCACATCGGGTTCGGCGTTCGTGACGCGCCCGAGCGCTGTCGTTGCGCGTGGGCGGCCGATTGTCGGGGCGAACGGGAGAGAGAAGGTGTGGCGGTGCCGTGCGCATGGTCAAGCCCTTTCGTCGGGTGGATGCGGTCGACTGAGGTCCCGTCGTGCGGGTCCCGGTTCACCGCAGAGGGTCGAACGGCACGAGTTCGGCGGGGGTGGTGCCAGTCGCGATGCGCTGCGCGAGCAGCTTCCCGGTGAGCGGGCCAAGCGCGACTCCCCACATGCCGTGACCGCCCGCGACAAACACGCCCGGTGCGTTCGTCGCGCCGATCAGGGGAAGCCCGTCGGCGGTGCAGGGGCGGGAGCCGACCCATTCGTCGTGGCGGCGGTCGAGGTCGACGCCGGTGAACAACGGGCGGGCGGCCTCCACGATCGCGGTGATGCGGCGGCGGTCGAGGGCCGCGTCTGGCGCCCGGAACTCCATCATGCCGGCGACTCGGAGCCGCGCGCCGGCAGTTGTTGTGAGCGGGGTGCAGGCCACCCGCTGGGCCGGGAAGTACACCGGACCGGCAGGAACCCGGTCGCAAGCGACGCTGAAGGAGTAGCCGCGGCCGGCCTGCACCGGTTGGCGGACACCGACGTTGCGGGCCAGGCTGGACAGCCAGGCGCCGTTGGCGAGCACCACGGCGTCGAAACGGCCGAGGGTCTCCCAGGCGCCGGTCGTCACGTTGTGGGCGGCGACGCGTACTCCGTCACGATGGTGCTCGACGTCGGCGATGTTGGCGCCTTCGACGATATGCCCGCCGCGCTCGCGTACCGCGGTGGCGAGAGCGCTTAGGAACACCGGTGGGTTGAGGTAGCGCTGGTCGTGCAGCCGCACCGCGGAACCGATTGCGGGGGACAGGGTCGGTTCTGCGGCGCGGGCCTCGTAGCCGGTGAGGACGTCGTACTTGACGTCCAAGCCGGCGGCCTGGATCTGCTCGAGCTCCTCGAGCAGCGCCGCCCGCTCCTGCGGTGTCCGGAAGCACGCCAGGAACGGGTCGGCTGGGTGGGTGTGCTCGTCGACGTGTGCGTCGGTGAGCTCGTCGAACGCGTCGAGCGCGAGCCGGTTCAGCGGCGCGTACGCCCGCATCCCGAGCCCCCAGTGGCGGGCGGTGCTGTGGCGGGCGAACCCGGTGAGGAACCGCAGCAACCGGGGCTCGGGGCGCAGGGGGACGTAGACCGGCGAGGAGGGGCTGAGCACCGCCTTCACCCCGTAGCGGAGCACCGCGGGTTCGGGCAGCGGGGCGGTCAGGGCGGGGGTGAGCCAGCCGGCGTTGCCCCAGGAGGACCCGGCCGCGACGTGGCGGCGGTCGTAGACGGTGACACTGAAGCCTTCTCGTTGCAGGAACCAGGCGGTGGAGAGCCCGACCATGCCGGCTCCGATGACGGCGACGCGCTGAGACATGAGTTCGACCTTCGGGTGAGTGCTGGGGCGGGTCAGTGGGCGGCGCAGCGGGCGCACATCGCCGCCCAGGGCCGCAGCTCGAGCCGCGGGAGCGGGATCTCGGTGTCGCAGCGGGTGCAGATGCCGTAGCGCCCGGCCGCCACCCGATCGCGGGCGGCGCGGACCTCGTGCAGGATCCGCTCGACGGTGGCCCGGTAGGTGGCGGCGACCTGGTCGAGATGGCTCGTCGAGGGCAGCGTGTCGAGCTGGCGCTGCCTGACGGCCTCGAGCTGGCTGAGGTACGCGTCGACTTCGACCGGGTCGGTGAACGGGACCCCGGCCGGGTCGGGTAGCTCGATGAGGGTCGCGGAGGATCCCGCGGCAGGGGAACGGTCTCGGGTCGTTCCGGCCGATCGGTTGTGGCTGGCGCCTGCAGACGAGGTGTGGTGCTTCTGGGGTGCGACGGGGTGGGTGTGTGCGGTCATGCTCAGTCCTTTGTGCGCATCGCGACGCTCAGCGACCCTTCGGGGGTCGAGTCGGGGCGTACGCGAAGGAGAGGCGACGCCACACGGGCGTCACCGGGGGATGCGAGGTCAGGACTGGGTCGGCGGGGCCCGGTCGACGCTGCGACGCAGGACGTCGAGCCCCTTGATGCCGCGGGCCTCTTCGCTGAGGCGAAGGGCAAGCAGGGCCGCGCCGGACGGCACGTGTGAGGGCACGTGGCAGGACTCGGCCGGAGCCGAGTGCAGTGCTGCCAGCGGGACCGTCATGCCCGGACCATAGCCCACGGCCCGGCGGGTCCCAAGGATGTCGTCCCGTGAGCCAGCGGGATGCCGGTGTCGCGGCCTCGGTCTCAGGGCGGGGATCGGTCGCCGCGCGCGAACGATCGCGTAGCCCTGCTCGTCGACGGACGAGGGGCAGGGCCTCACCGACTGTCGCGGTAGGTGGCGAGTCTCGTTGGACCCGGCGGCGGTCGAAGGCGAGCGTGGCGAATGCGAGTGCTGCAACGAGGAGGCCGAAGTCGCGCAGAGCGACGTCGTAGGAGTCGCCCATCGTGACGGGTTTCGCGATGATGCCCGCCCGACCAGCCGGCAACCAGTGGGGCGCCGTAGCGGGCGCGAGAGCGACAGCGGTGCGCGGGCCACGATCTCGATCACGCACCAGGCGCATGGTGATTCGGGCGGAGCGTCGAGACGGCCGCCGTAGGGCACCTTCTCGGGTCGCCGGCCAGCTTCCTCCTCAGCGCGGTGACGCCGCCGGTCGGGAGTGTTCGGTGCGGTGCTCTGCTCGCCCTCCAACCATCGGCACTCCTTCTCCGGGCGCTTGCGACTCGTCGAGGAACTTGCGGAGCGCGGTCCACATCGCGGGCGGGTTGGAATACATCGGCCAGTGGCCGCTGTGCTCGACCTCGACCACCGTCACGCTGCGTCGCCGCCGCTCGGGCAGGTAGTACACATGCGCGTTCTGCTCCCCGTACATGAAAATCCTGGGCATCGGCAGGCCGACGAAGCGGTGGAGGAGGCATCCGTTGTCGGACAGGTCTACCAACGACTCGAACACCGGACGTACGGCGTGGGGGTCGACGGTGGTCAGCACTCGAGAGCTGTACAGGGCACTGGAGAACTCATCTGCTGCCAGGGTGCGGGCGGCAAAGTCGGTCAGGAAGGTCACGGGGTCGTCCGAGTGGTGGGTGACGATCTCGCGGCTGAGGAAGCAGTCCTCTGCTGTCAGGTTGCCTTCGATGTCGTTGAAGCTGAGCACGCGGTCCGGGATGCGGCCGGAGAGCAGCAACGCGGTGAGACCACCCATCGAGTGACCCACGACGTGAAAGCGGTCGATAGCGAGCTGCTCGAGGACGGCGACGGCGACGTCGACCAAGAACGGGACGGAGACAAGGTCGAGACGACTGCTGGTGGGGGCGCCGAAGCCGGGCGCGTCACGGGCGAGAAAGCCGCGGCCGGCCAGACCGGGGAGCCTGGTGAAGTCGGCGTACTCCTCCTTCGTGGAGCCGAAGCCGTGGAGGAAGACCACCGGCTCCGGGCCCGGCACCATCTGGGCGGCGATGCGAAGGTCGGCGTCGCCCTCACGCAGGCTCAAGGTCTGTTCGGACCACGAGGGTGGTCGTCAGTGTCTGCTGTCGCCGTGTCACAGCCACTGGCGGCCTCCCTGAAGTGAGGTGTAACGGTTGCGGGCTTCGGTGGGGCACGATTGGTCGACCGTCCGGTGCTGGGCGAGGCACTCGAGGACGCGCACGACGATGGCGGGCGGGTCGACTCTGAAGTATTGACGCAGGGCTGTGCGGGTGTCGGAGGGCCCGAAGCCGTCGGTACCCAGGGACGACCAGTCTGCGTGAACGAAGGGGGCGATCTGGTCCGGCACCGCTCGCATCCAGTCCGACACCGCCACGACCGGACCGTTGTCCGGGTCCAGCCGGGTTGCGACGTGCGCGGTCCTTTGCGGTTCGTCGGGGTGGCGGTGGTTCCAGGCGTCGACGGCGAGCGCTTCCCGGCGGAGCTCGGTCCACGAGGTCACCGACCAGACGTCGGCATGCACGCCCCAGTGGGCCTCCAGCATGCTGTGTGCCTTCAGCGCACACTGGACGGCGATACCTGAGGCCAGGATCTGCGCTCGAGGCTCCGGCCCCGGCTGGGCTTCGGACTAGCGGTGCATCCCGGCCAAGATTCCCGCGACGTCGGCGGTCGGGGGTTCTGGGGGCTGCAGGACCGGCTCGTTGTAAGGGGTGAGGTAGTAGAAGACTTCGGGGTCCTCGCCGGGTTCGCGGTTGCTGTACATCCTTCTCAGACCGTCCCGGACGGGCGCGTGACCGTGGGCGCCATCTGCCGGGGACCGGCAAGAAGGTGCATCCCATCCTACGCGAGCAGCGGTGCTGGCTTGGGGTCGTGACGCTGGTGCCCGTACGGCATCCGTCGGTCGCCCTCGCGTCGGCAGGCGCCTTGGACAGTCACCGGCGATTGCCGACTCTCGGCAACAAAGAACATCGAACTCGACCGAACTGTGACGGCGACTCGGACGCGACCTTCGAGAGACCGTTGGATCAGAGCAACCATCTTCGGCTCAGGCCATGCATCCCCGCACGACGGTCGGGGGTCGGACAGAGGCGGCAGCGACGGCCTTCACCTCGTCCCGCGACTGGCAGCAGGTACGCGAGTCCTGGACCGGGGATGCCGATCCAAGGGAAGGGGCGAGTTCGGTGACCACGACCCGACCGCGAGATGCCGGCGGCGTGTCCGGCGGCCCTAGAACCGTCGAGCCACGGTGGGGCTGGCCCGCCCCGTGGCCTCTCGCGCCCCCTCCTCCGCCACGCTCCGGGGACCCCCGCCTCGCTGCGCCCCGGGGCACGCCCGCCGGGCTCGGGCTCGGCGGGTTGTCGCGGCTGTATCGCGAGTCCGCGCAAAGTCCCTGGCGCGACGCCCTGGTGCGCGAGGACCTGGAGGACGGGTCGTTGGCCCGCCACGTGGCCGCAGGGGTTCGGGGCCTGTGCGCGAGCCCCGCCGTCTTCGCGCGTAGGCTCGGGAGCTCCGCGCGGTACCGCGAGCAGCTGTCCTGGTTGACCTCGACCGGCTGCAGTGCCGCCCAGGTCTACCGCGAGGTGGCAGCCGCCGACGTTCAGGCAGCGTGCGCGGTGCTGGGCCCGACATTCGAGGGCTCGCCGGAACCCGACGGACTCGTATCCCTCGACGTGGCTCCGCCTTTCGTGGCCAGCACGCGGACCGCCGTCGCCGCAGCGCATCGTCTGCACCACCGGATCGACCGGCCAAACTTCATCGTCGGGATCCGGGCGACTGCGCAAGGCGTGCCGGCGATTCAGGCGCTGGTCACCGCGGGCCGAAGCGTCAACGCCACGTCGATCTGCTCTCTGCGGCGCTACCGAACAGTCCTCGAGGCGTACGTCGCCGGGATGGAGGCATTCGTCGCTCGTGGCGGCAACCCGGCGAACGTCTACGGCGTGGCCACGTTCGCCGTGGCACTCGTGGACACATCGGTGGACAGCCGGCTCGCCGTTTCGACGGACAGTCGCGCAGCGGGGCTGCTCGGCGCCGCTGGTGTCGCTCAAGCGACCCTCGCTCACCGACTGTTCACCGACTGCTTCTCCACCTCCCGGTGGCGGCGCCTCGCCGACCTCGGCGCACGACCTCAGCGCCTGGCCTTCTCAACCGCCGGGACCGACGTCACCTCGCCGCAAGTGCGCAGGTATGTCCGGGAGCTGGTCCTGCCCAACACCGTGCATGCACTGTCGAAGGCCGGAATTGCGGCCCTCGACGGGAACCCAGCCCCGGTCAGCACCCTACCCGCGAAGACGCAGCGCGCCGACGCCGTCCTGGCGGATCTCGCCCACCTGGGAATCGACCTGGACGTCATCGGCTTGGCGCTCGAGGACAAAGCCGCCGCACAGGTACAAGGCTCGTTCGCCCGCGCGCTGGCTCGGATCGGGAGCAGCGAGCCCCGATGATGACGGCGTACCGAGCCCTATGGTGGGTCTGCTCCGCCGCACTCGTCCTGATCGGAGCCGGCGCTGCGCTGACCCTCGCCCCGGCGGCCTTCGTGTTCCTGTTCCTGGCGTTCGCCACCGTCGGCGGCGTGGTGCGGCTCTGCCTGATCCCTGACCCAGACGCACGTTCGCTTCGCGAGCAGGCACGCCTCATCGGCAGTGGTGCGCTGATCGCAGGTGCAACGGCCTGCGCGTTCGTCGGGTACGCAGCGCTGCTGGGAACCGGAGTGTTCCTGCTCGCCCTCCCCGTCCTGGGAACCTCGCCCTACGTCGTGGCCATCTGCGGCCGATGGCTGAGAGCGTGGCCCCCACCGCCGTCTGCCCCAATGGGCCCGGTGATGCGCTCCCTCGCCTACGCCAGTCCGGAGTACCTGGGACCGCCGCCCCTGAGGGAGTTCGGCGACCTCACCGTCGAGGAACTGTGCCACGCCTGGCGGACCAGCTACATCGAGCTGCAGCGGCAGACGAGACCAGCCCGCGTCCTTGCCCTCGTCATGCAACGGCAGCGGTATCTCGACGAACTCGAGCAACGCAACGCGCGCGGTTTCACGCAGTGGCTGGCCTCGGGCGCGCGACCGCCCGGCAACCCGCTGCCCTACATCGCGGGCGAACGCCTGGGCCATCCGACGATCGACTGGGACGAGCTCACCCGTGGCCAGGACTGCTGACCACGAGCATGCTGCTGCCGCACCTAGCCGAGGGTGAGCCACAGGCCGGCGATGCCGGGCAGGATGCCCAGGAGCAGCCACGGCGAAAGCAGCTTGCGGCCGCGGATCACGAGAGCGGCGGCCACCGCCATGACACCGAAGGCAGCGGCGATCACATTCAGCCCGATCTGGGAGTCGAGCCGGTCCTCGGGAACGAACATGGCCGCCAGGACCAGCCCGACGGACATGTGCAGGATCGTGGTGACCGCAAGGCTGGAGGCCACCCAGCGCTGCACCCGGGTCAGGCTCCGTTCCGCCGCGACAGCGCTGTCCACGAGACGCGGCGCGGCCGGGTCGATCAGGTGCTTGCGCCGCTTGGGCCGCGACCCGGGTTCCGGCTGCGACGCGTAAGCGGGCAGGCCCGGGGCTGCGTTGGGTGTGGGGCGGGCTTCGTCGGAGGAGGTGTTCATCAGGACTCCATTTCAGGCCAATGCAGTCATCGGGGGCGGGACCGCGGGTCGGCGCGCAGCGCACCGGACCACTTGCGTGTAAGGACTCGCTGGCTGCACCGGAACGCGAGCTGACCGAGGGTCACGCCGCACGGTCGGTCCTGGCGCGCCCGCGGCAGGCACCACGCGAGGGCTCCGGGCGTGGACTGCCTCACGCGGTCGGCGCTTTCGCTGCCCAATCGGCAGGCGGCGGAGGACGCGTGGACGGGCGCCGAGGCTCGTGCGCATCATCGCGCCGACGCTCAGCACCGTGGCAGTCATGACGCTTGCCGCCAGGGCTCCGAGAGCGAGCAGCCCGGACATGCCGTCAACGTCGGTCATCGGGACACGCCTCCTTCGGGCTGGGGCGCGTGGTCGTGGGTCGGGCCCGGCGGACTCTCAGTTGCCGCGCCCGGGGGAGGCGTTCCCTGCCTGGGCTCACCCAGGGGCTGCGGCGGCGCACCCCAAGCAGCCGGCCAGGTGGCCCGCGCGATGCGCCGCCAACTTGGGGCAACGCCTCGGGCCGCGCGGCCGTCGCCTGGGCTTGGGCCCAAGGCCTCGCGGATCCCGACGACCAGGACGCCGGCGGTGAGGGCGGTGGTCACCAGGAGCAGGATCAGGGCTTGCAGATCGGACATGATGGGGAACTCCTCCCAGCTCAAGCAGCGTGCTGTCGGTGTCGGTGACGGTGGTCCTCGGGACGCTCGTCGGGGGCCGCGGGCCGCTCGTCGCGGGCCGCTCGTCGCGGCTGGTGGGCGCCGGCGCCGCGGCGGACTTGCGTGTGCGGCTGGGCAGCAGGTCGGCGGCCTTGAGGGTGCCGAAGGCCAGGACCGTCACGGTCATGACAGCCGTGGCGATCAGCCAGATGATCTGGTAGTCGAACTCGGTCATCGGGAAATGAACTCCTTTCGCCATCAGTTACAAAACAAGCGGCGTAGCGTATTCTATTCCTGAGACTCGAGGAGGCACCGTGCCGAAGACCAGGCAGGCGAAGCAGGAGACCGAACTCCCCGGGCCGGGGGAGACCGGGCAGGGCGAGAAGCCGCGGCCCGGGCGACCGCGTCAGGCCGACCTCGACCAGCGTCTCGAGAGCGCGGTGCTCGCGCTCCTGCACGACGGCGGGCCTTCCGTCGTGACCGTGGAGGCCGTGGCCAACAAGGCCGGGGTCGCCAAGACCTCCATCTACCGCAGGTACGCCAACCGTCGGGAGCTGCTCACCGCCGCGCTGCACAACGCGATCGGAGCCCCGCAGCTCCCGGCGGAGGGGACGGTCCGGGACAAGGTCCGGTTCTCGCTGCGGCAGGCGTGGCGGCAGATGGCCGACGTCCTCGGGCCCGGCGGGCTGGCGGCCATCGTCGGTGACTCCGACCCGGAGTTCACCGAGTTGTTCCGCGCCGCGCTGCGTCCCTACGACGAGATGCTGGTGGCCCGGATCCGTGAGGACGTGGCCGCGGGGCTGCTGCGCCCGGACGTGGACCCGGACGGACTGGTGAGCCTGCTGCTGGGCGCCTACCTGGGCGAGCTGGTCCGCCACGGCCGCGTCGATGACGACTGGCTGGATCGGAGCCTGGAGATGATCTGGGCCGCGCTAGTACCACCCCGCACCCGGCGGCGAACCTCCTAGCCCGGCGCCGTCCGGGGCCGGACTAGAACCCCGGGGTCGGCCGGGTGTGGAACCCGCCGCGGTGGTCACCGGGACCGGAGTGGCCCGCACCCGGACCACGCCCCATCGCCCCGCCTTCCATGCTCGGGTCGGCCCCGCGGGCTGGATCGCGGTTGCGCTGTGCGGGCTGGGCCTCGCACTACTGACCGGGGGTGGCGGCAGTTCCTTCTCACTCGGAGCCCTGGTGACCCTGTGCGGTGCAGCGTGCTTTGCCGGCCACATCGCCGGGCTCAGCGAGTGGGCGACATCGGCGAACGCCTACGGATTGACTGCCTGGTCGGTGGGGGTGGCAGCGACCGTCTCTGGTGCCGTGTCGGTGCTGACCGGTCAAGTGGGTGTCCCCGTCACCGCTTCGGCCTGGCAGGCGCTTCTGTACGTTGCGCTCGCGGCCACGTGCCTGGGATTCGCCGTCTAGGCCTAGGCCCAAAGCGCTCTCTCCGCTACCACCGCGGCGGTCGTGATGACGATGGAGCCGGTGTTCGCCGCTGTGATCGCCGTCGTCCTTGGCGGCGAGCAACTCTCGGTGGCTGCCTGGCTCGGCGGGTTCCTCGTTGTTTCGTCCATGTTCGTCGCCGAACTCGGGCCCCGCGAATGCTGCGATGCGGTCGCTCCGCGAATCGAATGCTGCTGATGGGCCCAACCGGAATGACCGAGCAGACGACGGCCGTCCGTTCACCCCCGGCCGGCCACTCCCGGGTCGCAACCTATTGGCCACATATGTCGCTAGGAACTCCAAGACGGGCCGAGCCGACGCCGTAGCATGGGGAGGACAAGTCGTCGTCGACGGCGGCGATCAGCCCAGCAGCGTTGCTGGTGGATTCGTCGAAACTCCTCCGAGGAGTGGGGACCTTCCGCCGCAATGACAAGGCATGGGGTTCGAATCACTCGATCGCCAGCTCGATCGCCAGGGCGTCGTGTCGCGGATATTCCCCAAGTATTGGGTCAGAACGCCGCTTGCGACGCCCAACCCGAGCAAACCTTGGAGCTACCGATTCGACGTTCGTGCAGGTCAGAGCGGCAATGAGTACACGTCCACAAACACCATGAGCGCAACGTAGGAGATCAAGGGGTCGCAGGTTCAAATCCTGCCCCAGCTACCAATGTGCGATGTCCCGCGACACCGTTGACAGGTGTCTCGGGACATCGTTGGACATCGTTGCTTTTCAGGCCGGTTTGGGGCCGGGGCCTGGGGGGCGGTCGAGGGGCTGGTAGTCCTTGGCCGGGTCCAGGGTGAGGTCGCGGAGGAGCTGGCTGGTTTCGGCGTCGATGGCCCACTCCTTCTGGGTCTGGTGGAACCTCTCCACCTTTTCCGCAGGTCTGCGGGTGTCGGGGCCGGGAGTGGTCCAGCTTGACGCCGAGCAGGTCGAGCTCGAGTGCGACGCGGCCGCCCCGGCGGGCTTGCCGGTGAAGTCCAGAACCACGCGCCGAATGCCCAGCCCGGCGAGGCAGCTAGCCCGGCGAGCGCGATCATGTCAGAAGCGAATGCTCGACCAGCGAGGTCAGGCACTGGCTCCGGGCTCGGTTCGAGGAGACCTTCGTGACGGCTCAGCCGGCGCAGATGGTCTGGAAGGCGGTGACGAGGAGGTCGATGTCGTCCTCGGAGGCGACCAGAGGCGGGGCCAGACGGACGGTCTGGCCGTGCGCATCCTTGGCGAGGATGCCGTGGTCGAGAAGCTGCTCGCAGACGTGCCGGCCGGTGCTCAGCTCAGGGCTGACGTCGACGCCCGCCCACAGCCCACGGGCCCTCACCGCGTCGACGCCCTGGCCGACGAGCGATCCGAGGCCGGCGGCCAGCCGGTCACCGAGGGTTTCGGCGCGCTCCTGGAACTCACCCGTGTGCAGTATCGCGATCACTTCGCGGCCGATCGCAGCGGCCAGAGGGTTGCCGCCGAAGGTCGAGCCATGGGAGCCGGGGGTGATCACTTCGAGCACGTCGCTGTCCGCCGTGATCGCCGAGACCGGGTAGAGGCCGCCGCCGAGAGCCTTGCCCAGGACGTAGACGTCGGGCACGACGTCCTCGTGGTCGCAGGCGAAGGTCCGCCCGGTCCGGGCGAGGCCGGACTGGATCTCGTCGGCCATCATCAGGACGTCGACGGAGTTGCACAGCGTGCGTACCTGCTGGAGGTAGCCGTCCGGCGGGATGATCACGCCGGCTTCGCCCTGGATGGGTTCGAGCAGCACGGCGACCGTGGTCTCGTCGATGGCGGCCTCGAGGGCGGCGAGGTCGCCGTACGGAACGACTCGGAAGCCCGGGGTGTATGGCGCGTAGTGGGCGGTTGCGGTTGGGTCGGTGGAAAACGACACGATGGTTGTGGTCCGGCCGTGGAAGTTGCCCTCCATCGCCACGATCGTCGCCTGGTTCTCCGCGACGCCCTTGACGAGGTAGCCCCACTTGCGAGCCAGCTTGATCGCGGTCTCGACGGCCTCGGCGCCCGAGTTCATCGGCAGGACCATCTCCTTGCCGGTCAGCCGTGCGAGGTCCCGGGCGAACGGGCCGAGCTGGTCGTCATAGAAGGCCCGCGAGGTCAGCGTGAGCCGACCCAGTTGCTCCTGCGCCCGCGCGACGAGGCGCGGGTGCGCGTGGCCGAAGTTCAGTGCGCTGTAGCCGGCCAGGCAGTCGAGGTAGCGACGCCCCTCGACGTCGGTCACCCAGGCGCCCTCTCCGGCGGACAGCACCACGCGGAGCGGGTGGTAGTTGTGGGCGGCGTACGCCTCGTTGAGCTCGATGTGTGCCTCGGTGTCGCTGAGCGGCAGGCTGCTCGTCTCCGGGGTGCCGGTGCTGCTCGTCATGCTCGGCATCGTCTCTCACCCCGATCGCCGCGATCCCCACTTTGTCCGACAATCTCAAGCCGCATATCCAGCGCAACCACCTCCCCGACGCAGCCGCCATGCTTGCTCGGGCGGCTGGCCGCCATGACGACGTCGGTGGCGAGGCTAAAGATCCGCTGCACACGGTCGGGGTCCTCCCAGCGGTGGCTCTCGACGAACGTCATCCAGCGATCGGGACGAATCGTGGATGTCTCGGAGTATTCGAGCTCCGGCCACGTGACCGCCAGCTCCATGAGTTCCAGGAACGCATCTTGGTCATACTCGATCGCTACCAGCCTGTCGTGGTGCCGTTCTGTCGCGCCGTTGAAAGCACATGTAACGCGACACCCCGGGTGGCGGACCGCCACTAGGGTCGATCCGCGGCTCGGCGGCCCGGACGGTGCCTGGTCGCCTGGGCGGTAGTCGTTCTGCGGTTCACTCATAAGGCTTGCCACGTCCCCTTGGTGACTGACCGCCAAGGCGAGCGGAACCGTTTCTGGAGTCGAGGTCCGACGTCCAGACGTCCGCCTCCCGGGCCAGGGACTGGAGCCCGGCGAGTGCCCGGCCGTGGCAGGTTTGCCGAGTGGCATGTTGGCCTCTCCTATCTCCGGCGCCGGCGAACCTCCTTCGCCCGGCTCTGGTGCGACCGTAGGAAGATCCGACATGGGAAACCATGGCGGTTGACGGCAGGTCTGTTGGCCGTTGTGTTGCCGGTCGCAAGCAAAGTGGCGATGCTTCGACTCAAGACGGTGGTGGCGCAGGGGAGTCATGTCCATTGACCTGGTGTACGGCGAGTGATCCTGCGTCGTTGTGGTTAAAGCCGTGATGCCTCGCAGGGGCACTTCGGCTGGCACCTCCCTCGTCGTTGGTGGTGACGGCCTTCTGAGCGGACGGACCAGGACACCGGGGCCGAGGTAGCTTCGGCCTTCGGCCCATTTCGTCGTGTTGTTCGGTCAGGACGGCGCCCACGCGGCGGATGATGCAGGCTCGGTCGGGAAAGGTCTCGACCACGTCGGTGCGGCGTCGGGCCTCGTGGATGAGGCGCTCGTTGGGATTGTTGGGCCAGAATGGCGCCAGGCCTCCTTGGGGAACGTGGTGAACGCCAGGCTGTCGGCGGGTGCACCCTTCCGGGTGCACGGCAACCTTGGGCAGCTTTTCAGTCAGGCGTTCGACGACGCGGTCGAGCTGGGCGTGCCCCCGCGGGCTGGTCGTCGATCGAGTGCAATAGTGGCCTTACCCAGCCCCACGACTTCTTCGGGTCGCGGCCATCAGTTGTGCCGGCCCGACTTCCGCGGGTAGTTGACGTGGAGGTCGAGGATCTGCCGATGCCCCGTCGGTGTTGACACCGGTCGCGACAGGCCATGCGTCGTCCGACGCCGCGGCTACCCTCGCGGACATTGAGCACCAGCGCGTCGGCGGCTACGAATTGGAAAGGGCCCGCGTCGTCGGGGCGTCGGGGAACTCCTCCACATGGGCGTCGAGCTCCTTGGGCAAATCTCGCCGACCTGGGACTTGGACAGGCTGGTGATGCCCAGGCTCTGCACGGGCTTGTCCATCCTCCGGGTCGAGACGCGAGCGGGTAGCAGGTCGCCACCACGCTGGTGAGCGCCCGCTCGGCCCGCTTGCCGCGCTCCGGCGGCCACTCCGGGAAGGACGACCCTTGCCGCGGCTTGGGGATCGCGACGTCGACCCGTTCCGGCGCGGGTGTCAAAGTCGCGGTGACGGCATCCGTTACGCAGGCTTACCCACTCCGGGTGAAGCTTCTGAAGCATCTTGCACAACAGGTCAGGGCGGGCCCGGGCGAGCTGATCCCCGAGCACCAGGGGCAGGTCGATACCGGACCGGACGGTCATCGTTGTGTCCTTCTTCGAGTCGGCTGTGAGAGATCGCACCACGGATCACCCGCCGGCCGTCGCCTACTTCAGCCGCGGCACGCACGCTTCACCGGGATCCGTACGCCAGTCTGTTCAGTCACTACAGGGCTGGATGCCTGGAGGGATGAGCGAGCGCCCGACGAGGAGGAGATGCCACCGGAGCAAATCGCCCTGGATCCTGGCCGGATCAGCCGTAGAGGGTTGTGAAGTTGTCACGAAGGATCAAGTTTGCGAGCTCTCCGTCGCCGGCCGCCGCGCGAAGGCGAGCAAGTTCGCCGACGTGATCGCCCCACGGCTCATCGCTGGCGAATAGCAGTCGGTCATGGCCGATCCCGCGCCGTTCGATCTCCTTCACCAGCCAACGCGGAGCGAATCCGACAGCCCAACTTGTGTCGGTGTAGACCTGTTTGCCCGCCTCGATCCAGTCGAAGAAGCGACTCCCGATCAGCTTGATGTGTGCACTCACACCGCCCCCCAGATGTACCAAGTGGATTTTGACGTCGTCGCCGTAGCGCTCGACCAGGGAACCGATCTCGTCGATGTCAGATGCCCCACCGGACGACGTGTGCACGTGTACTACGAGGTCTGACGAGCGTGCGGCGTTGAAGATCTGGTCCAGCTGCGGCGCGCACTCGGGGTCATCGACTCGTCCACCCAACAGGAAACTCGTCTTAAGGACCCTCACGCCCTTCTCGCCGGTGTGCGCCAGGGCGCTTGTATTCAGTTCGGCGTCCTGAGGTCGCGGCGACACCCACAAGCCACAACTGACTCTGTCATCTGCGGCGGCTGCCTCCAATGCGAGCTCATTGAACGAGAACGACACAGCCGCGTCAGGAACCCCGTAGTTGGGCATGACCATGGCTCGCTCGGTGCCTTCGACATCGAGGTCGGCGAGGAATTCCTTGACGGTGCCGCGAGCCGAACTGTCGGGGTGGACCGCCGGGCCGCCGTAGAACGGAAACGCCGGCAGGAGGCCGATGTGGCGGTGGGCGTCATTGACGAGTTTGGAAGCCATGCCTCCCAACTATACTACAAGATCATATCGGATAGTAGAGACCGGAAGCAGGCGAGCGGGCGCCCGCGGTCTCCCGCGTGGCCCCCGGCGCTCGCTGCTCCGTCCGTCGACACCGAGTCTTAGGGCATCCAGAAGCGTCCAGCCGCCGGAAAGGTTCAGTCGCCGGCCAAGTGCGGGTTGACGACGCTCCGATGTGTCCAACTGCCGTCACGAGTCCCGCAGCGCCACCCACAGCGCGCGCGCCGCGCGATCACCCTCATTGACCCAGTGATGGGGTTGATCGCCCATGAAATGGAGCGCGTCGCCGGTCCCGACCTCGTGCCGTGTCCCTGCGATTTCGAAGATCAACGAGCCCTCGAGCGTGAAGACCAGTTCTTCCCCGGCGTGGACAAGTGGCTTGTCGCCACTGTTCGCGCCGGGATCGACGGTGGCGAGCGCCGCTGCACTCCGGAAGGGGGCGTAGGGGCCGGACACGCCGGCGAGGGTCAGGCCAACATGTGGGGTGAACAAGGCTGGGCGGTCCGACGCCGGCGTGAATGCGACGGGCTCGGGCTGGCCCTCATCCTGTTCGACAAAGTACGTCACCGGGCGGTCGAGAGCCTTCGCGACCTTCAGCAGCGTGGTGATCGTCGGCACCATGTCGTTTCGCTCAATCTTGTGGATTGCCGCGGCAGACACCTCCGCCTTGACCGCCAGTTGCTGCAGCGAAAGCCGCTGTTCCTGGCGGAGCTTCTTCACCTTCGGGCCGATGGAGCTGACGATTTCGTCGACGTGCTCGTCGAGGCGGACCGAAGCCGCAGAGGTGCTCTTGGTCTTGGTCATGTCCTCTATCCCCTTGACGCGTAGGCATCATGCAATATAGTAAACGAAAGTCAACCATGGTGAGCGGCAGTTGCTTGACGCCCACCTTCAGACGGAGGCCTGGAGTGACGCGCAAGATCGTAGTCGTCGGTGGTGGAGCGGCCGGGATGGGCGCGGCGGGCGGCGCCAAGGCTGTCGATCCTCAGTGTGCGGTGACGGTTTACACCGGCTTCGACGATGTTGCCTACAGCCCGTGCGGTATCCCCTACGTGCACGGCAAGGAGATCGACAGCTTCGAGCGGCTTTTCCTCGCGTCCAAGCAGGCCTATGTCGATGCCGGGATCGACGTCCGATACAACGCCGACGTCACCAGGGTCGACGTGAATCGCAAGGTGGTCGAGGTTGCCGGTCAGGGCGAAGTTCCGTGGGACACCCTTGTGCTGGCGACCGGGTTCAATTACGCCGACCCGGGTGTTCCCGGTGGAGATCTCGGGGGTCTCTATTACGTGAAGAACATCCGCGAGGCCATGGAATGGGACAAGGTCCTGGACACGGTCAGGTCGGCGGTGGTGGTCGAGGCTTCGCCACTCGGCGTGGAGATGGTGACTGCGCTCGCTCACCGCGGCATCGAGACCCACCTGGTAGACCCGAGTCCCTGGCCGATGTCGGAGATCGCCGATCCCGACATCATGGCGCCGGTCGAGGAGTCCTGGAGCGAACTCGGTGTCACGACGCACTTCAACACTACGCTGAAGGCTTTCCGCGGCGACGGGCAGGTGCGGGCCGTGCAGACGTCCGACGGCGAGATCAACGCTGATCTTGCGGTGATCTGCACCCACAAGGAACCGAACAACGCGCTAGGCGTCGCTGCTGGCCTCAACATCGGCTCCACCGGCGGCTTCATCGTCGACGAGCGGATGGCGACCTCCGCCCCGGGGGTGTTCGCAGCCGGTGACTGCACTGAGATTCCGAACGGGCTGACCGGCGTGCCACTCCAGGGACTCACGGGCAGCCACGCCTACGCGCAGGGAAAGACAGCAGGTATCAACGCGGCAGGTGGCTCACGGGCCTACAGCGCCGTCTATGTGCCGTGGGGGACCGCGGCGGGTAAGTGGATCATCGGAGGCGCGTCCCTCGGTGAGACCACGGCAACGGCTCTGGGGATCCCGTACGTCGTGGGGAGCGCGGAGGGCATTTCGCGAGCTCGGTACTACCCGGGTGTCAAGCCAGTCAAGGTCAAACTGTTGGCCGAGCCGGGAAGTCTGCGACTCCTCGGGGCCCAGATGGTCGGCGGTGAGGGCATCAAGGAACGCGCTGACTTCCTCGCGGTGGCGATCAAGTTCGGACTGACCCTGCACGACCTGGCTCACATGGAGAACGTCTACTCGCCGGCAATCGGGGCGCTCAACGAGCCGATAGTCGTTGCCGCTCAAAGCGGCATCGACGGATTGCGGAAGGGCTGACGATGCCCCTTTCCCGTTGGCTACGGAGCAACGCAGAGCACTATCTGTTGATCGCGGCCCAAGGGCGGATCGCCCGCCAGTACGGAGCTCGAACGCCGCGGCCACCGCACGGACTTCGCGAGTTCGTTTGGCTCCGGGTGTTCGCACCCGTCTACCGGGTGCTGCCATGGCCTCTGCGTCACAAGATCATGCTGGCGATGCCGGGAAGTCACCGTCGACAGTGGGCTCCACCGCCCCAGGCGCATGGCTCAGCCGTGCAGTCCCACTTGTCGAACACATCAATCCAACCAAAGAAGGAGTCTCGCAATGGCACAGATCGTGGGTGAGCGCGTCAACAAGGGCGACGCAATCGTCGACTACGACGACAAGGTCTTCGAGGACATTCAGGCGGAGCCAGGAGAGAGCGCGTACATCCTGATGCACACGGTGCCCTTCGAGGGGTCGGTGGGTCTGGTGAACATGCTGACAGCGACCCGGATTAACCGAAAGGGCTTCGACACCCACCTGGTGCTCTATGGCCCGGGCTCGTTGATGGCCTCGGCTGCGCGCGGCTACCCCAAGGTCGGCGACGAAGCCTTCCCCGGCGCCCTCGGCTACAACAAGCAGCTACAGACGTTCATGGACGAAGGCGGCCACGTCTACGCATGCAGGTTTTCAGCCGCAGCTCTCTACGGCATGCGAGAAATCGACATGATGGAGGGCGTGAAGCCGATCAACCCGCTCGACGTCCTGGATGCGGTGCTGACGGCTCGACGCAACAACGCCTTGATCATGCAGACCTGGACCGTGTGAGGCGTGCATTATCTGGGGGCGCCGAAGGGAGTCGGCTTGCTTCGATGAAGACCGCACGTTGCTCGGAAGTCGCGGCCGCAGCCCGAACGGGCGGCGGCCGCGCGGTGCGTGGGTAGGCCGCTTCCTAGTCCGGCATCTGGGCATAGAGGAGGGCGTGCTCGTCGGCGGCGCGTTGCCAGCTGAAGGCTGGGACCAGATCACGACCGCCCCGGATCAACGTGTCACGTAGTGCATGGTCGGTGACGAGCCTGCGCATCCCCACTGCCAACGACTCAGGGTTGCCTGCCTGGGTCATGACGGCGGTTTGGTCCGGCGCCAGGTATTCGCGAAATACGGCAATGTTGCTGGAAACGACGGGAAGGTCGGCTGCCATCGCCTCGAGGACGGCCATACCCCAGCCCTCCTTGACTGACGGGAAGGAGAGCGCGTCGGCGCTGCGATACCAATCGTGAAGTTCGGCATCGCTGATCGAGCCGGCAAGGATGACGTCGCGGCCCAGCTGAAGGCCCAGGCCGGGCAGCGCCGCCAGCACTTCGTCGCGGTATCGGGTGTAGTCCTGGAAGGAGTGTCCACCGACCACCACGAGGGCAGGGGCGGGATCGAGTTCGTGCGCGAGAATCGACATCGCCTGGACGAGGAAGATGCTTCCCTTGCGTGGTTCGATGCCACCCACCGACAAGAACACGAAGCGCTCATCCACACCTGCATGCTGTCGCAACGCGGCGCGCTTTCCGGGATCAATCGGAGGGAAACGATTGGCATCGACGCCGTTGTGAATGACGACGGCATCGACGCCGTAGTCGGCCTTCAACCGGTCACGCCAGTCCTTGCTGACAACCACCAGCTGATCCGGTTCCTCGATGGCCTTGCGCTGACAATCGACCAGGGCAGCTGTCGTGAAGTCATCGACATGGTGCACGGTCCGCACCACACGCACTTGGGCACCCGCGTCACGCACCCGAGCGGCGGCGCGCGCCGAGATGCAATCCTGCGTATGAAAGATGTCCACCTCGTCGGCGATCTTCGACAACCCAGCCTCCAGGTCGTCGATCGAGGCGAACACCCGTTCCTCCAAGGTGTCTGCCGGTGCTGACGTCGGAACCAGCGAATACGGCGCACGCACCGGCCGGAAGAAGTTCTGGCCAGGCTTCCCAAGCGCGACAATGCGTACGGGCATCGCCCTGTCCACCATCGCTCCTGCTAGCGACAGCGTATGGACGACGCCGCCTCTGGCGCTGGTCGAATACGTGACCAGCGCCACTCGGGGCTTGTCGGCTCGGGCCGTGACGGTGTTCACAGTCTGGTCCTCACCAGGCTCGGATCGCCGGTGGCGATCGCCGCGGCGACCAGGGACGCCCTCGCCGCGGTTTCCGTGACGATGCAACCAGCCTGCACCAGGCGATCGCGCTGAGCCGTGTAGCTCTGCGGGTCCTGGTCGGTGCCCAAGACGTAAGCGACAACCTGCGGGCCACCGCCGGCCATAACAGACTCACACGCGGGCGCGAGAATCCCGGCGGGGTCGGCGTTGGCACCGTAGCCGAGGACTACATCGAGGATGATCACCGCGACGTGAGGGTCTGCTGCCTGCTCGAGGAGCAACTCAATCCGAGCCTCGGAGTCGATCATCGGGTGGGGACGTCCGCGGGTGTACTCCTCTTCACCCAGGTCCAGGCACTGGTGAGACCGGTCCGGGGCCGGCAAGCCCCACTCCTTGTTGATCGCGATGTTGGAATGGATCTCACCCACCGTCCGGCCCAGGATGACCAGGGATTCGTAGCAAAGGGTCCCGCCGGAGAACAATCCCCTGATCAGCCAGCGCCCCGGCGCCAGCCTTGCCCGAACCTCGTCCACCGAGGCACCCAGCGTCGCGGTCGTGTCAGGCGCGGTCAGCCCCAGCAGGCCGAGCGTCGCGGTCACGCCGGCCTCGAGAGTGTCAGCAAGGACGACCCCTGCAGGCGCCGCGAAGTCAGGGTCCAACCCGATCAGTGCCGCGACCAGCGGCGTCTCGCCTGCCGTCGCGAGCACCGCGGCAGCCACATCGGGCGCCGGCGGCTTGGAAATGAAGAGGATGACATCCGTCCCCGGGTCATCGCGCAGGGCCGAGATCGCCGAGCGTGCCATGCGTCCGTCGACCTCCGAGGACATGTCGCGACCGCCGACGCCGATGACGTGGCGGACGCCCACCCCCCACCGGTCCAGCAGGGCCATGGCCTCCTGAGCGCCGGTGCCCGCAGCGGCGACGACGCCGACGCGTCCAGGCATGACCGCGTTCGCGAATCCCAGGCCTACCCCGCCGAACATCGCGGTCCCGGCCCCCGGACCCATCACCAGCCGGCCACGGGAGAGCGCGTAGTCCTTGAGCGCCACCTCCTTGTCGAGCGGCACGTTGTCGCTGAACAGCAGGACGTGCAGGTCCGACGACAACGCCTGGTGTGCTGCCAGTGCGGCGTAGTCGCCGGGCACGGAGATCACCGCCACGTTGGACAGAGGTTGGGCAACCATCGCGTCGCGCAGCGAGCGCGGTGCGTCGGGTTGGCCGCCCCCGTCGTGGGGATGGCCGGAGGACATGACTGCGGCTTCGCCAGCGGCTAGAGCCTCGGCCGCGATCGAGTCCGTGGTAGCCCTGACGACGAGGAAGAAATCGTTGGAACCGGCGTGGGCCACTCGCCCCTGTTCGACTCCTTCGGCACGAAGTGCGTCAACATTCGCTGGAGTGGCCATCGCGGCACTGGCCCACTCAATGCCATCGATCTCCCGCATCGCCCGCATTCCACGAAGCTGCACGACCGAGTCGACGTAAGTGTCGGGGAAGAACTTAATGGCCATGGTCATGCAATGGCTCCCTGTCGGCTGTCTTCATGGATGATTCGCGTCCCGACGGACTGGTCCGTCGGGTCGGCACTGCCAAGTGTGTCAACTACGAGTTGATGCGATGTGATCACCGCAACGCGCCCGCCGCGCCGGACGAACTGGATGGCAGCGCGAACCTTGGGTCCCATGCTGCCGGCCGGGAACTGCCCAGCCGCCAGATGCCTTTCTGCCTCGGCGGAGTCGAGCCACGTCAATCGACGTTGGGTTCCCTTGCCGAAGTCGAGCTGGACGGCGTCCACCCCGGTGATGAGGACGAGCGCTTCCGCACCCAGCTGATGGGCGAGCTCGGCGGCGGCGTAGTCCTTGTCGATGACGGCGTCGACGCCGTCCCAACCGCCCTCTCGACGACCCACGGGGATCCCGCCGCCTCCGCCGGTGACCACGACATGACCGGCATCGAGCAGGCATCCAATCGCGTCGATCTCGACAAAGCTCTTCGGCTCGGGTGATGCGACAACACGGCGGAAACCGCGGCCGGAGTCCTCGATGATGTCCCAACCTTGGGTTTCAGCCAGTCTCCTTGCTGCAACCTCGGAGAAGAATGGCCCGATCGGCTTCGTCGGCCGGTCGAACGCAGGATCATCCAGATCCACAATCACGTGGCTCAGAAGGGCCGCAACACGGTGGCGTCGCCCGCACACGCCGTACAGCGCAATCGCAATCAGTGAGCCCAGTTGTCCCTCGGTCATGGCTCCCAGGCTGAACAACGGCATCTCGGGAACTTGGCCGCGACCCATCTCCTGCTGGATCGCGAGATTGCCGACCTGCGGGCCGTTGCCATGTACGACGACCACGCGCCAACCGGCGTCAAGCATCGCGCAAATGGGCGTCGCCATGGCCGTGGCATTTGCGCGCTGATCGCCGTACGTCCCCTGCTGGCCCTCGCCGGCGAGAGCATTTCCGCCGAGCGCGACGACCGCGGTCCTGGCCACAATCCCTCGATTCCATGGACAAAATCAGCTGACACGCACACGCTCGGAGAGGATGCATACGTGCGTGTAATATACTAGGTGTTCATGAACAATAGTGAACGTCGCAGGTAGGCACAAGGGAGTGTCTGTTGAGGTGAGGGACATGGATCAGCCCAGGGGCGAGATCCCTCTCGATGTAATGGCACGATTCACGGCTGCCGAGGCCCGCCTCTACCCCATGGTCATGATGGATCCCGTCGGCTACCAGCTCGCAACCGTACTCGTCGGGCTCGTCGCAAACGAGCTCCGTCGGAACTGCATGGACATCACAACAGTGCTGGAGCGACGCCGCGAGCTGATTGGCCGCTTGCCGGAGCTCGCCGCTGACGCAGGACTCACGATGGGGGCGCTGCCTGCCGATGCCGTCGTCGATGCGGCGTCGGCGCTGCGATGCCGTGAGCTTGTGTGCGCCGACAAAGTGCGGCCGGGCGCGGCAGCCCTTGACATCGCAGCACCATCGACCTTAACTAAAGGTTACGAATCGTGTCGTGAAGTAAACAGGCCGGGAGAATGCAAATGAACGTGAGTCGTGGGTCCTCCGCTGTGGCGTCACCCGAATCGCCCCCGCCCCCGGCCCAGGTCCCGGGCCCGGCCGCAGCCGCCGCGGCGTTGTCGACACTTGTCGTGGATCTGCAGGCTCGTGGCCTCAGGGTCGAAGTCCCCCTAGAGCGACGAAGCGGCGGCGCTGGACCCTCAGACTCCGGCATGCTCTGGGTCGGTGGCTTCCCGATCACAGTCCCGACCGATAACGCCGCTGCCGCCGACTCGCCGTATGTCCTGAAGGCGGAGGACGACGGCTATGCCATCTTCGAGGGCAGCCAGAGGCTGGCCAGCGCCTCGACCCAGCAACGCCCACGCTTCTACGACCTCCGCACGGACGACGGAATCCCCTATTGGAAGATTGGCCTGCTGCACCTGGATTCGTTTGCCAGCACGGTGGTGCAGACGTGCTCCTATTGGGGCAACGACGATCAGTGCAAGTTCTGCGGCATCGGAGTCTCGCTGGATTCGGGTCGCACGATCGTCAAGAAGAGCCCAGAGCAGCTCGCCGAGGTGGCAATGGCTGCCAAAGAGCTCGACGGCGCCGTGGACGCAACGCTCACCACTGGAAGTTCCAACGGCGTGGATCGTGGCGCTCGCTACGTGGCGCGATGCGGACACGCCGTCCGGGAGGCCACCGGGCTGCCTGTCGAAGTCCAGTTCGAGCCACCACTGAACCTCGACGTCATCGACGAGGTCGCCGACTTGGGGATCGACTCGGTGGGTATCCATGTCGAGTCGTTCGACCCGAAGGTACTCGCGCATGTCGCGCCCGCAAAGGCCCGAACCGGCATCGAACATTACTTCCGCGCCTGGGAACGCGCCGTCGCCCGTTTCGGTGAGGGCCAGGTCTCCACCTATGTCATCTTGGGGATGGGTGAGGATCCGGAGATCACCGTGGAGGGCTGCCGGCGGGCCATCGACATGGGTGTGTTCCCGTTCGTCGTCCCGATCCGACCCGTCGCCGGCAGCCTGATGGAAGACGTCGTACCACCGGAGCGTGACTACACCGAGCGCATCTATCGCCGGGTGGCCAGCTACATGAGCGAGCGGGGGATGGACTCCAGCGTTCCCAAGGCTGGCTGTGCTCGATGCCAGGCGTGTTCCGGACTGCAAAGTGTCCAAGCTGTCCTGCAAATCGGTCCGCGGCCTGGTCAGATTCCCCATGCAGTCTGAGTTGAGGCTCGCAGGACTCGCCGTTCCGGCCCCCCGCCCGGCGAACTCCAGGATTGTGTGCCGGCGCGTTCGGTCGGCGAGCGAACGCGCCGATCACCTCGCCATTCGCCATCGGATCTTCGTCGACGAACAGGGAGTGTTCAGCCAATCAGACCTGGATGCTCACGATCGTGAAGACTCCACGATCGCGCTCCTCGGCTACAGCGACGGGTCCGTCGCGGGAACCGTCCGGTTGTTCCTGCTCGACCCGGAGACCGGCCACTGGCAGGGCGACCGGCTCGCCGTGCTCGCGCCGTACCGCACCCTCGGCGTTGGTGGTCCCTTGGTCCGATGCGCGGTGGCCACCGCGGCCGCGCTCGGCGGACGAACCATGACAGCGCACATCCAGCCCGCAAACGTCACATTTTTTCGGCGCCTCGGCTGGACCACTGTGGGCACGACGGAGATCTACGCGGGGCTTGCTCACCAGCCCATGGGCATCGTCCTGCCAAGCCAGAGCAAGGGCATGGCAACCGTACTGAGGCTCGAGGACGGGATCAATGCGCGAGGCCCGTGACCTCGCTTGCGACGAGGTCGATCACGGTGGCCCGGCGTCCTCCGGAGCGCAACTTCAACAGCCCGGACTCGTCGATCAGACCAACGACCGCCGCCTCGAGTCCGCGTGCATGAAAGGCCGAAAGGCAGTCGGCCTCGCGTCCTGGGGGCGAGCACAGCAAGAACGCATACGCCGGAAAACAGGTCAACCATGCCTGCATCGGTTGGCCGACTGGGCAGGGGAGCCTGTCGAGTTCCAATGTCACGCCGAGCTGGCTCCACTCGAGCAGCATGGCCAACGAGCCGACGAGTCCGGCAATGCTGACGTCTTTGGCAGCAACACACGCACCGGACGCAGCCACTGAGGCGAGGACGCGGACATCGTCGGCCATCCGGGTGCCACGTGCCTCAAGCGAGCTGAAGAACGGAAAGTCGGAGCGCATCGTTCCCGTCGTGCACGCGGCCACGATCAGCGACTGACCTGCGGCGGCGTTGGTCGTGGAAAGCACGGCTGCGGCGCGCCCTACGCCGAACGCCGAGATCGCAGGTGCACCGTCGTGCAACGTGAGGTGGCCGCCGACCAGCGCCACGTCATACAACCCGCACGCATCCCTCATTCCGCGCAGCGCCTCCCGGGCGAGCTCAGACGTGCCGACGATCGTGTCGACGATTGCCAGGGGAGTGGCGCCCATGGCGGCAAGGTCATTGACATTGGTCAGGACTGCTGCAACGCCAGCGCCGTACGGGTCTGACGCGACGAATGCCGGAAGCAACGCCTCACCGCACGCGATGACCTGGTCGGCGTCCGAAGCGCCCTGCTCCCGGCCGGGCCGGGCGGTCACCACGGCGCCATCATCGCCCGGACCATGAACCCAACTCCCGGCTCCCAGGACATCGCTGACGAGCTTGATCTCGTTCTTCGCCCCGAGGGCCGGATTGGATCGCAGGAAGTCGGCCAGCTCGCCGAGCTCAACCGCGTGATTCGAACCGTTATTCATGACGCCCCTCACAATTGATCGGGTGGCGAGGCTCTTAGCCGACCTGTCGGAAAGTGGACAACACATGTAGTATAGGCAACGTGACTCTTCCTACGTTCCTCAGCCTGCCAGAGCGCAGCACCAAGCCCAGGACGGTAGGTCTCACCCATGTGCTCGACAAGGGAATGACGCCGGAGTCGGCTCAGTCAGCGCTAGCCACCGCAGCGCGTTTCATAGACGTATGGAAGTTCGGCTGGGGCACGGCCTACATCGACACCGCATTGCCCGACAAACTGGCAATGCTGAAGGACTACGGGATTCACGCCTGCCTGGGTGGGACGCTACTCGAGATCTCCTGGGCTCAAGGCAAGGCACAGGACTGTCTGGACTGGGCAGCCGACGTCGGATTCGACACCGTCGAGGTCTCCCGCGGCGTCGCGCCGATGACTCTTGGTGACAAACACGACCTGCTCCGCCGGGCCGCAGCGGCTTTTGTCGTCTTGTCGGAGGTGGGCAACAAGGACCCCGAAAAGGTTCTCACCCCGGAGCAGTGGACGGCCGAGGTGGCCAGCGACCTCACGGCCGGAGCCAACTGGGTCATCACGGAAGGTCGAGAAAGTGGGACCGTCGGGATCTATCGCGCTGACGGATCAATCCGTGAGGACGTCGTAGCCGCCGCGGTGCTTGGCGGTGGGATCGAGAGGGTTCTCTTCGAGGCGCCTCGAAAGGACCAACAGGCTTGGCTTATCCGCGAGTTTGGATGCGACGTCAACCTGGCCAACATCCCAGCAGACGAGGTGCCGGCGCTCGAGACGCTGCGTCTGGGACTTCGCGCCGACACGTGCGACCTCACGCGGCAGTGGCAGCCCGCGTGACCGGGCCGACGGAAAGCACCCGACGCAATGTCGTGCCGGGCGCTTATCGCGGAGTGGCAGTGGCCTCGGTCGACTGCGAACTCGACGAGGCTTCGCTGAGGGGGTACTTCATCGGCCTCGAGGCATATCGTCGCACCCGGTTCATCGTCGTCCGGAACGGCATTCGGACGGCCATCGTCGCGGCGCAAAAGGAATCCGAGGACCCGCTGTTCTCACCCATTACGGCGCTACAGCTCCTGGTCGCGGCTGCCGACTGCGTCTACCTCGACGAACCCGAGGTCGACACCGCCATACCCACCGCGCTGGCACAGGCTGCGTCGACCCGGGCGCAGGGAAAGCGCGGTGTCGTCGTTCAGGGCAGATACAGCCATGTCAACTTCATCATCGACCCGGACCCACTTCGAATAACGGTTCGGGAGGTGGTGCCACCCTACCCAGCGAAACTCGTCGATCAGGCCCGGCGCGTAGTCGACTGCGCGGAGCACCTGCCACCCATCGAGCTGGTTCCTGACGTCGTGGAGCTCGGCCAGTTGGCGCGCTCCCGGATGACGGCGAGCTATCTCCTTCCGTGCCGTGGTGGTGGGGTATCCATCGAAGGTGCCTCCACCGACTACCTGGACGAACATCCCGACCCCCGACCATGGACGCTGATCGGCTGTGAGAGGTCACAGCAGATCCACGAGTGGTTCTACGGGAACCGTGCCGAGCAGGTCGACATCTGCCCGCGGAAGCGAACCGGCGGCACCGGCGCACTCCTGGCCAAGTGCTGCCTGCTCGAGACACACATCGAGGCCGGCGACGGTCGAGTCGTCGTGCCGTGGGGGGCTTCCCTGGCCCAGATATCCGAGGCACTGACGACCGTGGCCGAACAGTGGGAGCCGACGTGGGCACCCGCCTGAGCGACTCCGAGCAATATGCGCACCTGTGGGGGACGCCCGAGCTGGCGCTGATATTCGAGGAACGCGCGCGATTGCAGACCTGGCTGGACATCCTCACCGCGCTGGCCGTTGCACAAGCGCGACTGGGTATCATCCCGGCCGAGGCGGCGACACAGATCGCGCACCATGCCCGCGCACAGGGGCTCGACCTCGACTTCGTGGGCAGCGAGACCCGCCGGACATCGCACTCGATGCTGGGGCTGATCAATGGGCTCCAGAAGGTACTTCCGGATGAGGCTCGTGAGTACGTCTACTACGGTGCCACGGTCCAGGACATCACCGACACCTGGTTTGCCCTCGTCATGCGCGATGTCGGGGCAGTGATGTGGAGAGACCTCCGCACGATCGAGGACACGCTGCTGGTGATGGCCGTCGAGCATCGTGACACGCTCATGCCTGGGCGAACCCACGGTCAACCTGGCTCGCCGATCACCTTCGGCTTCAAGGTGGCTTCGTGGGCCGACGAGGTTCGACGCCATCTTCAACGACTGTCGGAGGGACGTTCGCGATGGCTCGTCGGCCAGCTCGGTGGAGCCGTGGGTACCCTCGGATTCTTCGCATCGCAAGGTGTAGACCTCCGTGCCGAGTTCTGCTTGGAGCTGGGATTGGCCGACCCGACGATTTCGTGGCTCAGTTCGCGGGATCGGATCGCCGAGTTCAGCGCCGTGCAGGCCATGGTCTGCGGCACCATGGCACGGATCGGCAACGAGGTCTACGAATTGCAGCGACCTGAGATCGGTGAACTGCGCGAGCCGACCACGACCGACACGGTCGGCAGCATCACGATGCCACACAAGCGCAATCCAGAGGGCAGCGAGCACCTGGACACCTTGGCACGGCTGGTCCGTGCCCATACCCAGGTGCTGACCGAAGGCACGGTTGTCGGGCACGAACGCGACGGGCGCGGATGGAAGGCCGAATGGGTCGCGCTCCCCGAGGCCTGTCTGCTGACGGGCGTAGCTCTCCGACTGGCCCTCCGGTTGCTGTCCGGCCTGGTCGTCAACGTGGAGACGATGCGGACCAACCTGAACAGATACGGCGACCAACTGGCGTCCGAGCAGATCCTCGCTGGGCTGACCCAGAAGCTTGGAAAGCACGCTGCTCAGAGGCTCATGCACGAGATCCTCGCGCCAGGAACACGCGACGTCCACGGGGTGCTCGACGCATTGGTCACCAAGGGTGTCGCCAGCGAGAAAGACCGGGAGGCTTGGACGACCTGGGAGGTGGGCGATGCCGGCAGAATGGTCGACGAAGTCGTCGCTCGCGCCCGGCTGGCGCGGTCGTTGGAGCCGGAGGCATGGACATGACCCCGCCCCGGACCAGACTCGCAATCCTCCCGACTCCACTAGTGCGGGCGTCGCGTCTGGAGCGTGTCCTCGATGCAGCGCCGCTCTTCGTCAAGCGTGACGACCTCACCGGCTTCGGCATCGCCGGCAACAAGGCGCGTGCCCTGGAGTACCTAATCGGTGCAGCCCTCGCGGAACGGGCAGACATTTTCGTCGCCGCCGGCAGCCCTTCGTCGAACTTCTGCGCAGCGGCGGCGATTGCTGCACGTGTCGTCGGGATGGATTGTGACCTGCTGTTCTCCGGGGAGCCGCCATCGGTTCCGTCGCCGAATGTCGCGCTCGCGAGGGCCGTAGGTGCTCGGTTGTTCTTCAACGTGGTCGAGACACGCGACCTACTCAACGACCGTGTCCTCGAGCACGCCAATGCGATTCGTGCCGCAGGTCGGCGCCCATACGCGGTTCCCCGCGGCGGGGCGACAGCCGTCGGCGGACTTGGCTACGCCCTTGCAGCGCGGGAGTTGGCCGAGCAGTGCAACTTGGCCGAGATCACTCCCCGTACCGTGGTGGTGGCCACCGGGTCCGGAGGCACACAGGCCGGGCTGGTCGCCGGACAGGTCGGGTTTGATCTGCCATGGCGGCTAGTCGGCGCCAGTGTGAGCCGGCCAGCGCAAGGCATGGCGCGCGAGGTCCTCCGTACATCGCGTGCGTGTGCAGCCGCAATGGGCCTCCACGAACCCTCCGCAGACGACGTCGATGTCCGTGACTGCCGGGGCGCAGGCTTTGGTATTGCCTCAGCTGAGGATCAGGTCAGTTCACGTATGGCGCTGGAACATGAGGGGCTGTTGCTCGATGACTATTACGGGGCGAAAGCCATGACCTTGTTCAGGGCGATGCTGGCCGCTGACGCCCCGACCCCTGCTGTTTTCTGGCACACGGGGGGAGTGGCTGCGTCGCTCACGGCTCTGATGGGAGGTGCATCGTGACGCATCCGATGCGACGTAGCGGTCCACCACAGGCGGGACCCGCGCAAGAGCTGATCGACAGCGGATTCGCATTAGAGAATGCCGACGCCCTCTTTCTCCACGAGGGCCTGAACCTGGCTGACATCGCACACGTGCTGGACCTGCTGCGACGTGAGATCGTCCCGGCAGCGGCGGCCCGCGACCTGTTACGGCTTCTGCTCGAGGTTCAGCAGATGGCGGTCGAAGATTTCCCGTACAACCCTGAGTTCGGTGAGCCTTACAACTCCCGCGAACGGTTCTTCGTTGAGCGACTTGGCAAGGTTGCCGGCTGGCTCCATGCCGGCCGGCCACGACGGGAGGCGGCCCGGATAGCCTTGCGGATCCACGTCCGAGATCAACTCCTCGAACTCGTCTACGACGTGGTGAAGTTCGCCCGCGACACCACCGCGCTCGCCGGCCGACACCTCGACACACTGATGCCGGACCAGACCTACCTGCAGCAGGCACAACCTTCGACGTTCGGCCACTACGTGTTGTCGTTCGTTTACCCTGCCGTGCGCGACGCCTATCGACTGCTGGACGAGTTCGACGACATCAACCGCAGTCCCGCCGGGGCCGGCTGCGTCAATGGAACCCGACTGCTCGACGACCGTACGTTCGTCGCGGCAGAACTGGGTTTTGACGACGTGATTGAGCACACGCGCGATGCGATGTGGCAGATCGACGGGCTCATTCACGTGCTGGCAAGTGCGGCCAGCTTGTTATCCACGCAGAGCAAGCTGGCCGAAGACCTCGAGATCTGGTCCAGTAGCGAGTTCGACTTCGTTGACCTCGCGGACGCCTTTACCCGGTCGAGCATCCTGATGCCGCAGAAGCGCAACCCCTACTCCTTGTCGATCGTCCGTGGGGCATCCGGGGTGCTGATCGGGCGCTTGACCGGGTTCCTGGCGGTCGCCAAGAGCCCGTCCGCACGTAGCGACAACCTGATCTTCGCGTATGGCGAGGTGCCACGGGCCCTGGACCTCGCGATCCGAGTCACACGTCTGATGACCGGAGTTGTGGGCACCCTCGAGGTCAACGTCGAGCAGATGGCTGGCGGACTCGATGCCGGATATACCCAAGCCACTGACCTCAGCGAATTCATTGTCCAGGCCTGCGGCATCGACTACCGCAGCGCGTACGAGGTCGTCGGCAGGACTGTTCGTGAAGCCAGCAAACAGGGGATCCCGGGTCGACGCATCACCGGAGCCATGCTCGACGAGGCTGCGATTGTCGAGACCGGGCAGCCCTGGGGCCTGGCCGCGTTGGATCTGACTGCGGCGCTCGACCCGCGGGTGATCATCGAAAGCCGAAAGGGCACCGGTGGTGCCGCACCGAAGGCAGTCGAGTCGATGATCAGGCAATGTGAACACGAGGCTGACGGTCTCGAAGCCGCGGTGGAGCGCCGTCGGCAGGCCCTTGACCATGCTGAGCGACAGCTGATCGAGCGGGCGAAACTGACCGCCGGACACCTGGAGGAACACTGATGGCTGATTCATCGCGCTCAATTGCCCTGCCGGACGAGGTGGCCGTCGTCAACATAGGCCTTTCGATCTTTGCCGACGCAGTTCGGGATCAGGCTGCCTCGGTGGAACACGTGGATTGGCGGATACCGGCAGACGGGCAACTGGACCTGGTCGGTGACCTGGAGCAGTTGTTCGGGCCGCGTGCGTCCGATATCGACAGGGCCAATGCCGAAGCGGTACGGCGATTGGACCAGAGTGTTCCGTTGCTGGTGGACGTCGCGCCAGCCGAGACCCTCGTCCCGGGTTTGTCGGGTCGGATGTTGCTGCACTGTGGGCCCGCCATCGAATGGACCGATGTCTGTGATCCGCTGCGTCGGTCGATGCGAGCCGCCACCGTTGCCGAGGGCTGGGCTGAGTCCATCGAGGGGGCCGACCGGATCCTTGCTGACGGCACGGTGCGGCTGCGGCCGGCCTACCGGCACGACACGGTGATGCCGATGGCAAGTGCGATCGGTCCATCGACGCCAGTGTTTGCGGTTGACAACCGGGACGGCGGGACACGAGCTTTCGCTCCGATCAACCAGGGGCCGGGAGAGACCGCTTGGTTCGGGCGTGAGACGCCGGCAGCGATAGACCGGCTGGAGTTCCTGCGCGATGTCGCGGGGCCGATGCTGCGTGAGGTCCTCCACTCATCGGGACCGATCGACATCTTCGCCCTGGCCGCTCAAGGGGTCCAGATCGGCGACGACGTGCACATGCGTACGCAGGGCACCAGCAGCTTGCTGGTCCGCAACCTGCTCCCGCAGATCGCGAAACTACCGGACTTCGGACGTCTCGACCTGGCGCAGTACCTGTCCGGCAATCACCTGTTCTTCCTGAACCTTGCCATGGCAGCAGCGAAGTCTGCGGCGATGTGGGCCGAGCAGGTCGAGGGATCAAGCATCGTCACGATGATGTGCCGCAACGGAACCTCGTATGGGATTCGGCTGGCAGGCTCGAGCGAGGTGTTCCTCGGTGAAGCACCGCCCGTGGCAGAGGCGATGTACTACCCCGACTACGGTCCGGAGACGAGCGCGCGCGACATCGGGGACAGCGCGATCCTGGAGTTGGTGGGATTGGGCGGTGCGGCTGCCGCGGGCTCGCCGGCGGTCGCCGGCTTCTTGCCCGAGGGGATGGCCGACGCTGTCGCGATGACAGAGCAAATGGGATCCATCTGCGTCGCTGAGAGCACCCGGTTCAAGCTGCCTACCCGGAACTACCGGGGAACGCCGGTCGGGGTCGACGTACGGCGGGTCGTCGAGATGGACGCGACGCCCAAGGTCACGACTGGCATCCTGCACGCGAGTTCAGGCGTCGGCCAGATCGGTGCCGGCGTGGCCACGGCTCCAATCGAGTGTTTCCGCGCCGCTCTGCGTGCCCTGGCAGCCGGCGAATCGCGCGGGTGAGGCGCACGCAATGGACCGCACCGTGCATACCCGCTGGACCGGAGGGATGCGCGCGGTCTCTGACGTCGGCGGCTTCGAGATCGTCGTCGACGAGCCTGCGACACACGGCGGCACCGACACCGGTCCGCAGCCGACCGACCTGCTGCTGGCATCCATCGCGTCCTGCATCGCCTTATCGATGGCGTTCGTCGCCAGGAAGCGTGGCATTGAGCTGCTCGGCCTCGACGTGAGTGTCGTCGGCACTTACGAGGGGCTCAAGTTCGACCGCATCTCAGTGAGCATCGATTCGGGCACCTCTCGTGATGTGCTCGAAAGTCTCGTGCCGGAGGCCGAACGAGTCTGCTACGTGTCAAACACGCTGCGACACCAGCCGGAAATTGTCGTTGACGTCGGCTGATCCCGTGGCCGCCTGATCCCACCGCCCCAGCTCTCGGGCGAGTGGGTACCGCAAGTCATGCGCTGCTGTGTGCCCGGGCCACCGCCCGGCCCGAGGACTGGACGACGCCGTTCTCAAGCCCTGTGCGTCGGGCACAGCTCGGGAGTGGCCATGGGCTCTTGGGGTCGTTGCAGCGGCGATGGTGGCTGCTCGGTACACCGCAAGGAGGGGCCATTACGCCCTGTCTGGCAACTGCTGACGGAAACTCACGGTGACGCGGTTCCACACGTTGATCGTGGCCACGGCTAGCACAAGGCGAACGATCTGCTTTTCGTGGAAGTGCATGGCGACGTCTTCCCAGACTCGATCGGAGACCCCCTCGTCGGAGATGCGGGTGAGCGCCTCTGTGAGCGCGAGCGCCGCCTGCTCTCTGCCGCTGAACATGTCTGGTACGTCGCGCCATGCGGGGAGGATGTCCAGCCGACGCTGATCCTCGCCATGGGTACGGGCATCACGGTTGTGCATGTCCAGGCAATAGGCGCATCCATTGATTTGCGATGCTCGCACCCGGACCAGTTCCAGCAGGCGTGGCTCGATGCCCCCGGTGCGGACGCAGCGCTCCAATCCCTTTACGGCTTCGAAGCCGGTCGGGTCGACGTCTTCAAACGAAAGCCTCTGCTTGCCGGACATTGCAGGTCCTCCTTGGAGTTTTGCGTCGTCGCTGCCGGGAAGGTCTGTGACCGCTGCCGAACTATCAAATCGGTCTGCCTGGCGCGGTCGAAGTCGATGCCTCTAGCGTCCCTCGACCCGGGAGGTGACTACAGCGTGCGACGCCGGTCGATCGGAGTTCTGGGCGTTGCCGGGGCCCGGCAGTTGTCGGAACGGCAATGGGCGGGATCGCTTCGAGCTGCGTTACACGGGGTGAGGGCCGGTAGCGCCGGCTCGGGTGAGCCCCATCCTTGCCTGAGCACGGCAGGCATGACGGCTTCATGTCATGCGACAGGAGCCCCCGCACCCGACTGCCGGAACGTCAGATCTTTCATGCGTGATCGAGCAGGTAAGCACGGAGACAACGGGTCGGCGTCGCTGATCCCGGAGGTACCTGGCCGCATCGACACGCTTCCGCCGGACTCGGAGGCGCCGTCGCCGGCGACGAGTCCGTTGAGTTCAAACCCACCAAGCCCCGGCACGGCCCGAATGGTGGCTCGCGCGCCACCCCCCTCGTGCTCGTGCCCTGACAGGCCGCCAGGTCTTGACGTGACGCCTACGCGTCGCCGACATCTCGAAGGGCTAGGGCCGCGTGGACGAGCGCTGCGTGCGTCAGCGCCTGCGGGTAGTTGCCGAGGTGCTGATGCGTGCGGGGGTCCATTTCCTCGGCGTACAGCCCCAACGGGCTGGCCAGGGTGATGAGTTCGTTGAACATCGCGTGGGCTTCGGCCGGTCGTCCAGTGCGAGCGAGCGCCTGGACGAGCCAGAAGGAACACGGCAGGAACGCGCCTTCGGCACCCAGAAGGCCGTCGTTTCCGGGTAGATATCTGTAGAGCAACGGTGTGCCGGCGTCGAGGTCGCGCGTGATGGCGTCGATGGTTCCTCGGATCCGTGGCGAGTCCGGAGGGTCGAAGTTCAGCTGGGGCACGATCAAGAGCGCGGCGTCGGTGTCGTCGGATCCATAACTGCGTGTGTAGGTGCCCCTCGCGCTGTTGAAGCCGCGCCGATTGATCTCCTCACGCAGCTTTGCCCGTTCGGCATTCCACCAACGGGAGCGTGAGGCCGCGGTGCGGTGGTGTGCGGCAATCCGTAGTGCACGGTCCAGGGCAAGCCAGGCCATCATCTTGGAGTGCACGTGGTGGGCGGTGTCGGCGCGAATTTCCCAGATGCCGGCATCAGGCTCCCTCCAACGCCTCGCGACCGTGTCCGCGAATCCAGCCATGGTTCGCCACGTCTCGGAGTACAGGTGGTGTCCGGTGCGGGTGAGCAGCCAAGCGGCGTCCAGGATCCAGCCGTACCCGTCGAGTTGGTGTTGGTCGGCCGCGGCGTTTCCCACTCGAACTGGCGCAGTGTCGGCGTAGCCCGGCCAGTCCGCGAGCGTTCGCTCGGCTGCCGGGTGCTTGCCGTGCAGGGTGAGCAGCACGGGCAGTCGTGGTCGATCGAGGCGGGTGGCGCTGAGCAGCCAGGCCATGAAGGCCCGGGCCTCGTCTTGTTTGCCGACACCTAGGAAGGCGCCGATACCGATGCTGGCGTCGCGGGGCCAGGCGTAGCGGTAGTCCCAGTTGCGCACGCCGCCGAGGATCTCTGGCAAGGACGTCGTTGGGGCCGCAACCGGGGCTCCGGACGGTGAGTAGGTCAGCAACCGGAGGGTGAGCAGGCTGCGGACGACGGCGTCGCGGCGGGGGAGTCTGGGGTCGATCCCACGGCACCATGCCCGCCATTGCCGTTCGTCATCCAAGAGCGCGTCCCAGGCGGCGTCCGGGTCGACGTGCACGAGTGGTTCACGATCGGCGATCGTCATCACCGTGGTGAATGGGCGGCCGGGTGTCACGGTCACGGTGTGGGGCACGCCCGGGTCGATGGTCGCGGCGGGGGTTGTGCTCAACGCGATGGCCAGGGCCGACCAGGTGCAGACTAGAGCCGCGTCAGAGTGCTGGGCTCGCGGTGGCTGGTGTCGCTCTCCGAGTCGCGGGTTGAACCCGATAACGGCCTGGACAGGGCCGTCCTCGGCGGTCAATCGTCGGACCAGCATCGTGGGGGGCAGTAGCTGGCCGCCGAGCTCGGCCACCATGCCCTCGGTGAGGGTGAGCCGCCCGGCATCGGTCTTCCAGGTCGTTTCGAGGGTGGCGGAGTCGGGGCGGTACCGACGGGCCGAAACGGCGGTCGGGTGGGCGGGGCTTAGTCGGAACCATCCTGCGTCCGGGCCGCCGACCAGGCGACCGAACACCGGCTGACCATCGAAGCGGGGGATGCACAGCCAGTCGACGGAACCATCAGGACCGACGAGGGCGGCCGTCCGGGTGTCCCCGAGTAGCCCGTAGGCCTCGATCGGCACTTCGCGGCCTCGGTGGCTCGTCGGCGACACTTGTCGCGCGGAGAGCTTTGGTCGAGATGGCATCGGTGAAGTTCGTCCTCGTGGCGGTCGCTTCAGTGGGCAGCCAGCAGGAGACCCAAGGCGATGCCGTAGGCGAGGTGGGCGGCCAGGGTGACCAGCGGTGTTTGGGCGCCGTAGTTGAGTCCGGCCAGTCCGGGCGGCTCCAGGACCGCGGTTGATCCGGGTCCCGCGCGGTTCGAGGCCATCCGGGGGTGCACGCCTACGAGCAGGGGAATGAGCACGGTCAGGGCGACCGCGCCATGAAGTAGTCCGAGCAGGCCACCGACCCACCACGTTGCCCGGCTCAGCAGCATGAAGCAGAGGGCATAGCCGAGCGCGAAGGCCTGACCCACGGCCAGGTGGATGAAGAAGCCGGCCACGCGCGCTCGGTCCGGGTCGGGGGTCACGACGGTGCCCAGGATCAGTGGCAGATCCAGGCGGCTGAGCCCGCCAAGCTGGGCGGCGATCATTAGCGCGGTCAGAACCGTGGTGGCGAGCAGCCCGAACACCGCCCATCCTGCCCAGTCCACCTCAGCGGTCCGAGAGGGCGTGCGTCTTGGCGTCGAGGGTGCCGAGGACGTGAGTGAACGCCGCCTGAAAGGCTGCGATGCCGTCGGTCTCCAGGGTATCGCCGACGTCGTCCATGTTGACGCCTGCCTCCGCGATCGCGTGCATGACCTCCTGGGCCTCTGCGCCGCCGACATCGATCGTGCGTGCCACGGTGCCATGGTCCTCGAAGGCCCGCATGGTGCTCTCCGTCAGGGTGTTGACCGTGTCGGGTCCGATGAGATTGTCGACGTAGAGCGTGTCGGGATAGTGAGGGTTCTTCGTCGAGGTCGACGCCCACAGCGGTCTTTGGACGTGGGCGCCCCGGTCGGCCAGACGTTCCCACCGTGCACCGGTATGGGCGTCCCGGAAGAGTCGATAGGCGAGCTTGGCCTGCGCGACCGCGGCGCGGCCGCGGAGGGCGAGTGCCTCGTCGGCGCCCAACTTCTCAAGACGGTGGTCGACCTCGCTGTCGACGCGACTGACGAAGAACGAGGCGACGCTGTGGACTCCCGAGAGATCCCCGCCACGGCGGGCCAAGGTCTCGAGGCCGGACAGGTAGGCCTCGAGGACCTGGCGGTATCGGGCCAGGGAGAAGATCAGAGTGACGTTGATGCTGCGTCCCTCCCCGATCATGGCCTCGATGGCGCGTACACCCGGGCCGGTCGCGGGGATTTTGACCAGCAGGTTGGGTTCGTGGATGCGTTCGTGCAGGGTTCGCGCGGACGTCTTGGTCGCCTCGGTGTCGTGCGCGCACTCGGGTGCGACCTCGATCGAGACGAATCCGTCGCTGCGGCTGTTGTCGAACGTGGGTCGCAGGATCCGGAGGGCGTCGATGACGTCGGTGATGACGAGGTGCCAGTAGGCGTCCTCGACGGTGTGTCCGCCGGTGATGAGGCTGTGGAACTGCTGGTCGTAGGCGTCTGAGGATTCGATGGCATTGGCCACGATGGTGGGGTTGGCCGTCACCCCCCGCACCCCATGGTTGACGAGGCGGAACAACGTGTTGTCCTGCAGGTAGGGCCGGGTGAGGTTGTCCAGCCAGACGCTTTGGCCCTGCTCTTCGTAGAGGCGGGTGAGGCTCGGCATGGGTCGTGCTCCTCTCTTCGAGCGCTTGGTGGCGCCGAAGCGTGGTGTTCTATCCGCCACCGACGGTGGCGGGCTCAGTCGAGATTCGCCGCGATCTCCGCCAGTGACACGGATTCGTCGCTCAGGTCGCCGGTCACTCGGTTCGCGCCGACGATCTTCTTGATCGCCGGCATCGCGTCCCAGTCGTTGGCGTGCATTCCGGCCAGGACCCGTCCCTCCCGTAGCCAGAACGCTGTGAAGGCGCCGCGTTCCGGGTTCCCACGGAGTACCACGCGGTCGTAGCCGTCGGGCCCGATGTTGCCGAGGTATTCCATTCCAAGGTCGTACTGGTCGGAGTAGAAGTACGGCAGCCGTTCGTAGGCCACCGATTTGCCCAGCATGTTCTGTGCCGCGACGACGCCCTGTTCGATCGCGTTGTCCCAGTGCTCCACGCGCAGGTGGCGGCCGAGCCGTGGGTGGTAGGCGTTCGCTAGGTCGCCGGCCGCGAAGATGTCGGGGTGGGAGGTGCGCAGCTGGGCGTCGACAACGATGCCGTTGTCGGTTCGCAGCCCGGCGGCTTGACCGAGGGCGACCTCGGGCACCGCACCGATCCCGACCAGGATCAAGTCGGCCTCGACCGTGGACCCGTCCGACAGTCCCACGCAAGCGCGGCCGTCGTCGCCCTCGATGGAGGAGACGACTGCGTTGACCCGGATGTCGACGCCGTGTGCGGTGTGGAGCGCGGTGAAGATCTGCGCGACCTCGGGTCCCAGGACGTGTCCCAGCGGCATGTCGAGGGCTTCCAAGACGGTCACGTGTGCGCCCGCGTTGCGCGCTGCCGCGGCTACTTCCAGACCGATCCAGCCACCCCCGACGATCACCAGCCGACGGCCGGGCCGCAGGAACGACCTGATGCGGTCGGAGTCCTCGACCGTGCGCAGGTAGGTGACAGGGGCCTCGCTGCGGTCGGCAATTGGCAGGCGTCGCGGTTGCGCGCCGGTTGCGAGCAACAGTTTGTCGTAACCCTGCTGTTGGCCCCAGGCGGTGACGGTCCGGGCGCCCGGATCGATCGAGGTCACCCGGGTACCTAGTCGGATGTCGACGTCGTGCCCGCGGTACCACTCGAGGGGATGAACAACCGCGGCCTCGAGGTCGTCGGTGCCCATCAGGTAGCCCTTGGACAGTGGCGGGCGCTCATACGGAGGGTGTGTCTCCGCCCCGTAGAGCACGATATGTCCGTCGAAGCCGCTCTCCCGGAGCTCCTGAACGGCCTTGCCGGCAGCCAGCCCGGCACCGACGATCACAAGACTCTGTCCGGCGGTCACGTTCGACACGCCTGTCGGCGGCTGTGGGCCAGTGCGAGGAACTCGGCGCGTGAGGACGGGTCGGTGCGCAGCGTGCCCAAGAGAGCGGAGGTGACCGTACGGGCTCCCGCGGCGCGGACGCCGCGCAAGCTCATGCAGGTGTGTTCGGCTTCGATCACGACACCGACACCGCGTGGTGCAAGGTGGCGTTCGAGGTGCTCGGCGATCTGCTGGGTGAGTCGCTCTTGTGTCTGGCCGCGGTGACTGTAGAAGTCGACCAGGCGCGCGAACTTCGACAGGCCGAGGATCCGGTCTGCGGGAAGGTAACCCAGGTGTGCTACGCCGACGAACGGCAGCATGTGGTGTTCACAAACCGACCGGACGGGGATGTCCTCTACCAAGACCAGTTCGTCGTAGCCCTCGACGTTGGCGAAGCTGGTGAATTCGAAGCTTCCGGGGGTGAGCATCTCAGCGTAGGCCCGGACCATCCTTCGCGGCGTCTCGATCATGCCGTCGGAATCGACCGGTTGACCGAGCGCGGCGAGGAGGTCTGCAGCCGCGGCCTCGGCTGCGACGAGGTTCACGGGAGCCGGCTCGGGTGCTACGGCGGCCCGCCAGGGCAGCAGGGTGGCTGAGGAACGCGGGGCCGGCGCCTCTTCCAGCGCTTGCCGGTGGGTCATCACGTGTCGCTGTTCGCAGCGGCGTGCGAGGCGGATGCGCGGCCAGGTGATGCCAGCCTTGCCAACGCAAGGGCGGCCACCAGCAGACCGAAGTCGCGGAGGGCGATGTCGTAGTAGTCACCGATGCTGACGAGGTTGACGATGATGCCCAGCAACCACGCGGCCACAACGTAGGCGCCGATGCTAGGACGCACGGCGACCAGGAGGCCGGCCAGGATCTCGACCACGCCGACCGCCAACATGGCCTGATGTGCCGTCCCGGGGACGAGGTCGTTGATCCACGGAGCCAGGTACTGCTCCCAGTCGGTCAGGAGACCGAAGAACTTGTCCAGGCCGAACGCGATGGGGGCGACCGTGAAGACGGTGCGTAGCAGCAGGAACGCCTGATGGGCGCCGGGCGCGGTTGCCTCGGAATGGGCGTCGCGTGTTGAGAGGAAGCGAATCGCGGACACAGGACCCTCCGTTTTCTAAAAGAGACGTATCCAAACGTTAGAGGGGCGGTGTGCGGCGATGACAGGTCAGGGACCGGCCGACATCGCACGCCGTCGTTGCCGGAGACCGGCAACGCGACGCCCGCCGCGCGCGAGCGGAGTGGTTTGCCGGCACGTGTTCGAGGATCGATCCCAAGTGTGTTCGCAAAGGGGGGTGAATCTGCCGACGTTCGGCAACGACGGGCGACGCTTCCCGACCCATGATGCACGCTGTTTCCTCCACCGAGATCCGACATGATCACTCGTAGTCGGGACCCTGGGGTCCGATGTGTTCCGACGCGATGTCTGGACCTGTCGAGCAATGGAGGCGAATCGTGGAACCGGCACGTGACGTGCGGATGCGGAGGATCTACGACAACCCTGAGGTCGACGACGGCATCCGGGTTCTGGTCGACCGAAGGTGGCCACGGGGAGTAAGCAAAGACCGGGCAGGCCTGGACGAGTGGTGCCCCGCCGTGGCCCCCTCGGACGCGCTGCGCAAGTGGTACGGACACGCCCCAGCCAAGTTCGAGGAGTTTGGGTCCCGGTATCGCCAAGAGCTCGAGGACCCCGAACGCGCCGCGGCCCTGCGACACCTGCGTGACATGACTTCACACGATCGCCTGACTTTGCTCACTGCGACACGGAGGGTCGAGCTAAGCCAAGCGGCAATACTGGTGGACCTGCTGCGCGCCTGACCGGCTTCGACATCGAGGCACTGGAAAGGAGTCCATCTGACTCGGCTCAGGAGAGGCCGGCGGGGGATCGCAACGAAACTCGCGCGAACGATGGCTGATCCTAAGTTGCGGGTCCTCGGCATGGTGGCGTCTAGTGGGCCACGGAAGGTGAGGGGACGGGATGCGCGTGACCGAACAAGACGGACCGATCAGCGGCCCGCAAGCCGGAACCAACGTCGAACCTCCGGCCGGCGACGAGTCCTGGCTGCTTCGGGCTGCCGAGCAGGCCAGTAACGATGCCGGCGGGGTCTCGGGCGAGTTCCTCGGAGATTACCTGCCGATGCTCGCTGCCGCGGCCACGCTCGGCCAGTTCCCAGTCCGGGCGCAGATTGAAGCCGTACGCGTCCAGGGCCGCCGCGCGTCCGAACAAGGAGTCTCGGTGGGTCAAGGAATCGACCTCTACCTGTCGGCAGCCCGACGGGTATGGAGCGAGCTCCCCGCAATCATCCGAGAACGCGACAACAAGGCAGTGCGGGCAGCAGCCTCGGCAGTCCTGCAGGTCGTGGACGACGCGGTTGCGTCCTTTGCGGAAGGTCATGCCGAAGCGGGCCGTGAGATGGTCCGGCGCGAGGAAACCCTCCGGCGAGAGCTGGTAGAGGATCTGCTGCGGGGCGACGCGCATCTGAGTGAGCTCGTGGGGCGGGCTGAGCCCTTTGGACTGGATCTGACTCGCGCACATCAGGTCGCGCTTGCTCAACCGGGACAGCGGCTGTCCTCGATCGCGGCCGCCACGAGCGCTCTTGAGCGGGTGGTGCTGGATCGATTTGGCGATCGGGATGTCCTCGTAGCGACGAAGGACGGTCTGGTGGTGGTCCTGGCTCTCGCGGCGGCGACCGGGGCGCCGGGGACCTCCGACGGCCTGGGCACAACGGGTGACCTCGGCAAGCTTGTCTATCGTGAACTCAGCCGACTGAAGCGCGGTTCGCCTTGGCGAGTAGCGGTGGGACGAGCCCATCCCGGCGCGTACGGGATTGCCCGCTCATACGAAGAGGCGCGTGAGGGCCTGACCATGGCGATGCGGATGCAACTGGACACGCCCATCGTCGAAACCAGGGATCTGTTGACGTATCGGGTGCTCTCCCGGGATCAGCCGGCACTCGTTGACCTCGTGGAGTCCGTCCTCCACCCGCTCCACCAGGCACGTGGCGGGGCCGAACCACTCGTGGCGACCCTGGCAACTTACTTTGACTGTGGCTGCGTCGCGACCACAGCGGCGGCCCGCCTCCATCTCTCGGTGCGCGCGGTGACCTATCGACTCGACCGGGTCAAGACCCTGACCGGGTTTGATCCGATGGATCCGGCGCATAGGTTCACTCTGCACGCAGCCGTGCTCGGAGCGAAGCTGCTCGGGTGGCCAGAGCGTTCCTCCTCGAGCCCGAGTGCCGGTCCGTAGCGCCACTCCAGGCAGCTGGGTCCGCGGGCGGGGCGAGGGCGCGGCCCTGTCAACGGAGCCGCTAGGCCGTGCGGGCACCAGGAAAGGTTGCCGATTACCGGCAACGATGGGGATCCGACCTGGCTTGTGCCGGGCACTGCCGAATGAGGCAGGGGCGAGCAATGTGGAGGCACTCGAAGGGAGTCTCCGATGAGACCTGGGCGCGCTCCGGTAACCGACGCCACCGCCGGTATGAGGCATGCGCGCGCCGCAGGCCGTGCGGTATCTCACCGGCTTCAGCGGAGACTAGGGCCCTGTCCGCAAGTGAGGCAACCGGCGTCCACAGGGCTCTGGGCGCTGCGGCCCTGGCCGGGCACACTTGTCGACAGGCGGTGGCCGCGGTCGTCCCAGCCCGGGGCCCACCCGCGAGCTGGTGACATGACCTTGAAGTTCGCCCGCTCGGCGCCGCCCCGTCGGACCGTGCCGCTGTACCTGCGCCAGAACGGACGCCCCGGTGACGGCGGACACCCCACCAGAGTCGGACTCGCCGTAACACCCAAGAGGACCTGGGGCCGCACCGTCGTGCTGATCCTCTCCACCGACAACAAGCTGATTGGGCTAGGCGTAGGACGGGCGCCGCGCGCCGCGCGCCGACGAACTGCCAGCCGAGGGGTTCACCACGCTCACCTAGGTCTCCACCGGGGGCGTTCCAGGTCGGTGCGTCGACGTTGCCGTTCATCTGCAACGTCTACGGCTCGCGTAAGGCGCCAGTGCTCGAGGCGGACCACGGTGGGCTGGGTCGCTTGCTGGAGTAGGCCACCAGCCTGCCGCTCGCCGCGACACGGCTTCCACTCGATCGCGGAGATCCGCTCGGAGTCGCCCGCGCTCGACCTGCGCCACCCGGCAGCCGTCCGCTCCATCGCGGCAGTTGAGGAACGAAGCCCATGAACCGGGCTTGTCGAGTGACGTCTTCGGTGATCTTCGTGTCACGACTCCAGCGTTCGGTGGAGTACTACCGTGACGTCTTCTCTTGCGAGGTGGCTATCCACGATGGCGATGCCGCGCTGTTGCTCGCCCCCGGAGGCTTTCAGATTTATCTGATCGGACGGGGAGCTCGGACCCCACACCCCTCGGCCGGCATTGGTTTGCAGTTCCTGATCTGGACTGTCCGCACCGCAGCCGAATTGGAGGAGGTGGAAGCGGCCATCGAAGAATGCGGCGGCCGCACCGATAGCTATGTGAGCGGTGGTGTCACCTTCGTCGCAAGCCGCGACCCGGATGGGATCCGGGTATTGGTTGCACACCCCAGTCCCGAGACGCTCCCTCGATCCGTTGTGGGTGCGCGGCTCTACAACTGAGCCCGCTGGCGGTGGGCCCGTCTGCGCAATTGCGCGTGCGGATACGCGCGTTCAAAGCCCACTTGATCCAGGGCGTCGGCCAGCCCCACGCTCGCTCGCTGCCTTTCCGCGGGCCTGCGGAAGCTACGCCATCCTGGTGCCGCCCGGTCGTGGTCACGGCAGTCCCTCCTTGGGTCGACGCCACGCGTCCAAGGTCGGTGCCTTGCGGTCACCGGCCAGGGGGACCGGAGATGTCTGCGGTCGGCACCTCGCTCGGCCCGATCGGAGCGCGCGGCCCGTGAGGCGTTGCTTGCCGGAGCCCGGCAGTCCCCGGCGCATAAGAGTCGCCGACGAATGACATGGGTCGCCGCCGCCTTGGATCGGAATACTTGCGACCACAGGCCCGTCTGGAGGCATGAGAGTCCGCACCGACGCGGGCGGACATACGACTCCACCCGGCCGCGACGCAGGCGAGCGGAACGGAGAGCGGAATGAACTTCTGGGTCCTAACAATGGGCACCGTTGCGGTACTGGCGATCGCCTCTCTCGCGGCCAGCGTGCGAATCGTCAAGCAGTACGAGCGAGGCGTCGTCTACCGGTTCGGTCGGGTGCGTCCCGAAATACTCCGCCCCGGTCTGACCTTCCTGGTCCCCGGGGTCGACCGGCTTGAGAAGGTCAACATGCAGATCATCACCCTGCCCGTCCCCGCTCAGGACGGGATCACCCGCGACAACATCACCGTTCGCGTGGATGCCGTGGTCTACTTCAGCGTGCTGGATGCCCGTCGTGCAGCGGTGGACGTCCAGGACTACCTGGCCGCCATTGGGCAAGTCGCGCAAACCTCCCTTAGGTCGATCATTGGCAAGAGCGACCTCGACGACCTCCTCTGTGATCGTGAACAGCTCAACCAGGGGATGAGCCTCATGCTCGACAGCCCGGCTCTGGACTGGGGCGTCCACATTGAACGAGTGGAAATCAAGGACGTGTCGCTACCCGACGCGATGAAACGGTCGATGTCCCGTCAAGCAGAGGCCGAACGCGAACGGCGCGCGCGGATTATCACCGCGGACGGCGAGCTGCAAGCCTCGCAGAAACTCGCCGAAGCCGCAGAAGTGATGACCGAGCACCCCGCAGCTTTGCAACTACGGCTCCTCCAGACAGTGGTCGAGGTGGCAGCCGAACGCAACTCCACCTTGGTGCTTCCCTTCCCCGTAGAGCTCCTGCGCTTTCTGGAAGGCAGAACACCAGCCATCCCCCCGCCGCTCGCACCAGAACCCCGGCAGTCCTCGTCTGACCAAACCGCCCAGGACCCGAGCAGTCCGCCAGCGCTTCCAGAGCGCGTGACCCGGCCGCCCGAATCGTTCGTGACGGCAAGCCCCGGCTCATCGCTGGGCTTCATGCCAGGACAGTGCGGATGAGCTGCGCCGCCAAGCATCTCTCGGCCAAGGGCGCCGCAGCTTGATCGCGGGTTTGACGGGCAGCCGGGTCGCCTGCGCGGTTGCGAGCTCGCGGACCTTGGCTGGGCCGTGCGCCATGCGCCGTGCGGCGGCGCCTGGGTCCGGCCGCCGGGTGTGTCCCGAGGCCGCCGGCGACCTCAGGACACGCGGGCGTGTGTCGAAGCCCAGAAACCCTTGCAGGGTTCCCCCTCGGCACGGGAGCACCCGCCTTGGCATCGCGGGGCGTGAGGGTCGGGGTCGGGCATCAGCGCCGGCAAGAGCGTGAGGTTGCCGGGCACCGGCAGGAGCCATGCAACCAAGCTGGCCGATGGCGGCCAATGCCCGTCACGGTGGACCCAACGAGACTGAATGAACCGAGGCAAGCCGACAGCACCAAACGGTGCGAACCTTCCGATGTGTGCTCCCCCCCAAGCGGGCAGTGCCGACTGTCCGATAGGAGAGTTGCTGATGACCGCCCTACCCGTTCCTGGGGTCGCCGCCCGCCCGGACGTACCGCGGATCGCTGGCGTGTCCGCTGGCCAGTTGCCACCTGACGTTCAGAATGCGCCGATGAGGCCGGAAACCAGTGACACGCCCCGGTCGCCTGCGGGAGCGGAGCCAGACGTCGAGGCGCCCACCACCGGGGCGCCACCCGTGCCGGGGGCGGACGTACCCAGCCCGGACTGGGACATCGTCGACGAATGGGGTGCGCAGTCCTTCCCCGCGAGTGACCCACCAGCCAACTGGTGACCGTCGCCTGAGTCTTGCCACACCGATCTATGCCACCGGGCTCTGCTCGTGACCCGTGCCCCAAGGAAGGCCTGACACCACGGCCGGCGACGTTGCTCCAGGTCGGCAACCACGGACCCGATGTTGTGACCGACGGACGACCTAGTTGGCGCCACCGCCGGCAACCAGACTGGAGACACCAACCCAGGAGCGTCGTCGCCCTCCGCGCGGGTCGCCGAGGTGTCCTCGCAACCGACCGTCGACCCCGGCACCCCACGGATGGAGTCGAACCCATGAGAGACTCACCGACCACCGCGCCGCTGGCGCGCCGGCCCCTCCGCGCTTACGCAGTCGCGGGGGGTATGTTGCGGGTCCCACCGGCCCTGAGCGGTGGGACCCGCGTTCCCCACGAGTACGGGGCGCCGAGAGCAGAACATCCACTGGCTCCATCATCCCTACCAAGGATTCGCGGTACGTCTCCGGCGAGCTCATCGAGGCCGCCCGCCAGCAGCTGCTTGAGCAGCGACGGGCTCCGCGTCCAGCAGCCGGCGCAACTCGAGACCGCCGCACCGCACCGGGCCGCCGACGTCGCGCGGGCCGAGATCCACCGGACCCTGCGAACGTCGGCGCAGACAGTGCTCGGCAACATCGGCACCGCTCTGGACGGCATCAGCAGTGGACAGTACGGACGCTGCTTGGAGTCCGGGGACGGGCTGTCGCCAAGCGGCTCAGCGCGCTTCCGATGGCCCCCCAGGCGGAGGTGCGTGCCAACGGGCGCAGGACATGCGTGTGCACCTGACGCCCGAGCCGAGCCAGAAGCCATGAGCGCCGACGAGACGCAGGAGTCGCTGGAAATCCTGGCCGCCGCGCGGCACGGCCGGCAGCGTTCAGGTAGTGATGCAGGTCGGCCAATGCTCCGACCGGTGAGATGGTTTGGAAAGCCATGACTTGCGTCCTTGATGAAGCGGAACGGCGCGCACGTCGCCGATGCAAGGCGCGCGAGAGAGTAGGCCGTCGGTGGCCGTGTTGATCTGGTGAGAACTGTCGTCAGAGACTGACGGGCGGGGCGCGGTCGACGCTGCGACGCAGGACGTCGAGGCCACGGATGCCGCGTGCTTCCTTGCTCAGCTCAAGAGCCAGGAGCGCGGCGCCGGAGATGACGTGCGGGGGCGTGTGTGAGGGCTCGGCCGACACTGCCACCGTCCCTAGCCACTGCCCGGTCATGCCGGTGACCATAGCAGCGGCTGGGAAGGGCGCAAGGGGTTCCGGCATGCGGGTTGTGAAGCCCAGCGTTGTCTGCTGAGCCCGCCGCTCCGGGCGCCACAGGCGCATAGACCGGTCGCCTTCGCCCTGCTCGCCCGGGTGGCCGTTCATCCGGTCGGTGCGCCAGTCCAACAACGGCCTCCGCCATCAGATCGAGCGTGACCGGGCGGCACGATCCACGCGGTGGGACGAGTTCTCAGGGATCGCGACAGCTTCTGGCACCGCAGCCCTGCTGCCACGCCCACCTCCTTCGCAGGTGCGCAGGGGTCTTCGTTGCCGGACCACAGCAACCGCCGTGGACCCTTCTCGACCGGTCCGAGCCCTGCAAGCGGGACGGCTGACTCGAAACCATCTAAGTGTGGATTCGCGCGGTGACCCCGCCGCACGAATCTCGACGGCAGGCAGCACGCCAGACCTACCGCAGGAATCATCGCGACACCACGTCAACTGAGACGCGCAACCGGCGTCCTCCACGACGAGGTGACAGCGGGAGACGTGTTGGCGCCGACTACGGCCACCGAGGACTTGCCCCAGGAGAGGGCTCAGTCGCTCCCATACCGGGCAGGAGGAGCCAACAGATGTCACTCACGGGCCAGATGATCTGGTTCATCTTCATGGCCACTGCGACGACCGCCATTCTCACGGTCGGGACGCTCGGCGCCGCCGGCCTCTTCACCCGTGACGAGCGAGCAGCGCGGCATGCTCGCCGGGCGGCGCAGCGCCGTCAGCGCGAAGCCAACAAGAGGGCCGGTGGGAGCCGCGGAGACCGTCTCGTCCCTCGCCGCCGCTGAACGGATCGACTCCGAGGTCGGCTGGTTGCCGACCCGCGGCATTCAAGGTGAACCTTCTTGGCCGGGCGGACCCCTGCACAGCAGGCGTTTAGGAACGACAAGATCGCATATGCGCGAGCAACCATCCAATGCCACCATCGGTACCGTCATGCCGCGGGGCATGACCAGCCAGCTCCTCGACTCTGACGCATCGGAGACCATGGAGTGGCTGGAGTCTCTCGATGCGGTGATCGACCATGCGGGCCGAACCCGAGCGCATTACCTGATGCTCAGGATGCTGAATCGGGCCCGCGAACAGCAGGTGGGCGTGCCCGGTGTTGGCACGACTGACTACATCAACACGATTCCGCCGGATTCGGAGCCGCCGTTCCCCGGGGACGAGGACCTCGAGCGCCGCATCCGTGCCTACATCCGGTGGAACGCGGCGATCATGGTCCATCGAGCCCAACGCCCAGGCGTCGAGGTAGGTGGACACATCTCCACCTACGCCTCGGCCGCTGCGCTATACGAAGTGGGCTTCAACCACTTCTTCCGTGGCAGGGACCACCCCGGTGGCGGTGACCAGGTCTACTTCCAGGGACACGCCTCGCCCGGCATTTATGCCCGCGCTTTCCTCGAGGGACGCCTCGGTGAGAGTCAGCTCGACCGGTTCAGGCAGGAGGTCTCCCAGCACGGTGCTGGCGCCGGCCTTCCGTCCTATCCGCACCCACGGCGGATGCCGGACTTCTGGGAATTCCCGACCGTCTCGATGGGCCTCACCCCGCTCAACGCCATCTACCAGGCGCGGTTCAACCGCTATCTGCTCAACCGGGGGATCAAGGACACCAGCCAGCAGCGTGTCTGGGCCTTTCTCGGCGACGGCGAGATGGACGAGCCCGAGTCGCTCGGTGCGATCGGCGTCGCGGCGCGGGACGGGCTGGACAACCTCACCTTCGTCGTCAATTGCAACCTGCAGCGCCTCGACGGTCCGGTCCGAGGGAACGGGAAGGTGATCCAGGAGCTGGAGGCCTTCTTCGGTGGTGCCGGTTGGAACGTCATCAAGGTCGTCTGGGGTCGCGAATGGGATCCCCTCCTCGCAAACGACCATGAGGGCGCCCTGATCGACCTCATGAACACCACGCCCGACGGGGATTTCCAGACCTTCAAGGCCGAATCCGGCGCATTCGTACGCGATCATTTCTTCGGCCGCGACCCGCGCACCGAAGCCATGGTCCAGGACCTGACCGACGAGCAGATACGGGGACTCAAACGCGGCGGACACGACTACCGGAAGCTGTACGCCGCCTACCGATCGGCAACCGAGCACCGGGGTCAACCCACGGTCATCCTCGCCAAGACCGTCAAGGGATGGACGTTGGGATCCCACTTCGAGGGGCGCAACTCCACCCACCAGATGAAGAAGCTCACCCTCGACGACCTCAAGGAATTTCGGGACCGCCTGCACCTCGACATCCCTGACTCCCGTCTGGACGCGACGCTACCGCCCTACTACCGGCCCGCCGACGGGTCGCCCGAGAAGGACTACCTCCGCGACCGGCGGCTAGCTCTCGGGGGATACCTGCCCGCGCGTCGCGTGGAAAGCCCACGACTCAACCTTCCGGATGACACGGCTTATGCCGTCTCCCGACGAGGAACTGGCAAGCAGAAGGTCGCCACGACGATGGCCTTCGTGCGCCTGCTCAAGGAACTGATGAACGACCGGGCGATGGGCCACCGGTTCGTGCCGATCATCCCGGACGAGGCGCGCACGTTCGGGCTCGACTCCCTGTTCCCCTCGAAGAAGATCTACTCCCCGCTGGGGCAGACGTACCTGTCGGTGGACCGGGACCTGCTGCTGAGCTACCAGGAGGACATCAAGGGAGTCCTGCTGCACGAGGGCATCACCGAAGCGGGCTCTGCGGCGTCGTGGGCAGCGGCCGGAACCTCCTACGCCACGCACGGCGAGCCGATGATCCCGCTCTACATCTTCTACTCCATGTTCGGGTTCCAGCGCACCGGAGACGAGTTCTGGGCTGCCGCCGACCAGATGACACGGGGCTTCCTGCTGGGGGCCACCGCGGGACGCACCACCCTCAACGGTGAGGGCCTCCAACACCAGGACGGGCACTCGCTGCTACTCGCCTTGACGAACCCGGCGTGCCTGTCCTACGACGCCGCCTACGCCTTCGAACTCGGCCACATCGTCGCTGAGGCCCTGCGGCGCATGTACGGCGAACCCCGCGCGGGTGAGGACCCGAACGTCTTCTACTACCTCACTCTTTACAACGAGCCGATCGTTCAACCCGCACAGCCGGCAGACGTCGACATTGAAGGCATCCTGGCCGGGATGCACCGGTACTCCCCCGCCCAGGCGGGGGACGGGCCGAACGCACAGATCCTGGCCTCCGGGATCGCGGTGCCATGGGCGCTGGAGGCACAGGAGCGCCTGCTGCGCGAATGGTCCGTGAACGCCGATGTGTGGTCGGTGACCTCCTGGACCCAGCTACGCCGCGACGCGTTGGCCGCGGACGAGTGGAATCGCCTGCACCCCGACCGGCCACCGAAAGACGCCTACGTCACCAGCCGACTCCGCAATGCGCCGGGCCCAGTCGTGGCGGTCTCGGACTGGATGCGAGCGGTCCCAGATCAGATCGCCCCATTCGTACCAGGTACCTGGTCCTCCCTCGGCACCGACGGATTCGGCCTCTCCGACACCCGCGGCGCCCTACGTCAGCACTTCGGAGTCGACGCGTCCGCAATCGTCCTTCGCGTGCTCGAGCAACTGGTGACCGGCGACGCCCTGGACGGATCCGCCCTCAGCCAGGCGCAACGGACCTACCGACCGACCCACACACCTGAGGCGTCAATCGACCACGAGGCCAGCCCATAGGAGAACACCCATGACTGACACCCTCCATCACCCAGCCGCTCCCCACGTCGGCACGTATGACCGCAACCTCGCCACCCCGACGCGCAGCGCGTTGGAGGAAGTCGGACGGGCGATGTTCACCGGGGGCGCCTTGCCAAACAAGACCAAGCAGCTGATCGCCGTTGCCGTAGCCCATGTCACACAATGTCCCGACTGCATCGACGGACACACGGAGCTGGCGGGTCGAGCGGGAGCCACTCCCCAAGAGATGACGGAGGCGATCTGGGTCGCTACGGAGATCCACGCCGGTGGCACGTTCGCGCACCCAACACCAGCTGCGCCCTCCCAACCGAACTCGACCAGGCGCTGTCCTCAACACGACTGGAGCCACTGACATGAACAAAGTGGCCATCAACGGCCTCGGCCGGATCGGGCGGGCGGCGCTCAAGCTCCTCGTGGAGTCCGACGACCTCGACCTGGTAGCCGTGAACGATCTCGCCGATGCCGAGAACCTGGCTTACCTGTTGAACTTCGACACCGTCTATGGCCGCTACCGCAGCGTCGTCCGCAGTGAAGGCAACACTCTGGTGGTCGACGGTCGGCGGATCCCGGTCTTCTCAGAAGCCGATCCGGCGGACCTGCCGTGGCGGAAACTCGAGGTCGATGTCGCACTCGAGTGCACCGGCGAGTTCAGGCACGAGAAGGACCTCGCCAAGCACATAACCGCCGGCGCCTCCTTCGTGCTTCTCTCCGCCCCAACCACCAGCGACGGACGGATCCCGACAATCGTCCACGGCGTCAACGCTGTCAACGAGGCGTGCATGATCTCCTGCGCCAGCTGCACCACCAACTGCATCGCGCCGTTGATGGAGGTCGCGCGTCGACGACTTGGAGCCGAGCGCGCGGTCATGACCACCGTGCACGCCTACACTGCTCACCAGCACATGGTGGACGGACCCAGCAGAAGCTTCCGCCAGGGTCGGGCCGGGGCCGCCAACCTGGTGCCGACGTCGACCGGCGCCGCACAGGCCATCGTCCAGGCCATCCCGGAGCTCGCCGGTCGCTTCGATGGCATCGCCATCCGCGTGCCGATCCCGGTCGGATCCATCGCCGACGTCGTCTTTTCCACCGGCCACCCGAGAACGGCCGCACAGGTGAACGACGTGTTCCGCCAAGAAGCCGAGTCTGCCAGGTACGCCGGCATCCTGGGAGTCTCTGAAAGCCCCCTCGTCTCTGCCGACATTATCGGCGACCCACGCGCCGCGATCGTCGACCTCGATCTCACCCGAGTCGTGGACGGAAGCCTGGTCAAGGTCATGGCCTGGTACGACAACGAATGGGGATTCACCAATCAGATGATCCGCGAGGTTCGCGCGATCCTCGGTCTGGCGCGTCGACGCTGAGTCCCCGCCGCGGCAATGTCGGCACGCGTACGTAGCCGTCAACCCCCGGCTTGCTGCACATCCGGCGATTCGACCACTCGAGGGCATCTGGCAAGACGTCGTCCCCCTCGACCGTCGCAACGCCTCCGTTGACTGCGTAGTGCGTCGCATGGCGCGCGCGCCGGTCAGCGCTGACTCCGGGTTCGCTCTACTGGGGTGTTTCCCTATGCGCGGACAGCGCCTGTCGTCACGCTGCCGGGGGATGTCGTATCCAAGTGAGTCGACCGATGCCCAGTGGGAACTGCTCGAGCCGTGTTCAACGCACCCGGAAAGCGCGGCCGCAAACACGGCGATGACTTGCGGGGCGTGGTGGAGGCGATGATGTACATCGCCCAGACCGGGTGCCGGTGCCGAAACCCTCAGCCTCGTTCGGGCCGTGGACGCTGGCCCGGTCACAGTTCCGCCGCTGGGTCACCCAACGAAAACATGGGCGCGAGCGCCGACGGTGCTGCACGTGGCCCCACGCCACGGCGGACGGCCGGGCCGAGGCGACGCGGTCGAAGATCGCGATCGACGCCCAGCTGGGCCGTGGTGCCCCGAACGGCGCAGCCCTGGCTGCCAAGGAGAAGCCCCCCGACGCCCAGCCGCGAGAAGACCATGAAAGCCATCCACACGTTGCGTCAGCTCGTCAGAGTTCAACGACTCGAATACCCAGGTGTGACGTCATGGGAAACTCTCGCACGTGCCAGGCTGCGGTTTGTCGATTCCAGCGGCCTGGGGTGACTAGACGGCATGGAGTGACCGGACTGCTGCATGACTGCGTCAGCAGCTGTCATCCGCTCGCGCAGCAGACCCGTCCCGTAGCGATCGAGTTAGGGAAAGCTCTGCGGAGCAGGCGTCCAGCGACTGGCACCACACCCGTCGGCGGAGTGACTACAGCTCGGAGTGCACAGTTACATTCAGCACTGAGGAGATCCCATGCAGAATGAGTCGCTGACGGCACTTGTGCGTCACCATCTTTAGACGGCCTCGACTTCGTCCAGCGGTCCCAGCGCTCAAACGATCTATGGGGGCCACGAACGTGCGCTGCGCCAAACGCTCGTCGCCCTCCGGGCAGGGAGCGACCTCGACGAGCACGAAAGCCCTGGCGAAGCCACCCTTCAGGTTCTCCACGGTCGCGTCACTTTGGTGGCCGGGGAGAATCGATGGAACGGATCACCCGGTGATCTGATCGTCATCCCCGTCTTCAGTCTCGCCGGCCAGGTGGGCTTCTCGGTGATTTCCGAGGACGCCACATGACTGGGATGAACGCACGTCTCGCGGTCGTTCGTCTCACAGGTCGGGACTAGTGCGGAGCGGAATCCCGAATCAGCGGGCACCCCTGCGTGCGAAACTCCGAGCGTGGCTGAAGGACTCCGTGACCGCGTCGGCCGGGCTGTCGAGGGGCTGACACCTGGCTACTTCGCGCTCGTGATGGCCACGGGAATCCTGTCCGTCGGGATGCACCTGGAGCGCTTCGACATCCTGTCCGCAGTGCTGTTAGGCGTGTGCTGCTCAGCGTTCGTTGTGTTGTTGGCGTTGACTGGCTGGCGGCTGGTCGCCTACCGGAGTGCGGTGGTCGAGGACTTCACCGATCCGCGGAGGGGGTTTGGGTTCTTCACGTTCGTGGCCGGCACCAATGTGCTCGGTGTCCGACTGGGGATTGCTGGTTTCTACGAGGCGACCGCGGTGTTGCTCGTGCTCGCGGGTGTCGCCTGGCTGGCTCTCGGCTACGTGGTGCCGTGGACCGCCGTGCTGGGTCGCCAAGAACGCCCCGTGCTGGCTACCGCGAACGGCACCTGGTTCATCTGGGTGGTGGCCAGCCAGTCCGTCGCGGTGGCGGCGGCCACCATCGAGCCGGTTTTCGACCCGGTGCGACGCGAGCTCGCGGTGCTGGCGATCATGTCGTGGTCGGTCGGAGTGTTCCTGTACGGCGCGACCGGGATACTGGTCGCGCTGCGGCTGATGCTCTACGAGTTCGGCCCCGAGGAGCTGACCCCGCCGTACTGGGTCTCGATGGGCGCGCTGGCTATCACCGTGCTCGCCGGCGCCCGGATCGTGGAGATGGCCGATGCGCCGATGGTCGCGGTCACTCGGGACCTGATCGCGGGACTGGCCGTGGTGTTCTGGGCGTTCGCGACCTGGTTGATTCCGGTGCTGGTCGCGGCGGGCTGGTGGCGTCACGTCCGGCGCCGGGTGCCGCTGCGGTATGAGGCGACGCTGTGGAGCATCATATTTCCGCTCGGCATGTACGCCGTTGCCGGGATCTACCTGGGCCGGGCCGACCACTTGCCGGTGGTGGAGGCAGTGGGACGCGCCGAGCTCTGGGTGGCGTTCCCTGCGTGCGTCCTGGTCTTCGCGATCATGCTTGTGCATTTGTTCCGAACCGTCATCGCTCCCACCGGCCCGCACCTGCCTCCGCTTGAGACCACGGTCAAGGGGTGACCCGGAACAGCCCGTGCGCGCCGCGTTCGGCGTCGATCATCAGGTGCGAGACGAACGGGTAGTCGGCGGGTTCGGGGAAGGTGAGCTCGACGAACCCTCCTTGGGCGGCCTGCAGTCCGAGGCTCTGGGCCCCGCCGTGCCCGCGTCGCAGGAGGTAGGTGCCCTCGGCGTAGGTGGTGTCGAACTGGCCGCCGACCACGTGGAACGAGGTTGGCCGGTTGGGGCCGGCGTCGAGGACCCACACCCGGATCCGTTCCCCGACCCGCGCGGTCAGGGGGGTGTGGTCGTACTGGTTGGCGTAGCCGTTGAACACGACCAGGTCTGGGTCCTCGGCGGCGAGCTTGGTGACGTCGACCTCCCCGCCCTGGTTGCCGAGGTACAGCTCGGACTGCACCAGGAGGTAGCTGCGATCCACTCGAGGCAGGTGTGGTGGCTCGATGACGACCGCGCCGAAGAGGCCGTTGGCGATGTGGGCCGACATGGGCATGGTGGAGCAGTGGTACATCCACACTCCGGCGCGGGTGGCGCGGAATCGGTAGGTCAGGGACTGACCGGGTGCGAGGGTGCGCATCGGGCGCTGCGGGGCGAGTGCTCCGGCGTGGAAGTCGATGGAGTGGCCGATCGACCCGTCGTTGGTCATGGTGATCTCGAACCGGTCCCCGACCCGCCCGTGCAGCACCGGACCCGGGGCGGTGCCGCCGTAGGTCCACAGTCGTTGGGTGACCCCCGGGGCGACCTCGCGTACGACGTCTCGGACCACGAACGTACGCCGGTGCACACGACTTCTCGACACCGACGGTAACGGCGGCAAGGAAGCGTCGCGCGCCGTCCAACCCGGCGATGGATCGGCCATCAGATCCAGGTTGTCCGTAGCCGGAATGGGCTCGGTCTGGTCGGTCTCGTCGGTCTCGTCGGTCTCGGCGGGGGACGGGTCGCTGTCGTTCCCGCCTGGCCCGTGCTGGTGGTCGACATGACCTCCGGAGGACCCGGCCGCCGTGGCAGGTGCGTTGACGGTGCCGGTGACGTGGACGGTGAGGACCATGCCCATCTGCTTGTGGCCGATGACCGAGCACCAGCCGTCGAGGTCGCGGCCGACAACTCCGACCTCGATGCGTGCGGTCTGGCCGGGGGAGAGTCGGCCGCTGTTGGCGCCGGTCTCGATGACGAGGTCGTGCACGTCCTCCTCGTCGGTGTTGGTGAGCACGATCACCAGTCGGTTGCCGGCCGGCACCGAAATGGTGGCCGGGGTGAACCGCATGTCGTGGGCCTCGACCTCGACGGTGGTGGTCTCGCCGGTTGCGGTGACACCGGCCGCGGCCGAGGCGGTGTTGCCGCCGATTGCGGCCGGGTCGACTGCGACGCCAGCGGCCACCGCCATGACCACGAGGGAGAGTCCGGTCGCGGCGAGGCCGGAGATCTGGCCAGCAGGCCGGCCGGACGGAACTCGCGGGCCCTCTCGGGCACTCGTCGGGTGCGCCTTCGCGGAACGCGAGGCCCGCACGGCGAGAAGCAGCAACGGCAGCGTGGAGGCGAGGGCGACCAGGACGAGGATCGAGGCGAGCACCCGGACAGTGCTGGGCACCGGCAGTGCGCACAGCAGCAGGCCGGCGTTGGTCACCACCAGCCGCAGCGGGGCACCGCGGTCCAGGACCGCGTTCGCCGCCCGGACCGGCGTGGGCCCTCCACCGAGGGCTACCGGGACCAGGTACGACAAGGCGCCGAGGAGCACCTGGGCAGTGAAGCCCGCGGCCAGGAACGGCGTCAGCCAGCTGAACACCTCATGGACACGAGGCCAGGAGGACGCGGCGCCGATGCCCGCACCGAGGGTGATCAGGGTGACGACCAGCCAGGCCAGCCCGGCCAGGACCGACCAGGCCGGGAACTCGGTGGGCGGTTTGCGGCACAGGGCGTCGACGAACGCTGGCGCGGTGAGCAGCAGCCCGGTCACGTATCCGGCGATCCCGATCGCGGCGAGTGGACGCAGGCCCGCGGACGCGCCGCCCGCGGTCACCAGCACCGAGCAGACCAGCACCGGGAGCGCCCGGGCCGCGGCTCGCTCGGCGCCCGCGGCGATCCGGGTGCGCAGCATGGTCGGCCACAGGGTGACCAGCGTGCCGACCACGGTGAGACCGACCCAGCCGAGCAGGTTCACCGCCGCGTGCGCGACGACCAGACGGGTGTGCCAGGGATCGGCGAGGCCACGCGCGAGCGCGGTGCCCAGGCCGGCGCCGACGGGCAGGAAGCAGGCTGCGGCCACGTAGTAGCGCACCGAGGGTCCGAACCGGGCCGGCAGGGCCGCACGCAGCTGACGCAGGATCGTCCAGCCGTGCCACAGGACCGCGGAGCCGACCGCGGTCGCGCCGAGCAGAGTCAGGGGCCAGACATCGTAGGGGACGCCGACTACCACGAGGGTGACGCCACCGTTGAGCAGCAACAGCCGCCGGTTCTGGCCGCGGCGGTCCTCGTCGGCCGAATGCAGCAGCGCGTCGGTGAAGTACCGGCTCCAGACCAGGATGGCGTGGCTGACCGCCCCGAGCATGAGCAGATGGATCATCAGCCAGCGTGGCGCCGGCACGAACGGATGCACGAGTGCGACCACGACCGTGGCCGCCAACCACACCAGCACCGGCAGGTCGCGCAGCGGCCAGAAGCCACGGCTGCCCTGCCTGCTCACGACCGCCTGCTCAACACGGGCCTGCTCACGAGGGCTGCTCATGCCGGGCTCCGGGTGCCGCGGACCGCGCATCCTACCGCGACGGCAACGAACGACAGCACGGCCACGATGTTGAGGACGCCGCCGGTGACCCAGGCGCCGTGGCTGCCGAGGGCGTCGCCCACCCACAGCCGCAACGCCAAGGAGCCGTGCAGGAGCACGGCCGGGGCGATGAGGGCCGGGTGGTAGGGCAGAGGCCGGCGCAGCACCGCCGGCAGGATCACCGGAGCGTGGGCCATGATCATCGACAGCGCGAACCCGAGGAACACCGCGTGCAGCACCGCGTCGTAGCGCACGCCCTCGGTCGCCGGACCGCCGAGCATCCAGATGCCACCGGCGACGCCGAGCCAGCAGTACCCAGCCAGCATGCAGCCGGCCATGTAGCGGGGGAGCCCTCCCTTGTGGCCCGAGTTGTGGCTCGGGGCGTGGATGGTGCGCCGGGCGACATCGTGGGCGGCGAGCCATCCGGTCAGGACGAGCATTGCCGCTCCGAGCAGAGCCGTGCCCGGCCGCGGCCACAGCAATGCGGCCACGATCCCGGCCAGCAGCCCGGAAGCGAGGAGCACCAGCGTGGTGCCAGCCGAAGGGCCCATCGCGATCCGGGCGAGCTCGAGCCGCTCACCGGCGATGGTCAGCACGACGAACCCGACCAGCCACGGCGCCAGGACCGGCACGTCGGTCCCACCAAGCCACAGCACGGCGGCACCGAGGGCGAGCACCGCTCCCAGGGCCTGGACCAGGACCGCGTCGTCGCGCTGTCGACGCCACAGCGGCAGGTACAGGCCGACCAGCGCGGCGGCACCGGCCGCGAGCAGACCTCGGCCGACCACGAGCGGTGCCGGCGAGAGCAGCACCAAGGCGCTCAGGCCGAGCAGCGCCGGGGCGACGAAGCCGGGGCGGCGACGCAAGGCAACGGCTCGTTCGAGCGCGATCAGGGTGCCCACGAATCCCAGGACCATGAGCATGCCGTGCACCTCGGGCAGCCGGTCAACGCGCACCGGGGCAGGTAGGTCAAGGAGGATCAGGGCGGCGTCCAGACCGGCCAGCAGGGCGATCCCGGCGGGAGCCAGCAACGCGACCCGGGGCACCAGCGACGCCTGAACGCGGGGAGCGTGGCCGGCGCTGAGGTCGCTACCAGGGCCCTTGGGGCTGGGCTGGCGGGTGGTGGTGGTACTCATCGGGTGCGCCGCATCAGGTGCAGGCGGCAGGCGCCGGGCTCCGCGAACGGCAGCAGCTCGGTGCCGTCGGGGTCCGCGCCGTACTCCTCGAGTGCGCCTTGGGCGAGCCCGAGGTGCACGCCGCAGACGACATCGGGGTACTGGTGGGCCGCCTCCAGCAACGGGCAACGGGTCAGCCGAACAACCGAGCTGCGGGCGTCGGCCTGGGGAGCGAACCCGACCTCGTCGAGCAGGGAGACCACCTCCCGCCTGGCCGCGACCGCACTCGGTGCCGGCCCGGCGCCGCGCTCGCGTGCGAGCTCATGCCCCCACTCCCGTCCGGCGGCGACCGCGTCCTCGCTCGGTGATGCGCTGGTCCGGTGAATCGCCGCTGCCAGCGCCGCGGCGAGCCCGGCGTACTCAGGCGCGGCGGCCGCGTCGCTGCCGGCGGCCTCATAGAGCCAGGCGGGCCGTCCGCGCCCAGCCGGCGCCGCGGGGTGGCGGTGCGCGAGGCCCTGGCGCACCAACGCGTCGAGGTGTTCGCGGACCGTGTTGGCATGCAGGCCGGAGATAGCCACCAGCGCCGCGAGGGTCGTCGGCTCGGCCTGCGCCCGGAGGGTCTCCAGCAACGCCGCCCGCGACCTGGACAGTGGCGCGCGAGCCCGGCCAGCGCTCGGACGGGGACCGTAACCCGACGTCATCCGCGAGGGAATTGAGGGCCCATTATTTTCCACGGAGCAGAGTGTAATAAAATCAGGGTCGACGTGCCAAAGCAGCCACTCAAGGAGACCGCAGAATGTCCGAACTCGTCATCGCCTCGAACGAGGCAGACGCCCACGCCGCCGAGGCGGTCAAGCAGCACCACGCCGCACTGGCCGGCGCCCTGAACCTGCACACCGAGGCACTGTTCACGACCGCCTCCGGACGCGACCCTGCCGCAGCCGAGCAGGCTCGCCGCGACCTGGTGGGCTGGTGCGAGCGCGAACTGATACCGCACGCGCTGGCCGAGGAGCAGGCGCTGTACCCGGCCGCGCAGGCAACCATCGAAGGACGCCTTCTTATCGAAGCGATGCTCGGCGAGCACGACGTCATCACTGGACTGCTGCGCGAAGTGGCGGACTCGGCGGACCTGCTGCGAGCCGCCGGGTCGGCCGCGGCGCTGCGTGCGGTCTTCGACTCCCACCTGACCAAGGAGAACGACCTGGTGGTGCCGCTGCTGGCCGCGACCCCCGGCGTCTCGCTGCATGACCTGCTCGGTGGCATGCACCAGCTGCTCGGCCACCGAGACCTGACCGAGGCCGAAGAGAGGGCCGAGGCCGGCACCGGGTGCGGTGGCCACGCCTGCTCGTGCGGTGAGGTCGACGGTCCTGGGTATCCCGAACTGGACGTGCGCGCGGTCCCACACGCGATCCGGCACGCGACGATCTTCGGCGCGTTGGAGTCCGTCCAGCCGGGCGCCGGCCTGGAGCTCGTCGCGCCCCATGACCCGCTGCCGCTGCTCGACCAGATCAACCAGCGCTGGCCAGGAGCCTTCGCGGTGGCCTACCGCGAGCGCGGCCCCGAGGCATGGCGACTCACCCTGGAGCGCACCGATGCGTGAGACTCAAACCATTGGCAACACGAGCAACATCCGTAAGAGTGGAAACCACGACGAGCTCGGGAGGACGACGATCATGACGGCACCGATGGAGGAATCGACGCCCACCGACGGTCGTACCCGCGAGACTGTCGGCTCGCCGTGGCTGATGCTGGCCATGGCGACCCTCGGGTTCGCCGTCAACTTCTGGGCCTGGGCACTGATCAGCCCGCTCGGCCCCTTGTTCCGCGAGAAGGGCACCCTCGGGACTCTGAGCGAGTCCGACGTCGCACTCATGGTGGCCGTGCCCGTCATCGTTGGCTCGCTGGGCCGGATCATGGTCGGTGCCCTGACCGATCGGTACGGCGGCCGGGTGATGTTCCCGATCGTCTCGGGCGTCACCATCGTCCCGATCCTGTTCATCGCCTTCTTCGCCCTCGACTCCTACGCGCTGCTGCTGGTCGGTGGGTTCTTCCTCGGCATCGCCGGAACCGCGTTTGCCGTCGGGGTGCCGTTCGTGAACGCCTGGTTCCCCCCGGAGCGCCGTGGTCTCGCGATCGGCATCTTCGGCGCGGGCATGGGCGGGACCGCGATCAGCGCCCTGACCACCGTGAAGCTCTTCACCAACGTGGGCTCCAGGGCGCCGTTCCTGATCACCGCTGCCGTGCTCGCGGTCTACGCGATCGCCGCCTGGCTCATCCTGCGCGATGCGCCGGGCCGCACGGTCCCGACCACGCCACTGTTGACCCGGCTCTCGGCCAACGCCCGGCTTCCGATCACCTGGCAGGCATGTGCGCTCTACGCGGTGGCGTTCGGCGGATATGTGGCGTTCTCGGTGTACTTGCCGGCCTACCTCAAGACCGACTACGCGCTCACGCCGGCCGACGCCGCGAACCGGATGGCCGGCTTCGTGGTGGTCGCGGTGATCATGCGCCCGGTCGGGGGATGGCTCTCTGACCGGATCGGCCCGATCCCGGTCCTGGCCGGCGGGTTCGCCGTCGTGGCGGTGGGGGCGGGGGTCGCCGCGACCCACCCCCTGCTCGAGCACGTCGGGACCGTCGCGTTCCTGGCCATGGCCGCCGCCCTCGGGTCTGGCAGCGGCGCCACGTTTGCGCTGATCGCGAAGGTCACCGACCCCTCCCGGGTTGGCGGGGTGACCGGTCTGGTGGGCGCCGCGGGCGGGCTCGGTGGGTTCGTGCCGCCGCTGATCATGGGCTACGTCTACGGCCGCACCGACTCCTACGCGATCGGCCTCTGGCTGCTGTCGGTGACGGCGGTGCTGACCTTGGTCTTGACCCTGACCGTGGTACGACGGACTGAACGCGCGCACGACGCCGCCGCACCGGAAAAGACGCCAGCGTCTCGGTAACGTCCATCGAAGACCCTCCATCCCCGACGTCAGGATGAACCAGTGAGCACAGAGGTCCAGCCCGAAGGACAACAGGACGGGCACCAGGACGGGCACCAGAACGGGCACCGGGTGGTCGGCCTGGACGGAGGGATCAGCGACGCCCTGGTGCGGACCCGACGCTTCTTCACCAAGGGCACGGTCTCCGACGACCTGCGGACGCTGAGCAAGAAGGGTGGCCGCCAGGCCGATGACTTCTACCGGGATCGGTGGAGCCACGACAAGGTGGTGCGCTCCACCCACGGCGTCAACTGCACCGGGTCCTGCTCGTGGAAGGTCTACGTCAAGGACG
>NZ_SDKM01000024.1 GCF_004519545.1 Nocardioides guangzhouensis
CCACCGACAAGGTCGACACCGAGATCCCCTCGCCGGTCGCGGGCACCCTGCTCGAGATCAAGGCCAACGAGGACGACACCGTCGAGGTCGGCGCCGTGCTGGCCCTGCTCGGCGACGCCGGCGAGTCGGCCGGCTCCGACGGCGGGTCCGGCGACCAGGAGGCGGCTGCGGAGGAGGCTCCCGCCGAGGAGCCGCAGCAGGAGCAGGCCGAGGCCCCCCAGCAGGAGGAGGAGGCCCCCGCTGCGGAGCAGCCGGCGGCCCAGGAGTCGTCGCAGCAGTCGTCGGGTGGGTCCGGGGGCGGCAGCGGTACGCCGGTCACGCTCCCGGCGCTCGGCGAGTCGGTCACCGAGGGCACCGTCACCCGCTGGCTCAAGCAGGTCGGTGACGAGGTCGCCGTCGACGAGCCGCTGCTCGAGGTCTCCACCGACAAGGTCGACACCGAGATCCCCTCCCCCNCCCCGTAGCCGGCACCCTGCTCGAGGTGAAGGTGGCCGAGGACGAGACCGTCGAGGTCGGCGCGGAGCTCGCGATCATCGGCTCCGGCGACGCGGCCCCCGCCCAGCAGGAGCAGCAGGCCGAGCCCGAGCCCCAGCAGGCCGAGCCCGAGCCGGAGCCCGCCCCGCAGCAGGAGGCCCCGAAGGAGGAGCCGGCCCCGGCTCCCGCCCCGGCCGCGCAGGAAAGCGCGCCGGCCGCGCAGGAGAGCGCGCCGGCCCCGGCACCGGCGGCTCCCGCCGCCCCGGCCGCGTCGTCGTCGGCCGGTGGGTCGAGCGACGGCGAAGCGGCGTACGTCACGCCCCTGGTCCGCAAGCTGGCGGCCCAGCACGAGGTCGACCTGGCCACCGTGTCCGGCACCGGCGTCGGCGGACGGATCCGCAAGCAGGACGTCCTCGAGGCCGCCAGGGCGAAGGGGGCCCCGGCACCGGCGGCTCCCGCAGCGCCGGCCGCCGCACCCGCGGCGAGCGCTCCGGCCGCGTCCCCGTCACCACTGCGCGGCACCACGGAGAAGGTCAGCCGGCTGCGCAAGGTGATCGCCACGCGCATGGTGGAGTCGCTGCACACCGCGGCCCAGCTCACCCAGGTGATGGAGGTCGACGTCACCAACATCGCGCGTCAGCGCGAGGCGGCCAAGGCCGACTTCCTGGCCCGCGAGGGCGTCAAGCTGACCTACCTGCCGTTCTTTGCCAAGGCGGCGATCGACGCCCTCAAGCAGCACCCGAAGCTCAACGCCAACCTCGACAGCGAGGCTGGCGAGATCACCTACTTCGACCGCGAGAACATCGCGTTCGCGGTGGACACCGAGCGTGGCCTGCTGACCCCGGTGGTCAAGGACGCCGGCGACCTCTCCATCGCCGGGCTGGCGAAGAAGATCGCTGACATCGCCGACCGCACCCGCAGCAACAAGATCACGCCCGACGACCTCACCGGCGGCACCTTCACGATCACCAACCTGGGCAGCTTCGGGGCCCTGTTCGACACCCCGATCATCAACCAGCCCCAGGTCGCCATCCTCGGCCCCGGCGCGGTGGTGAAGCGGCCGGTCGTGATCGACGACCCGAACCTCGGCGAGACGATCGCGGTGCGCTACATGGTCTACCTCTCGCTCACCTACGACCACCGCCTCGTCGACGGCGCCGACGCCGGCCGCTTCCTGCGCGAGGTCAAGCAGCGCCTCGAGGCCGGCTCGTTCGAGGTCTGAGACGACGACGTACGACGGCCCGGGACCGCTGCTGGTCCCGGGCCGTCGTTGCGTGTCCGTGGTGGTTTCGAGACGGTCTCTGCGCGACCTCCTCAAATCCGACGTCAGAAGTCGTCGTCGAACGACACCGCGCCGGTCACGCCCACCTGGTAGGCCGAGACCCGTCGCTCGAAGAAGTTCGACAGCTCCTGCACGTCCTGCAGCTCCATGAACGCCAGCGGGTTCTGCGAACCGTAGATCGGCTCCAGCCCCAGACGCAGCATCCGCCGGTCGGCGACGTGCTCGAGGTAGGCGCGCATGTCGGCGGTGGTCAGCCCGGCGACCCCCCTCCCGAGCAGGTCCTCGGCGAACTGCGCCTCGGCGTCGACGCCCTCGACCAGCATCTGCCGGATCTCGGCGGCCAGGTCGTCGTCGAACAGGTCGGGCTCCTCCTCGCGGACCGTGTCGACCACGTCGAACGCGAACGCCATGTGCATCGACTCGTCGCGGAACACCCAGTTGGTGCCGGAGGCCAGCCCGTTGAGCAGGCCGCGTGAGCGGAGGAAGTAGACGTAGGCGAACGCCCCGTAGAAGAACAGCCCTTCGATCACCGCGGCGAAGCAGATCAGGTTGAGCAGGAACGCCCGCCGGTGCTCCCGGGTCTCGAGCCGGTCGAGGTCGAAGACCGAGTCGATCCACCGGAAGCAGAAGTCGGCCTTGTGCTTGATCGACGGGATGTTGTCGACCGCCGCGAACGCCTCGTTCCGCTCCTTCTCGTCGGGGACGTAGGTGTCGAGCAGGGTCAGGTAGAACTGCACGTGCACGGCCTCCTCGAACAGCTGTCGCGAGAGGTAGAGCCGGCCCTCGGGCGAGTTCACGTGCTGGTAGAGGTTGAGCACCAGGTTGTTCGCCACGATCGTGTCGCCGGTCGCGAAGAAGGCCACCAGCCGCGACACCAGGTGCCGCTCGGCCTCGGTCAGCTTCGCGAGGTCCGCCAGGTCGGAGTGCAGGTCCACCTCCTCCACGGTCCAGGTGTTCTTGATGGCGTCGCGGTAGCGCTCGTAGAAGTGCGGGTAGCGCATCGGGCGGAGGGTCAGCTCCATCCCGGGGTCGAGCAGCATCCTGGTGCGATTCGGGGTGGTGGTCACTGGCAGGCCTCGCAGCTCTCGGGGTTCTCCAGCGAGCAGGCCAGGGCAGCCTGCTCGTCGGTGGTGGACGGGGTGGTGGTGTCGAGACGGCCCCGGCGGGCCTCCTCAACCACCGGCACGACCGAGACGGTCGCCTGCTGGATCCGGGTGGCCGGGCGGGAACGCAGGTAGTAGGTCGTCTTCAGCCCGGACTTCCAGGCATGGAGGTACATCGACGACAGCTTCCCGATCGACGGACCGGCGATGAACAGGTTGAGCGACTGGCTCTGGTCGACGTACGGCGACCGCGCCGCTGCCATGTCCACCAGCGCCCGCTGCGGCAGCTCCCAGGCGGTCCGGAAGAGGGTCCGCACCTCCTCGGGCAGCGCCGCGACGCCCTGGACCGAGCCCTCGGCGCGCTTGATCTCCTCGCGCACCTCTTGCGTCCACAGCCCGCGTGCCTTGAGCTCCCGCACCAGCGCGTTGTTCACCTGGAGGAACTCCCCGGACAGGGTCTCCCGCTTGAACAGGTTGGAGACCTGCGGCTCGATGCACTCGTAGCAGCCCGCGATCGAGGCGATCGTCGCGGTGGGCGCGATCGCGACCAGCAGCGCGTTGCGCAGACCGTGCTCGGCCACACGCGCGCGCAGCGCCGCCCAGCGCTCGGTCTGGGTCGGCTCGATCCCCCACAGGTCCGGCTGGAGGAAGCCCCGCGCCGCCCGGGTCTCGTCGTACGACGGGTGCGGGCCGTGGCGCTCGGCGAGCGCGCACGACACCTCGAGCGCGGTCAGGTAGATCTCCTCCGAGATCCGGGTGGACAGCTCCCGCGCCTCCGGGGAGTCGAACGGGAGCCCGAGCGCGAAGAACACGTCCTGCAGCCCCATCAACCCGAGTCCCACCGGGCGCCAGCGGGGGTTGGAGGCCGCCGCCTGCTCGCTCGGGTAGTAGTTGACGTCGATCACCCGGTCGAGGAACGGCACCGCGGTGCGCACGGTGGCCCGGAGCTTCTCCCAGTCGATCGTCAGGTGGGTTCGAGACAGGCGCTGCGCGCCTTCCTCGACCACCGGTTGGTCGTCCGTGGTGAGGTGCTGGGCGAGGTTCACCGAGCCGAGGTTGCAGACCGCGGTCTCGTCGTTGGAGGAGACCTCGATGATCTCGGTGCAGAGGTTCGACAGGTGCACCACCGGCCCGCCCGGGCGGTCCGAGGTCTGGTTGCAGGTGCGGTTGGCGGCGTCCTTGAAGGTCATCCACCCGTTCCCGGTCTGCGCCAGGGTGCGCATCATCTTCCCGTAGAGGTCGCGTGCCTTGACCTGCCGCACGTAGCGCCCGTCGGCCTCGGCCCGGCGGTACGCCTCGTCGAACGCCTCGCCCCACAGGTCGGGCAGCTCCGGGGCCTGGTCGGGGTCGACGAGCGACCACGTGCCGTCCGCCTCGACCCGGCGCATGAACTCGTCGGGGACCCAGTTGGCGAGGTTGAGGTTGTGCGTGCGGCGGGCGTCCTCACCCGTGTTGTCGCGGAGCTCGAGGAACTCCTCGACGTCGGGGTGCCACGGCTCGAGGTAGACGCAGGCCGCACCCTTGCGCCGGCCTCCCTGGTTGACCGCGGCGACCGACGAGTCGAGCGTGCGCAGGAACGGCACGATCCCGTTGGACTGGCCGTTGGTGCCGCGGATCAGGGCACCGCGTGAACGGACCCGCGAGAACCCGATCCCGATGCCGCCGGCGAACTTCGACAGCCTGGCCACCTGCCGGTAGCGGTCGTAGATCGAGTCGAGGTCGTCGCGCGGGCTGTCCACCAGGTAGCACGACGACATCTGGGTGTGCCGGGTGCCGGAGTTGAACAGCGTGGGGCTGCTCGGAAGGTAGGCCAGCGACGACATCAGCCCGTAGAACCCGATCGCCTCCCCCGGTGTCCGGGCCAGGCCGCAGGCGACCCGGAGCAGGAAGTACTGCGGGGTCTCCACGACCAGCCGGGTGGTCGGGTGCCGCAGCAGGTAACGGTCGTAGACGGTGCGCAGCCCGAAGTACTCGAACCGCCGGTCGCCGTCGGGGTCGACCGCGAAGTCGAGCTTGCGGGCGTTGTCCTTGACGAACGCCGCGGTCTCGTCGCCGATGAGCCCCTCGGCGTGGCCGAGCGCGATCGCCTGGCTGAACGAGGCGACGCCCTGGTTGCGCACCTCCTTGTCGACGTACGCCGCGAGCAGCCGCGCTGCGAGCCGGGAGTAGGCCGGCTCCTCGCCGATCATCTCGGCCGCGGTGCGGATCGAGAGCCGGTCGAGCTCGGCGGTCGTCGCGCCGTCGTACAGGCCGCTGATGGTGCGGGTGGCGACTCGCAGCGGGTCGACCGCGTCGAGGTCGGTGGCGACCCGCTCGACGGCCCGGACGATCTTGTTGACGTCGACGGGCTCGGTGTCGCCGTTGCGCTTGCGCACCTGCATGGTCGGGCGGGCAGGCGTCGCAGGGTCGGGTGGTGCTGTCGGGGTGACCGTCATGTCTCTCTCCTCGCGAGTCCGGTCGGGGACCGGTCCTCCGACGCGAGGAGGAGTCGACGGTGCAGGGCCGCGCACGGCGGGTCCTGGGAGCCGTCGGCCGTCCCTCGCGGCGTCGGACCACCACACCCGGCGGGTGCGGTGCGCTGGCAGGTCTTCGGACTGGCGGGCGCGCCTCCCGGCACCCGGACGGGTGCCGCTCGACCCCTACTGGCCGTCGCTTCCCAGACCGCCCTGTCGGGCTGCGTCCAGTGCTTCGTGACGGCGGTCGTTCCCACTCACCGCTGCGGGGCAGTCCCGGAGTCTCACCGGGTTCCCTCTTGCCTCGGACCGCGCGGACGCGACCCGAACCAGCTGCGCGACCAGCATATGTAGGGGTGGCCCGCAGGTCCGGCACCAGATGTTGTGTCGGCGTGTCGGCATGGACCGCCGTGACCAGGACCGCCGTGACAGAGTGGCCCCATGCAGGTCGTCATCGCCGGCGCCTCCGGCTTCCTCGGCAGCCACCTCACCGACGCGCTCTCCGGGCGCGGGCACGACGTGACCCCGCTGGTACGGCGCGAGGCGCAGGCCGGCGAGTCGCAGTGGGACCCCTATGCGGGCGAGGTCGACCGGGCGGTCATCGAGGAGGCCGACGTGGTCGTCAACGTCGCGGGCACCCGATTGCTTGGCAACCCGCACTCGACGAAGTACCGGCGCACCCTGCACGACAGCCGCGTCGTCACCACCCGGGTGCTCGCCGACGCCGTGGCCGCAAGTGCCGCCCCTCCCGCGTTCATCGCGCAGAACGCGAGCGCGTGGTACGGCGACCACGGCGACCAAGTGCTCACCGAGGAGAGCGACTCCCGCGGCGACGCCTTCATGACCCAGGTGGCCAGGGACTGGCAAGACGCGACCACCCCCGCCACAGAGGCCGGGGCGCGCGTCTGCGTTCTCCGCACGGTGCCCGTGGTCCACCCGGAGTCCCTCACCTTGAAGGTGCTGACGCCGGCGTTCCGCCTCGGACTCGGGGCTCGGCTCGGCGACGGGCGCCACTACTTCCCCGTCATCTCGCTGCAGGACTGGGTGAATGCCACCATCCTCCTTCTCGAGCACGCGACGGCCGCGGGCCCGTTCAACCTGACCAGTCCCGATCCGTGCACCAACCGTGAGTTCACCGACGCCTTCGCCGACGCAGTCGGGCGCCGGGCCAGGCTCGCGGTCCCCGCGCCGCTGCTCAGGATCGGAGCGGGCAAGCTCGCCCCGGAGACCCTCGGGTCCTTCCGTCTTGTGCCGGCCGCCCTGGAGGCGCTCGGGTACCAGTTCCAGGACCGGGACGTCCGGGAGATCATGGGCCGCACCATCGCCCGGGCCTGAGGTCACACCACCCGGGCCACCACCCACCTCCCTTCGTGCCGCACCAGCGTGACCGTGCGCTCCCCCGGCCGGTCGGCCGGCAGCCGGGCCCGCACGCCGCCGGCACGGACAGCCACCGCGCCCACCATCCGGTCGGTCACCCGGAGCACCATCCGCCCGGGACCGCGCGCGACCACCCGCCGGTCGAGCACCTGGGTGCGCAGCCCCTCGACCCGCAGCCCGCGACGCAGCCAGGCCCGCAGCACCGCCACGTCAGCCTCCCCGGCCCCGCTCCCGGGCAGGTAGAGCGAGCGCAGCGCCGGCACGTCGCCCCTGGAGTACGCCGCGGCCCGGCGCCGGTCCCACCCGGCCAGGACCGAGGCCTCGGCGCCGACCGGCTCCGCGACGACCGGCGACCCGGGAGCCCCGCCGGCCGGCCGGTCCGGGGAGGCGACCTGCCACCACGTGCCGGCGACGACCGCGAGCAGGCCGGCGACCAGCAGCAGTGCCGGAGCCACGTCGCGTGCGTCCCGAGATGCCATGCCCCCACTGTGCGCTCCCCCGCCGACAGCCGCACCCGGCTCTCCACAGGCCGCGGGTAGGGTGGCTCTGTGCCCCTCGACTTCCGCATCGCCGGCCTCGGTGACGACGCCGTCGACTACCTCGCCGCGTGGGACCTCCAGCGCGAGGTGCACGCCTCGGTGGTCGACGGAGCCGGCGACACCGTGCTGCTGCTCGAGCACCCGCCGGTGTTCACCGCCGGCAAGCGCACCGACCCGCACGAGCGCCCCGTCGACCCCGGCGGCGCGCCGGTCATCGACGTCGACCGCGGCGGCAAGATCACCTTCCACGGCCCCGGTCAGCTGGTCGGCTACCCGATCGTCCGGCTGCCCGACCACGTCAAGGTCGTCGACTACGTGCGCCGCATCGAGGAGGCGCTGATCGCCGTCTGCGCGGACTTCGGCGTCACCACCGCACGGGTCCCGGGTCGTAGCGGGGTATGGCTGCGCGCCGACGAGCGCGGTCCCGAGCGCAAGATCGCGGCCATCGGCCTGCGAGTCAGCCGTGGTGTCACCATGCACGGCTTCGCGCTCAACTGCGACGTCGACCTCGGCTGGTACGACCGGTTCGTGCCCTGCGGCATCGCCGACGCCGGCGTCACCTCGCTGACCACCGAGCTCGGCCACGACGTCCCCGTCGCCGAGGTGCTCCCGTCGGTCGAGAAGCACCTCACCGAGCTGCTGGCCTGGCGCGCCTACGACGCCACGCCCGACTACGAGCCGAGGCCTGAGCCGCCGCGGATCCCGCTGGTCACCCCCACCGCCGTCTGACCCTCCGGCGCGCCGTACGGCGGCCCTCGCAGGTGCCTGCGACCATCGTCGGATGCAGCGGACTGGGCCGCGGCACCGGAGCCCGGGGGGTCACGTGAGCGAGCTGGTCATCGAGACACGGGGACTGAACAAGACCTTCCACACCCGCTCCGGCGCGGTCCGCGTCGCGGTGCGGGACCTCGACCTCGCGGTGCCCGCCGGCGGGGTGCACGGCTTCCTCGGGCCCAACGGCTCCGGCAAGACCACCACCATCCGCATGCTGCTCGGGCTCTCGCGCCCGACCGGCGGCTCGATGCGGCTCTTCGGGCAGGACGTGCCACAGCGCCTGCCGGAGGTGATGCCGTGGATCGGTGCGGTGGTGGAGTCCCCGAAGTTCTCCCCCAACTTCACCGGCCGGCAGAACCTCCTGCTGCTGGCCCGCGCGATCGGCGAGCAGGACAGCCGGGTCGACGAGGCGCTCGCACTGGTGTCACTGACCGGTCGCGACCGGGACCGCTACCGCGCCTACTCGCTTGGCATGAAGCAGCGGCTCGCGATCGCGGCCACCCTGCTGAAGCAGCCCCGGCTGCTGATCCTCGACGAGCCCACCAACGGCCTCGACCCGGCCGGCATCCGCGAGATCCGCGAGACCATCCGCAACCTCGGCGAGCGGGGCGTGACCGTCCTGCTGAGCTCGCACATCCTGGCCGAGGTCCAGCAGGTCTGCGACTCCGCGACGATCATCGGCCACGGCCGGATGCTGGCCAGCGGTCGTGTCGACGACCTCATCGGCACCAGCACCACCTACCGCGTCGGCGTGCCCGACCCCGACACCGCGGCGCGGCTGCTGGTCGGCGGCGGGCACACCGTCCGGGCGGAGGAACGAGGCCTCCTGGTCGACACCCAGGCATCACCGGGCGAGATCACCAGGACGCTCGCGGACGGCGGCGTCTACCTGACCGAGCTCTCCCCCGTCCGTGCCGACCTCGAGTCGGTGTTCCTCCAGCTCACCGAGCAGGCGACGCTCGGACACGGCACCGACGAGGGGGCGTTGCGATGAGGCTCGTCGGTGTGGAGCTCACCCGGCTGCGCTGGCGCCGGGCGGTGACGATCCTGCTGGCCGGCTGCGTGCTCGTCCCGGCCCTGGTCTGGTACAGCCTGGTCTGGGACACCCGGCCGGTCACCGCGGAGGAGATCAGGCAGGCCAAGGAGGTCGTCGCCCAGAACCGGCAGGACAACCAGCAGATGATCGACGAGTGCGTCGCACGACCCGAGGAGTACGGCGTGCCGACGACCGGCGACGTGGAGGGGGCGTGCGAGCAGACGTTCGGGTTCGGCGACGAGCAGTACGAGTGGTACCTCACCCGTCAGCCGCTGGACGTCGGCGACCAGCGGAAGGGCTCCGGCCTCGGCGTGATCACGATCCTGGCCGCATTCCTGATGCTGGTCGGCACCACGTTCGCCGGCCACGACTGGAACAGCGGGTCGCTGAGCAACCAGCTCCTGTTCGAGCCCCGGAGGCTGCGCGTGTGGGGCGCGAAGGCAGTCGCCGTCGGCGCGGTCTCGCTGGTGGTCAGCCTGGTCGTGCTGACCGCCTGGTGGGCGGCACTCTGGCTGGTCGCGGAGCAGCGCGACGTGCAGGCGAGCGCCCACACGTGGGAGCTGATCCGGAACTCGGCGCTGCGCGGCTCGCTGGTGGTCACGCTGGCGGCGGTCGCCGGCTACGCGCTGACGATGTTCTTCCGCAGCACCGTCGCCACCCTCGGCGTGATGTTCGCGGTGGCCGTGGTCGGCCAGATAGCGGCGGTGGCGGTGTTCGGCGAAGGAGTGATCCGCTGGCTGATCCCGACCAACGTGGCGGCGGTGGTCTTCAACGGCTTCGACTACTACAGTCCCGACCACTTCTGCACGAACGCCGACATCGGTCCGAACGGCTGCATGGAGCACCTCGGCCTCGGTGCCGGGACGACGTACCTCGCGGTCCTGGTCGCCCTCGTCGTGGGCCTGTCCGTGTGGTCGTTCCGGCGCCGCGACGTCCCCTGATGGCGAATTGGGTGGTCCCGGGCCCCGGCGTAGAGTGACCGGGTGACCCAGGCCCCCACCGCACCCGACGGCCGCAAGCTGCTGCGGCTGGAAGTCCGCAACGCCGAGACGCCGATCGAGCGCAAGCCGGAATGGATCAAGACCCGGGCCAGGATGGGCCCGGAGTACACCGAGCTCCAGAACCTCGTGAAGTCCGAGGGCCTGCACACGGTGTGCCAGGAGGCGGGCTGCCCCAACATCTTCGAGTGCTGGGAGGACCGCGAGGCGACGTTCCTCATCGGCGGCTACCAGTGCACCCGTCGCTGCGACTTCTGCCAGATCGACACCGGCAAGCCGCAGCCGCTGGACCGGGACGAGCCGCGCCGGGTGGCGGAGTCCGTGCAGAAGATGCAGCTGCGCTACGCCACCATCACCGGCGTCGCCCGTGACGACCTGCCCGACGGCGGCGCGTGGCTGTACGCCGAGACGGTGCGCGCGATCCACGAGCTCAACCCCGACACCGGCGTCGAGAACCTCATCCCCGACTTCAACGGCAAGCCCGACCTCCTCCAGGAGGTCTTCGAGTCCCGTCCCGAGGTGCTCGCGCACAACGTCGAGACCGTGCCGCGGATCTTCAAGCGGATCCGACCGGCGTTCCGCTACGACCGCTCGCTGGACGTGCTCACCCAGGCCCGGGCGTTCGGGCTGGTCACCAAGTCCAACCTGATCCTCGGCATGGGAGAGACCCGTGACGAGGTCTCGCAGGCACTGCGCGACCTGCACGAGGCCGGCTGCGAGCTGGTCACCATCACCCAGTACCTCCGCCCGTCGGTTCGCCACCACCCGGTCGAGCGGTGGGTCAAGCCCGAGGAGTTCGTCGAGCTCGCGGACGAGGCGACGGAGATCGGTTTCGCCGGTGTCATGTCCGGACCGCTGGTCCGTTCGTCGTACCGAGCCGGTCGCCTGTACCGTCAGGCCCTGGAGAACCGTTCCTGACCGAGAAGGCACCACGCATGTCGACCCCCGACGCGCCGGAGAAGCTCAAGCGGCGCCAGCAGATCGCCCAGACCTACAAGATGGCCAAGAAGTCCGATCCCCGGATCGGGCTCTGGATCCTCCTCGCGTTCCTCGTGGGCGCCGTGGTCGGCTTCGCCCTGTTCTTCTTCCTGCCCGGCCCCAACCTGTTCTGGGGCATCCTGGGCGGGATCCTGCTCGGGTTCCTGGCCGCCACCATCGTCTTCGGCCGCCGCGCCCAGCGGGCGGCCTACACCCAGATGGAGGGGCAGCGGGGTTCCGCCGCGGCCGCGCTCAACATGCTGCGCCGCGGCTGGAAGGTCGAGCCCGCGGTCGGCTTCACCAAGCAGCAGGACGTCGTGCACCGCGTGGTCGGTCCGCCCGGCATCGTGCTGGTCGGCGAGGGCTCCCCGAGCCGGATCAAGCAGCTGCTGGCCACCGAGAGGCGCAAGCACGAACGGGTCGCCGCCGAGACCCCGATCCACGAGGTCGTCTGCGGCAACGGCGAGGGCGAGGTCCCGCTGCCGAAGCTGGTCAAGCACGTGCAGAAGCTGGGTCGCAGCATCAAGCCAGCCGAGATGACCGACCTGCTCTACCGCCTCAAGGCGCTGGACGCGAACCGCTCCAGCATCCCGCTGCCCAAGGGCCCGGTGCCCACCAGCATGAAGGGCCACCGGGGCAACCTGCGCGGCCGCTGAGCCGCGCAGGCCGCCCCTCGGCGGTCCGACGGACCGCTCAGGCGTCGCAGTCGTAGGCCGACGCGCCGGCGATCCAGGTCGAGACCATCTCGTCGGCCAGGGTCGACCCGGCGCCGAAGTACTCCAGGCCCTTGCCGTTGGCGCCGTTCGGGTTCATCTTGCCCTCGTCCTTCGGGTCGCCGATCGTCTTCGACTCCTTGATCTTGATCCCGACGGGCATGCCCGCGTCACGCAGGGCGGCGTACCCGGCGTCGGCGGCCCCGGCGCACTCCGCCTGGTAGTCGGCGATCAGCGCGGCGCCGTCCTGCGCCGAGACGACGAACCAGTTCGCCGACGCGGGGCCGTTGAGCGAGTACATCGGGATGTAGCAGTGGTGCGCCTGGGCGGTCGTGGTGCCCAGGACGATCGCTGCGGACGCGCCGGCGGCCAGGGTCATGGTGCGACGTGCGTTGCGGCTGAAGGACATCGGTGGTCTCCCCGTGGTCGAGGTCCGGCTCGTCCGGACCAAGACGCACCAGTCCACGACCGAGCCCCGATCAGCACATGACCCGTCTGGACCATTTCGCACCCCAGACGTGGCGAGTGGTCCTCTCCGTGGCGTGCGGCGACCCGGGCTCAGCTCCCCGGCATCTTCTGGACCTGCGACTTCGGCGGCGCCTCGATCGTCACCGGCTCGTCGTAGTTGCTCATCTTCACCGTCACGGAGCCCTGGTCCTCGAGGTCGACCTTCATCTGGACCGGCCGGTCCTGGCTGTCGAGCCACAGGTCGTAGGTGAGCTGGTCGGGCAGCTTGCCGGCGTCGGCGCCCAGGTCGCCGGCGACGGAGGCGGTGTCGGCGGTGACGACGTAGTGCGTCGCGCTCTGGCCGTCGACCTCCTCCTCACCGACCTCGGAGACCGAGTCGATGCTCTTGGTGAACGACTCGATCGTGGTGCGGGGGTCGAAGCTCTCCATGGAGCCGAAGCTGCCGGCCAGCGGGCTGTTGGGGTCGTCGAGCGCGACCTCGAGGTACTTGCCGCCCTGCCCGGGCATCTGCATGTACATCACGCGGTCGACCATGATCACGTTCACGGTGCCGCCGCCGAACGACGCACCGGACATCTCCATCGACATCGCCGGGTCGTCGCCGGAGTAGTCGACGTCGCCGGTGGCCTCCATGGTGGCGCCGCTGCCCTCGATCGACATCTCCATGCTGGCGCTCTTCAGGCCGTCGTACGCCGCAGCCAGGCGCTGACCGAACTCCTGCGGGTCGATCTCGTCCCCTGCGGGCTGGGTGTCAGGGGTCTCGGTGGCCCCGGCGTCACCGCGGTCGGGTGCCCCCTGGCTCGCGGGGGCGCCGGAGGCGGAGTCCTTGTCGTCGCCGCAGGCACTCACCCCCAGCAGGACCAGGGGTACGACGACCCCGGCGGCAAGCGCGCGGGAGAGCAGACGGCGACGCATGGGAGCTCCTCGGGTTTACTCTCGGGTGAACGGCCAATCTAGCCCCGGCCGCTGAGCCGGGACAGGTCCTCCAGCGTGGTGGTGGCGGTCCCGGCTGCCATGTCGTGCAGTCCGCGCCCGTCGGGGCGGAACACGAGTGGCGGGATCACCAGGCACACCATCACGGCTCGCAGCAGCGAGCGCAACAGGTTGGGCGGCCGGTTGGAGCCGTCGACCCGGATCACTCGCAGGCGGGTGGCGAGCTTGCCGAACGAGCCGCCCGAGAGAGCGGTGAGGACCGTGGCCTCCACCACGAACACGCCCATCGTGTAGAAGCCGGAGTAGCGGTCGTCGGACCAGCCGGCGGGACCGGTCACGACCAGCACGACCAGCGTGCAGGCGAACCAGTCGACGACGAGGGCGAGGACCCGGCGGGCCCAGGACGCGGTGGGAGGCACCCGCCGACCCTAGCCCGGCGCCGTACGGGATCGGCCGGGGGCATCTGTTACATCCGCGAAACAAACCGGATACGGTCAAGAAACTGCCCCTGACTACGTTGCAAGCGTCCGATGCAGCGTCGCATCGGCTGCTCGGACTGCACAGATACCTGGCACACACCCCGGCCGCGGCGAGACCACGCCGCCGCCAAGGAGGACGAATGTTCGCAAACAGCGACGAGCTGCTGAAGTACATCAAGGACGAGGGCGTCGAGATGGTCGACGTCCGCTTCTGCGACCTTCCCGGCGTCATGCAGCACTTCACGGTCCCGGTGTCGTCGTTCGACCAGTCGGTCTTCGACGACGGCCTGAACTTCGACGGCTCCTCGATCCGTGGCTTCCAGGCGATCCACGAGTCGGACATGTCGCTGTTCCCGGATCCCACCACGGCCTACATCGACCCGTTCCGCACCGCGAAGACCCTGGTCGTCAACTTCTTCATCCACGACCCGCTCACCGGTGAGGCCTACTCCCGCGACCCGCGCAACATCGCGCGCAAGGCGATGGCCTACCTCGCGTCCACCGGCATCGGCGACAAGGCGTACTTCGCTCCCGAGGCGGAGTTCTACGTCTTCGACTCGGTCCGCTTCGAGACCAAGACCAACGCGGGCTTCTACCACATCGACTCCGAGGCGGGCGCGTGGAACAGCGGCTCCGAGGAGAACAACCGCGGCTACAAGGTGAAGTACAAGGGTGGCTACTTCCCGGTGGCGCCGTACGACCACTTCGGTGAGCTCCGCGACGAGATGGTGATCGAGCTCGAGCGGTCCGGCCTCCAGGTCGAGCGTGCCCACCACGAGGTCGGCACCGCCGGCCAGGCGGAGATCAACTACAAGTTCGACGAGCTGCTCAAGGCCGCCGACGACGTGATGAAGTTCAAGTACATCGTCAAGAACGTCGCCTGGCGCAACGACAAGACCGCGACCTTCATGCCCAAGCCGATCTTCGGCGACAACGGCTCCGGCATGCACTGCCACCAGTCCATCTGGAACGACGGCGAGCCGCTGTTCTACGACGAGACCGGGTACGGCGGCCTGTCCGACACCGCGCGCTACTACATCGGCGGCATCCTCAAGCACGCCCCGTCGCTGCTGGCGTTCACCAACCCGACCGTGAACTCCTACCACCGGCTGGTGCCGGGCTTCGAGGCCCCGATCTCGCTGGTCTACAGCCAGCGCAACCGCTCGGCCTGCGTCCGCATCCCGATCACCGGCGCGAACCCGAAGGCCAAGCGCATCGAGTTCCGCTGCCCCGACCCGTCGGCCAACCCGTACCTCGCGTTCTCCGCACTGCTGCTGGCCGGCCTCGACGGCATCAAGAACAAGATCGAGCCGCCGGCCCCGATCGACAAGGACATCTACGAGCTCCCGCCGGACGAGATGGCCGAGATCGACCAGGTCCCGACCAGCCTCAACCAGGTGCTCGACTCCCTCGAGGGCGACCACGACTTCCTCACCGAGGGCAACGTGTTCACCCCCGACCTGATCGAGACCTGGATCGACTACAAGCGCTCCAACGAGATCCTGCCGGTGCAGCAGCGTCCGCACCCGCACGAGTTCGAGCTCTACTACGACATCTAATCAGCGGGGGCTTCGGCCCCGCTTAGGGTGCCTAAAAACGGCCCGTGACCTGCGGAAACGTCTTCCAACGTCTTCCAGCGTCAGGGGTCGTTTTTCGTTCGTCTGCGGCCCCAGTGCGGCCCAAGCTGCCCAAGCACTGCCATACGGGCGGGGGGTAATACATTGCTTGACGCTCTTCGCACGGACGGCCAGCGCGGCGCACAGTGGAGATCCATCCAAGTTTCTGAACGAAGTCGTCGAACATGACGCCAGCCGAGCGACAGCTTGCACGCGAAGGGTGACGACGGCCGCGAGAATGGCAGGGTGGGTGCAGCGGAGAGAGCCCTAGAAACCGAGTCGCAGCAGGTCTTGGCGCGACTCCTCGGTGGACGCGTGGAGCCGCGAGATGTTCCGCCGGCGCAGGGTCAGCGGGACTTCGACCTCGTGGACGACCAGGGCTCGGTCCTCACCGCTGTCGAGGTGACCTCCGTCCAACTTCCACTGGCACGTGCCACACGGGCACAGATGGAGCGGATTCGCCATCAGGACGTCGGGCTGCAGACGTCATGGATGGTCGCCATCCATGAGGAGGCCGATCTCGCAGCCTCGCTGGCCCAGGTTGTGTCGCTCCTCAACAAACTCGAGTCGCACGGCATCTCGGCCTTCGGGGCGCCTTTCGAAGCCGTCACCGGCCGAGCCGTGGACGCGGTCGACGAGCTCAGACGTCTGCGGATCGCCCAGGGCCGGGCGATGCCCGACTCGGTGCCGCCCCGCCTTTTCCCCAGCGGTTACGGCAGCGGCTCGATCGATCCGGCGAACCTCACCGCGGCGGTGGAGGCTGAGATCGAGAAGCCCGACAATAGGAGAAAGCTGGGCGAGGCCCCGACGGGCGCTGAACGCCACATGTTCGTGTGGCTCCACGACTCGCATTGGTATGTCTCAAGTCTCCTCCGAGATGGTTGGGGGCTACCGCCAGCGCCGGCCCTTCCATCCGAGGTCGACGTGGTTTGGATCGGGGTCGCGGACGGCAACCCACAGACTTGTTCGGCACTGCTGAGAGTCGACTCGAATGGCATCCAGGCCATCGATCCGATGACTGGCTCCCCCAGAACGATGTCGACCAACTCTCCGGCAACGGGGCCTCCGGAGGCCGCACCCCACTGCCCCGTGTGCGGGACGCCTGGCGTCTGGATGAGGACCGATCGGACGCGACACGACCCCTCCACCGGTCATTCAACAGCCATCCAGGCGTGGGAAGCCCGCTGTCCTGCGGACACCCATCATTGGTGGATGCCAGGACGACCCCTCACCAAGCGCGAACTCTGACCGCTGGGAAACCACAGGGACATTGAGCAGGTTTGTCGCCGACACGCGGGAACAGCGGGCCGGCCCAGCGCGCGCGGAGGTCGAGCCAGGTGCGGAGGACGCAGATCGGATCAGTCACCTCATGGAGTCGCGCCCACGGCCGGCTCGGTAAGGCACGATTTGGATCATGGCGACCGACGGCCCCAAGCACACCGGGAAGACAAGCCCTGCGGAGGAGCTTCTGGAGTTCTACGACGAGGTCGACGCCACCCTCAACACATACACGCAGATGGCGCGCATGCGTCCGATCGACACGACGTCGGCGGCGGCTTTCGCCAATTGGCTTCGTCCCTTCACCGACGAAGGGGAGCACTGGTCGTACTTGACATACCGATCGAAGACTGGGGTGCTGCGGGCGATCACGATGCCCACTACGGACATCGGCCCGAGCACGAAGGTGCTCTTCCCATTTGTTGAGGTTCACCAGACGATGTCCGTCTGGTGGCTGACGGCCGCCTGGCGGTCGAGGCAACTGCTGGTAACCGCTGATTGGACCCTCAACCAGGACCTGATTGTGCCTGCCGCCGCCTGCGCCCGGGGCCTCGCGGAGACGGCCGCGCAACTGCACGCCGACGCCGTCAAGGTGGCGGCCGGCTGGGACGCGCTGAAACTCGCCATGACGGGCGAGGAGGGCGCCGGCTTCGATGAGCGCAATGCGCTGCTCGGGATCCTGACTGACGCGACCATGGGCGGCAAGTTCGACGAGAAGGCGCCGGCACTGCAGGAGACGTTCGGGCGCATCAAGCGGTCGAACGTTCTCACGGCCGTAGACAAGCTCTCAGGGGCGTTCGGCTCGTCGTGGCAGGAGGACTACCAGTGGCTCTGCAACGTCGTGCACCCGTCAGTCGGCAACTACCTGAGCTTCGCCTCGCCGTTCATGGGACACGAGTCGGGAACGCACATCGTCGGCTGGTTCTCCGGCGGTTCGCTAGCGGTGGTGTCGGGCGACATGACCAAACGGCAGGAGGCAGTCTCGACCGCGATCCAGAGGACGATCGATCGGTCCGCAAAGGTCCTCCTAGCCGCCGGCGACGACGCGCTGAGAGTGCTCGACGACGTGGCGCTCAGCACGAGGGCCGCCGAAATCGCCGCCTTTGACTACTGGCGAGCAGTCCGAGTCCGCGACAGGCAGGCACCCTGCCCGTGCCGGTCCGGCCAGCGGGCCTACCGCTGCCTCCACATCCTCGGGCAGGCCGGTCCGCGAGTCCGGCCCGTCACGGCCGCCGCGTCGTCAGACTAGGGCGGAGCACCTGAGCACCTAGCATCGCTCCGGCCTCGCTCCCGTACGCGAATCCAGAGGCCACCGTGGCCAGATTGCGAGGATTCACAGTGCGACTCGCGCCGAGAACTGCCAACCACCGCTTGCCGCGCGCCGCGGCCCTGGTGTCATGGATGATGTGCCCATGGCAGACACTCAGCGGACCGACGACCTTCTCAGCGTGCTGAACCGGCTCGTCGGTGAGTCCGTCGCTCAACTTCAGGTTCTCGGGATCAACAGCCTGAAGTCCGTCACACCGTCTCCATCAGACTTGGTTGGGTCGGAGATCACCAGCGTTGGAGCGGCCGACCGCGTAGTGACTGTTGCCATGGGAACGTTTGCAGCGACGGTCGATCTTCAACGAACTGGCCGACTGGCCTGGCTCGACAAAGCCGAACCCGCCCAAATTGGACGTCCCTCCCTACCTACGATCCGACTGCTCCTCCGATCGGGCGCCGGCCTCGACTTCATTGAACCGGCGAAGACGAAGCGGATCGCGGTCACACTCCGTGCCGTTTGACCTCTACAGGAGCGGATGCGCCCGCCGTGCCCACACTCTCGAGTTTGAGGGTGCGCCGCCACCGCGCGACGAGCTACTCTTGCAGAGGTCAATCACTGCGAGAGGAGGCCGAAGATGACTGCCCACGCCCACGGCCAAGACGGCCTGATCGTTCCCTCCAACTTCATTCGGGCTGTGCGGGAATCTGGCTACTTGAGCATCTCGACAGCGCTCGCCGAACTGGTGGATAACTCCGTGCAGGCGGAAGCGAGCGAGATCGCGATCACGATCAGCCGTCCGGCCTCGGATGCCTTGCCTGAGATCACCGTGCTGGACAATGGCGTCGGCATGACGAAGCCGCAGCTTGAACAGTGTCTGCGGTTTGGCGGATCCTCTAGGTTCGAGGCCCGCCACTCCTTCGGCCGCTTCGGCATGGGCCTCCCGGCCGCCAGCCTCGGTCAGGCTCGACGCGTCGAGGTCACGGCGTGGCGGAACGCCGGCTTTGAGCAGACGGTGGCCCTCGACGTCGACGAAATCGCGGCAGGCACGGCCCCGGCGCTTGCTGCGCGACGGGGAGGTCGAGGCGTCGGCCCGTCCGGCTGTCGTGTTCGGTGGGTCGAGTGTGACCGGATCGAGTACCGACGCCTGGCGTGGTTGGAGCGAGCGCTGCACCGCGACCTCGGCCGTATGTATCGCCGGTTCCTCACGCAGGGGCTTTCGATCACGATCAACGAGTCCAAGGTCCAGGCAGTCGATCCGACGCTGATGACCACCAAGATTGAAGGCGCGTCGGCCAAGCCGGCGTTCGACGACCTCCACTACGAGTTGGAAACCGCCAGCGGTGACACGGCAGTGGTCACCGTGCGATTCGTGATGCTGCCCGTTCACAGTTGGCACAGTCTGGACAACGTGACCAAGAGACGCATCGGCGTCATCGGTGGCGGCGGAGTGTCGATCCTGCGGGCTGGGCGGGAGATCGCTACTGGCTGGCACCTCATGGGCGGCAAGCGCCGCGAGAACTACGACGACTGGTGGCGTTGCGAGATCGAGTTCGATCCCCGGCTGGACGAGCACTTCGGCATCACGATCAACAAGCAGGGCATCAGGCCGTCCGCAACCCTCCGTGAAGCGCTTGAACCGGAACTTGAGTCGATCGCCAGGCTTCTCAACGTGCGCGTCCGCCAGGCCTTCGAGGACGTGAAGTTCCAGGCAGCGGCTGAGAGGTCATGCAAGATCGCGGCGGCTGCCGATCCGGATCTTCCAGTCATTGCGTCGCGCGGACGCAGCGGCGCTATCAAGTACCGCATCGGGTCGGACGCCCTGCCGATCAACGCGATGTTCAGATCGAAGCTGGCACAGCGGACGCTCGACCTCACCCTGAACGCAGACCATCCTGCGTTTGCGGCCCTCTACCAGCCGCTGCAGACCATCGAGGGAGACGTCGCTGCCGAGCTCCGGACATCGATCGAACTCTTCCTGCTCTCCTTTGCCAGGAGCGCGGCGCAACTAGAACGGGACGGACACCGCATCGACGACCTGCTGGACGCATGGAGCGCGACATACGGACGGATGCTTCAGAAGTCATGACCGACGACGCCAAATACATCCCTCTGGCATTGCCCGCGGGCGGCTCGACCAGCGAGCGCAAGGGCTTCCTCCGCCTCTGCACGCTGCTCGCGCGCGCACAGTTCGATCCGGAAATGCCTCTCGATCACGAGTTCTGGATTACAGCGGCTGAACTCGGAGACCTCTACAACAAGCCCCGCCTAGCTGCAGCCGTCCACACCTTGATCGACCTCATTGACCAGGGCTGGGCGGTCCAGGTGGACAAGTTGGGTCCCCTCCTGAGCCCACCCGACTCGCACCATGATCGCGAGACCGAGAAGGCTCGCATCCGGCGCCAGGAGCACTTGCGGCGTGATGCCCAGCTACGCCAGCCGAGCGTCCGCCGATTCGTCTCGAACATGGAGCGGTCACATCAGCACGGTGATCGCCTGGTGTCGATCTTCAACCTGATGCGCGATGGTCGCGAGCTGGCAGATGCACTCGAAGCCGCGACTGAGGACGACCAGGTGATCCAGCCCTACGTGCAGATCGTGGATAGCACTGTCACCTGCGAACTCACCGGCTTCAACCTGCACGACATCTGGCGCTACTTCAGGCACACCTGGGCCAACGCCTACTCGACGGTCCCTGGCCGATCGATGCCCATCCTGATCCGTGACGCGGCGACCGAGTTCCACGCCGTGATTGGGCTCGCCGCGATCTCTAGTCCTGTCGTGCAGATTGCCGAGAGGGACACCTGGATGGGCTGGGACACCAAGCAGTTCGTTGCAGACATCGGTGCAGCGCCGACCGACAAGATCGCCCGCTGGCTTGCGCGCCGCATCAAGACGCAGCGGAGCGAGATTTACGTCGATGACCTACTCCGCGACGGCCTCCTGCAGCCGAACGACTTGAAGCAGCCCACGCAAGAGGTCGTAGCCCGTCTCCGAGCAGACGCCGAACGGCACCGGGCCAAACACCACCGCGGTGGGCCGATCCGCGAGGTACGCAACATCGCGACGGACGCGTGGATCGAGCGCGCCGAGACACACCTGTTCCGCTCGAAGCGAGCCGCCCTCCTCGCCGAGACGCTGGAGATCCAGAACCTGCTCGGAACCTACCTGGGTACGAGGCCGACGGCTGCCGGACTTCGGAAGGCGCTGGCGGACCCCAAGGCGAAGACCCAGATTGGTCGCATTGCTCGACGCGCGCGAGGCGAGCGAGTCGGCACGGTCATCGCCGACCTCACGGTGTGCGGTGCCATCGCCCCTTACAACTCGCTGGCAGCAGGCAAGCTCGTCGGCGCACTTGCTGTATCCCCCACCGTCATGGCGGCGTACCGCGCCAAATACGCACGACCCAGCGAGATCGCCTCCGCGATGGCGGGCCGACCAATCACCCGCGAGGCGAGGTTGTCCTTTGTCGGAACGACCTCGCTCTATGGCACCGGATCGAGCCAGTACAATCGGCTCTACTGGCCAGCGTCAGCCATGGGCGGCGATGACCAGCAACGCATGGGCTTTCATCAGTTGGGTCGCTCCAAATCGTTCGGCACATCGCACTTCTCGGACGTGACGGTCGAGGCCCTCCTCCGGCTGTCGGAGCACACCGGCGGACGCATCCGCGTTAACAGTCTGTTTGGTGAGGGCGTCAGCCCACGACTCCGGAAAGTGCGGCTGGGACTGGCCGCGCTCGGATGGCCATCAAACGAACTGCTGAAGCATGGACGCGAACGGATCCTTTACGGCGTGCCTCTCGTGAAGAACCTCCGGGACTACTCATTGGGCATCGATTCGGAGCCGGACTACCTGCTCGATCCAGTGCCAACGGACCCCGGCTCGTCGGTGGCAGCGTGGTGGATGCAGCGATGGGCCCGAAACCGAGCGTCGCAAGAGCATGTGCTGGCCTCGATGCGTGAGCACCGGCTAGTGCGACCCGTGAGACACGGCGCTCGAGTTCCGCTCCCCAGCGAGGACGAAGCTCTGCCGGTTGACTCCTCGCTGCCACCTGCACACGAGGCCTAGAGCCGCCTACACCGTCACGGTTAGTACCTCGGACGCGCTGGTGACGGAGGCAATGAGCGCTTCTTCCTCATCGGGATCGACCGTGCGCTTGGCTCCGAGGATTCGGACGTCCTGGCCGGCTGGCAGCGTGAACGATGGATTCGGCGTGCGGAGCAAGACCTCCTTACCACTTCGGGTTTCACGCAACACCCAGCTCTTGACGCCGTGCTGCCGCACCACCGTCCCCTGCATGTCGTACCAGCCGCTGTCAGGGACATCCGCGGTGTTTGGTGTACCGGTTCCCCAGTACGCGTCGCAAAGCCCGCGAACATTGCAGAGCCCGCAGTGTTCTCCGACAAGCGCTAACGGTAGTTCCTCACGAACAGCCGCGTCGGCGTCGGCAGTGCGTGCGGCCAATGCCCCGCGAAGGTCAGCGAGTTCGGCCGCAGTTGGAGCGGTCACCGGCACGTCGCGACTCGGGTACGCAGCGACGAGCGCCTTTGCGGGCAGGGTGTCCGGATTGACCTCCCCGTCCTCGTTCCAAAGCAACGCGTACAGCCGAAGTTGGTCATGATGCGTTGGGTCTTCGCCGCCAGTCTTGAAGTCCGTGATCGTCGCCCCGTCTGCTTCGACGCTCAGCAGGTCGACGCGACCCTTGAGCCTCAGAGCTTCCGCGACTAGTTCGCGTTCCGGGTGGTCGCCTTCCATGGCGGGGTAGCGCTTACCGGGTCGATCCAGTGGCGCGCCTTCGACGGCATGGGTCCCCGCTGCTCTTGAGCGCAACTCCATGCGGTTGAGGTAGGTCTGAATCTGTTCACGAGCCTCAGGCACCCACTCGCCGAGTGTGCGATTCAACTGCTCGCGACGTCCAGGGCTGATGCGTGGATTGCCGTCGAGACGCGCCAGTTGTTCGTCCAGCACCGCTTCGGCTACCGCGGTGTAACCGCCCAGGTCGCGGAGGACTGCCACGGCGTCGGCCGCCCTCGTCGACAGACAACCGGCCTTCACAAGCGCCTTGACGATGACCTCGAGGGAGCCGTGCACAACGTCCCCCTTGATAGCGGCCGGGTTCGGCAGACGCGGGTACCCGTGCTTGTCCCACAGATCCGGGTAGTCCGCGCGTGACAGCACGTAGCGCCGCGGGCAGGACTCAACCTCCTTGAGAGAGGAGTAACTCCACATCTCAGGTGGCTCCGGGAGGAGCGCCTGGCCGTGCTCCACGCCGGTGTCGTAGGTCCGGGGCTCGCTCAGCTCAGCCACCGCTGCACCTGCTGGCTCGCGACTGGCAGGTTCCTCATGACCACCATGTCGTCGATCGGGTAGACCGGGACGCCACCAAGCTCCTTGGCATCCCATAGTTCCTGCGTCGGCGGTGTGTCGCGCGTCAGTGGGCTCTGGACGTAAAAGATGCGATCACGTCCCTTGGCCCTCGCCAGTAGCGGCGCCGTGATGGTCCCCAGTCCATCGATCGCGACCGGTTCGTTCTTGAAGAACTCCATCCCATCGAGGTCGCGGCTCTGGAGATCAGCGAGCAACTTGTCGATTGACTGGTTCATGCGCAGGTCGTCGAGCACTGGCATCGTGCCGTCGAGTACGTACTTCAGCAGAGCGGCACCGACTCTGCGATCGAGAAGGCCGTGCTCGAATCGGTTACGGAAGCTGCGCAGGCAGCGGTAACAGGAGGCGTCGCAATCCGCCGGGCAGTGTTCGAGCCGGTCCAGCGCCTTCTTAAAGATCGACAGTCCGTAACCGTGGACACGCTTGGTGAAGCCTGCACCACCAGCGAGCGTGTCGTACAAGTAGATCTCGGCCTCAAGACCGTGGTTGCCACCTGGAGTCAATGCTGGGCGGTACTCGGCCTGAAGTTCACTGGCGTCCACGTCGAGTTCCTTGGTCGCAGCGATGGTCAAAGCCTCGGCCACTGTTCGCAGCGCTACCTGAGTCGAGAGAAGCTCAGGACGGAGAGTGAGCGGCTTCTCGACCTTCAGCCGGACGAGAAGGACATCCGAAATGAAGTCCGTCCCCAGGACGAGCCCGTTGGTGGACGCTGATCCCTGACAGTCCGGCTCCCGCTCATCGGGGTACGGCTTCGGGTGGGTTCCGACGACTACCCCCGTCGCGCCCTTTGTGGGCTCGATGAGCCCACACCGGGTGCAGTAGTTGTAACCCTCACCGCGCGGGCCGGTGTTGGTGACCAGCAGGGTGTCCCGTCGATACGTCTGCTCCAGATAGCCCGTGACGTGGTCCCAGGCCTCTTCCTGCTCGGGTCCTTCGGCCACCAGCTTGGCGCGAGTCGCGTAGCTGCTCGCTGGAGCGTCGTCGGGACTGGTGCCCGGATCGTCGTTGGCTCGGTGGGCAAAGCCTGGGGGACGCATCCAGTTCATCGCCTTGCCGAACTTTCCTACGGCCCCACACGCCTCGCAGTCACGCTCTTCACCGCGCTGCGCCTCGCTGGAGGGCACGTGCTTGGCGTAATGGCACACCTGGCACTCGAAGTAGAGCATCTTGTCGCGCCACGCCTGGAATCGCTCCTTGTGCATTGGGGCGTAGATGGCGCCTGAGGTCCACTCCTTGTTATCGATCCAGACGACCTTGCCTGGGGCGTACTGGCTCAGTGCGATGGGCAGCCCCTGGCTCGGCGCATACCGGAACTCGGTGTGGAACGGCTCGGACTTGGCGCGGTCGAAGACGTGGAACGCGACCACGTCGGTCGGGAACGCGTAGCGCGGCAACACACCCTTGTAGAGCAGGCGATCGAGAAGGTTCGTCTGGCTGCGCTGCTCGGTCGGCAACTCGGCGCCGTCCTCCCCCGCGTCGCCCTCCTCGACTTCTTCCTCCTCTGGAGCCGCGTCGCCCTCCTCCGGCTCCGGAAGCTTGCCGTCTGGCTGAAGTTCAAGTGCCTTGTCGATCTCGGCGAGCGTCCCGCTCACGATGCCGTCGAGAACGTGGTTCCTCTGCAGCATCAGCTCCGAAGGAAGCCAGGAGTCGATGTCGGCTCGCAACGTCGCCTCATGCTCGTTGAGCCACTCCTCGAAGTCGGTTCGGTTCAGCGGCGAGGTCGTGCCGACGAATCCGCGCACGGTACCCAGCACCTCGAACAGTTGCGGCTGGTCCTCAGGGTCAATCTCTGGCAGGCGATCCTGGTTGTACTGCTGCAGGAGATACGCCACGACGTGGCGTCGAGCAATCTCGTCGTTATCCAGCGTCAGGATCGGGTCATCGACGTCGCCGCGGATCATGAGGTCCGGGTTGCGGAAGTAGTGATCGTCGTGCGTGTCAGCGCTGCCGAAGGCAACGACGGTGGCCACGGCGTTGCCGCGACGGCCAGCACGACCGGCGCGCTGCTGGTAGTTCGCTCTAGACGGCGGCATGTTGCGAAGCGCCACACCAGACAGGCTGCCGATATCGATACCGACCTCCATCGTCGTGGTGCACGACAGCACATCAATCGCGGCGCGCTCTTGCTCACCGGGTCGCGGCAACCCAACATCGATGTCCTGGAACAGCAGTTCGTACTCCTCGGCACGGGAGAAGACCGCATCCGACTGGGCCGCATTCAGCTGCGCGGTGTGCTCAGCAGCGATGATGCTGAGGATTGGCTTGTCCGGCGATTTCAGAGCCCGTTCTGCGCTCTCGCGGTAGTAGCCCTTGCGCGCCTGGAAGACCTCATCCGTCTCCGGGTCCAGCGTCCGGACCTGGTTCTGACCGCAGCTCACGCACCTGGTCGACCCCGGGATCGGTCGCTGCGTGAAGCGGCAACGCTCGCAGTAACCCCACAGGCCTCCCGGTTCAAGTGCCACGTTGCCAGCGAGCATGCGGTACTTCGCCCCTTCCAGCTCACAGAACCTCGGCAGGAGAACGGGCAGCCATGTGTCCTTGAACTTCTTCTTGGCAGCCGGAGTGCCGAGCCATCGGTCGATGGTCTGGAACTTGCCCGAGTGCGGCTTCACACCACCCCTTTGACGCCACCACTCAGACGTCATCGACGGGAACCAGATGCCCCGTGCGGGGGTTGACCACTGTGCGAGCCATAGACGGAGGAGCGCGAGTCGCTCATCGTCAGTCGTGGCCACCCCATCGATGGCGGGAAGGTCCGCGAGCAAGCCGTCTCGCAGGCTCGCCTTTTCGCGGATCGATGCCAGCCCCAGCGATGTCAGCCCGTAGTACTTATCGGTGAGGGTCGCGTACATGGCACGCAGCAGGGCCTGAGGTGGCTGCGCGGTCAGCATTAGGAGTTCCGCTCGGGCGTCATCGTCGCCGGTGAGCGCTCCGTCATCGATCGCCTTGCTGACGTCCTTCAAGACGTGGAGCGACTCGGCCTCTCGAAGCTCCGGGCGCAACCGAACCTTCAGTTGCTTGGCTCCGACCATGACGGCGAGATAGAGCTTTTCCAGGCTCATTTGCTTGCCAACGCCCGGCTGCGCGGAAAGGTCCTCCCAGCCCTTCAAGATCAGGGGGCGGATAACGTCTCGCATCGAGTAGGCCTGCAAGTTCGGAGCCAGACGAGCTGCAACCTGCCGAGAGTCGGAGAACGCCAGCACCTTCCGACCGCGAAGGGGCGCAAAGACTGAATACGGCGCGCTCGGGGGCTGCACCTCTATCTGCCGTGTCACCAAAGCCTGGAACGGCTGATCGCCCTTGGTCTGGTGATCCTGGACGGACGAGCGTCCGAAGCCGGCCAACTGTCCACAGACCCCACAGGGCTTGAACTCGCCGTCAGCTTCCGCTTGCTCGTCGACGTCGTCCTCATCGTCGTCGCTCGTGACCGTCTCGCCGCTCCGAAGCTTCGGCAGGAAGACAACTCGCCCACGCGTCGGGGGCTTGTCAGGATTCAGGCACCCCGTTACCAGGTCGATCTCGGCGACCTCGACCTGACCCGCTTGAGGTTCCTCGAGCAGAAGGTCGAGGGCGAACAGTTCAGGAATGGAGCCAGATGTGGTCTGGAAGGCGCCTCCGCGCTCGTGCCACAGAAACCTGGGTCGCTGCAGGTCGTCGGTGTAGCCGCGGGCGTAGGCCGAACCGCAATGACGACAGGTGTAGAACTCGAAGACTCGCGCGCCACAGTCGCAAGTCGCCTGGGGCTGGGCATAGAGCTTGCCGATCGGGCCGAGCCCCGGTGGCAGCTCGGCGCGGTCGACCGCATCGCATTCCGGATCGATGCAAGCCCAGAGGCCCGGCAGACCGCGGAAGAATGCGTGAACACGGCAGGGCAACAACCCGGCTTCGTCGTCGCTCCTACGAGCGGCGCTGCCGAGCGCCACCAATGCCGTGACGGCCTTGTCTGCGATTTCGGTGTCCGCCTCAGGAAATACTGCCTTCCCCAGTTCGCTGACGGGTTGCGCCTTCTGCATCGTTTCGTTGACGAGCAAGCTCATCGGCTCGTAGTCCGCAAGCGCCTCGTGCAGTAGTGCCCCGATGGGCCGCTCCAAGTCAGTGACCCCGCGCGACGTCAGCAGATCAGAAACAGCTTCGGCACGCTCGGCGTCCGTATCGCCGTTGTAGAAGTCCTCAAGCGGCACATCGGCGAGTGCTGTCGCGTCAGCAGTTGTGCCTGTGGCCGCCCCGGCTCGCAAGGCCCACTGACTCGTGACGGTGCGGAAATCAGCCTCAGCCTTGCCCGTGAGCTGGGCAGCGAACTCGCGCGCGTACTCAGGTGTCGTGAAGCTGGCGCTGGTGGTGATGACTTGAACGCGGTCAGGAGTGATGCCGAGCCGCGCACGCAAGCGGCGCAGCAGGAGCCCCACCTCGGCACCAGCTGCACCGCGATAGAGGTGCGCCTCGTCGACGATGAGGAGGAACTTCTCCTCAGGGTTGTCTGCCAACCACTGGCGCGTGTGATCAAAGACCGGCCGCTCGAGCGGACGCATCAGCATGTACTCGAGCATCGAATAGTTGGTGATCAGGACATCCGGTGGAGCGGACAGCACCTCATGCCGCGTGAGTAGCTCAGGGTCGTCCTGTCGCATGACGGCACGAACAAACTCGCCCGTCTTGGCGTCCTTCCAGCGCGAACCCTTCGGTCCGAACCACGCCTTCAGGTCGGGCTTCGCCGGCCACTTCCCGCGTGCCTCCAACCTCGTCTTGAGCTTCTTGGCCTGCGCGTGACCGGGTGCACTGGGATCGGCAGCCTGATCAATGAGAAGCAGGTAGAAGTCTTCGATCGAGCCGAGGCGCTGCTGGTCCTTCTTCACCGTCCGTACGCCGGGGTACAGCGTGCGGCTGGTGTACCGAGCGAAGCGGGCGGGACGTCCGGCCCAAGCGTTGAACTGGGTAGTGACGCGGGGGTCCCCCAGCAGCAGGCGCAGGCGGCCGAGTTGGTCGTTCACCAGCGCGTTCATCGGATAGAGGATCAGTGCGCGGACAGCAGGCGCCTCAAACGACGACGGTCGGTGCTTCGCCTCTGCGGCGAGCTTGGCCAACATCGGAAGTAGGAAGGACTCCGTCTTACCCGAACCGGTACCCGTCGTGATGGCGAGGCTCTTGCCATCACGTGACGTCCACTCGATGGCTTCGGCCTGGTGGGTATACGGCGGGTCGTACAGCAGTCGGTCAAGCGCCCCGACCTTCTGGGTGAGCGGGCCGAACAGATCGTGCACCGCAGCATCGACATCCAGTTCCGCGAACTTGCGGTTGGTCTGGTAGCGCGGCGTGCTCTCAATGAACGGCGCCCTGAACAGCACCCCTTCCTCAAGGAGCAGCTGCCGACGCTGCTCGATGATCATCGGATGTCCGACGTGGTACGTCGCCTCGATGTACTCGCGCAGGGCGGACTGTATGTCGTCGATCGTCTCCGCGATCGTAGGGGCGTCAGACGCCACTGGGTGCCTCCTCGATTGCCATCCACAGCATGTCAGCCAGGAACTTCGCCGCCTTGTCACTCGCGCCGACAGGCACTCGGAACGAGAACAGAGTTCCCGGTGTCTTCCCGAGGGCCATGCCAGCAAGTTGCAGGTAGCGCTCCGCAAACCCCGGCAGCGGCGAGAAGAAGTCGAAGATGAGGTCATCACCAGGCGTTCCGCTCGCACGACGACGGAGCCGCTGAGGCACACCTCGCGCTGCGTCCACTGCCGCCTGGTACCGCCAGGCCTCATCGCGGCCAGGTACGACCGGATCCTTCACGGGCAATTCGATGAGCCGCTTCGGCGCTCCGGCTTCGAAGCGAATCAGGCACCAGAGGTCGGCGCCGTAGGCCTGCGGTCGGCGCGCGACGAAGTCCCCGGTATCGCCGGGCCCTGGGGTCCGCCAGCGACCCGTGTAGTACCTGACGGAGGTCGTCGGATCGAGGAGCTGAATGCCTTCGAGTTCACCGGCTGCGCCCGCGACATCCAGACGACCGCGATACCCGTCGATCAAGTCAATTGGCGCTTCGACCGCCGGCCGTGACACCCACCGGTCCTTGGCGACGTGCCGCAGCCCGCGCTCTCGCAGCTCACCGGGGCCTTCGACCGGATCGAGTCGGATCGAGCGCGTCTGGCCTTCGTAGTCGATCGAGTCCGCCAGTTCGTCATCGATGAGAAGTGCACCGAACGGGCGGATGCCCAGCAGAAGGTAGTGGCCCGGCTCGCGCTCAATGAAGGATGGTGGAGCCAGGTACAGCAGGCGCGTCGATCGCCCGTTGTCATGCCGCAGTTCGAGCATGTCGCCCGACCCGACGAGTTGCTCAAGGATCTCGGCGATGTCGGCGCGCGTGACTGAGGAGCCTGTGAGTGGCTGCACCGCGCCCTGCACCGAATCAACCAGTCGACCCGGGCTGGTCGGGCACATGAAGGACGCCGCGCGCCGCAGCGAGGCAGCAAGCGCTTCCGTTGAGGTGAGGTCTACGGCGGAGGGGTCTAGGCCGAGCGTCTCGATGGCGGCCGACGCGGCCGTCTCGGCAGTCAGCTGAGTTAGCAACATCAGAAGCTCCGTTCCACGCCGTCGGCATCGTTGAGGGCGCGTGTGCCAAGCACCGCGAAACGAGCGGCGCGGTACAGGACAGGCGTCTGTATGACCCTCGCCAGCAGGAGCGCGGTCTCCTCGTCGTCCCAATCCGCGAGGAAACCAGGACGACCAGCCAGCATGAGAAGAAACCGGGACGCCGTCGGATGGTCGCCCAATCCGCTCGCCGCGAGGTGCGGCCCAATGACGTCGTTGAAGCCCAGTAGCAAGTCAGCCGCAGAGAGCCACTTGTACAGGCTGTAGGCGATGGCTGATGCAAGTTCCTTGTGCGCCGTCGAGATGCCGACCGCTCCCTGCATCTCTTCGAGGTAGTCTGCTGCGTCCTGGGCTCCTGCGAGCTTGCGCTCGACGGCGACCCAGTGGCTGCCGCCGATGAGCGTCCCAATCGCTCTCGCGATGGCGTCGCCGATCAGTTGCTGCTGGTAGACCGCGAACGCATCGGCAGGTAGTTCTGCTGTGACCCACCTGGCGTGGCCGTCAATCAGTCGGCGCACCTCCTTGGGGCTGGAGGTCGTCGCGGAAACCGACGGGCGCGGCGTACGACGCTGACGAAGGATTGCGTTCGGCTGCGTCGGCAAGATCAGGGACGCGGTTGACTCACCCGACCGAGCAACCACGAGCCCGCCAAGCGGCGGAGCGGCGATCTCCTCATCGGCGGCCCTCCGGACAGCAACGAGAGGGGTCTCGACGTCATAGAACTCGACGGTGGTGTCGCCCCCGTCAGTTCGGTCGACCAAACGTGCAACAACTTGCCCGTCGTGCGCCCTGGTGAATCGCCAGCGCAGCGGCTGGAAGCCGCGGTCGCACGTCAGCGTTGCGAAGCCGACGCCCTCGCGCGCGACGGTCAAGACGCACACCTCGGCATCGTCGTAGGCGTCGCTGAATCGCTGATCTGTACGAATGCCCTTGGCGAGTGCGGTCCAGGTGGTCTCATCCAACGGGAGGTGGATGGAGCGCTTCACATCAGCGATCGGCACCCCATCGTGACCGCGGAGGCTCACGGTGATCTCGGCTTCTGCGCCAGTCGGGCCGTCGATCGAAATGTGCGCGCGGTCGTCCCAGAGTTCACTCAGCGTGGGACGCGCAGGCGCGGCCAGCAGACGAATGCCCTCCCCGATCGCCGCGCCTTCCGGCCGGATCTGCGGGTCACGGATGGTGATAACCAATGAGCCTGAAGTTAGCTGCCGCTCGCCGTCTCCGAGCAAGCATACGCTGGCGACGTGCGTGCCGACCTCAAGTCCCTGGAGCGAGAACAGCATCTCGGACTCGCCGGGTGTCCAGTCGAGGAAGTAGACGGCTCCGCCAATGGTCACGCGACAGCGCCTGGGTGCGAGATCTGACCGGATACCCAGAATCGCCGGCTCCCCTGCCAGCCACTCCACGTCACCCTCGCCATCCCATGAACTCGCGACGATGCCGACTGGGCGGATGGCAACGTTCGAGACAAGGGCAATGCCACTCTCCATCAGGAGGGCAGCATCTGCCTCGCTGACTTGCTCGGGCACGGTCAACTCGTATGCACGAGCCCCCTCCGCGCTGAGCGCCCGCGCGGTACACCACGAGACCGCTGGGGAAATCGCCGAACCGGTACCGATGAGCACATAGCGGTGTCCTGGCCGAACGAACTTGCCCTTCACCTCGACCGCGAGACCCGTCCCCTGGCGACGGAACAGCCACCAAGGCCCGGGCGTCATCACGCACTGGTCGGCCAAAATCCGGTTGGTCGCATCGTCGGCCCGTTCGAGGCGAAGGAACGGCTCGTCAGGACGCGGCCACCTGACGAATCGCACCGACTGCCCGGGGTACAGAAGACCACTCGGCGGGATGTGCCGATCGCCCCCGCTCACGTGCGCTCGGGACATCCTCAGTTGACCGTAGACATCGGATAGGCCAGCACTGAGCGGGGTCATGTCTGGCAACTCCGCGTAGGCGTTCCACACGTTGTCGAGGCGCAGAAAGAGCCGGGGATCGGTTGCTCGCGCCTGTGCCCTCGCCTTCGCCGCCGCAGCTTGGGCCGTTGGCGTTGGGCGGAACCCGCGCACTCGGTGAGCTGACTGCTGCGCAGACCGCAGCCAGCGGCGTGCCTGCTGTTCCTGCGAAAGGCCGTCGACGATCCGGGCCAAGGTGGGACCCGTCAAGTACGGCGTCGGTTCGTTCTCGCCGGAAAGCAAGGCGGCCGCGACCTGTCCGACCAGGGTGGTGTTCTCGCAGAAGATCCGGAACCGCTCGGTGTAGCCCGACGCACGGCGTGCCAGCCTGAGCCCGAGCGTCTCAGGGTCATCGAGCAGTTCGGAAGTTAGCGCGCCGCTGAAGTCGAAGAGCAGCTTGGCAAGGTGACGCTGGAGATACACCGGTAGGACCGCATGGGTGATTGGCCACGAGATGATCGTGAAATGGCTTGCCCAGGCTCCGGTTGGACGAGCGCCACCGTATCGATTGTGGAATCGGACGAACCAATCCCGAATGGTCGATCGCTCCTGGCTGGTCCACCGAGGGGTCAGCGAAGAGAACGTGGTCCAGTACTCCTCGCCGACGTACCCGTACCCCATCTCGGCGGCGTATACGACGAACGGCAGCCAGGTCGCCTCGTAGTGGGCGAGGTAGTAATCGCTGATTGCCGCCCGAACTGCCTCCTTGAGGAGATCCAGGTCCTCCTCGGGCAGGTCGTGCTCCAGCGCGAAGACGGGCGAACTGGGCTCGAGGGTGGCTCGCGCGGCACCCAGCGCCGTGAAGTGAGCATCTAAGCGTCCGTGAAGGTGCTGCAGCAGCTCAACGGTGCTGCTAGACGCGACGTCGGACACCCGCTGTCTCCTCCTCCTTGTGCGGTGCTCAGTTGCACGAGCCAGTTTGGCCGAGAGGACCGACACAAACGGGCAGAATGCAGAGAGCCGCACTTCGCGGGAAGCCGTTTGGAGCACCGACAGTGAGCGTGGCGTGCGTTGCCTGGCGCGTCAGGCTTGGTGCTCCGTGCTCTCCTCAGCGCGCCACGCCGGGCGCATTCCCCATTCCCGTCCGCCCTCGACGGACAACACGCCGTAGGAACGCCCATAGACCGCTTCAGTGCAGATCCTCGGCGGTCGTCCTGTGTTCGCGATCGTCCTCCTCAGCCTGGGATCCGTCCTCTCCGCGTCGACCTGCGCTGACACGACCGCCAAAGTGAATTGAAGGCTTCGATGCATGAACATCAAGGATCATCACAATGCCGTCGACGTTGCAAGCATTCTCGGCGACGTCGAGACGACGGTGCTTGCTGAGCTCGACCGGCCGGCGGATCTTGTCCAAGTGAGCCGGGAGGCCGTCGTCTCTCCTGACAGCTTCGAAAGCAGCACGGGCCGAAGCAGCGGCGTCCCTCAGCCGATCACGACGCGTGAACGATCGAGTTCGCGCTGGCGGACCTGACGCCACAGAGTCCACAGCGCTCCACCGCGCTTCGCAACGCCACAGACGCCGCCGCCAGTCCGAACTTGATCGAATCCCAGCCAAGGACCACGACAACGAGGTTCAGCCAACCGGGGGCGCCAGCAGCCACCGCCTCGGCCAGTAGGTGCATGGCCGCGAGTGTGGTCGTCGCGAGGACAGCCAGGAGGATCGCGGTCCACCACCGCGGCGGTGCGATCCGCACTCGGGAGATCAGCGCGTTGGAGGGTGCGTAGCGCTGCAAGTAGCGGTGAGCGCACATGACAAGAACCAGGACCGGCACCATGACCAGCAACAGCATCGTTGCCCCTCCCTCGGCCGCGAGATGAACCCTTTCGTCGTACGTCGCGACCACTGGTCTTGGGAGTTCGCGGGCCGAACCTGTGGACAAAGGCGGCTCGGCAGAGGGCTATGGAGCCGGAAGGGTCTGCTGCTCGCACGCGACAGGACTCCTCCCGGGACCGGGCTCAGAAGCGATGCGCGGGGCTTCGTGGACAGCTCGAAGGGCGCGCTGGCGGTCGGCGCGCTGAGCGTCGGTGGCCGCTCCCCCGCCGACCGGCAGGTTCGAGGTGATGCAGTAGCGGTCGCGGTACGCCGCCACGGTGCTGACCGATGCGAGCCAGCGCTCGTGGTCAGCCGTCGTGCCCAGACGCCGCGTCCACGCCTCGCCGGTACGCGCCGCCTCCTCTGCAAGTGCCCGTGCCCTTGCTTCGATGAGTTCCTTGCGCTCGACGATTGCCTGGCGGTCTTCGTCGCTCATCTGCCCCAGCGGCTCGGGGATAAGGCCGGCGATCAGGCGCGGGGGTGTCCGGCGGCCGCGCGGTGGCGAGGCCGCAACCTTCTCCAGTCGGTATCGGAGCACGGCGGCGACGTCCTCTGCGTCGTCGAGGCCGTGCTGGCCCACGATCCGGGGGACGAGCCGCTCGAGGTCGTGGTGGTAGGCCTCGGCCCTTCGCAGGGCGGCGGCCAGCGGTCCGAAGGCGGTCGACTCGATGACCGCGGCGTACTGGGCCTTGGTGAGGCCCGACCGGCGCAGCAGGGCGGCGAACCGTTCGCGCTGAGCCTCGGCCGCGATGGTCTCGAGCTCGGCGGCCAGCCGGTCGATGCCGCCGTGGATGTCGCATTCGGCCTCGATCGTCTGGTGGGCCGACAGGCTGGCACCGCTGTGCTTGAGGACTCCGTATAGGACCGTGCGAGCGCTGACGTCCTCGGGCTCGGGAGTCGCGTGGCTGTCGTCGGGCTGGTCGAGAGCGACGTACGCGATGTTGGATTCGCGGCCGCGCGTCATCGAGACGTAGAGATTCTCGCGAGTCGTGGATGCAGTGACGACGACATGCGCTGCGTCGACGGTGACGCCCTGAGCGCGATGCGCGGTGACGGCGTAGCCGAGGTCGACGTGCTCGGCGACGTACTCCGGCGGCAATACCGTTCGCAGTCCGCGGGCTCCGAGGCGCTTGACCACGACAGAGCCGTCACGCCTGATGTCGGTGATCAGCCAGCGGTCGCCGTTCTTCACCCACCCGCCGCGCCTTGTTCGGATGCGGCGGTCGTTCTGGCGCGTGATCACGACGTCTCCGACCGAGGCTCGGCAGCCGTCGACCAGTTGCGCCTCGCGGTGATCGACGGCACCGTCCAGAAGCAGCCGCTCGGCCCGGGCGCGTTCGTTGAGCGCGCGGACGTCCCGAGCCGACTCGGTCACCAGGATGCTGGCGCGCCCGGCCGCGCAGTCGGAGCGCCAGGCGACGTACGCAGCGTCGACCATCTCGTCCGTGAGGCCCTCGCGGATCCGCTTGTGCCGGGCGTACGCCGAAATGACCTGCACGTCGCCGCGGCTCAGCGCGAGTGTGGCCTCCTTCTCCCACTCGTTGGTGAATCGGTGGATCTCATTCAGCTCCGGGGTGTCCGCACGCCGGTCGACGAGGAGTGCGAAGGCTCCGCCGGCATCGACGGCCTGGAGTTGGTGCGGGTCGCCGACAAGGAGCACCTTTGCGTTCGCGGCGGCAGCGATCCCCGTGAGCCGATCCAGCGTCACCGTGTCTGCGAGAGTTGCCTCGTCGACGATCACCAACTGACCTCGGCGGAGTTCGGTGCGTCCGTGGTCGTACTCATGGAGCCACTTCGCTGTGTTCTCACACGCGACCCCGAGGTCGTCGGCCAGCGCTTGGGCTGCAGCGGCGGACGGCGCCAGACCGACGACACTCCCCCGCCCGTGCTCGCTGATCCAGGCCGCGCGGAGCGTTCTCATCGTGGTGGTCTTGCCAGCCCCGGCCGGCCCGACGAGAAGGTCGACCTGACGTCCTGAGCGACAGACGCTCTCCACCGCACGCCGCTGCTGAACGGTCAGCGAGGCCGTGTCACGGCCACCGGCTCGCCCTGCGACCCCGGCCGACACCGTTGGCGCTGTCACCTTCTCGGCGCGTGCCAACAACCGCGCCTCGGCCTCGAGCACTGCGATCGAGGAGTACTTCTCGCCATGCCGCGGGCGGAACCGGCTCGTGCCGTCCTCGCGCTGGAACCGGGCCGGGCTGAGGGCGAGCTCCGGCGGCGTCAGGACTACAGAGCGCACCTGGGCCGCGTCCACGGTGAGGCCCACGACGGCCTCGCGGTCTTCGGTCGTCGCGAACCTCAGATCCATCGTCTGCTTCGCCGCCTCGGCCATCAGGTTCCAGTGCGTCCACACGGCCCGCTTCACAGAGACCGCCGCGACCACCTCGGCACCGATCGCCTCGATCGCAGCGAGCGGCACGTCCTCCGCTGTCAGTAGGTCGCCCGCTCGACCGATCACCGACTGCGACCACCCGGTCGGCTCGGCCCCCAACTGCTCCGCGGCACGCTGCCGCCACTCACCTGTCAGGTCGGCGAGCGACCGGACCTCCTTCGGCGGGCGCGTGGCCAGCGTCGCCTGGGCCCGGAGCTCAACGATCGTCCTCGCCGAGGGCATTCGCCCGTACTGTGCGACGTACTCCGCGATGAGCTCGTCCTTCTTGAGCTCGATCTCGCGCGTACGGCTGGAGAACTCCGTGATCAGCTCGTCGGTGACACCGACGATCTCCCATTGGGGATTCCGGTCGGGGCCGCGCTGCCGCAGCTCCCATTCGATGCCGAGGTCGCGCGACAGCCGGTCAGCGAGGAGGGCGTCGTAGTGCGCCGACAGGCCGGTGCGTGAGGCGAAGACCGGGCGTCCGTCAAGGCTGCGCCAGCGGCCGTCCATGACGGTCAGCACCTTGTTGGCAACCACGACGTGCGTGTGGAGCTGCGGGTCGCCGGCCCTCGAGTCGAAGTGGTCGTAGGCGACGGCAGCGACGCCTGCCACGTCGACCTGAGCGATGGCGCCGTCAGCATCGGAGATGCCCGCACGAGTGGCGGCGACCTCTCGCTCGAAGAGCGCAATCACGTCTGCGACCGCCGTGTGATGGGCGGTGACGATCCGCTCCTGGGTGACGGCGTCTGCGACACCCCAGAGCACGGACACGGACTTCGGAACGCTGAAGGTGAGGTCGAACCCGGCCACCGCTCGTCGCATCCCAGCGGCGGTCTCCTCGGCCTCGATCCTCGTGGTCTCGGCCGCGCATTCCTCCTGCGTCATCTCGGGATCTAGGGCGCCAACGCGCTCGGAAATCCGATCCGAGAGCCGCTTGTACGACGGATACGCCCGGCCGAGTTGCTCTCCCGTGATCGGGTCTCGGCCCATGCCGACAAGCAGGGCGAGCTGCTCCTCGCTCACCTGCATGCCCGGGCGGAGCTGGCCGGCGCCGAATGCGCCGACACCGGAGCCAAGCCAGCGGCCGGGCGGCGTGCCGACCTCGGAGTAGTAGCGGGTCAGGGGCGTCGACAGGACGCGGTCGTCGTCGCCGGCCGCGACGCTGCGCAGGAGGTACTGGTAGCCGCTGCCCGCGGACATCCGGCGCATCGAGACCGTCACGGCCGTTTCCGTCCCACAGCGCTCAGGTGCGCGTTCTTCTCCACAACCCCCTCGATCTGCACACCGTGTGAAGGCGAGAGGGGGTGGCGTGGAGATACCGAGGACTGAGCGGGGACGAGGGGCAGGGGCGGATGAAGAGGCGGGATAGGGCGGGGAGTGAGTCGGTGGAGCGGCTTGGAGAAGGAGAGGCACCTGAGGATGGAAGGGCCTGTGGAAGTTGGCGGGCCAGAATCACCGAATCGTGGCTACGATGAGGCGCAGACGGCGCTCGGGATCCGTCCGCAGCGGCGTCCGCCTCCTCAGTCACACGTAGGAGGAACAGGAACCGCATGATGAATCGACTCGGGTTGATCTCCTGGGCGACCGGCACAGTGATGTTGGCCGCGGTTTCCGCGTGTGGAGGCAGCGACACGGACCCGCCGCCCACCTCCGCGCCGTCGTCGACGTCTCCGAGTTCACCGACGACGAGTTCCTCGCCCAGTTCCCCGTCCGATGCGGCGAGCGGTGCGGCCACCGACGCGGTACGGAGCTACTTCGCGGCGGTCGACCAGCTCCGGAGCGATCCTGCGGTTGACCTCAAGAAGCTGAAGTCCGTCGCGACAAGCGCGCAGCTCAACGCCGTCGAGACCCTCATCAGCCGACAGCGCGATGAGGGCCAGCGGCAGACCGGCACGACGGCCCTCATGGAACTGAAGGTCCAGTCGGTCAATCTCGACAACTCCGACCCGAAGGCCGGCAAGGTCCCGACGGTCGTCATTGACGTCTGCTGGGACGTCAGCAAGGTCGACGTCCTCGACAAGAGCGGTCAGTCGATCGTCTCCCCGGACCGCCCGGACACCGGGTGGACGCGTTACACCGTTGCGAACTACAAGTACGCCGCCGACCCGACAGGCGGCTGGCGTGTGGCGACGGGCCAGGACCTCAAGCAGACGCCATGCGCCGCATCCTGATTCGCCTCCTGCTGACTGCGCTTTCCGCCGCCGGCCTCTCTGTCCTTGTCCAGGCTCCGTCATACGCGGATACGGTGTGCTCGCAGACCGACCCGGCGACGGGCGAGTGCCTCATCTGGATCGAGGTGCCGGGCACGCCAGGGGCGCCGGGTGAGCCGGGTGACGATGGGCCAGAGGACACTGGCAGCGGAGCCGCCTGCTACTGGGACGGCACGAGCCAGGGCATCACGAAGCCGCCACCGGGACCTGTGCCCTGCTCATCGCCCGCCGGCTACTGGTCGAACAACTACCACTGCTACATCAGCCCAGTTGAGCCGCAACCGCCGGCGGGCGACCCGAGCTGGCAGGGTCACGAGCCCGGCGACGGCGCGGTCTACAACTGCTACCAGCCGCAGACGGGGCTGCTCATCACGATCTGGTCGCAGGACCCGCCGCCGAACTCCGGCACGGGACCAACACCACGTGAGGTGGCCCAGATCGCCATCGAGCGGATGCGCCTATCGGCCATCAACATCGGCATCGCCCCCGAGCCGGGCCCGGACAGCATCGGCCTGGTCGGGATGCCGATCTGGATGTGGGCCAAGGACCCGAACGCCCACACCATGGGCCCCATCACTGAGAGCGCCTCCACCGGAGGCATCACCGTCACGGCAACCGCCAAGGTCATCCGCATCACCTGGGACATGGGCGACGGCACCGAGGTCGCCTGCGACACGGCGGGCACGCCGTACAAGCCGTCCTACGGGAGAAAGGCATCCCCGGACTGCGGCCACACCTACGAGAAGTCGAGCGCGCACGAGGCCGATGACGCCTACACGGTCACGGCCACGTCGAGCTGGGTCATCAATTGGTCGGGCGCCGGCCAGACGGGGACGATCCGGCTCGACGGCCTCAACCGCTCGGCTCAAATCAGGATCGGCGAGGCGCAGGTGCTCGTGAACTGACGAGCTTTGCGAGGGAGGTACGACGAAGTGACCACAACTGCCCGAGAGGAACGGCGGACCGGGGCGCGTGCCTCCGTTCCGGAGACCTCCGCAAGTGTGACCCCGCCTCCGAAGCTCCGGAGACGTCCCGAGCTGGTCGTAGCCGGGGTCATCGTGACTGCGCTCGGCTGCCTGCTCGGCGCGTGGGCCTGGAGCGCGACGACGAACACACAAGAGGTGCTCGCAGCGCGGGACACGATCCACCGCGGCGAGGTGATCAAGGCCGAGGACATCAAGCGGATCAGGATCAGCGCCGACCCGGCGCTCACGCCGCTACCCGCTTCGGTGTACGACGACGTCATCGGCCAGCGAGCAGCCCTCGACATCGCGGCCGGCGGCGTGCTCACGAGCGAGTCGACGGCCGACGAGCCGCTACCTCCGCAGGGCCAGTCGATCGTCGGCATCTCCCTGACACCCGCGCAAGTCCCCGGAATGCCTCTGTACGGCGGCGATAAGGTCCGCATCATCGTGACGCCGGGCGACAACGGCGAGGCGCCAGCAAACTCCCCGCAGTTCACTGTCGCCGAGGTCGTCGGAACCTACCTGGACGAGACCACGGGCAACACGGTCGTCAACGTCCTGGTGCCGTACGCCGACGCGGGCGTCCTTGCCGCACGCGCGGCCACCGGCAACGTCGCGCTGGTACTGGACTCGGGGGCTGAATGATGGCCGTGATGTGCCTGACATCCGCATCCGGATCGCCCGGGGTCACCACGACGGCCGTGGGCCTGGCCTTCTGCTGGCCCCGGCCAGTGCTTCTCGTCGAGGCCGACCCGACCGGTGGCTCCGGGATCCTCGCCGGATTCATGAAGGGCACGACGCCATACGACGTCGGGCTGGTGGAGCTCGCTCTCTCCCCACTCAGCACCGCGGACGCGTTGCGCGACGTCGTCCGGCCCCTGAATTCGAACGTCTCCCTTGTTGCGGGTACCCGTACACACGCCCAGGCGGCCGCGCTCCGCGACGTATGGGAGCGCCTCGGGTCGGCCCTGAGCGACCTCGAGGCAAACGGGCAGGATGTCATCGTCGACGCGGGCAGGCTCGGGCTGACCGGATCACCCCAGCCACTCCTGGATTCCGCTGACGCGACCTTGCTGGTCACTCGCGCCAACCTGCCGTCGATCTCAGCGGCACGCTCGTGGGCGGAAACCGTCCGCCAGCCCGGTACGGGGTGGCGACACCCGGGCCTGCTCCTGATCGGCGAGGGACAGCCCTACCGAGACACCGAGATCTCGAAGGTGCTCGGAATGCCGGTAGTCGCCGACCTCCCCGACGATCCTGCGGCGGCCGCGGTCTACCACCGCGGCGCGCGTCCGCCCCGCCAGTTCGAGATGGGACCCTACGTCCGGGGACTTCGGGCAGTAGCTGAGGCAGTCCAAGCGCACGTCGCACGTGGTCGGTTCGCTCTCGTCGAGGAGGCGGCACGGTGACTGAGGCCTCACGTTACCTGAGCGAGTACGGCGACCTTTCGCACCTGCCGCTCTTCAGCCAGCCGATGAACGGCTCGACACCACCAGCCGCCCAGCTCGGCACTGCAGTAAGCGTTCCTCCCACGACTGGGCCCGATGTCAACTGGTCGATCGTCGCCGAGCTCCGCGCGCGAGCGTCCGAGCAGTTGAGCCAGGCCGTCGCCTCGGACCGGAGCCGACTCGACAAGGCAGCCCAACAAGAACTCGGCCGCTCGATCGTGCTGGACCTCATCGAGTCCGCGATGGCCGACGACGTCGACGCCGGCCGCGGGGGCTGGAGCCCCGGGCGCCAGCAGACCACGGCGCAGGCTGTCTTCGACTCGCTCTTCCGCCTAGGTCGACTGCAGCCACTTGTCGACAACGACGACATCGAGAACATCGTCATCGTCGGCCACGACAACGTCCTTCTCGAGCTGATCGACGGCACCCTGATCGATGGCCTACCGGTCGCCGACTCCGACCAGGAACTCATCGACTTCCTGGTATTCCTTGCCTCCCGCAGCGAGGTCAACGCTCGGTCCTTCTCCGAGGCCCAACCGCGGCTCCATCTGCGGCTGGACGGCGGCTCACGGCTGGCTGCCGCTGCATGGGTCACGCCCCGACCGTCAGTCGTGATCCGGCGGCACCGGCTGATGCAGGTCACCCTCGACGACCTCGTCGCCCGAGAGATGATGTCGCCGACCGCGGCTTCGTTCTTGCGCGCCGCGGTCCGAGCACGACGCTCGATCGTGGTCGCCGGCGCCCAGGGAGCGGGCAAGACGACGCTGGTTCGCGCGCTCTGTTCCGAGATCGACCCCATGGAGGCGATCGGAACGTTCGAGACGGAGTACGAGCTCCACCTCCATGAACTCGGCCGTCACAAGGTCGTTCATGCCTGGGAGGCACGCCCGGGGTCTGGTGAGCGTGCGCTCGATGGCCGTCAGGCTGGCGAATTCACCCTCGACGAGGCGCTCGTCGACTCCTTCCGGTTCAACCTCTCCCGGCAGATCGTCGGTGAGGTACGAGGCAAGGAGATCTGGGCAATGATCAAGGCGATGGAGTCCGGAACAGGGTCCATCTCGACGACCCATGCCGCTGACGCCGTGTCGGCCGTCCGCAAGCTCGTCACGTGCGCGATGGAAGCCGGCCCGCACGTCACCCAGGGGCTCGCGACAAGCAAGCTGGCGGCCACGGTGGACCTGATCGTCCAGCTGAGCATGGAGACCAAGGCCGTCCCCGGCGGTGCTCAGCGGACGAGGCGGGTCGCCGAGATCATCGCCCTCGCTCCCGGCGAGCGGGAGGTCGGATATGCAACCACGCATGTCTTCCGAGGCGATGCATCTGGTGTCGCCAGACCCGACGTACTTCCCGACGAGTACCGGGCGCTGGCTCACTACGGCTTCGACCTCGCGGCGTACCTCTCGACCCAGCCGTACGGGGCCCAGCCGTGACACCCGTGCTTCCCGCCCTCGCAGGTGGACTGATCGCTCTCGGCATCCTCGGGATCGTCCTCGGCCTGCGACCGACAGCCGAATGGCCTCGCGAGAGGCGCAGGGCGCGCGACCGCCGTGTGGCGCTGACCTCTCGCACCCGGATGCTTCTAGTGACCGGTGTCGGGCTTGGCTTTACCGGCTGGGTCATCACCGGATGGGTTCTCGCCCTGGTCATTGCCCCGGTGGCGGTCATCGGGCTGCCGGCCCTGTTGGGCGCTCCCCCGGCCGCCACCCAGATCAACCGGCTCGAGGCGATGGAGGAATGGACGCGCTCCCTCTCTGGCGTCCTCACCGTCGGCATCGGCCTTGAGCAGGCGCTGGGCGCGACGCTTCGCTCCACGCCGGCGCCGATCAACCCTGAAGTCAGCCGGCTCGTTGCTCGCCTGCGTGCCCGTTGGGACACCGAGACGGCGCTCAGGGCCTTCGCGGACGAGCTCGACGATGCGACAGGCGACCTGATCGCGGCGAACCTTATCCTCGGCGCAAGGCGCCGCGGCGGCGGGCTTGCGAGCGTTCTCGAAGGTCTCGCGGAGTCGGTCGCGGCCGACGTACGGGCCCGCCGTCAGGTGGAAGCCGATCGAGCCAAGCCTCGCGCGACCGCTCGATGGGTAACACTCATCAGCGCCACCGTGCTGGTGGTTCTTGCGTTCTCCGGCCAGTACGTCGAGCCGTACGCGACCGCCATTGGCCAGGTGATCCTCGTCGTGCTTCTCTCCGCGTACGTTGGCACCCTGATCTGGATGCGGCGCATGGCCAGTGGCAAACCGCTGCCCCGTTTCCTCGGAACCCGACCCGATGCGGTGGCGACGCCATGATCACGGGTCTGCAGTTGATGATCCTGTCCGGTGGCCTCCTCGGCCTCGGACTCACCCTGGTCGCCGCGCGGCTCCTCCCCACCGAGCCAGATCTCGCCGACGCGTTGAAGCGTGTCTCGTCAGCCTCACATCGCACGACTACAACGGCCGCAACCGCCCGCTCCGGCAAGGAACGGCTCGGACTCTGGGGTATGCGTGTGCTACCGCCCGGCCTGTGGATCCGGACGCCCACGCGCGAGCTCGCTCTACTGCGCATCTCCGTCGCGCAGTTCTACGGCGAAAAGCTCACCTTCGCCGGCCTCGGCCTCCTCATCCCACCCGGGCTCACCTTCCTGTTCAACTCGCTCGGCCTCGGTCTCCCACTTCAGATCCCGGCCCTCGCCTCGATCGGCCTCGCGGCCGTCATGTTCTTCATCCCGAACTACAACGCGCTCGACGAGGCGCGGAAGTCACGCGTCGAGTTCGCCCGCGCCCTCGGCGCCTACATCGACCTGGTCGCACTCGAAAGGCACAACGGCATCGGGGTCCGACAGGCCATGGAAGCAGCCGCGGAGGTCGGCGACTCCTGGGTCTTCACACGTCTGTCCGAGGAGCTGACGCGGTCGCGCTGGTCGGGACTCCCGCCTTGGGACGCGCTGCACACCTTGGCAGAGGAGCTCGGACTCCCCGAGCTCGACGACTTCGCCGACATCATGCGGCTCTCCGGCGAGGAGGGAGCAAGCGTGTACGCCACCCTGCGCGCCCGGTCTGCAGCCATGCGAGCGGCGATGCTCAACGAAGAGACCGCCCAGGCGAACGCCGTGGGCGAGCGCATGACCATCCCCGGCTCGCTGCTGGGCGTCATCTTCATGGCCCTGCTCGTGACCCCCTCATTGCTTCGCATGTTCACGGCCTCGTGACACGGAAGGACCGATCAAAGGAGGAACACATGTTGAAAGTCCTGGTCTTGCTTCAACTCGCCGTCCTGACTGGCTGCGACGACCTGCGGGCCGCCCGGCGAGACGAGCGCGGCTCGGTGACCACGGAGCACGTCCTCTGGGCGGTCGCCGTGATCGCCATCGTCGGGATTGTCGTTGCGGCCGTGACGAGCTATGTCAAGAGTCAGGCCGGCAACATCAAGTAGGCGCCGTCGGCGGCGCGACGACCGGGGCTCGGTCTCGATCGAGCTCGTCGTCCTGCTGCCCGCACTGTTCGCGGTCATGTTCCTCGGGATGCAGGCAGCGCTCTACTACCACGCGCAGACGGTCGCCATCGCTGCTGCGCAGCAGGGCGCCAGAGCCGCTGGAGCCGAGCAGGGCCGGGAGTCCGACGGAGTGGGCGCCGCCAACGACTTCCTCGCCGATGCCGGTGGCGATTACGTCCTCACAGCGACCTCGACCAGCGCGAACCGGACCGCCACCACCGCCACCGTGACCGTCAGCGGCTTCTCCCTGAGCGTCATTCCGGGGTGGAAGGTCCGCATCACTCAGAGCGCCAGCGTGCCGGTCGAGCAGGTGACGGCACCGTGATCCGCCGGGACGAACGCGGTTCAGCTGCGGTCGAGGCCGCGATCGGCGTACCCGCCTTCGCGCTCTTCGTCGGCCTGGTCATCTTCGGAGGCCGTACGGCGACCACTCATCAGGCGCTTCAGTCCGCCGCCGCCGATGCTGCTCGGTCAGCCTCACTCGCCCGCAACGCGGACGTCGCCCGAGCGGATGCACGCGCCGCGGCCACTTCGAGCATCACCAATCAGAAGATCGGGTGCTCGGCCATCGACGTCGTCGTCGACACGAGCGACTTCGACAAGCAGCCTGGCGTTCCTGGCTCGGTGAACGTCACTGTTTCCTGCCGACTCGACCTGTCCGATCTCGCCGTTCCGGGAGTCCCCGGATCCCGCGTCATGCGCGCGACGATGTCCAGCCCCATCGACACCTGGCGGGAACGATGAGCCGCCGGGAGGAGCGCGGCTCCATCACCGTGTGGCTGGCCCTGTCTAGCTTCGTGATGATCTTCCTCGTCGGACTGGCGACCGACCTCGGAGGCCAGGTCCACGCCCACGAGCGTGCCCACGACGTCGCCGCGCAGGCCGCACGGGCCGGTGGCGAGGAGGTCGAAGGAAGCTCCGCCATCCAGGGCCACGACCTCGCGATCTCCCCCGCCGCCGCGCGTGCCGCCGCCCAGCGCTACCTCGACGCGGCCGGCGTCACCGGAACGGTCGCCATCAACGACGGCACCACGATCACCGTGACCGTCACGGACTCCTACGACCCGCAGTTCCTCGGTCTCATCGGCATCAACCGCCTCGACGTCACCGGCACTGCGACCGCGCGACTCGTCCGCACCCTCGGAGGTAGCGAGCAATGAACAAGACCGACTCCAGGCTGCGCGGCTTGCTGGCCACCATCACGCTCGTCGCCTTCGTGGTCGGGGTGCCCGTCGTGCTCATCTCCATCGACGCGCTCCCCGACCCGAGCGCGTTCACGTGGACGAGGCTGACGGCTCAGGACGACGGCACGCTCGCCCTCCAGGTCATCACCGCTATCTGCTGGATCGCGTGGGCCGTCTTCACGTGCCAACTCGTCGCGTCGATCCTGTCGCAGGCTCGCGGCATCCGTACGCCGCGCCTCCCAGGTCTTGCAGTTCCTCAGCTCGCCGCAGACCGCTTGGTCGCGGCCGCGGCGCTGCTGTTCGTCGCAGTCCCAACGGTCAGCGCCGTACTGCCCCAGCCTCGGGCGCATGCGGCGGTTGCCGCGCCGCTGCCGGACGAGCCGCAGGTAGCAATTGCTCTGGATGCGCCACCAGAACCGCGAGCAGACGAGCACATGCAGACGGTCCAGCCGCAGACCGAGCGCTACACGGTCAAGCGCGGCGACAGCCTCTGGAAGATCGCCGAAGAGCGACTCGGCGACGGCACGCGGTACGTCGAGCTCGTTGCCCTCAACCAGGCCGTCCTCGACGGGCGTCCCGACTTCCTCCTGCCCGGGACCGTGCTCAAGGTCCCCGTCGCCGACGACTCTTCGGACGGCTCGTACGTCGTCCAGCCCGGTGACACCCTCTCCGAGATCGCCGAGGACCAACTGGGCGACGCCGACGCCTACCCGTCGATCTTCCGAGCATCGCGCGACACTGTCCAACCGAACGGCGCCCACCTCTCCGACCCGGATCTCATCCTGCCCGGCTGGAAGCTCACGATCCCGGGACAGTCGGAACCGGTCGAGCCTCAGGAGCCGAAGCATGTCCAGGAGCCGCCTCGGCAGGACGCGACTCCACCTACCGACGGAGCTACTCCTCCCGCTCCCGAAGCATCTGACCCCGAACCCGAGCATGCTTTCGCCGACTCCGCCGAGGACGAGACCACCCCGACCTGGCTGCTCCCGGGACTGGCCGGCGCTGGAGCACTCCTGGCCGGGTCGCTCTGGCTGGTGCTGCGACAGCACCGGCGAACCCAGCTCCGCTATCGCCGACCCGGAAGGATCATCGCCCCACCGCCGGCCGAGCTGCTCGCTGTCGAGAAGACCGTGCAGGTGTCGGGATCCGTCACCGCCCATCCGATCGAGGAGCTTGATGCGGCGCTCCGGGGCCTGGCCCCTGCACCTCGCCTGCTCTCCGTCCGGATCTCCTCCAGCCGGATCGTGCTGACGCTCGCGCAACCGGCTGAACTCCCTAAGCCATGGATCGGAGAAGGCGCTGCGTGGCACGTACCTGTCGAGGCGGTCCCGACTCCGCCCCCGGACGCACTTCCGCCGTACCCGATGCTGGTCAGCGTCGGTCAGTCGGACGACGGCGCGCTCGTGCTGCTCAACCTCGAGGAGATGCGCGCGCTGGCGCTCACCGGGGCAAGCGAACCGAGCGTGGCGCTGGCTCGCCATCTGATTGCGGAGTTGGTCGTCAACCCTTGGGCCTCACCAGTGCACATCGAAGCGCTGGGAATCGGCGCGGAGTTGGCGGCGATCAACCGCGACTTCCTCCACGTCCACGAGCCCGGAGACGACGTATTCCTTGACGCGCTTACCGACGACCTTGCGACCGCCAGCCCGACCGGGGAGCCGGATGAGTTCCACGCGGCGATCATCGCGGGCGGCGACAGAGGTCCGGACTTGACGCACCTGGCCGGGGCCCTCGTTGGCTTCCCGGGACGCGCCGGCCTCGCTCTGGTCAGCGTCGGAGGGGAACCGTCCCCGCCATACGTCGACGTCCACGTGAGTGCCGGAGGGCGTATGCGGATCCCTTCCCTCGACCTCGACCTCGCCACCGCGGGGTTGACCGCCGCCGAGGCGGAGGCGTGTGCGGCGCTGATCGATCTCACTTCGGAGGCTCAGGTGGTGCCGGTCCCCCGCGCCGCCGACATGGAAACCGTGACGGACTGCGCGGGCGCGCTCGTCGACGAACTCACCGACCCGCGTCCGGAGGAGCAACCGGCTGGCGCCTCGTCACTCCTGCCGCTCGAAGCCCACGTCTACGCCGACCGGGCGGCAACGACCGTCGACGATGTCGCGTCTCTCGCGCCCAACGCTTCTCCGGAAGCCGCAAGGGCCGTCCATGCCTCCGATCCGGACCTGGATGAGGACCTCGCCCGATGGGACTCCCCGGTTCCCGTGGCGCCGAAGGTGACCCTGCTGGGTCCGGTCACGGTCAGGACTCTGGGCGACGCGACCGCCACGGCCCACCGCCGGCCCTACTACGTCGAGTTCCTTGCCTATCTCGCGCTCCACCCGAACGGGGTCACCGCGGAGAAGCTCGCAGAGGACCTCTGCATCCGTCCTCAGAAGGCGCGATCCGACCTGAGCATCATCCGGAAGTGGCTCGGGCAGAGCCGGGCGGGCAAGCCATTCCTCCCCCGCGCGCAACAGACTCATCAGGACGGCGTCCCGGCGACCTACGCCCTCGACGGGGTTCTCTGCGATCTCGACCTGTTCAGGCGCCTCCGCGCGCGCGGACAGAGCCGCGGCGCCGAGGGGATAGCTGACCTCATCGCGGCGCTGCACCTCGTGAGCGGCGAGCCGTTCACCGACCTTCGCAAGGACGGGTGGGGATGGCTTCTTGAGGGCGACCGCCTTGACCACATCATGACCGCCGCGATCGTCGATGTCGGCCACATCGTCACCACCCATGCACTGGCCCTCGGCGACCTCGGTCTTGCCGACTTCGCGTCCAGCGTCACCCTCGCCGCATCGCCGTACGACGAGATCGCGAACCTCGACCGCGTCGCGGTCGACCGAGCCATGGGGGACGAAGGGGCAGCCAATGTCCGGCTGCGGAATGGAGTCTCCAACCGGAGCGATGACGATTATGGACCGATCCAGATGCCTCCGCGGACCACAGAAGTACTCGAGGGCAAGCGACAGCCGAGTCCGACTCGGCGGCAAACAGGTTGATGCGCCGCGCCGGCGCACCCGTGCGCGGCGCGTCGGGCGAAGATCGCGACCGGGAACCTCGCGATAGGTGGACGCAGGCACCACTGGACACCAGGCCTGCTCCTGAAGCGGTCCGTCCTCCGGGTCGTTGCGGCTCAGCTGGTCCGCGCCCAATCGATCGTGCCACGACCGGACTCGCGCAGGAACGCGTTGGCCTGGCTGAACGGCTTGCTGCCGAAGAACCCCTTGTAAGCAGACCGCGATGCCGGGTGGACCTGTTCGATGACGCGGTGCTTTTCGGTGTCGACGAGCTTGACCTTCTTGCGGGCGTGAGCGCCCCACAAGATGAACACGACCGGTTGGTCCTTCGCTGAGATCGCCGAGATGACCGCGTCAGTGAAGGTGTGCCACCCCTGGCCCTTCCGGCGCCATCCTCGGTGTGCCGCGTGGTCCGTGTCGCTACCGGCGCGCAACGTCAGCGCCGTGTTCAGAAGAAGGACGCCTTGGCGTGCCCAACCTTCCAAGCTGTTGCTCGTCGGTACTGGAACCCCCACGTCGTCGGCCAGTTCAGTGAAGATGTTCTTCAGGCTGTCCGGGGTCTTCGCCACGGGATTCGAGACCGAGAATGCGAGACCGTCGGCATCGCCAGGCGTCGGGTAGGGATCCTGACCGAGGATGACGACACGCACCTCGTCGTAGGGTGTCAGCTCGAAAGCCCGGAACGTCTGCTCCGCGGGCGGGAAGACCTCATGCGCCCGCCGCTCCGACGCGACGAAGTCGATGAGCTCGGACCAGTAGGGAGCTTCCAGCGTCGCCGCCAGGTGAGCGCGCCAATCACCCGGCAGCCCGAGAGGTGCGTCGGGGGGCAGGTCACGCTGCGTTGCCTTCGGGTGCCGCCGGATCGCTTCGAGAACATCGTAGAAGTCCTCAGCGATCGGGCCGTGGCCAACGTGGTGGTGTTCACGCTGCCGGTAGAACGCCCACGCCCGGAGGAAGTCGACTCCGCACCACTCGGGGATCCGCTTGGTCGCCGCGTGTTCGGCCATGGCTGGACGGAGCACCTCGAGGAGGGCTTCGGGCGAGTGTGCGAAGCGCGCGTAGCCGTCGTAGCTGAGTGCCCACCGCAGTTCCGCTTCTGTCACCACAGGTCTGATCTTTCCAGCATGGGCCGACTCAAATGGCGCCTGAAGTGGGTTCCCATCGTGGGTTGCCGGATTCGGTGGCAGTGGGATCGAGTCGTCGGTCCACTATTCAAGGTTTCCTCGCACGCGGTGCTCCCCCGCCCGCGCCGCGATCTCGGCGAGCACCTTCGGCGGTGTTGGACGAGGGGGCAACTCGCCCTGCGCCGGCGGCGTGAGGTAGGGCGACAGCATGCGAACCAGGGAGTCCAGCGTGGGGCCTCCCCAGTACTCGGGCTCGTCCCAGATGTCCGCGAAGCTGACCGGGTCGTCGCCGTATTCGTACTTGCCTGGATCGACGTCAGGGTTGCGAGGTGACCAGACGTGAAGGTTGCAGTCGTCAATCCCGACGATGTGCCGATCGTTCCATCGCAGGTACACATCAGGCTCGCTGAGGTCGCCCATCCAGTCGAGGTCAATCGGTTCCCAGCGATATCCGAGCGCCGAGACGAACTCGTCAGTGCTGACACAGCAGAGGTCGGCAAGCTCAGGAACAATCGTGCGCTCTCCCGCGTCCCGCCACTCTTCCTCCGTCGGGATGGACATCAAGCACTTCGCGATCGTGGTGCGGTCGTCACATTCGACCATGTAGGCGTCGAACTGATCCTTCGTGAACGGAAACGCGAGGTGCCACATGGTCACGCGACCGCCAAGGGTCGCGAACGCGATCGACTCGTCGTCGTGTTCGACAGTGGCGTCACCCGGATCCTCTGCGAGCGCTCCATGGATCCAGTCATCGATGTCGTCAACGTCGCGTTCGAGCAGGGTGACGAGCTGCTCAATACTGCTGACCTCGGTGTCATCGGGCCAGTCGACATAGGTGCGTTCGACGGGCACTTCGTCGTGCGGCAGGTCTCCGTGGTCCGCGTGCATCAGGCTGTGCTCCTTCGGCATCCGGAGCTAGAGGTTCGCTTGGTACAGATGATGGACGAGCTGGATGCAGCGCTGAACTCGGTCCTCGCGATCCACAAGTGCACCGTTGACCGGAGCCTGCTCGATGTGTACACGTTCGCCATCTGCGCCCGGGAACGTCGCGAGGGCAGCGCTCGCTCGCATGGCGATGTCCTCGTTGTCATCAGGGACCACGATCTCAAAGCTGTCGTTAAGGCATCGGATCTCGACTGAGGACTGAGCTATGGCCATGCCCGGGTCGTCGCGGTGCCACCACTTCGGCTCACGAGCCACAGCCCCAAGGTTTCCCTCCACCCAAGCCGCTCTCAAGAGCGCGTCGCTGAAGTACGCGTTGTAACTCCCTCCGTGCAGCATTCGGAGTCGGCCATAGCTGAACCCACCACGACTTTCGTCATAGCCGTTGTTGTGGAAGTACCCCTCGCCCACTGCGCTCCGGGCGCCGGCGTAGCGGACGAAGTAGTAGCGCCAGTCGAAGTGTCTACGAGACTCGCGATCGGCGAGCCATTCTCGACGGATCGCTACGAGCCCATCATCTGCACTCCCGCCGGTGGCCTCCATCCGCTGGTGGACGTCGTCGAGCAATTCCATGAGCGGAATCCGTGTGCGCGCGACCGACGCACGACTGCCAGTTGTGAAGAGGTCGCGCCAAGAGTCGTCCTTGGTTGAGCTTCCGAGCTGCCGGCGAGTCCCATTCCAGCCGACCTCGCGCGAGTAGTCCGCCTTCGTGAGGAGCGCGGCGCCGAGCGAATCTCGAACGGATGGGTGTGCCACGAGCTCAAATACGTTCGCCCGGGTCGGCAGGGTTTCGGGATCGAGCTCGAAGGCGAAGAGCCGTCCACGGATGACGGATAGATCCTCAAGCTTGTGTAAGGCCGGCACCACTTCAGGGTGCGCATCCGCGACCTTCCACTTCTCCACCTCGTCCGCAGTCCACTCGGCGTTGAAGCCCTGGGCGTTCTCGAGCGTCCCCTGAAGCATCAAGCGCTCGACGGTGCCGACGTACTCGGACATCCGCTTACGGTCGATGAAGGCCGACTCGGCCAAGTTGCGAAGAGTTCGGAGCCTCTGGTCGCGGGCCGGTGGTTCCAAGCCGTCGCTCTGGCGCGACAGAAGCACGGCGAACAGCATCAAAGTCTCCGCGAGCGAGAATTCCTGGCCGTAGGAACTGATGCAGCTGCCGAAGAGGTCGGGCGAGGCTGAAACCAAGAGTGGCAGCGGGCCGTCACCGGAGCCGCCTGCGGTGAACAAGCTTGAGAACTCCGCGGCCGGGTCCACCCCGCTCCATGTGTCGAACGCATGGAAGAAGAAGTCACGGTTCCGGTCGGCGTTCGCGTTGTTCTCGTCCGCGAACGCCAGTCGGGCGCGTTCCTCGATCGGCCACTCCCGAGAGGCTGCCTTGTCCCGCCATCGGCGGTCGGGCTGGCCATCTCGCCACTCGCAAATGTCGATGATGAAGGTGAGGTACCGCATGAACTCGTCGTCAACGACGTAGTCACTATCGTCTGCCTTCTCGTACTCCCACAGGACGTCGGCCCAGTCGCCATCGATGCTCATGGCGAGGTGCTCGTAGCGGTCGTGGGTGTGCCCGATGACGGGGCAGTCGCTCCCGCTGAGGACGGGCTTGAGCATGCCCTCCAGGTCAGCCTTGAACACCTCAAAGGGGGTCAGCGGCTTTCCGCGGGAGTTCATCTTGATGTACAGATCTTCGCCGTACTCCATGTCGGCGACGGGCAGGAAGAGGAACCAAACGGCTCGGTCGGATCGCTTCTCAAGGCGTGCCCAAACGTCGGAAAAGTCCGGGGCGTCGGCCACGAAGCGTTCGTGGAGGGCGTCGAGCATGACGAGCATGGACGAGATCGTCGGGTCCTGCCGCCAGGGGTACAGGTACCACGGTTGGTCAGTGACCCATGCCCGCGGCGACGCCGGTCCACCCGGGTATGGGTTTTCTGCGAGCGACTCGCAGAAGTCCCGCGCGGTTGGGCGCGTGGCGTAGGAGAACCGCAGCCACGCCGCCGCCGGATCGAGGGCATTTGCCCTCGATGCCACGTACCAGTGCAGAAGGAACAAGGTCGTGAGTCGCTGTTGCCCGTCGAGCGGGCGGAGAACTCCGGCCTTGACATCGCCGTAAACGAAGTCCAGCGCCATCTCGGCATCGCTCACGCATGCGCGAACAATCGCGTCGAGGAAGCGCTCGCGGATTCCGCTCGCCTCGTCGTCGGGGCGCCCTTGGGCAAAGTCTCGCTGAATGATGGGGATCTCGATCGACGTGATCGCCGGTCGGCCCTCCCCCGGGGGCTCGAAGAGCTCGATGAATGTCGACGGGTAGCCCTTGAGGTGCTGTTCAATCATGCGACGTCCTGGCCCTCGGCATCCACCTCTACGGCTAGAAACGTCCCGATCGCGGCGAGCAGCTTCTCGTAGTACTGCTCCTGATCTTGGGGGCCCCAGATCGAGAGCTGCTGGTCGGCCGCTGCGGTGTAGTACTTGAGGAAGACGTTTCGGGTGCAGGGCAGGATGTAGGCGCCTGCCTCGTCGAGCTCGACGACGCGCTCGCGCTTGAGAGCAAACACCGCGTTGTTCAGCTTGCTGTTGAAGTCGCGCTGGAGCAGTGCCAGGTTGCTGAGGCCATGCAGGTTCTCCTGGGTAGAGCTACCTCCGGGAGAGCCAAAGAGCGCGAAGGCCTTATCCAAGATCTCCTGGAACCCGATGTCGTCGGTCCTGCCAGGAGCCAGTGCCAAGTGCGCGTCGATCAGCCCAGCCACTTGCTCGGCGGCCGGCGCAAGCTCCGCGCTCCACTCCGTGGAGCGGATCTTCTTGACGTGCGCCTCAAGCCAGTCTCGCCGCTGGTTCTCCTTCTTGAGCCCCTCAGCGTTCTGGGCATGGATGTGCTCGAGCGACCACCCGTCACGTGCATACGCGTGGAACGAGAAGCGGGCACCGCGGTCGCTACTTGCCAGGACCGTCTCAACGTTCATGAGGAGCAGAACGTCAGTGCACTTCGCATCGTTCTTGCCGTACTGGAGCAACGACACCTCATCGCGCGAAAGCTTGAGCCTCTGACGAGTGCGGTCGACCAGAGCCGCGCGGAACGCAGAGTGAGTCTGCGATCGCGAAGCCTCGATCAGGTCAGGGACAGAGTCCCCGATCGCGACCAGATACCCGATCCGGTGGTAGAGCTCGCGGTCATGGAACCAACCGGTGAGCAGGCCGTGCCTGGCGACGACATCGCGCCAGAATGCCGCCGCTCCCCGCTTCTCGATGTCGTCCCGAACCTTCTCAAAGGTCCAGTACCGAGGGCGGACGCGAAGGCCAGCCGGAGGAGTCATACTCTCGAAGAGGAAGTCAATGTGGGTCGGCCGTCGCGTCGTAGAACCGGTGAGGAACGCCCAGAACTGGTCGTCCCGAAGGTCGCGTTCGAACGCGTCCCACTGCGCGGCGATCTCCTCTTGCCGGCCAGGTTGCCCCACAGCTGCGCCGCTGTTCGACAACACGAGCGCCTTGATCAGCTCCGAATCCGTGAGCGGGATGCGGTCACGGTTTAGCCGGGTGAAGAGGTCGTTGGGATTCGTGTCACTCGGCGCCTCGTACCAAATGACGTATACCCACTCCGACAGCGCGTTGTAGATGTCGTTGGCGGCCTTCTTCGGATTCGTCTGCTCACGGAACCATTCCGTGATCTCGTCGTAGGCGACGGCAATGTGGTGGAAGTCGATGTTGGACTTCCGCACTTCGTCGTCCAGGGTCTCCAGGTGCTCGAGGAAGTGCCGACTGTCATTGCCCTCCTGATTGCGCGTCTCGTACGAGAGCGTGTACTCGACCTTGGCGTCGGGGTCCCTCGTGCCGATGTACTTGGCGATCAGGTACAGGGTCGTGAGGCGCTGCTGGCCGTCGACGAGTTCCCAGAGTCCCTCCCCGCGAGACAGCACCACGACGGGCTGGAGGTAGTAGTCGCTTGGCGTCTTGCCTTGCTTGCGCGCATCGTCAGCGTTTGCCTTGATGTCATCAAGTAGCTGCCGGACTTCGTGGCGGCCCCATCGGTATCCGCGCTGGTAGGCCGCGACTAGGAAGTCGCCCGAGATGAAGGGCTCACCGTCGTTGCCTGGGATGACCAGTCTCGGCTCGAGAGTTGCCTCCACGCGTTCTCCTGCTCGTCGTTGTTCTACCGTCGTCACGGTATCGGCGATCAGCCGAGTCCGTGGTCGAAGACTCCGCTGATCATGTGCCTCATGGTCCGCGAGCATCCCTCGGGCAGACTGCCGTGCAGCCAGGTCCACATCAGGTCTGCTGCGGCGTAGGGCTGCCAGAGCTCGAAGCCGAATGCCGGACGGCGCCCGCTCGGCTTCGGGTAGTCGCCCGGGCCGCCGCGGTAGACGCGCTTGGCGAAGTCGTCAGGGGTTCCGTCGTGAGCGTCAACGACCAAGCCTGTGGGGTATCGCATCGTCTGACACCACCGCCGTACGTCTCCATCGGACCACTCGACGACCGCCCACTCACCTGGTTCCGGCAGGCTCGACACGAGCACTGACAAGTGCTCCACGTTGCGCACCGCGGTGCCGCTGCGGCGATATCCGTGAGGGCACGAGAAGATGGGCTGGTCTGGGCTGACAGCGGTCAGGTCCTCGAGCCAGGACTCGGCTTCAACGCCGAGCGACACGACAGGAGCGGTCCAGAGCTCCGTCGCCACATCCGCCGTCATGACGCATCCCGGAGGGACGAGATCCGCCGCACAGACTCCGCGGAGACGTCGCGGACGGACCAGTCGTTGCCGGCGACGTCGATGACAGCCAGTTGAGCGACCTGCTCCACCTGTCGGCGCTCGGCGGGACCCATTTCAACGGATGTATCCACAATGACCCAGTCGAACTGGCCGGGCGTGAACTTGCCCGCGCGGAGTGCATCCCGGATGTCGACGGGATACACGGCGGCCGCCTTGGGGTGCTTGCGGAGCAGCAGGTTCAGCATGGCCTGGCTGGAATCGACTCCGGCGTAGCGCTCAGGCGCAACGATCGTGAGATCCAGCACGCGCCCGGTCCCGCAACCGATGTCGAGCACGTGCGGTGGGTACGTGCCCCGAACGCCAGCAAGAAGGTGCTTCACTCGATCACGCTCGCCATCAGTGATCGGGTGCCTGGCATCCCACCACGTGGCGATTTCATCGAAGGGGGTCTCGATGCCACTGATCGTCGCCGGGGCATTCTGGATCCCGTAGAACAGCTCGGTCGTCGCCCTGTTCACCAGCGTTGTGTCCGTGAAGTGCCTGTCCTCGGTCCACCACCGGTACCGGCCGTCAGGGCTAACCAGGTAGATCTTCGTCAGCGAGTAGTACTTGCCCGGTTGACCAAACGTGTGGATGACGCGAGCGGCGCGGACCATGTCATCGTGCGTTACGCCGGGCGTGCGGTTCTCGACCACGTAGTGGTGCGGAGCCGTCTCGGCGTAGGTCTTGGCGAAGGTCCACTCAAGCTCAGCGGCTCGCGTGAGCCACCACTCGAGGTCGGCCTGGGTAATGCGGTCCTGCGTCATCGGGGCTGTCCTGGGGTTCGTTTGTCCGATGGCCAGATCATCGTCGCGACCACCGACAGAACCGAGCGCGCTCGAAGCAGAACGGCTTAGGGATACCTCCTGACCTGCGCAAACGCAGGTATCCCCCTCTCCGATCCGGCTAGGTATCCCGAAATCGTGGATACCTGACGACGCATCGTCGGGGGCATGCTCGACCCCAACAACCCGATTCCGACGTGGTCGGCGTCGACGATGCAGCGAGTCGCCGACGAGCCCACGCTCGCGGCCGCCGCGCTGCGCTATGCCAACCTCGGCATCCCGGTCTTCCCGTGCGTCCCGGGCGGCAAGCAACCGCTCACGCCCAATGGCTTCCACGATGCGACCTCCGTCGCCCGCGTCGTCCACGCCTGGTGGCAACGCACCCCCGACGCAAACATCGGACTGCCCACAGGCGCAACGACCGGCGTCCTCGTCGTCGATGTCGACGTCCATCCCGGCGCGAGCGGGTTCGACGCCTTCGAACGAGCGCGGAGCCAGGGGTTCGCAAACGACTGGGCGTGGCTGGTGCGAACGCCCTCGGGCGGGCTCCACGCCTACTACCCGACCGTCCGCGGCCAGGAGCAGCGCAGCTGGCAGGCCCCCTCGGCGCACATCGACTTCCGCGGCGACGGCGGCTACGTCATCGCTCCCCCGTCGCGTGTCACAGTCGAGGACGCCCAGCGGTCGTACGACGTCATCGCCGTCGCCACGCACCCGGTGAAGCCTGTCGATGCGCTGGCGCTCCGCCGGTTCCTGGAGCCACCGCGACCGGCGCGGACTCCCCCGCCGCCCGGCATGCCCGCCAAGGGATGCCGCCCCGACGCCCTGGCGCGAACCGTCACGCTCACGCCGCAGGGCGGCCGCAACCGCACCCTCTTCTGGGCGTCATGCCGGATGGTCGAGAACGGGCTGAGCCACGCGGAAGTCATGGGCTGGCTCGGGCCGGCAGCACAGTACGCCGGTCTCCCGGACCGCGAGATCGAGACCACGGTCGACTCCGCGTTCCGCATTGCCTCCCGGCTCGGCCCGGGGAGCCGCCCGGGCCCTACCCCAGCGAGTGAAGGGATCCACCTGTGAACACGCACGCCGAGTACCGCCGCCACAGCTATCGGCCGCCGGAGCACCCCAGGCCTGCCGAGGCCGTCGAACCCACCGCCATCGAGCTCGCACGGCACCGTGATCCGTCACTCGGGCCCGAACAGTCGGCACACGCGCAGGCGCAGAAGCGGATCGCCTGGGTACGCCCCACCGAGCTCGGCTCCTACCTCGGCCCGATGGTCGGCCGCGGGATCGCTCTCCAGACAGAGTTCGTACGACGAGCGCGCCGTACGCCGGCCACGACGACCCGGACGCTCCGCCACCACGGACCGGACCGATCAGCGCCCGCCGTGAGCCAAGAAGGACTCGGACTGTGAACGCCTCGTTCGCCACCCCTGAAGGACTCCGCGCACTCCTGCAGCGGCTTCACGACCGGGAGAGCGTCGGCTACTGGGCTTGGCGGCAGGACCCCGAGGCGGAGCGGCTGATGCAGTTCACGATCCGCAAGTACCGATTGCTTGCGCGCGCACACAATTGCGAGCCGGAAGACTCGGCCTACGCCGCCTTCGAGGCAATGCGCACGCGCTCGGTGAGGTGCGCGGACGACCCGTGGGCCGTCATCACCCGTGCCGTCCAAGTCAGCCTGATCGCCGAGGAGCGCGCGGCCGGGTTGCTCTGCTCGACGGCCCAGGCGCGCAGGCGGGAGGTCATGCGTCACCACGACGCGCGCCGCTTCGGCGAAGACGAGACGGGGTTCCTGGAACTCCTCGCTGAGAGCAGGGGTCCGTCGCCGGTGGACCCGGCGGCGTCGGCGCCGCGGTTGAAGCCCGGGGAGACGGCGCCGACGACAGCGTTCGAGGCGCTCAACCTCGTGATCAGCATGTTCGTCGCCCTCGGCTGGCCGAGCAGCAGCGCGACCTGCACGCTCGACTACATCGCCACGCGGCTCATGGAGGCCGGCGACCGCCACGTCGCCCACGCCCATCTTCGGCGCGACCTAGCTGGCCGCGTGGCCCTCGACCTGGACCGCGACTCCTGGGCCACCGTGCTGCGGATCGTGCTCGGCAACCCGGACAAAGCGGCGGCCGCGACTCGGGCCGGCGTCGGCGTACTCGCCATGCTGGTCTGCGACTGGAAGGTCGTCGACCTGCTCGCCGACGACGGGCTCGTCGTGGAGATTCGCGACTCTGCCCCGAAGGTCGCCAGGAGGATCGATGTCTGACAAGGGACACATCGAGCTCGAGCGACAGATCGATTCGATCATCGTCGGCGTGCGTCATCGCCGCGACCTCGGCGACATCAGCGCCCTGATGCGTTCGATCGAGGAGGTTGGACTGCTACAGCCGATCACGGTCACCCCTGACGGGGTGCTCGTCTGTGGCTTGCGCCGCCTGGAGGCGATGCGTCGGCTCGGGCGGCGCACCCTGAATGTGTGGGTCCGGTCAGGCATCTCCGATCGGCTCTCGCACCTGCTCGCCCAGCAGGACGAGAACGAGCAGCGCAAGCCGCTATCTCCTGTCGAAACCGCGCGCCTCTACGAGGAGATCAAGATCCTGGAGAAGGAAGATTCGGAGCGGCGACAGGCAGCCACGCGGTTCGGCAGCATTGGCAACGACGGCGGAGCCAACGGTGGTAGTGAGTCACTACCACCGCACGGAAAGACCAATTCCATCGCCGCACACATCGTCACCGGGAGCGACGCATCCCAGCGGCTCGATCGGATCAACTGGATCAGGTCCGTTGCCGAGGATGAGAGCCTGGGCACGTCGGTGCGCGAGTTCGCTGCCAACATGCTGACCGAGATCGACAACGACGCACCGGTCGCTCCCGCGTACAAGCGCGTGAAGGCCGCCGTCGAGCTCGCCAGCAGCCCGCCTCCCCCGTCCCAGGACGAGGAGGACGAGGTCGCCCGGCTCGCGGCCGAAGCGCTCAAGCGCGTCCAGGAGGAAGAGAACGCCAAGCGCCTCCGCGCTCTGCGGAGCAAGACCAAGCGCGCACCGAAGCACCACAGTCCGCGGTCGTTCGTGCTGATGTGGTCCGAGCTCGAGGGCTGGACCGCGCTGTACGACATCGGGGAGCTTGCCGCTGCTCTCAAGGACGAGGATTGGGCGCGCTTCGAGCGCGTCGTCGCCGAGACGATCGAGCTGCGTGACCGGCTCCGTGAGGCACGTACGGCTGCCGCGTCGGCCTGATCGGCGTACCTACCGAGTGTCTGCCACCTCGACCTCGGAGCCTCGATGCGCAACCTCACCTGGCGCCAGATCGCCGTCATCCTCGGCTGTGTCCTCACCTTCGCGACCCTCGCCGTCGGCATTTACGGACTCGTGCGCGGACCCCAAACCTCCCAGTCCACCCCGGCGCCGCGACCGCCCGGAGATTTCGGGGCTATCCCGGAGGAGGCGACTCCGGTGGTCACGCTCGATGATCGCTCCCTCCCACACACGACCGATCCGATCGCATACGCACGCGCCGTGGCTTCCTCGCTGTTCGACTGGGACACCAGCCTCGGCTTCCTGCCGACCGACTACACCGCCGCCGTCCTGGCCGACGCCGACCCCTCCGGCGAGGAGACGCCAGGCCTGATCGCCGACGTGGCCACCTACCTGCCGACCGTCGACCAATGGCTCGACCTCGGGGCGATGGAAGTGCGTCAGACCATCGAGATCGACGGCGCGTACGTCCCCGAGTCATGGACCGCCGCGGTCCAGCAAGCCCATGGTCACCTCCGACCGGGCACCACGGCCGTCACTATCACCGGCACGCGGCACCGAAGCGGCGTATGGAACGGCGAGAGCGCCGACTCGTCGCACCCAGTCGCGTTCACCGTCTTCGTCGCCTGCGAGCCCTCGTTCGACCGCTGCCGTGTCCTGCGGCTCTCGCAACTCGACAACCCGCTCAAGTGAAGACGCCATGGGCGTCAAGTTGTTGGCCGTCGGCGCTGCGGCCGCCGTACTCCTCGCTCCCGGCGCAGCGGTCCTGGGCGTCGCGACGCTGATCAGCCCCGCCGCGGCCGGATCGGGCAGCTGCATGTGGGAGGGTCAGGCGACGGAGAGCCTCGGCGTCAGCGGCCCGGTGCCGGACAGCCTGAGCGCGGCGAACACCAACGGTGAGACCGTCACCCTTAACCAACAGCAGCTCACCCGCGCCGGCGCGATCATCGCCACCGGCCAGAGCGAGAACATCCCTGCCCGTGGCCAGATGATCGCGATCATGACCGCGCTGACCGAGTCGTCGCTACGGGTCCTGTCGAACACCGGCGCCTACCCCGACTCCGGCAACATCCCGAACGACGGTGACGGCAGCGACCACGACTCCGTGGGCCTCTTCCAGCAACGCCCCGCCGCCGGATGGGGCAGCGTCGAGAACCTGATGGACCCCGTCTGGTCATCCCGTGCCTTCTACGGCGGACCCAGCGGCCCGAACCACGGCTCGCCGCGGGGCCTGCTCGACATCGACGGATGGGCGTCGATGAACCCCGGCGCTGCGGCCCAAGCCGTGCAGGTCTCGGCCTATCCCGACAGGTACGCCGTCAACCAGCCGGTCGCGGAGAAGGTCCTGGCGACGCTGAGCAGAGTGTCGCTCTCGAGCGAGCTCGCGTGTGCTCAGCCGGCGGGCGACGTACCGATGAACCTCCCGGCAGGATTCGCCGGCGACTTCATTAAGGCCGCCGCGTCGCAGCTTGGCAAGCCCTACGTCTGGGGCGGAGGGAACTTCGAGGGACCCACCGGCGGCGGCTTCGACTGCTCCGGCCTCGTCCTGTACGCGGCCTACCAAGCCTCTGGCGGACGCATCCGTCTCCCTCACTACTCCGGCGACCAGATCCACGCCGGCACGGGCATCCCCTTTGGCGAGAAGAGGCCCGGGGACCTGATCTTCTTCAGCTACCCCGGCGCCGGCGGCCCGCATCACGTCGCGATCTACGTTGGCGGCGACCGGATCCTCCATGCGCCTCGGACTGGCGATGTCGTCCGCTACGGGACGATCGGTGAATTTTCGGGCGAAGTCATCACCATCCGTCGGCTCGGCTAGGACATGCGGATCGTTCTAGCGCAACACCGCATCTGTCGCGCGAATCCTTCCGTCTGCCCCAGATTCCACCTTGATGTCGACCCGCATACCCACCGTCAGAGCGTCAACTGCGACGTGAAGCACGGACTTGTGCATCAGGACTCGCCCGTGGACTGGCGACAACGCGAAGCCGAAGCCTCGATCTCCAATGAGCTCCGCGACGAGCGCCGCCGAATGATCCTGAAGGGGTGGCTCCTGCAGTCCTGCCGGCTGCGCAGAAGCTACGAAGGTCGCACGCTCCTTCCCGTCCTGCATGCCTGAGGCGAAGCAGACGCGGAGACCCGGCGCGATGTCCGCGTCCAGGACGCCGAAGACGTTGCTGAGGTGGAAGAACACTTCTCGGTCCATGCATGCGATGAACCCGAAGCCCCGGTCGGCGACATACCTGACGACCTCGCCCTCCTCCCAGTCGACCTGATCGGGGATAGGTTCCGGATCCGTCTTCGCCTGCGATTCAGCCAACTCCAGTTCGCGCCGGACCGCCCCGGCAGCCGCCTGAACGAAGTCGAGGTGCGGACCTGTCCGCGAGGCCGACACAGCCAAACGGCAACCAAACTTCGCACGGGTCAATGTGACGTAGGCGAGGTTGCGTTGTCGGGCGAGAGGCCCGCCCATGCTCCGTCCGAGTTCCTCGAATCCCAAGATGAGAACCCGGGAGGCCTCGACACCGCGGGACGAGTGATACGTCACCAGACGAACGGCACCTTCGGGACGGAGGCTACGTCGCGCTTCGTTGTCGACTTGATCGATGTACGGGCATCCAACGAGCTCGAGCGCGTGGATCACACGTTGGGCGACGTAGTCACCGCTGTTGCCACGCTGCTGGTGGGCGTGGGGCTTCGGCACGAGGATGGCGAGGTCGCCGGGAGAGCCAAGACGTTCCAGCAGTTCGAGCTCTTCGGTGATGAGGCGCGCATAGGCACGAACCATCCCGTCCCGGTACTCGGCGACTGTCAGCTCGTCAGGCAACCCGGGAAGATTGGCAAAGGCCGGGGGCTCACCCAACCGATCAAATTCCTCGCCGCCCAGGTCGAGGGTCAGTTGGTCCTCGACGACCGGGTGACGAGCCACGAAATCCGTAATCCCATCCAAACTTGGGGAGACTTCGTGCGTGCATCGGGCGACAAGGTGGTCCGCTTTCCCGCTCCGGTATACCCGCTGCATCCGGTGTGCACGCTTCGCGCTCTCGACACGAGACTTGTAGGCGGTCAGCCACGGGGCCGGGGCATCGCGGTACAGGGCTTGGCCTCGTCCCTCGGCGACGAACCACTCCGCATCTGGATCGCTCGACCAGCGCAGCAGCTCGTACATCCAGTCCTCAACATCTTGGGCTTCGTCGACAAGCACCGTGCTGAACCGCTCGGTTGGCTGCTGGTCGCGAATTAGTCGTCGGACCTTCGCAAACACCCATCCATCGAAGCCGCTCGCGCTCTCGTGGTCCCCGCTGACATTCGGATAACGCTCGAGCAGCTGATGCACGTCAAGCACGTCGAGGTTCTCGGACCGATCACCAGTCACCACGTCCGCCAGCAGCATGCGGCGAAGTTCCGAGGCTAAGACCTTGTTGTGGCAAGCAAGCACCACGTTGCGGCCCGCTCGTGCATGACCGAGGGCAATCTCCAGGAGCCGGAAGGTCTTGCCAGTGCCGGGCGGTCCGCTGAACAGCACCTCTTGGATGCCGGTGCCATCGACGGGTTGGACGTACTGCCGGCGAGTCTTGTTGAGAGACTGCTCCACCACCCGCATGCGCTCTACGTCGTTGCTTGTGGGACCAACTGCATCATCCGGGGAGATGGCGGAGGCGATGCTCTGAATCGCTGATGCTGTGAGCGGAAACCGTCGGTCTTCGCCACCCCCAATAGGCGGGTGGTCGATGACAGAGATGAGGACCGCCCGGAGGGCTTCGGCAGACTGAAGGTCCTCCTCGAAGATCATGCTCTTCGCCTGCGCGATCACTCCTGGATGTGCCCACTTCGAGACGAAGTCGCTGCGGCGAATCCTGGGGAAAGCAGCCGTCACGTGCACGAAGGGGATGTGCTTCATTCCCGAGGACGAGCGAAGGAACTGAACCAGTCGCTGCTGTCCCTTGAGCGCCTGCTGGAGAGGAGTCTTGGTGCCCGGACGGTTCCTGATCCTGCATGAGCCCTGGCCGTAATGCTCGATTTCCGAAAGAGGAACTCCCTTTACTTCGATCACGAAGACACCGAGTGCCTCCACAGCCACGATCGCGTCAAGGTCAGTGACTCCTGCGAGATAGTTCACTCCGAACCAAAGATGGGTGTCGTCGCCGCCAAACGCGACATGAGCTTCGGCGTGGATCCGCTCACCGCCCATCCCGTCACCGGATGGCAGCGGAGTGTGCAAGTGTGCCATCTCAACTCCTGCATCTCCGGCGGGCGCTAGCCCAAGCAGGCTAGCCAACTCAACGGCCTCAGCAGGTTCACTTCAGCAATCGCGCCCTAGGGACGTGATCGGACGAGTTCGGCCACCTATCTGTGTGATCCAAGGTCTGGCTCTGGCCGATGATGTCAATCCCAACTTCGGCGCCGTCGGTGGTTCTGGCGAGCTCGGTGCGATCGTCGGCGCCCTCCTGACCTACAGCCTGATCGTCGCCGTACTCATGCTCGTCATCTCGGCGACGACCTGGGCGATCGCTTCGAGCTCGGGCAGTTGGCATACCGCTCAGAAGGCGAAGACCGGCTGCTTCGTTGCAGTCGGCGGAGCGGCACTGACGGGGGCCGCGCTCACGTGGGCCAACTGGCTGCTGGACATCGGCCCGCACCTCTAAGGCGTCCGCTCGTCCGACCTCAGGAGCCCTCAGATGGACCTACTCACAGCAGCACTCCTACTCCCCCTCGACATCTCGATCGATCCCAACTCCAACGGCCTACCCGGGATCGGCCAGCTAAAGAAGATCGTCGGCGCCTCGATGACGGTGGGCCTCGTACTCGCCGTACTGGCGTTGATCATCTCGGCGATCGTGTGGGCGCTGGGAGCCAACTCGTCGAACCCGCACCTGGCCGGGCGGGGCAAGCTCGGCGTCCTCGTCGCCCTCGGTGCCGCGATCGTCTGTGGCGCCGCGGTGACGCTGGTGAACTTCTTCTGGAACGTCGGCCAGCAGGTCTGAGGATCGATCATGGGTGTCTGCGACGTACCGGTGATCCACGAGGTCTGCAACGCCGCAGGCGACGCAGCCGGCGCGGTCATCACCGCCCCGTTCGATTGGCTCGCTCAGGGCATGGGCGGCGCGGCCGAGTGGATGTTCACCTCCGTCTGGAAGGTCATCGACACGACGACGTATGTCGACGTGACCAGCGGCGAGTACACGAAGGTCTACAACATCATGTTCGGCGTCGGCGTCTTCGTGATGCTCGGCTTCTTCATGCTCCAGGTCATCGGAGGCATGATCCGACGCGAACCCGCCGCGCTCTCCAGAGCCGCACTAGGACTCGCCAAGTCGATCCTCGGATCGTTCGTCGCACTCGCCCTCCTCGCGACCGCGCTCGAGATCACTGACCAGCTCTGCATCGGCATCGTCAACGCAGCGGGCACCAACATGAACGAGATGGGCGACAAGGTCGCCGTACTCGCCGCGGGACTCGGTGCCATCAACCTCAGCGCCCCCGCCGCCGGAGCGATCCTCACGATCTTCCTCGCCAGCCTCGCCATCATCGGCGCGATGGTGGTCTGGATCAGCCTGCTGATCCGCAAGGCACTCCTTCTCATCGCGATCGTCTTCGCACCGATTGCCCTCGCCGGCGCCAGCTGGGACCACACCAGGACGTGGCTGAGCCGGTGGGCGACGTTCGTGATCGCGATGATCCTCTCGAAGGTCGTCCTCGTGGTGATCTTCCTGCTCGCCACCGCCCAGGTGTCGGCGCCGATCGATGCCGACCTGGAGTCCGTCAGCCAGCCGATGGCGGGCGTCGTACTGATGCTGATGGCCGGGTTCGCGCCGTACCTGACCTACAAGGCCATCGCCTTCATGGGCTTCGACATGTACCACGCAATGTCGGCCGAACAGGAGGCCAAGGCATCACTCAACCGGCCGATGCCGATCCCGCTCTCTCGTCCTGCCGGCAGCGAGCCGGCGAAGGTCCTGGGCTGGGGCGGCGCAGACGGTGGCGGCGGTACGACGTCAGCCAACTTGCCCACGGCCACGGGACCGTCCACTGCCGGACCATCGACCGGAACTAGCGGCGGAGGCGCCGCAGCAGATGGCGCCTCCGGAGGTGGTGCGGCGGCGGGCGGCGCAGTTGCCGCCGGCGTTGTGGTCGCGAAAGAGGCGGCAGCGGCCGGTCCTCGGCTCGGCAACTTCGTCGCCGCCCAGGCGACCGGACAGGCACAGGCGCATGAGTCCGCCGCTCCTTCGACAGTCCCACCGCCAGTCGCGGACTCGACGCTGGTCGACACCGCGGGGAAGAAGTGATCGGCCGTGGCCACGACGACCGGCGAGCCAGAGCTGACCCCGATCAAGTTCTCGCGCCTGACCCGACGCGGCGTCCTGCTCGGCCTCTCCGGCCCTCAACTCGTGATGGCCGGCCTCGCGTCGGGCACGTTGATCATCGGTCTGTACATCGGCGCCGTGGTGATGACCTTCCCGATCATCCTGTTCTTCGTCACGCTGGCATTCGCCGGCGTCGGCGGGCGCAAGCTCATCGAGTGGGCGCCGATCGGCGCGCGATGGCTCTGGCGATCCACGGGTGGGCAACTGCTGTACCGCCGAAGGATCGTTAAGCCGCGCCCCGCCGGCACGCTGGCCCTGCCCGGTGACGCTGCTCGGCTGCGTCAATGGGTCGACCGCGAGACCGACGCCGTCATGATCCACGACCCGCACGCCGCGACCCTGACCGTAGTTGTCGGTGTCTCCCACCCCGCGTTCGTGCTGCTCGACCCAGCGGAGCAGGAACGCCGGGTCGTCTCGTGGGGCCGCGTACTCGCGACCGCATGCCGATCCGGGCGACTCGCTTCCGTCCAGGTGATGGAGCGGACGCTCCCTGACTCCGGCAAGGGGCTGGCGGACTGGTGGGAGCAGCACGGCAAACGCTCAGGCTCGTGGGCGTCGGCGACGTACGGCGAACTGGTCGACCGCGCCGGTCCGGCGGGCGAGCGCCATGCTTCGACCCTCTCGATCTCGCTCGACATGAAGGTGGCCGGGCGAGCGATCCGGGCTGCCGGCGGAGGCATGCGCGGGGCGGCCGCCGTACTCCGGCAGGAGATGGCGACCATGCTGGCCGCCCTCCGGTCCGCCGACCTCTCCCCCGGCGAGTGGCTCACGCCCGGCGACCTTGCGCTGATCTTGCGGTCCGCGTACGACCCCGCCGTTGCGGGCGCACTTGAGCGCCGGGGTGACATCGGCCGCGACCTCGCCACCGCGGGACCCGTCGCGGTCACCGAATCGTGGGGCTCAATGCGCAGCGACTCCGCACACCACTGCGTGCTCTGGATCAGTGAGTGGCCCCGGTCGCTCGTCTACCCCGGCTTCCTCGCGCCGCTGCTGCTGTCTTCGGGGATCCGGCGGACCTTCACACTGCTCTACACGCCGATGCGTACCGACCGCGCTGCCCGCGACATCCGCAAGAAGAAGACCGAGTACATCTCCGACGCCGCCCAGCGGCAGAGAATCGGTCAGATCGAGGACGCCCAGCAGACCGCCGAGTACCAGGACGTCCTCCAGCAGGAAGCCGACCTCACCGCCGGGCACGGCGTCTTGCGCGCGACCGGGTTCGTCGCCGTCAGCGCCAGTGACCACGACGAACTCGAGCGCGCTGTAGCGGCGATCGAGCAGGCCGCGATCCAGGCATCGTGCGAGACCCGGCGTCTCTGGGGGCAGCAGGCACAATCGTTCGCTGTGGCTGCACTTCCACTCTCACGCTTCGTTTAGATGGCGCCGCCGTGCGCTGGAGCATCGAGTGCAGCACTCCGCGCGGGCGTGACAGCACTCCGCGCGGGCGTGACAGCACTCGGTGCGAACCCGTCACCGGCAGAGGGCCTCGGGTCAAGGAGTACCGCACGAACAGTCGGACCTGTGGGATACGTTCGCGCCATGGCGAGGTACCCGCGAATCCGGCAACAGAACATTGCAGTCTTCGGCGAGTCCGGATCGGGCAAGACCGTCCTGGTCTCCTCGTTCTACGGACCCACACAAGAGGGCTCCTACAACAACGACCTCTGGGACCTCGTCGCAGACAAGACCGGCCAGGGAAATCGCCTGTACCAGAACTACCTCGGCATGAGGGACAGTGCAACGGCGCCCATGCCCACCCGGTTCGCCAACACGACCTACGACTTCTCCGTCAAGCTGAAGGGCGGCGAAGGCGAAGAGGCGAAGAAGCGACCGTTCGACGAGCTGCGCCTCGCCTGGCACGACTACCCGGGCGAATGGTTCGAGGAAGATCCCACCAGTGCCGAAGAGCGAATCCGTCGCATTGACACCTTCAAGACGCTGCTCAGCTCGGACGTCGCGCTGCTCTTGGTCGACGGCCAGAAGCTGCTCGATTACCGCGGAGAAGAAGAGCGCTACCTGAAGTCGTTGCTTGGCAACTTCCGCCAGAACCTCAAGCGGCTCAAGGGCGATCTACTCGCCGACGATGGCCCGCTCGTCGAGTTCCCTCGGATCTGGATCTTATCGCTGTCGAAGGCCGACCTGTTTCCTGACTGGGACGTCAACGCCTTCCGAGAACTCGTCATTCTCAAAGCCGCCGAGGATCTCGACCGGCTCCGCTCGAGCATCGCGGAACTCATCGTCACCCCGGATGCCCTATCAATCGGCGAGGACTTCATGCTCCTCTCGTCCGCCAAGTTCGAACTGAAACCGGACACGGCAGAGCCAGCCGAGATCGACCTGACGCAGCGCATCGGACTGGACCTCATCCTCCCCATCGCTTCTCTCCTGCCGCTGGAGCGCCGTGTTCTGTGGGAGGAGCGGATGACGCTCCCGCGAAAGGTCGTCGACTCGCTCGCTGACGGCGCCGATGTGATTGCGGCTGCCCTTACGGGCGCGAAGTTCGCCGGCGTCGAGAAGCTGCTCAAGAAGGTTGCCAAGTCCGACAAGCGGGCCGAGTTCGTGGCCAAGGCACTCCCGGCGCTCGCTGCAGCCATCAAGGTGGCTGGGCCAAAGCTCAAGGAGATGAACGAGCAGGCACGGGCACAGAACCACTACCTGCGCGCGATGCTGACCCAGTTCAAGCTTGACCTCGAACAGGGGGTTTCGGATCACATCATCAGGACCCAGAAGTGATCGATCGGCAGGCAGTTCCAACCCACGTCATCTGGGCGACTCGCGGACGTGCGTGGGGCTTCCGGTTTCTTCTTGACGCGGGTCTAGGTGACCCTCTACCGGAGTATGAGCGCGCATTCGGGGAACTCGGAGACGGACCGGCCGCCTGGCTTCAGGCAGCCGGGCGAGTAGTCCTCCGGTTTCCGGATCCGCTGGGGAGAAGGGATGCTGCGGGACGCGTCATCCCTCACGAGTTCATCGTCTTCGGCGAACTGGGTTCGGCTATCGATTCAGTGGAGGCGGGCGTCCGTGAGGTCTGGCCAGCCGTCTCCGACACGTACGCACGAGTCTGGGATTCGGAGCGTCCGCCCTCCGACGCCGACGTGACTGCAAGCCTGGGAGAGTCGGGGTCTGGAGATTCCCCAACTTCTGTCGGGCCACCTTCCTAGGCTCACATTCGTGGCCACGGTCCAACTCATCAACGACGAGCGTTCTGCGAGCGCCCTGGCTGACCTCCTGAACGGCAACAGTCGCAGGCGCCCAGTCGCCGTGGTGACAATCCCAGCGGGACGCACGAAGCCCTGGATCGATGTCGAGGAGATCGCACGTGAGGCCGGAAGCCTCGCCGAGGTCTATCTGATGCCCACCGGGCCGTTCACCTGGGACTTCTCCAATCGGATGGCGGAGGGAACGCAGGTCTACGGTGGCGCCGGCCGCGTTTACCCCGTCGGACATGAGTGGGCCTCCGACCTCTCGAAGTCGCCGCTCCGCTTCGCCTTCAACGAAGCCGACGGCGAACGCGCCACACAGAAGCTCATCTCCGACATGCTTCGGATGGCCGCAGCGGCCGGGCTCCTCCAGTCCGTCCCCACCCGCGAACTCCGCAAGGTCGACACCACGGTGAAGATGGTCGTCGCCGGCCGAGCACTCGTGGACGTCGGCAATCTGTTCCCCGCCGCGATCGCAGAGGAGCTCACGGTCGAGGACGTCCCGATCGAACGCATCGTGGCAGCAGGGCTGCGGATCGAGGGCTGGTACGACGCCGACAGCAACCGGGTCGACATCAGACAGAGCCTCCGGCCGCATGCTGAGGCCCTCGCGGCATACGCCGTCGGTGACGTCGTACTCAGCAAGGTCGCGAAGGTGCGCAATGGGAAGGCAGACCTGGTCCTCTATCCCCAGACCACCTCACCGCCCGTTGTCGTCTCGGTCCGTCGTGCTGACGTCACCGCGAACCCTGCGGACGACCTCCGCACGCTCATGACCGTCGGCGAGGTCATACCCGCCCGGATAACGGCGACGGGACCGGATTGGGCACTCGCCCTCCATGATGTCGACGACGACGAGCCGGTCGTGTCGGCTCCCTCGTTGCTACCGGGCGGACCGCCGTGGCTGCGCGAGGAGCCGGAGCACTCCGAGGCCGACGAGGGTGAGGCTGCTACCTCCTTGCCGATGCCGCCGCCGGCTCCGATGCCCGTGCAGGTGACCGAGACGCCGGCGCCCACGCAGCCCCCGGCAGCCGCAGCCGCGACGCCGCGGCCGAGCCCGGCCATGCTCGATAGGAGCCGCCCCGGACCGAACCCGCGGCCGGCATCGACGCGCCCTGCCGCTCACCGGCCGACCGAATCGACCCGAGCCCTGCTGCTCAAAGTTGACGGGCTCACGGCCGAGATTGCCGGACTCAAGCGCGAGGTCGTCAACCTCCAGACCCAAATGCACGCGGGGGCCGACGAGCGTGAGCAGCTCCGATTCCTGCTGGACCAGGCCGAGCGGCGGGCGAACAAGGCGGAGAACGACCTGAAGTCGACGCGTGCGCGGCTCAGGAAGGCAACCAGCACCAGCAAGTCGGAGCGCCCGGCTGGAAACGGTCCGCGATTCGCCGACCCCGAGCAGGGCTTCCGGTACTTCGTCCTCACCCAGTGGGCTACCCGCACCCTTCCCAGCGAACAGCGAAACCGCCCGCTCGCCGACTTCCTGATTGGCCCACGGTTCCTCGAATCGCTCGAACGACTCGAAGGGATCAGGGCAGAGAAGGTCGCCGACGTCGTCTTCGAGATCGTCACTGGATTGGCACCGCAGCTCCCCAGCCGCGAGGTCCACCAGCTACGCACGGGTTCGGGAGGCGACGACCCGGTGCGGGTTCGGGATGATGGCGCAGTCGCCTGGCGGGCGAGCCTCCAGGTCAACACCCCCTCCGCCCGACGCATCCACTACTGGGTGCTTCCATCCGGCCAGATCGAGCTCGCCCGAGTTGCAACACACGACGACTTCGACATCTAGGGCGCGACGCGGTCGGGTCTGCCGGGATGCATCCGAACGTCGTGGAGATTTCGGAGTTCCCGGGACAACGCCGCCGCGCGTTCTCGATGATTCTGGCCAGACCCCGCAGGCGACCCGAGACGCCTGCGGGGTCTTCTATTCGCCGGAATGTCGGACCCGCGTTCTACGCTCCGTGAGGAAGGAGCAAGCGGTGGACGGGAAGTGGTTGGCCAGGCAGCTACGCGAAACCGGGCGAGACAACAATCCCGATTCGCCGAGTGTGTGCGAGATGTTGGCGCTGCTCATGAATCGAGCTGAGGTGTTCGCCGCTCGAAGGCCAGACGTCGTCTCTCCGGCAATCGTGATGCCACGACGTGGGCTCCGACACGACGAGTCGACGAGCTTTCTGCGTGCGGTCGCTGCAGGGATTGCGCTTGTCGATGAGGCTGGCTACGTCACGCTGCCCACGGTTCGACAGAAGGCTCCGATCGGCCGGTACGCATTGTTCTCCAAGAGCGGTACCGGGGTGTCGGTGAACCTGGAGTACGTAATCCAGATTGGCGCCACCGCCGAGCTAATTCTCGATCACGGCTGGCCTTCGCAGCAGGCCGGCTTCGAGATGGGCGAGTTCGATGCGGTCACGTACGACCCTGCCGGACGCGTCGTGCTGGCGATGGAAGCCAAGGCAAGGACGGTTGGATCTGACAGCCTCGAGAAACTGGTCCGGGCGTGGATGCGATTCGCGGCCGACCCAGCGGCCGACACCAACAACAATGCGGGCCGCAAGTGGCGTGAGCTCACGAGACTTTGTCGAGACAGGCCGGTGGTGGTTTGGCTGGTCGCGGACGGCGCCCGCTGGATCCTGACCGCGCACGCGGGTGGCGATGGAAGACCGGTCCTCTCACCAGGCGGTTCACCAGACCGGCCCACGTTGACCAATACGCCGCCGGCGCTCAAGGCAAGCGCGTACGACGCGGCCCTCCACCGACCCACAAGCTTCGCCGGGCAAGGCGGCTGCTAATGGCACGGCCGCACGTGCGATCAGACGCCTGTGGCGTCGTTCCAAGACCTAAGTGGGCGGTGGCAGTCCGGCTGTCAGCGAGCGGTAGCGGAGCTGTCCGGCCGCGGCGACCTGATATGGCCGATCGCCGAGTAGTTCATGCGGCCTTCGCAGGCGGCCGTCGAGCCCAATCCGCCGTCCGAAAATGTCGGATGTCCGGCGTAGCCTTCTAACCATGGCCGAGATCCCGCACCAACCCCGCCCTCCGTGGCGGGTGTTGTTCACGGATCGGAGTCGTCACGATGGCGCACTCGCCTCACCGGCAGCACAAGGGCTGCCAGCTCTGTAAGCCTCACAAGAACCGCCGCAACGGTCGGGCAGTCCGCGAGCCTTGGCCGGTGCTTCGCAAGACCGGCAAGCGCCGCCGTGTCCGCCGCCGGGATATCGGCGACGCCGCCGACGAATAGGCCGGATCAGCTGCAGGGAGCGCCCTCGCAGCAGGGCCTGATGTAACCGCAGCCGTCGCAGCGTTCGTGAGAGGTCTCCCAGCGCATCAGGGTGTCGCAGTTCGGGCAAGGCTCCGTCAGGTCGGCCACGGCCACAGGGTAGGTCGGTCACCGGCCCTTCTCCCGGCGACACGGCGGCGCGCCCCGTGCACCTCATCGATGAAGCCATCGACCGAGGAGCCACCGATGCCTACCTTCAACGACCCGGTCGCCGACGCCGACGAACTCCGGGAGGCAGTCCGCGGCCTTGCTCACGCGACGCGCACGATCGACGACCCGACCGCGATCTACGCGGTTCTGGGTTCCATCAGCTCCGCTCTCGCATCGCTGAGCCAGTCACTGCACCAGCTCGGCGAGTTCCACGACGGGCCGCCTCGCAAGCAGGCGTGGATGAACGGCGATGCCAACGCCGTGCGCGCCGCGTCGTACACGGAGTCCTGGGAGCTTCATCGCGCCGCCGAGATGATCCACCAGATCGCCGAATGCGTGGATCGGGCGCACGAGATCGAGGCGACGATCGCCCACGACATCCGCGACTACCCGTCATTCGCTCCGGTTCAGCGCTCCACGCACCAGCCAGGGATGTCGCTGTGACCGGGTGGCAGGACGGGCGCCTCCACTCCGCCGTACTCGTCTCACCGGGACGAGAACGGCGGCACGATCGCAGGCTCCGCAAGGCCGCGGCACGAGAACTCCTGTCCGCCGACCGCGAAGCCCGGCGCGCCGAAGCCAAGCGGAAGGCCGAGGAACTGTCTGCGGAGAAGCGGGCGACCGTGACGCTCGCCCGCGCCGGCGAACACGGCCCCTCCGCACTGCGGACGCCCGGACCATTCCGCGTGCCACGCCACCAGGACACCTCGGCGACCCTGGCGGGCGCGTACCCCTTCCTCGCTGAAGGCGGCCTCGGCAGCGAAGGCGTGTTCGTCGGCCAGGACCTCTACTCCGGGAGCTCCTTCGTCTACGACCCCTGGATCCTCTACGCACGCGGGCTCATCACCGCACCGAACCTCGTACTCGCCGGCATCGTGGGCTCCGGCAAGTCCTGCCTCGCCAAGAGCCTCTACACAAGGTCGATCCCGTTCGGCCGACGTGTCTACGTCCCCGGCGACCCCAAGGGCGAGCACACCGCCGTCGCAGAGGCGGTCGGCGGGCGGGCCATCGCGCTGGGCCATGGCATGGCCAACCGTCTGAATCCTCTGGACGAGGGGCACCGTCCGTCCGGCTACGACGATGTCCAGTGGGCGAGCCAGGTCGCATCCCGTCGCCGCGATCTCGTCGGCGCCCTGGCGGAGACTGTGCTCGACCGCCGGCTCACCCCACTCGAGCACACGGCCGTCGACATCGCCATCGACCGCACGGTGCGTGGGGCCGACGTCCCGGTTCTCCCGATGGTCGTGGACCGGCTCCTCGCCCCGGATCCGGCCGACGATCCCGACGGCCGCCTCACGGAGGACGGACGACTGGTCGGTCACGCGCTTCGGCGCCTCGTGGCGGGCGACCTCGCCGGGCTATTCGACGGCCCCTCGACGGTGGCGTTCGACCCGAGCCTCCCGATGATCTCCCTCGATCTGTCTCGCGTCACCGAGAACGCCACGCTCATCTCGGTCTTGATGACCTGCGCGTCGGCGTGGATGGAATCGGCGTTGCTCGACCCGAGCGGTGGCCAGCGTTGGGTCGTGTACGACGAGGCCTGGCGCCTGATATCCCACCCTGCACTGCTGCGCCGGATGGACGCCCACTGGCGCCTCGCGCGGCACTACGGCATCGCGAACATGCTGATCTTCCACAAGCTCACCGACCTCGACAACGTCGGCGACTCCGGCTCCGCCATGCGCGCTCTCGCGTCTTCGCTCCTCGCGAACGCCGAGACCCGCATCGTCTACCGCCAGGAAGCCGACCAACTCGGTGCCACCTCGGCGGCCCTCGGACTCACCGGCACCGAGCAGTCACTGATCCCCACCCTCGGCACCGGGCAGGGACTATGGCGGATCAAGAGCCGCTCCTTCGTAATCCAGCACCAGATGCACCCCGCCGAGCTCGAGCTCTTCGACACCACCGGACGCATGACGGGAGCAGCGTCATGACCACTCACCTTCGCGGTCGAGCGGCCCGCGAAGCGAAGCTCGAAGCGCTCCAGGAGCAGTTGTCCGAGTCCGTCGCGACGCTGGTGACCGGGGAGGACTGGAAGCGCGCCCTTACCTTCGCGGCACAGTTCCGCGGGCGCAGCTTCGCGAACTCGATGCTGATCGCGGCGCAGCACTTCGCGGCGTACAACGAGGGCCGGGTGCCTGAGCCGACGCCGACGTACGTCGCCGGCTTCCACCAGTGGCTCTCGCTCGGACGCAGCGTCGCGAAAGGCCAGCACGGCTACGGCATCCTCGCCCCCGTCACGGGCCGGTTCGCCTCGTTCACGCCCGACGACCCGAACTCCTGGCGACGCTTGGCGCGCAACGAGAAGCCGATGTCCGGCGAGTACGCCCGCACCCGCATGATCGGGGTCAAGCCGACCTACGTCTGGGACATCTCCCAGACCACAGGCGACCCTGTGCCCGAACTCCCCCGCCCGTCCCTGCTCCAGCGCCAAGCGCCGGCCGGGCTGTGGGACGGACTGGCAGACCAGATCACGGCCGCCGGCTTCGAGCTCCGGCTCGTCTCCTCGGCGGCGGCGATCGGCGGCGCGAACGGCCTGACCGACTTCCTCTCCCGCGAGGTCTCGGTCCGTATGGACATGGACGAGGCGGCCCAGGTGAAGACGCTCGCCCACGAACTCGGCCATGTTCTCATCCACGCGCCACCGGAGAACGCCCTGTCGACCGAGTCCGCTGCCGACGCGACCTTGCACCGTGGGATCACCGAGGTGGAAGCCGAATCAGTCGCGCTCATGGTCGGTGCCGCCCACGGGCTCGACACCTCCTCCTACACGGTGCCGTACGTGTCGACCTGGGCAGCGAGTGTCCCCGGCAAGACCCCGGTCGAGATCGTCCAGTCAACCGCCGAACGCGTCCGCGCGACCGCGCTCGGCATCCTCGACAAGCTCGACACCCAGCAGGTCGGCGACGGCAACCCGCCTGGGCTCGACCGAGAAGCCCTCAGCCACCGCACCGGGACAGCTGCTGTCACCACCACTGCACGCCGCGATGGGGCGGTGCTCGGGCTATGAAGATCCCCGTCGTGCTGAGCGTCGTTCACGTCGCCATCGACGCCGACGGCGTGCTCGCGGTCGACGTCGACGGTGTCCCGCGCGATTCCGAACAGGCCAGGACCCGTGGCGACCTTCGCGCCGTGATCGACGAGATCACTTCAGATCTCGGCGCGCCTGTGCGCGTCGAGGTACGCGAGGCCGACGGCTCGACGTTCACCGACGTCGCGACTCCCCCAGAGTCCTCGGCTCCAGCCGCCGCGGAGCCGTCACCCAGCTCGTCAAGTCCTGCGCTCGTTCGTGCCGGGTTCCAGCCAGGTGAGGAGGTCGCGCTGGCGTACGTCGTCGTACGCCAGAACGCCGATGCCGAAGGCAAAGCTTCACTCAACCTCCCGCCCGCGCTGCTCGCAGCAACCCGCGGCGGGCTCGTGCTCCTCGGGATGAGTTCACGCACGGTCACCCCGTTCGAGGCGCCGGCATGATCCCCGCAGCACGTGGCGCGAACGACGAGCTCGTGAACCTGACACTCATCGGGATGGTGGCGGCGTGCACTCTGGCGCTGGTGCTCCGCACCGCAGCCACGGCCGCCGCGGTCGCAACGGGCGCGACGACGCCCGAAGGCGGAATCGCGAGCGGACTGCGGGTCCTGACCGATCCTGGCCGGCCGGCGCGAGCCTTCGAGGCGCCCGGGTTGTCAGCGATCGCGTACTGGTGCGTGGTGACGCTGTTCCTCGTCGTCCTCGCAGCGTTGGTCTGGTGCGTGTGGCGAGTGGTCGCTCGGCTGCGGCACCGGGCTGCTCGAGATCCCCACCGCATCCAAGGCACGGCAACCGCCCGGGACATCGACACGACCGCGTCGAAGAAGGCTCTGGTACGACGCGCCGCCACCCTCCGTCCGTCGATCCGCCATCCCCGCGCGAACGACGTCGGCTACCTGATCGGGCGCAGTTGTGGCCGCGAGATCTGGGCGTCGGTTGAGGACTCGATTCTCGTGATCGGTCCGCCACGCTCTGGCAAGGGCCTGCACCTCGTCATCAATGCCATCCTCGACGCGCCCGGTGCCGTCGTCACCACCTCCACGCGGCCGGACAACATCGCCGCCACTTTCGCCGCACGGAAGAACCGCGGGCCGGTCGCCGTCTTCGACCCGCAGCACCTCACCGCGGGGCTGCCCGCAGCCGACGGCTGCGGCGTCCGATGGTCGCCGATCCGCGGCTGCGAACAGCCCTTGACCGCGATGATCCGCGCTTCAGGACTGGCGTCGTCGACGGGACTCTCCACCGGCGGGACGGAGTCCGGCGGCTTCTGGGAAGGCAAGGCCCGCTCCGCACTCCAAGGGCTCCTCCATGCGGCAGCGCTGGAGCAGCTTCCGACTCGGGCCCTCTTCGAGTGGTCACTGTCCGCGTCTGCCGCAACCGACGCCGTCGGCATCCTCGCCAGTCACCCGCAAGCCGCTGCGGGATGGTCGGACTCGCTCGAAGGCATGATCACCTCTGATCCGCGCACACGTGACTCCATCTGGATGGCCGTCGCTCAAGCCCTTTCCTGCCTCGCCGACCCTGCCGTGCTCGACGCCGTCAGCCCGGAGGCCGGCGAGGCGTTCGACCCGCGCGACTTCCTCACCAAGAACGGCACGCTGTACCTGCTCGCCACCGGTGCTGGCGCGGGTGCCGCGTGGCCGCTCGTCGCCGCGTTCTTGGAAGACCTCACCGAGGTCGCCCGTCACCTTGCCGCCGCCTCACCCGGCTCACGCCTGGACCCTCCCGTGCTCATGGCGCTCGACGAGATCGGCAACCTCGCGCCGCTCCCCTCGCTTCCGGTGCTGATGGCGGAGGGCGGCGGGACCGGGATCACGACGATGCCCGTTCTGCAGTCGCTGGCGCAGGCGCGCAGCAAGTGGGGCGACCATGCGGCCAGCACGATCTGGGACGCGAGCATCGTCAAGGTCATCCTCGGCGGTGCGTCAGCCTCGAAGGATCTCCAGGAGCTCTCGGTCCTCATCGGGGAACGCGACGAACGCACCGACACGGTGAGCATCGGCGACTACGGACAACGCTCGCTCCAGCGATCGAGTCGGCGGGTCGCTGTGATGCCACCGGAGCGGATCCGGACGCTTCCGTTCGGGACCGGCCTCGTGCTTCTCCGAAGCGCCCCACCGATCGTCACCGACCTCCGACGCTGGACGTCCCGGTAGCCAGCACCGGACCCTACGCGTCGGAACTTCGATCCATCAATCCGAGCGCATCCGCCAACGCTGAGTACTTGCTTAGGTGGGTTTCCAGTTCAGCCTGAGCTGCGGCGCCACCCACGCTTGCGCTTCGGATCCAGGTTTCGTGGAGGCCCATCTGGCTCCGATACTTCGCGGGCGCGTGGCTCAGTGCCTCTTCGCTCGGCGTTCCGTAACCCAGGTTCCGCACGTGGGCGGCGCGCATGTGCGGCTTCGGCGGGCTGTGGTGACCCAGTGCCACGCCCGCGCGCTGCGTGCCGTATGCCGGAGTCGGCTTGTAGGTGATTCCCTGGGCCTTCGATCCGCCCGCGGCACGCTTCACCGTTGGGGTGCCACCCGGGGAAGCTCGAAGGCTAATGGAAACGTCGACGTACCACCCAAGGGCGTACGCGAGGGCCTGCGTCATGCCTGGCTCATCGAGTCCCCAGCCGATGAAGTCGGTCGTGTCGAAGGCAACTAACTGCCCCCGGCCGCCACGTCCAACCCACGCATAGGCGTAATCGTCATCCTGGGTGAGTAGGACCTGCGCCCCGCTCGGATCGCCACCGAACCAGGTGGGCCAATCGGTCCACTTGGTTAGCGCACTCGCTTGGCCCACCGCGATGTTCCGCATGTACTCGGTGACGTCTCGAGAGTCTTCGTGAACAAAGGGTGTCGTGCCGGGAGCGGCGAACTTCAGACCGCGGGCCCTGGCAGCATCGAGGAGCTGAACCAGTGCTGGCGAGGTCGCCTCGTCGAGAAGCGGAAGCAGCCACGGCGCGGCCTGATGGCGCCAGCCTGCGGGCGCGCCAACCCATCTTTGTGAACCCAAATCGAGTCCGGTCGTCGATAGGCCGGACATGGCGTACGCAGCTACCAGAAGCCGGTCGGTCGCCTTCTGTGTAGCTGAGGCCCTCCTCGGCCCCATGAAAGTATTCGAGAGTGCCTCGGTAAGCCCATGGGCCGAGAGGCCTGCATCGTTGCTATCCAGTCGTGACGCCAGCAATGCCGCACACACTGCTTGGCTGGGACGATCACCTGTCTTAACAGCCTTGCGAGCCAGCCTGCCAAGCGCCTTCGGCCCCCCTGAGCGTTTGACAGTTGTCGGGCTGACGGTCGCTCCGGAGGCCCCGGTGTCCTGGGTGCTCCCGGCCAGCATCGTGGTCAATGCCCACTGCTGTGCTCCTGACATCTTGACGCCGGCTAGGTATCCCAGCGCCGATTTTGAGACTCCGGAATCCTCGCCAAGCGCTGCACCCACCCTGACGGACGCATCTGCTCTGGCCTTCCCGAATCCGAACTCGGCACGGAGCAACGTCCGGGCGTCCGACGCGGCTGCGGTACAGGCAACTGCAGCGATGCCGAGCAGCACTGACGGGCTTGCCAGGCTTCGCGCTTCCGCCCGCCACTGGGCCGCCGCAAGTGATGAAGTGTGTGGCTTCTGGAGCGTCTCGGGTGACCACTCCGAGCCGTCAAGTCTGATCGTCCTCGGCATCGCCGCAATCTACTCACACTTCGTGACCGCAATCGACGATCACGGTCCACGCGTGCGAGACGCGGTCGCGAATGTAGCTCCGGAAACCCAGTGCCTTGTCCTCGACCGCGCACCTTGCTGCTGACCGCAGCTCGCACGATGGGCTGCCAGACTCAGGAGGCAGGATGTCCATTCCGACCCAGATGAGCCTCGTCGGCTTCGTCGCATCAGCGCCGGAACTCCACTTCACCAAGCAGGGCGCCGAGTGCTGCCGCATGCGCGTCGGCGTAGAGCAGTGGCGCAAGGAGGTCGATGGCAGCTTCACGAAGCTCGACCCGACCTTCCACGACATGGTGGCGTTCGAGAGCACCGCCCGCGAGACCTACGCCCGCTTCCGCAAAGGCGACTCGTTCCTCGCGAGCGGCTACGTCCACGAGTACGAGGTCGACGGCCGCGGGGGCAGCGTCGTCAAGGAAGAATTCGTCGCCCGCAAGATCGGCCACAACGCCAACAAGACCGACTACGTCGTTCAGCGCGGACGCCACGCCGTCGACCGGCCGTTGACCGCTGTGCCGCAGCCACCCGCCATCGGCCTCTGACCGGACGTGGCGATGAGTGCGTTCCCGGACGAGCCCGACGACGGTGACGCCTACCGCAGCGTGACCGACCTGCTCGAACTCCCTCCGGCCCCAATCAACTGGAACCTCCTCGACGCCGAGCAGGCCGAGATCGAGTGGCATGACCTCGACCACTGGGTTAAGTGGCTCAAAAGCACATTCGGCCTCCCGCCCAACATCGTGCCGCCGTACTGGCACCGCCACGACGAGCTCGTCTGGGAACTCTCCGCGCTCCACACCCACTGGCTGAGCTGCTACCACGAGTCAGCATCACCATCGGCTCCCATGGCATGGATGCGCGACTTCTCCGACGCTCGCTACCGCCTGCGGGACTGGGTCTCGATCTGCGGCACACGGCTCGATCGCGACCGTCCCACACGGCAGACGACATGGCCAGGCGAGTCAGCGCCCCAGGCAGGCATCGAGATCGAGATCCGGAACCGGGACGAAGACTTCGCGGCATTCGTCCGCGAGGACGTGCTCCGCAGGCGCCGGATCGCGGCGATCGCCAACCAACAACTCATCGGCTGAGTCCAGGAGCAGGCCATGGCCAGCTCGTGCGCGGACTCATCCACAGAAGTCCGAGCAAGCGAACGCCAGCCACGACTGCCCGCTCAGAGTCGGTATCCGACCCACTGAAGGAGGGACGATGCTTCTCCCCCACGCACAGACGCTCGCTCAAGCGAGGTCCTACGTAGCGGCGCTCGCCGACCGAGCTCTGACACTCGACGCATCCTCCGCCTACGAGCGAGCGCTGCTCGCACTCGACCGGGTCCACGGCGACGAGTGCCCCGCACTCGACACCGAGGACCTCACCGACGACCGGGACATCCTGCTTGCCGTCGCGAGCAACGCCATCGAAGAGCTCGAGAGCTACGGCATTGACCCGCTGTCGGTAGAGCTGATCCTCGCGATGCTCGTCGACGCACACGACCTGGACATCGGCTGATGTACGGCGAGAACGGCGCGCAGATGCGCACGGAGTTGGCAGCGCTCCTCCGTCAGCACCGGGTGATGCACCGCCTCGCCGCGGACTCATCCACCGAGCGGGCTGAGGTCGGGCAACAGATCCTTCGCTTCCGACGCACGCTCGTCACCTGGTGCGCGCAAGCCATCCGTGTGGCACAGCCGCTCACCTTCCCGAACATTCCGCAGAAGCCGGCAGACCCCTTCCGCGCGACGAACGAGCACGGCGCAGCAATTAGCGAACTGGCCCGCGCCCTCGAACTCGCTCACGACCAGGCAATGACGCCGGCCGCGTCCAGTGCCGAGCTCGCGACGCCGAGCTTGAACGACGTCGTCGAACACTGGCGCGTGGCAGCACGGTGTGCGGCACTCGCCGAGCACGACACTGCACCCGACCTGGCCGTTCACCTCACGGCAGCCCAGGCCCGAACCATCGCAGGCGACGTCGCGGCGATCAGCCAAGCACTGGTCGTGCTGGATCGTCGTTACCGAAACACACCCGACTGGGAGTCGCTCGCCGGCTGCGATCGACTCGGATGGGCGGCACTCGCTACGGCGCTCGACGTCAGCCTCGGTCAGCCCGACTACAGCGTCGACCAGACCGGCTGGCGGCCGCGGACCAAGCCGATACGTGGACCGGCCAAGCCGGGAGTCCTCGGAGTGCTCCAGGCCGAGCACAACCTCCTGGTCCGACTGAAGTCGATCCCGAACGCCATGAACCTGCGCCTGATCGTCGACTCTCAGCGCCTGCTCACCTCGCAACTCATTCCATATGCGGAGCGGGTCGATCCCGAGCTGGCCGAGCAGTGGCAAGCCCGCGCCGCGACGTACTCGCGGATCCAGCGCGAGCTCCGCAACGTCGGAGGAAGGCTCGGCGATGGGGCCGTCGCCACAGCAGAGGCTGCGAACGCGGTCAGCCGAATGAAGGCATTGCCAGCCGACACCGTGATCGAGCCGCGGATGCTCGGTGGCTTCCAGACTCTCTTCCGCCGCATCGACGAACGCATCAGCGATGTCCTCGAGGCCGGAGTCGAGCGTGGGGCATTCGTTCAGCGCGTGACCGTCCCTCGGCTGGTGAGCGGCGAGGGACGGCTGGTCCACCCGGTTCGCGAGCGGTTCGTGCCAGTCGCCCGCACCACCGACCTCGCGGTCATCAGAACCGCTCGCGAGCATCTGCGGCCCCGGGCAGAGCGGGCCGTGGCGTCGCCTGGCGCGAGCCGGGTCGACCTACATGCCGCCTTGATCCACCGTCCGCCCGAGAAGGGAGCACAGTTCGATGTCCCAGGTCTCTAGCACGAAGGCGACCGTTCCCCGCCCAAGGCTGAACTTAGAGCGTCTGCTCTCCGCCGACGAAGTAGCCGAGTTCCTCGGCATTCCGGTCGCCACGCTCTACCAGTGGCGCCACAAGGGCTGCGGCCCTGAGGCGTATCGCGTCGGCCGGCACCTTCGGTACGAGCCGACGGCCGTGCGCGCATGGCTCGATGAACATCTGGCGGATCGCCATGGCCCACGTTGAAAGGCGTGAGCGTCGGGGCAAGAACGGCCAGGTCCTCAGGTCGTACCGCGTCCGCTGGCGTGGTCCGGATGGCAAGGAGCGCAACAAGAGCTTCAAGCGCAAAGTCGACGCGGACCGCTTCGCCGCCACGGTGTCAGCCGATCTCGTGCGGGGGCAGTACGTCGACCCTGACGCGGGCAAGATCCTCTTCGAGACTTACGCCCGGAAGTGGCTCGAGGCCCAAACCTTCGATGAAGGCACCCACGTCGCCGTCGAGCTGAGGTTCCGCCTGCACGCGTTTCCGGTGCTCGGGAATCGGAACCTGAATGACATCCAGCCTTCGACAATCCAAGGCTGGCTTCGCACGCTCACGGATCTCGCGCCGTCCTACAGACAGATCATCTTCGCGAACGTGTCGACGGTCTTCACCGCGGCCGTCGACGACGCCTTGATCGTCGCGAACCCGTGCCGAGCACGGTCCGTGCGTCGCCCGAAGCGCGGGCACCACAAGGTCGTGCCCTGGACCCGGGACCGGGTGCTGGCCGTCCGTGACGAGTTGCCTCCGCGCTACCAACTCATGGTCTGGCTCGGTGCCGGACTCGGTATGCGGCAGGGCGAGATCTTCGGGCTCTCCCCCGAGGACATCGACATCGAACGCGGCGAGGTGCACGTTCGGCGCCAGGTCAAGCTGGTCGGTAATAGGCAGATGTTCGGCCTGCCGAAGGGACGGAAGGTCCGAGACATTCCGCTGCCCGACGCGGTCTTGGAGGCAATCAACGCGCACATGACCGCCTATCCGCCGATCGAGGTGACCCTCCCGTGGGACAGGACGGATGGGAAGCCCACGACCTTCTCGTTGCTCCTGTACAGCCGCGAGAAGAAGGCGCTGGGCCGGAACTACATCAACACGTTCATCTGGAAGCCGGCGCTGAAGCGAGCAGGGGTGCCGGTAACACGCGAGAACGGCAGCCACGCGCTCCGACATTTCTACGCCAGCACAGCGCTCCATGAAGGTGAGTCGATCAAAGCCCTGAGTGAGTACCTCGGTCACGCCGACCCGGGCTTCACCTTGCGCACCTACACCCACCTCGTCGAGGACAGTGCCGAGCGCACCAAGCGAGCCGTCGATGCGGTGTTCGGGCACCAGGGCCCGGAGCCGGACCCAGACGACGCAGAATCGGACGAAGACCTCGTGAACGATGTTGAGCCCGACGAGGACGACGACGATGACTTCTAAAGCACACGGTGGTCGGCTTCATCATCCTGGCGAGAGCCGTGAAAGGGGCAAACTGGGGTCGAACCGCCCTCGCAGGCGCGCGTGCGACTCAGTCACCTGCGGCCCCGGCGCGGCCCACGAGCCCTGAATCCCAGAGTTTGCGCAGGTCAGCAGTCATCCCAGGTCAGAACTACGACCTGTAGTCACTTCTCACGTAGAGCTCGAACCGGGGAACCGACGGTGAGGTCCAGCCACGGAGCGAGAAGTTCGGTCGTGGTAGACCCCTGTGGTTGAGGACCTGTCGCACGTCTCCAGGGCCACCGGAGTTCTGAGCCGGATTCGGGTCAGGCGGGCAGGAGACGGCGGCCCGAGATCTCGTGTGGGGTGATTCGGATGTGGAGCGAGCGCTGGCCCTCCGCCCATGTGTGCGGGCGGTCTTCGTCTGCCGGCAGGTCGGTCGGGTCGACGTAGGCCGCGGATCCGCGGACCAGGACGCTCCAGCCGGTCTGGGTGTACTCGTCGAACTCGTCGATCTGAAAGGACGCGGGCGCGGTGCGCAGGCGACTTGCGAGCGTGGAGTGCGGAGAGGTTTGGATCAGGATGGTGCCCTGGTCGACCGCGTAGTTCACCGGCAGCACGACCGGCCCGAGGTCGTCGCAGTACGCCACCCTTCCAACGTGGTGCTCGGCCAGGAGTTCGAGGCACTCTGGCTCGCCGAGCTCTTTGAGGTGATTGGGGAACCATCTCTCGTCGTTGGTCATCGCTCCTCCCTTTGCGTCTCCACCAGGGTCGCGCTGAATGTGTCCCGGGACAACCGTCGAGCCGAGCGCTGCCGGTTGCGTGGGTCAGTTTCGTCTGGACGTCATGCAGATGCGTCCCTCTGCTGGGGGATGTCGGCCTCGGCCCAGCTGCGTTCGGCCGGGCCATCGGAGCTGTCGAGTATGCGAATTGGGCCGTGGAGCGACGTCGAGCGGTCGTGCGGTGGTTCGGTGCGAGCACCCATGTCGGCGCGCCGAATCAGGCTCGAAACGAGGTCGTGCGCATCCGTAATGGTCCTGTCGAGGATCCGTGTGCCGGTCTCCACCTGGCCGGCTTCGAACGACCACTTGGCTGCTGCCATGCCTTGTACCAGTGAGTCGTTGATTTCTATCGCCTCACGGTGGAGTAGCGCGGCGGCTTCAAGTCGCCGATGCTCCTCGTGTGCCCGTCGTTCCCTGTCTGTCGCGTGCCCGAGGAGCACGCCCAATAGCAGGAGCGGCAGCACCCGGGAGGCCCATCCGGTCGGGGCGAGGTGCACGCTCTGGGTCATCGCCCACAGCACGGTGAGGCCGACGGCGAGCAGCCCGGCGACCGTGCCGGCCCTGAGGCCGAATGTGGTGGCGATCAGGACGATCGGCAGGGCGTAGAGCATCGAGTAGGCGTCGACTGGGGAGCCGAACAACATGCGCAGACCGAGAACGCCAGCGAACAGGATCCCTGCGACAGCCAGCGCAAGGGGTGGGTGACGTCGGAACCAGGGGTCCCGCGGGGTGACCGCTGCCGCCGGCATCGAAGGGGCACTCATGACCCCCAGGCTGCGTCACTTCGCACCTTCGGCCTCGGGCCAAAGGTCCTCGCTGGCCCCGCCGGGAGGCCCGAACCTTGCTCGCGCTAGGCACCCTCCTGGGCGGGCCCGACAGGAGGACGCGCGCCGTGTGCTGTGCGAACTCGAGGGGTTGCTGCCGATTCGTGCCTGGGGGTCCCGCAGTGTCAGCGAAGCACGATCGGGACGCGCGCCCAACCGCCCACCGGCGGTGTCTCCCGGACCGCCGGGCGGTCTGGCGCGGGATCGATCCAGTTGGTCCTGCCGATGAGCTCCTCGAGCATCACCCTCAGTTCCATGAGCGTCAGCGCGCGCCCGGGACAGATATGGGGCCCGATGCCGAAGACCAGGTTCGCGTCGGCATTCCTTGAGGGGTCGTAGCGATCGGGGTCGCCGAAGACGAGCGGGTCCCGATTCGCTGCGGTCCAGTTCAGTAGAAGCTGTTGGCCCTTCCCTATCTCCTGGCCGCCAAGGTTGACGGCTCGGGTGGCGACGCGACGGTTGGACACGAACGGGTCGTCAATGCGGAGGATCTCCTCGGCGGCCGCGGCCAGGGCCGCGCGATCACTCGCGGCGACGAGCGTCCGCATCTCTCGCTGGATGTTCGGGTTCGTCGCGAGGAATTGGACGATGACACCGACCGAGGTCGCCAGTGATCCGAGGTCGCCCGCGGTCCAGTTCCGCAAGATGGAGACGATCTCCTCGGTGGTCAGTAGCCGACCTTCCACGGTGTCGTTGAGCAGTTCGCTGGTGACGTCGGTGATCGGTGTGCCGCGCCTGGTCTCGAGCATTGCGCGGATCATCTGGTCGAACCGCTCGGCCACCTCCGCAGTCCTGTCGCGGTTCCCGGACCCCGTGGCGGCGCGGTTGTCGCGCATCCACGCGACCAACTCTTCCTCCAGGTCAGCGGGCCAGCCGAGCCAGGTGGATTGCGAGCGCACCGCGTACGGCGTCCCGATCTGGGCGATGGTCTTCACGGTCACCCCGCGGGGTAGGGCGTCGATGATGGCAGCGGCGTGCCCTCGACATTGCGGCTCTTCCCGCGCCACGCGTTCCTCGGTCAGGTACCGGTCGACCACGGCGCGGTAGGCGGCATGGTCGGTGCCATCGAGGCTGTTGGGGATAGCCTTACGGGCACTGACCTGGCTGGAGAACGCCTCTGCGTCTGTCGCCGCTGCGACGACCTCTGCGTGTCTAAGCGCCACCCAGTTGCTCTCCTCGCGGGCTACCGCGCATCTGGCACGCAGGGCGTCGTAGGTGGATCGTTGGTCCTCCCAGCTGCGGCCACTGTCGATCTCGGCGGGGTCTCCCATTGCTGTCCGTCTCAGTCCGCGGCTTGACGTGACAGAACCTGTGACTGGGCGCGTGATGCGACGTCCTCGTCTGAGCAGAACCCCGTCCGGGTGCGCTTGAGACACATCAGCCCGAGCAGGGTGCCGTCGTGGTCGACCACGGCCAGCCGCCGCAGGCCACGGTCGATCAGGAGTTCTCGGGCGGCGTCGGCAGAGGTCGCCGGCGGCACGGTCCGATTCCGCAGAGTCGACCACGGCAATGCGGGGCCACTCCCCTGGTCACTTCCCTGGATGGGGGGCGGCAGGTCGGCTCGCACCAGGGTGCCGACCAAGGTGCTGCCCTGGCTCAGCAGCACCATGTGGACATGGTCGTTGGCGAGGGCGACGCGTGCCTCGTCGACGGTGGCCTGGGCATCGAGGACCTTTGGACGACGGAGCATGACGTCGCTCACGCGGGGGTCCGGCCGGCCGGGCGTCAGCTCGTCATCGACGCGTTCGGTCAGGGAGGCTGATGTCGGGCCGTTCATTGGGAGATGCGGTCCCAGCCTGGTCGGGGCCGGTGGCTACCGAGCTGGTCGTCACGGCTGCGGTAGACGATGTAGGGCCGCGTCACGTAGCCCAGCGGCGCGCTGAACACGTGCACGAGGCGAGTGAACGGCCAGAGCGCGAACAGCCCGAAGGCCACCAGCGCGTGCAGTTGGAACCCGAGCGGCGCGTCGGCCATCAACGAGGCATCGGGTTGGAAGGCCAGGAAGGACCGGTACCAGACCGATACACCCTCGCGATAGTTGTACTCCCCGCCGATGGTCATGATCGAACCGGCGATGGTGTTCCACATGCCCAGCACGATCACCACGGCCAGGAAGGCATACATGACCTTGTCCATCACGGTGGTCGCGGAGAAGACGGGGCCGACGGTGCGGCGCCGGTAGATCAGGATGACCATGCCGACGACCGCCATGATGCCGGCCAGCAGGCCGCCGGTGACGGCCACCACGTGGTAGGCCTCGTGGCTGATGCCGACCGCGTCGGTCCAGGACTGAGGTACCAGCAGCCCGATGATGTGCCCGCCGACGACGCCGAGCATGCCGAAGTGGAACAAGGGACTGCCGATCCGCAACAGCTTGTTCTCATAGAGCTGGGAGGAGCGGGTGGTCCAACCGAACTTGTCGTAGCGGTAGCGCCAGAAATGTCCAACGACAAAGGTGGTCAGGCAGAGGTAGGGGACGATCACCCACAAGAAGGTGTCCATGGTCAGCGGGCTCCCGTCGGGTGGGCTGGGAACGAGGGCATCGGCAGCGGGATCGGCGAGCCGGGCACGGCCGGTCCCGGGTCGAAGCCGGGGGTGGCGTACGGCGTCAGGCCGACCTCCTCCTCCGGCGGACCCTCGGCGGCGAGCCGGCGGACCGCCTCGACCTCGTCGCCGCCCAGCGGTGGCAGCGTCGCGGTCACAGTTTCGACGACGCCGGCCCAGGGTGAGCCCAGGTCGCGCAGCGACATCCGCAGCAGCTCCAGCCCGGCTCGGTGGTCGAGCATCAATTGGCGCCCGGTGGACTGGTCGCCGGTGGCGGCGAACTCCAGCACCACGCACAGGTGGTCGGGCAGCTCCTCGTCGGTGACTTCGAAACCGGCAGCGAGGTAGGCCTGCTTGAACCGCAGCAGCGCCATCCCGCGCTTGCGGGTGTCGCCGTGCGCAAAGTAGGTGAGGAACAGGTTGCACCGCCGCCGGGTGTCGAAGGTCTCGACATACTCCGCCTGCAGGTCGGCCAACGGCGTGCGCTCCACGTGGTCGGCGAACCCGCGGAGCGGGTCACCGAGCCGGTCGGGCAGCTCCTGGGACGCCGAGCGGACCAGCGCCACGTGGTCCAACAGCTCCTCGGAGGGGTAGTCCAGCAGCAGGGAGGCGGCCTGCCAGGCGATCGTGAGCTGCTCGGCACTGAGGGCCGCCTGCTGACGAGACCGCGTGGCCGCGCCCCTCACTGCTCGCCCCCCTGCCCGTGACCCTGCCCGTAGTGCTGCTCGGCGTCCTTAGGCGGGAACAGCCCGGGCGGTGCGCCCTTGCCGTCCCAGTTGAGCAGGTTGACCCGCGCGGCCTTGTCGGCCGGCGAGGCGATCGTGTCGGAGGTCTGCCGGTCCTGGAGCATCCGAAAGTTCTCAACCGCGAGCGGGGTCTGACTGCCGGAGCCCTCACCGAAGATCTCGGGGTTGCCGCCGCCATACTCCGACACCGAGCACTCGGTGGCGATCTCCTCCAGCGAGTGCGCCTGCTCGGCGTGCGCCGGAGGGATCACGTAACGCTCGTCGTACTTGGCGATCGCGAGCAGGCGGTACATGTCGTACATCTCCTCCTCGCTCATCCCGACCGCGGCAGGGATGGAGGCGTCGGGGTCGCGACCCATGTTGATGTCGCGCATGTAGGAGCGCATCGCGGCGAGCTTCTTGAGCACCCCATCGACCGGGACCGTGTCACCGGCTGTGAACAGCTCGGCGAGGTACTCGACCGGGATCCGCAGCGCGTCGATCGCCGCGAACAGGTTGCCGGTGTCCTCGGCATCCTCACCGGTGTCGCGCACCACGTCGATCACCGGCGACAGCGGCGGGATGTACCAGACCATCGGCATCGTGCGGTACTCC
>NZ_SDKM01000025.1 GCF_004519545.1 Nocardioides guangzhouensis
AGTCCTCGTACTGCCGCAGGAACGCCTGCAGGCCGGACTCCTTCTTCCCCCCGGCGAGCTGGTTCGGCCCGTGCTCGGCCAGCCGGCGGGCAGCCTCGGCAGCGCTCAGCCCCTGCTCGGGGTCAACGCCCAGCGCCTCGGCGACCTCCCGGGCATCTGTTCCGGCAGGTGTGCCCGGATGGATGTCAACCTGTGGCATCGGCGCCTCCTGCCTCTCTCACTACCGGAGACGGTGCCAAGGGCTCCCTCCGTCGGGTTCCCCCGAAGGGGGTGAAAGCAACTTTGCTGCTCGCGAGATCGGTAGGGTGCCAGCCGAATCCCGACGGGCAGTGCGGGGAGATCCCCGGTCTCGAGCTCGGAAATGGGGTGGAGACCGGACCCAAGGGCGGCGGAGCCGAGACCATTCACGAACAGCAGAGACGGGCAGAGCTGGTGGGGAAGCGCCGTCCTCGCTGGTTCCGGCCGCAGTAGCCGCAGGCGTCCCCGCGCGTGACGCCACCGGGGCCGCCGACGAGTCCGAAGGCTGGTGGTGGCGCATCCTGGCCGAGGCTGCTGCACTGACCGCCGTCGGCTTGGCGCGGACGATACGCAACCCCTGGAACTGACTCAGCGGGGCTTCGTCGAACACGCCGCGCACTCGCCTACCCGTTCGCGCTCGCGCTGATGGCCATGGAGATGCGATCGAACGGGGACGGTCCTGATCGGAATGGCCTTGGTGCCGCAGGGAACGTGACTAGCGCTCTCTGCGGAGCGAGGTCGTGATGCGAGGCGTCGAGACCACAGCCAACTACTGAATCGCGAGTCACGGCCGCAGGTTGGGCTGCTACGCGCTTCGTCCTCCGGCTCGTACAGTGCGGGTAGGGGGCAGTCGGAAACGAGGAGGCTGCGGCGTGGCTGCTGACGAGACTGCCGGCCGGGCTCGCGACGCAGACAGAGCGCGGCGGCAACTGCGACGCGGTCCCGATGCACGTGGCGAAGGTCCGGGGCGGCCGAAAGCCGCGTACGACGACCAGCACGGGATCGACCCGGTGATCGCCGACTGCGGCGTCTACGAGAACGGACGGCGGGTTTCCGGCCGGATTTCGTTGGACCGGGCGGCGGAGGCAGCCCACAGCACCTCCGGTTTCGTGTGGGTTGGGCTGCAGGACCCCACCGCGGAGGACATCGCCGTGGTCGCGGACGCTTTCGGGCTGCCGCCGCTGGCGGTCCAGGACGCGGTGCACGCACACCAGCGGCCGAAGCTCAACGTGTACGACGACGTGGTGTTCATGGTTCTCAAGCCGGTCCGCTACGTCGACCACGAGGAGGTGGTGGACGTCAGCGAGATCGCCCTGTTCCTCGGCCGCAACTTCGTGGTCACAGTCCGACACGGCCGCAGCGACGTGCTCGGCAGGGTGCGGGCCGAGTTGGACCGCGGCGGCTCGGAGTTGGTCTCCCATGGCCCCAAGGCGGTGCTCTACCGCACCGCCGACATGGTGGTCGACGGCTACGAGGAGGCCATCACCTCCATCACCGAGGACATCGACGAGATCGAGAGCCAGGTGTTCGGGACCGACGAGGACGACCACGCCGAAAGGATCTACAAGCTGAAGCGGGAGGTGGCGGAGTTCCGTCGAGCCGTACTACCGCTCGCCGCGCCGCTGCAGCGGTTGGCCGATGGCTTGATCCCCGGCATCGACAGCGCGGCCGCGCCGTACTTCCGGGATGTTCACGACCACGCCCTGCGCGCGTCGGACGCCATCGAGGGCCACGACCGGCTGCTTTCCGACGTGCTGCAGGCCGACCTGGCCCGGGTCGGAGTGCGGCAGAGCAAGATCGCGGTCCGGCAGAACGAGGACATGCGCCGTATCTCCGCGTGGGCAGCGATCGCGCTGGCGCCGACCGCCATCGCCGGGATCTACGGCATGAACTTCGAGTTCATGCCCCTGTTGACCTCGAGGTATGGCTACTTCGTGATCCTCGCCGTCATCGGGGGCGTCTGCTGGATCTTGTATCGGCTGTTCCGCCGCAGCGACTGGCTCTAGCCAGGAGCGGCGGGCGGGGCCGGTGCCCCACAGCAGGGCCACATCGTTGTGGAGGCTCGCACAGAAGCGCTCGCGCGCGGTCGAGGCATGTTGGCCTCATTTATTCGCGAGCTGGGGTGCCGTCAATTCGCGAACACCCCCCGTCCGTTGGGGTGTTCGTGGAAAGGAGGATGCCGAGGTCAGCGAGTTGATTCTGCGACCACGGCAGAGGGCCTGCACCCTCGGACGTCAGAATCAGCACCCATGTTCAGGTACCCAAACGCGGTACCAAGCAGCCTGGCGTCCGAGCCGCCTTTCACTGTCCGGTTCGGGTCATCACGAGCCAGCTACTGCACCTCCGATGCTCGGTAGCCAGCATCTTCTGCCGCATCCCGGTCGACGAAGCATTCTTCCGGAACTGTGCGGTCGTAGTACTGCCATCCCGGGGCGTGGTAGATCTTGTTGCCAGTCTGCGAAACGTTCCCCTTCACCGGGTGCTGCGCATCGCATGTCCCGCCGTCAGGTTGCGAGCTGGGTTGATCGCCAGACCTGCTGACCGCGAAGGCCAGGCCCGAGGCAACGATCAGGACCACGACGCCGATCAAGGCCGCGAGCCACCAGTTTCGCCGGCTGCCGGACCGAGCCTTGGCAGGCTGCGAGGTGGGCGCAGCAACGGCTGTGGCTGACACTTCGGCCAGGAGCCTCGTCACGGTTTGGCGGCACCATCCGTTCTTGTGGATGACCTGGTTGTTTGTGAAGTGCTGGACTTCCCACCCGAGATCCTTCAGTTCGCCATCCCTGACCAACGACCTGTCGCGCTCGTCGAGCGGAGGATCCGCCGACTTACGGGCGCCGTCGATCTCGATGGCGATGGGCCGCTTGCCAGGCAACATGATGGCGAAGTCGGGGCGGAGCGGGGGCTTGTAGGGCCGGTCGACCTCGTACTGAACGTGAACATGAGTCGGGTCCAGTCCCTCGACCTTCTTGAGCACCTCTTGCATGAAGATGAGCTCGTACTCCGAGCCGTCGTCCGCGCCGCTGTGCTGCTCGGTTTCAAGGTCGAGTCTGAGCCAGTCGAACCAGCCGGGTTCGTGGCTCCAACAGCGCTGACATGAGGTGACCTTGCCCCATGCCACTTGGCTCAGTGCGACCTCGGTAGGAGCGTAAGTCGACCAGCCGTCGCGTCTTGCTTTCTCCTGCCCGTCAATGAGTCCGGGGCAGTCGGGCCGGGAGTGGTAGCGAGAGCCGCTCCGGGTAGCCCAGACCTGTCTCACCGCGACACCCACATGACGCGAAGCCTAGACCGGTCTGGGGACGCGCGCGCCGCATGGGCGGTCGATCCTGCCGTTGATCGGGACGCTGAGACATGCCGCTCCCTAGTGGGTCAAGTGCGGGACTGTTTGGCCGGGAGGGCCCGCAACCTCGTCGTCGGGTTGTCGGTGATCTCGTGACACACGGCCCCGGGCCTCTCGGTCAGGGCACCCGGACTCGGACGGTCGCGCTCCACGGGCCGCGGCCCACGCGGTTCACGGCTCCGATGCGGTAGCTGTGCAGCCCCGACCGAACCCGAGGTAGCACCAGCCGCGTGGCCGAAGCGCCTGGCCTGCCAACAACGCGACCGTTGTCGGTCACCACATACCCGATCAGTGCGGTGCCACCGTTGCCCGGGCGCCGCCAGGTCAGCACCACCTTCCGACCGGTGCGGGCCGCGCGCACCGAACCCACCCGGTTCGGCGTCGTGGCGGGGACCACGGATGCGCTTGGCTCGCTGACCGACCGGCCGCCTGCCTCATTCATCGCCATCAAGGTGAACCGGTAGGTGCGGCCGTTGACCAGCCCAGTGACCCGGACGGTCCGGCCGTCCGGGCCGGTGCCCGCCATGGCCCCTCCGGGGGAGGCGGTGACGACGTAGCTGGAAATCGGTGCCCCGTTACCTTCGGCCGCCCCTGCCCACGACACCTGGACTGACCTGTCGCCGCGCACCACCGTTGGAGTCGGCACCTGCAGCGGGTTGCCCGCCGGGACCACGCCGTTCGACGCAGCCGACGCCGAACCCACGCCGACCGGGTTCACCGCCTGCACAGTGAATGTGTACGGACCTCCGCCGTTGACCAGGTCGCGCACGACCCCGAAGGTGTCCGTGCCGACCGCGACGGTCGCGCCGCCCGGCTCGACAGTGATCACGTGCCCGGACACGGCGGCGCCGTTCGGGTCTGCCGCCGTCCAGCGCACAACCGCGGCACCGTCTTCGCGGCTGGCCGTCACGTTCGTCGGCGCGCCCGGGAGCCCCGCCGGAACGGCTGTCGCGGTCGCCGCCGCCGAAGTCCCAGCGGCGTTGACCGCCGTCACCGCGTAGGTGTACGCGACACCGTTCGTCAGGCCATCGACCGTCGTGCCGGTGGCTTCCGCCGGCAGGGTGAGGGTCCGGTTGCCGGGCGAGACGGTGACCTCATAGCCAGTCACCGGTGTGCCGCCATCGGTCCCGGGAGCCTGCCAAGACAGGGTTGCCTCTCGGTCGCCGCGAGTCGCGGTGACCGAGTTGGGCGCGGCCGGCTCCACCGCGGGAACCTCGGTGGGCGGGCTGGCGAGCAGAGGCTCGACGTCAACGACACCGGGCCGGTTCAGGTTGTCGTCCTTGTCCGCGACCCAGCCCTTCACCTCGGTGATGTCGGTGCTGCCGAAGTAGTTGTTCGAGGCGTCCATGGCCCCGTCGATGCTGACCTCCAGAATGCGGGGCCGGATCGAGGTCTCGAAGACGTTCCCCTCGACCAAGAGCGGCGTGCCGTAGGCGGCCCACGACACCACTTGGGAGGTGCCGTTGTAGCCGCTGAACCCGCCCGTCGGGGTCTGCCGGAACCGGTTGTTTCGGATCACGGCGGCAACGTGGTTGGTGCCGATGTCGAGGGTGTTCACCCGAGTGAACACGTTGCGCTCCAGCACCAATTTCGTGGGGTACCAGATGTAGTTCCGCGCGCTGACGTCGGAGATACGCGAGTCGGTGATCTCGATACCGAGGTAGCGGCTGTTCCCGGTTCCCATGAGGGCGCCGGGGCCGGTGATGTTGGCGTGCCTGATCCGAGCCTGACGGGTCGGTTCGTTGTACGCGGTGCCGGCAGATTGGAACAAGGGCACGTCGGTCTGAATACGAACCGGGGCCTCAGCGGTGCCGGCCACCGTCAGCCCACCCTCCAGCTGGAAGGACGAGTCGACCACGACCTCCGCGCCAGCCTCGATCGTCAGCGTGCTGCCGGCAGCGATCTGGACCGGGCCCTGGACCAGGTAGGGGCTCCCACTAGCCGGCCACGTGGTGTCGGACCGGATGATGGTCGAGGTCACCACTGTCCCGTCCGCGGCAGCTGCCCGGCCTGCACCATCGATTCCGACCATGGCTCCGGCCACTGCCAATGCGCTGGCCAGCACCAGCGTCCCAGCTACCTTGAACAGGCCACAACTGCGCACAGCGTTCCCCACGAGATCTCGTTCCTGAGCGCACTGCGCCCGGCGGCCCAGAAATGGGCGCCCCACCGCCGATGATGGTGCCTGACTGAGCCCCTGTTCACCGAATTCCGGAACAGTCGCATCCCTGAGGCACGCGAAGGCGCGACCGGCGCCGCAGCGTCCGGTCCGTTCGGCGTGATCAGCGAGCTGGCAGCGGTCGAATCGTCGCCCCTGAGCCGAGGCTTCCGTGGGCTCAGTCTGCCCACTCGACCTTGATCGACCGGACGCGATTGGTCATGCGGCAGGGTTTCCCCGCCTCTTCGACTGTCAGGGCATGGTTCCAGTGGTCGTCGTCGAAGGTGTCGTAGCGCAGCAGCTCGAGCTGCCTCGTGAACTCCTCCACGAGGCTGGGCGGAGCGTTGGTGACACGGACCCGGATCCAGCCGTGCCACTCGTGCTCGACCCGCACGGAGAAGCGGCCGTGGGGGAAGTGCCGCTTGAGCTCCAACCGCAACAAGGCCGCGGTGTCCTTCGTACTCAGGTGGTGATCTGCGCGGCCGTGTCGCACGGGCACGGGCGCGGAGAACGGGACCCTAAGGTCCGAGACGCGGGGGTTCAGCGGGAGGGAGGTCATGGAGTTGCTCCTGAGTAGTGGTGGGTGCCAGCCCAGGTGGTGCCGGCCAAGGTGAAGGTGCAGGGGATCGCCAGACTGCGCAATCGCCGCACGCCGGCGTGCGGTCCGCCCCCTCACGAGGGCTCTGCCCTCCGACCGTTCAGCCACGGACGTCGAGGAGAACCACCGCACGTCGCCCACGGGACTTGTCGCCCGGCGCAGCGCCGCGACGGTGCCTATCGAGCGCATCGCGCTCCGTGTCACGGACCGGCATCCACGCCGGCCGGGCACCCACCGCCCAGGAGGGCGAGATGTCCACAAACAAGCAGAGCCCGATCACCGGCCGGGTCGTCGCACTGGCTGAGGTCAAGCAGCGGCGCCGGTTGGAGAACCTGATCTACACCCGCCGTCGGGTCGCGCAGCTGGCGGCTGAGCACCGCTCCCACCGGCTCGACGACGCCGTCGAGCTCTACGTCCTGCAACTCGAAGTCGAGACCGTTCTGGCCGACGAGTTCCCGGACGCCTTCGACACCCACTTCGCGGACTGGGCCGACGAGGAAGCCGCTGCCGAGCACCACCCGGAGGCGACGTCGCCGACCTGCAGCATCTGCGAGGCCATCGCCAAGAACCGCGGGGGTGACCACTCGCCGCACGCCGCCTGACAGGCGGATCACCACTGTGGGGTGGGCCGAAACCGGCCCACCCCACAGTCACGCGCCTAGTCTCTTGTCGCAACGACCGAGAGTAGACAAGAGGCGCCCACCTACCGCACACGAACTCAGCCTCGACGGACCCGATGACCGCTCCAGCGGCGCCGCCGGTTGAACAACCCCACGACAGCTCCATGCACGCACCCGAACGGGATGAGCACCAAGCCCCCGGGTACGAACAGCCTGAATCCGGCGCTGATCGAATCCGCGCGGCATGTCGTAGTGCACGGCATAGGAGACGCCGCCGATGGCCGCGCCGGCCGGCGTTCCCGCTAACTGGCGGCACCGAACGTAGAGTCTCGACACGACTTGTCGCTCGGTAGGGCGATCTCCCTCTTCGCGGGAGCCTGCGGCTGGGCCAGCCGAGCCTGGCGAGAAGTTCCGCCACCGGCCCGGCCGCCTTCCCGTCCATCACCAGACGCGGAGTCCTGAGGTGCGGCCTCGTCAGGATCGGGGTCGTCGTAGTAGCCGCTCATGTCCCACTTGGAGGCCCCCTCCGCGTCCGCGGGATCTTCTCCAGTCACCGCGATCTCGTCCGAGTACAGCTCGCCCGCGACGTTGTGCACGAGTTTCTTGTTGAATGCCCATTGTGAGTAGTCAGGGGCTCCGGCCGGTTCTAGCTCGTGCCGGTCGGTCTGGACGACCTCGATAACCGCATGGATCCGCTGGAAGGACAGCCGGCAGCGGCCCTGGTCCTTCACCGCGATCGCGTCCAAGGGCAAACCGGCAGACGCCCCAGCCGTCAGCCGGGCTCAACCACGGCGTCCTCGTCCTCGCGGTCCGCGTATTGTCTGCGCAGAGCCTGGGTCAGGGCATCTGCGGCCTGCACCAGCTGGGCCGGGATCTCGACATCGCCGGCCAGCGCGACCGCCACCGCCATGGCCCGCAGATCCTGGACGGCAAGGCATTGGAGGTATTCCAGCCCTCCAACACCGGTTGATCCCGCCAGGAGCCCACCGTCAGCCGCGATCTGCTCCAGACGCTTCTGGAGTGCGGCGGCACGGAGGAAAATAAGCACCTGCCCGGACTCCGGCCGGTCCAGCCCGATCCGCGACCGGATAGTCTGCAGGATCAGGGAGCGCAGGCCCCGGACGTGCTCAGGTGACGTGCCCCCAGTGCCCCCGGTGCCGACTTCAGCGAAGGTCTCCCAGAGCAGGGCCAGGACCAGGTCGAACGCGGGCAGCCCCCAGCGAGACGCCAGACCCCTGCGGAAGTAGTCGGCTGCCGCGTCGAGCATCTCGTCGCGGCCGCCTTGAGACCAGGCCGTCAAGATCGCCAGCATCCCGGCGGGCAGTACGAACTCGACCTGGTCAAGAGTCACCTGGGCCGCGGACACCAGGCTGCGCGCTCTCCCGACCAGCTCCGCCGCCCGTTCGCCCTCTCCGCCGGCCGCGGCCGACCACGACGCGCACATCAGGTCCTCCACGGCCGACAGCAAGGCCGGCGCCGGGCGCAACTCTGCGCCGGCCAGCGTGGAGTTGGGCTGCGCGACGAACCGCACCAAGTCGTCCCACCACAGATTGGCCGGGTCGCCTCGGGAGAGCCGGGCACGGACCCGACCCCAGGTGTAGGCCGACTCCTGGTCGCCCATCCACTCCAGCCACGGAATCCGCGGGGGACCCAGTGGCCCACCGGTCAGCTCGTAGAGGTAGCCGCTCCACTCAGTGGCGGTCCACGCCCAGGGCATCAGCCCCTCGTCGTCGAGGTCGTCGGTGTCGAGCCGGGTCAGGGTCGCACATACCGTGGCGAGGGCGTGGTGGGCGACCGCGGCGGGCCCAGGTTCGGTCGCCAGCGTCTGCGGAGCGACGCACACCAGTGCACGCTGCAGGGCGAGGATCCTCAGCTGGAGCACCAGGAAGAATCGGTCGTCGTCGGACCGATCTGGCAGCAGGGTCGCCGGCGGGCTGTCCTCGAGCTCGGCCACGGCGAGGGCGAGCCGTGCCGGCGCCCACGGCCAGGCAGGGTCCTGCGAGTCCGGGCCTAGGTCCCAGAACGGCAGCGCGGGGCCGGCCGTCATCGACGCATACCCGAGCTCGCCGTCGCGAGGCCAGCCGGAACGGTTGCGGGCCTGAAGCCGGGTCGCCTCGACTAAGTCGGCGCGCAGCGGGCCGAGCTTGATGGCGGCACGCGTCAGGGTGGACGGAGCGAAGCCCGCGCTCTCGCACAGCCGGTCCTGGGTGACCCGCGCCCTGGGGTTCTCGCTCAGCAGGTCGATGACGTTGCGAACGATGTGCGCCCGTGTACGAGCCCTGCGCGCAGCACCACCCTTGACGGCCCCCTCCTTCGTTCCAGCCATGAGCGCTCCAATCGAACCTTGCAATCAATGGGAATGATTTGGCCTGTTCCACCATCGTTCGCGTTGGAATCCTAGTTGATCCCAACCCACGAGGGGAGAGCACATGAACGGGAGCCGGAGCCGTCACGGCCAGGTCCCAGCCAGAACAGGCAAGCCATCGAAAGGGAGTGACCCAATGGAAGGAACGCAGACGGCACGGAACGCCGCTCAGGTGGTGCACTACGCCGAGCAGCTGGTGGACTGCGGTCAGGGCAAAGGCATGGTCCGCAACCTGGCCGAGTACGCCGGCTGGGACCCGGCCCTGCTCGCCGACGCGCTCGACACCTGGCTCGATCAGTGGAATGAGGACGTGCGGTTCCAGCACCTCCCTTACACGCCGAACGGGCACGTCGACTCGCTGGCGGCGCGGCAGCGCTGGGAGGGCATCAAGCAGGCCCTGGGCAAGGCCTACGAGAACGCCAAGAACCGGGCTGCGGGACGCAGCCGGCGACTTCAGTGCGAGGCCGCACGGGTCCGGGCCGCAGCGAACAAGCGCAAGGCGAAGGCGCTGGATGCCGGCTAGCGGGCGATCCCCCACCCGAGCAAGACGAAGACCCCTTCTCCAGGCGGAGAGGGGGTCTTTGCGTGCGTGTGGAGACTCAGATGCCGGTCAGCCCGTCGAACGGGCCTGTGGAACCGGACGATCAGGTTCGCGCCGGCGTGCCGGTCCAGGGTCGCTGAGGCCCGGACAGGCGACTCGGTGTCCAGGACACTGTCGACCGCCCGCTGCTGTCGACCGCGGTTCGCACGACCCGGGTGCGGCGCCTCGCCGTACGCGTGCCGGGCCGCCAGCCGCAGCGTGTTCGCGAATGCCTTCTTCGTCAGCTGCTCGGCTTACTTGAACACCTTGCGGAGCTCGATCAGCGCCGCCAGCCGGGACACCAGCTCCCAGCGCCTCCTTGCCCCGACACGGCACCGTGGCCCCTCTCGTTGACTCGGGGCCGAATTCGATAGCCGTTGTTGGCTGAGGTTCGGTTGCCGGCCGGTCAGTCGGGCGACCCATCACCGTGCCGACCTGGCCGCCCGGGCCGAGGAGGTGGCTGGCGGCACCGACGCCGCACCCGTCATCGACCTTGCCGACGAGGCGCCCTCGGGCCGCATCGTACCGAACGGCCCAGGCGCCCTCGACGGGCCGACAGTCAGGGGCACAGGTACTCCCGGACGTAGCCGTACATCTCCCGAGCGTCGGCGGGCGACGCCCCAACTGAGACGTCCTCGTCGACCAGGTCTTCCCACGTCGTCACGCCGCCCGCAACGTCCTCACAGTGCGACAACATCAGCAGCGCCAGGTCCTTCGCTTCCCCGAACCCCAGCGTCGTGCCCTCCCCGTACCCGTACCCGGTGTCGTCCGCGACCGCGCCGAACAGCCGAACGGCCTTCGCGTTCAATGCTCCCTGCTCGGGGTCCGGCGGGGCCGGCTCCGGTGACTTCTGTTCCTTCAGGGCCCTCGAAGCTTTCTGGGCAGCAAGCAGCCGCTCCTGGGCCCTCATCATCCGCAACGCCACCTTCGGGCACGCATCAAGCAGGTCCAGGGACGAACCGGTGCCGTGCTCGATGACGTAGGTCTCCAGCGCCCTGACCAACGCCTCTGCTTCCAACGGGGGGATCTGCCGGGCCGCGGCACACCGCATCTGGGTCTCCGCGTCGGCTACATCCTGGCCGTACGGGCTTGGCGTTCCCGACGCGCCGTTATTCGGGTCCGGGTCGCCCGGCTTGGACGCATCGGCGATCAGCAGCGCTACGAAGACCGCTGCCGCACACCCGGCGAGTATCCATTTGGACTTGCCCACGAGCTCCCCGTCTCCACTCGGGCATACCTTCACGGCGGATCCTAGGCGTGCCCGGCGGCGTGTCGCTGCACATTCGAGTGACCGGGCGCAGCGGGGGCGAGGTATACGCTGCCGCGGTTCCCCGGGGGACGGAGCGACCTCGGAAGCGGCGTGCCCGTCGACGTCTCGGACCCGCGCCCGGGACCCCGCACGGGTCCCATGCGAAGTGCATGTGGAGAGTCTTGAACGTTGGGCGGGAGTTCCACGAGGGACACTCGGTGCCTCATGGAAGTGAATGGCGAGGACAGCACGAGTCTCCAGCCAAGGCGCCCACTCTGTCTCAGTCGCGCCGGTGTGCCCCGAGGGACGCGAGTGAAGCAGCCTCAGCTGCGCGCGTCGAGGAGACGCACCAAGGCGTCGAGGACCCGCCTGGCGGCCCGGTTCCAGGCTCCGGCGCTCTCGAAGTGCCGGGCCAAGTGCGGGCTGAGCGTGTAGTAGACACGGATGAAGGCCCGGCCGGTGGCGGACCGGGCCAGGTGTTCGTCGCGGAACCGCCGGAGAGTGAGCACCGGCTCCGAGTCGTAGGAGCCGTACACGGCGGTGGCGATGTAGCAGGCGCCCTTCGCGGGCGCGGTCGTCCTCTGTGGACCCGCGGCTGACTGGGCGGTCCGCTCATGTTCGCGCCTGTTGGCATCGGCTTCGGCGACCAGGGACAGGGCCGTGGGCTCGCCTGCCTCGGCGGCCTTGCGGATCCACGCCCAACCTTGGGCTGCGGCCTCTCCGCCGGCCGCCAGCGCGCCGCGCTCGATCAGGTCGAAGCTGCGTACTCGCAACAGCGCGCCGAGGCCGGCCATCGCGCGGACGTGGCCGCCCTCGGCGGCAACGGTGAGCCATCGGATCGCTTCGTCGGGCTTGACCTGCTGTCCCATGGCCTGTCCCATGGTCAGCCCGAGTGTGGCCGCGGCCTCGAGGCTGCCAGCCTCGGCGGCCCTTCTGAACCAGCGAGCCGCACTCTCGAGGTCACCTTGCTGCTTCACGGCGACGCCGAGCCAGTACATGACCTCGGCCTCGAGGTCGGCGTCCAGGTGCCCGCCGTCGAGGACGCCGGTGAAGCAGCGGATCGCCTCGTCGAGGTCTCCCCGCCGTTGGGCGGCGAGGCCCTCCTCGGCCAGCGACAGGGACGAGAGGACCTTGGGGCTTGCGGCCGGTGCAGGCACTGGGTCCGCAGACGCGGGCTCCTCGTCCGGAGGGTCGCTGAGGAGCAGCCCCAGGTTGTGCAGGATCAGCAGGTCTTCGTTCTCAGCGCCAGGCACCCGGGCGACGGCCTCCCCATAGGCCACCCGCAGTTGCGCCATCTGCCGCTGCTTCGCGGTGGAGGCCGACTGCACCTGCTCGGTCAGGCCGCGGTCCTCTAGGTGGTCTGCCGCCCAGGCCGGAGCTTGAACGTTGGTTCGTTGCGGTGCGACCAAGGACTGCCACCGTTTCAGGTTGCGCGCGACCCGGTCCAGGTCGGCATCACTGGCCCTGCCCTGGGGAACCGGTCGGCCGAACCCGCTCTCAGCCACGAGAGCCCCCCAGTCTCCGGTCGCGTGCGGCCGCGGCCGCAGCCCTGGTCGGGCCCTTGGTCGGGTATTCGGGGTGGGGTCGCATGACGAGAGCGTAGGGCCCGCTGGTAGGGGTCATCTCGACTTTGCGCACCCAGCATCCTGCGATTCGCCGCGCATACCGCGTCCGACGCGCACCCCTACCGATGCACACGTCGCGGTGACTGCAGGCGCACGGGTCCTCTTCACGGCGGTGTGCGGGAGCGTCCAGAGAGGAGGTGGCGGAGTGTCCCCGTCGGAACCGCTAGCGTCCTGTCCAGAAGCGACTGTTCCCGTCGGGCTCAGGACACTCGAGCCAGACTTCGCGACAGTAGATGGCGTATCCGGCACCGCTCCGGACAGTGCCCGGTCATGCCTACAGACACCCACCCCGCAGCCGCCCCGCGCCTCGGCGCGGACCGCGCCGAACTCGAGGAATTCCTGCTCGCCTACCGCCCCACCGGTGTACCCGACGAAGCCTGGACTTCCGTGCACGGTGAGGCGACCCGCCTGGTCCTGGACGCCGGGGAACTGACCCGCCTCCGGGTGGAGAAGGACATCCAGGTCCTCGGCGCCGTTGCTGCGCACCTCCTCGACCGCGGCCGACTCCTCACGCTGGATGAACTGCTGTCCGAGACCACGCTTCTGTCCTACGACGCCACCCTCACCGCCAGCCGGAAGACGCGCGAGAACAAGCGCGGCATCCTGCGTCGGCTCCAGAGCGTCCACCACGGGGTTCCCTGGCGGCAGGCCCGGCGCTCCGACGGAGAGCGGGTCGCGTCGCTGATCAGCCACAATCTGGTGCCCCACCTGCACCGAGTGGAGCTGGCAGCACGGGACCTCCTTTCACTTCCGGCCGCTCGGCGAGGAGACGTGGACCAGACGGGGGCCACTGACTTCTTGGAGGCGCTCGATCGGGCCAGGGCGGCCCGCGTGGCGGGAAGGAAGACGACAAGCCCGGAAGCCAGCACTTGGCGCCGCGCCCGAGCCTTCGCTCGCGAGCACGGGATGGACATGACCGTTCCGGTCCTTCGGGCGCTGGTGACCCACGAGCTGCTGACCGCCGAGACCCCGGTCGCCACCGCGATTGGTCGGCACGGTCTGACGCGGCGCGATCTCGACCTCGCCCTGACCTCTGCCGCGGAGCTGCCCAAGCTGCCCGGCGAGGACGTCCGCGCGCTGCTGCGGGGAATCTGACCCCGCTCGAGCCGCCCAAGTCTCGAAACACCACGGCCCCGTTGTGCAGGCATTGCACAGCGGGGCCGCGTCGTCACGGTACCGATCCAGATCGCCCGCCACAGCCGAGCGACTGGACGGAACGGAACCCTCATGACCAGCCAGAACCAGCGGCGCAAGAAGCCCAACAAGGCCGCCTTCGCCCGCGCCCTCGCCGCCGCCGAGGCCGAAGCGCAGGCATCCCGCACCCTGAGCGCCGACCTCGCCGCCGTCATCGACAACCACCAGCCCGCCAACCCCACCGGCCGCCGGATGGAGAAGATCCGCCCCTTCCTGCACGCCGCCATCGCAGCTTCGTCGCTGCAGGGCACCGAGAGCGTCCGCAAGCACTGCACCCACTTGACCGAGCTCGCCGCCTACGCCCTCGGCCGCGGCGCCGCCCTCGACGTCGCCACCCTGCTGACGACGACGTTCATCGACGAGTTCGTCCGGGTCGGCATGGCCGACGACGGCGACCACCTGCGCGCCGAGCGCCGCCGCCGGCTGCTGGCCCTGGCCCGCACCGCCAACCCGGGACCGGACGTGCCGGCCAAGCTGACCCCGATCGGGCACAGCGCGATCAAGCCCTGCTACTCCCCCGCCGAGATGGCCGTCATCCGCCGGGTCAGCCAGGTGCAGCCCACCCAGGCCCGCAGCCGCGACCTCACCCTGGTCGTGGCCCTCGGAGCCGGCGGTGGTCAGGACAGCGTGGACATGCGCGACCTCTACACCGACCACATCGAGGACCTCGGCCCGGACGGCATCCTGATCCACGTCCAGGGGCCCCGCCCCCGGGTGGTGCCGCTGCGCGCCGCCTACGAGGCCATGCTCCGGCAGGCACTGACCGACCGCGGTCCCGGTGAGCTGCTCATCGGCACCAAGCAGGACCGCCGCAACACCGCCGCCCGGGTGATCGAGCGGGCCGCCCTGCACAAGGTTGCCCACATCGAGCCCGCGCGGCTCCGCGCCACCTGGCTGGCCGACCTGATGACCGACCCCATCCCGGTCGCCCTCATCCTGCAGGCCGCCGGCCTGAAGTCCGCACGCACGCTCAGCGAGCTTCAGCCCCACCTCGGCCCCTGGCTCGAGCACAAGCAGGTCTCGGTCGAGGGCGTGCAGGTCCTGCGGGGTGAGCAGCTGTGAGCGCCAAGCGCATCACCCGCCCCATGCTGGAGCGCAGCATCCACATCGTCGACACCAGCGGGATCCTCGACATCCTGGCTCCCCCGCCGCCGCCCGGCCGCCGTGGACGCAAGGGACGCATCCGGGAGAACATCCGGCTCTGGCTGCTCGGCGTCCTGCTGTGCACCCGGCTCGGTCACGAGACCACGGTGCGCGGGGTGCACGAGGTGCTGACCGAGGCGCTGCCGCGCGACATGCAGTGGGAGCTCGGAATCCTTCGCCCGCTGACCACCCGCGCTCCCAAGCTGCCCGGGGACTACGACCCCGAGACGGCCAGGCTCACCAAGTCCCGCAAGCCGCGCAAGGAGCTGTGGGTCGAGGAGGGCTACGAGCGCCTCGGCTACGACGACCTGATCAACGCCACCACCAAGATCCGCGCCGCCCTCGACTACGGTCACGGCACCCAGCCCAACCTCGACGATGCGGAGCGGGAGCGGCGGCGGAGCCTGGTGGAGGACGCCGTGCACCGGCTGATCACTGTCACCGTCGTTCCCCGGGTCGGGACGTCGTTGGCCATCGACGGCACCGGCCAGTGGGTGTGGTCTCGCGGGTCCGAGACCGGGCGCACCAAGGCCAAGAAGGACCTCAAGAATGGCAAGGACAAGCTCCCCAGCGAGGACGGCAGCGAGGACCTCGAGGTCGCCGACATTGCCCTGGACGAGGAGGGCGGCAGTGCACCGTCCGACGACGAGGAGCGTCCCGTGCCCGCCGGCGCACGGGGCCGCTGCCTCGACGCCGCCTGGGGCTACAAGACCAGCAAGACCGGCAAGCGCGAGGTCGGCTTCGGCTTTCACCAGCACACGCTCGTCCGCACCCCCGACCCCGGCATGCCGGCTGACGCGGAGCCGCTGCTGATCGAGGGCCTCGTGGTGGTCCCGGCCAACGCCGATGTCGTCGATGCCTCCTTGCGGCTGATCGACCGCGCGGCGGAACGGTCCAAGGTCACCCGGCTCATCGGCGACCTGCTCTACACCAACCTCAAGGCCGACCGTTGGGCCGTCCCGCTCGCCCAGCGGGGCATCAAGCAGAGCCTGGCCATGCGGTCGGACTCCGCCGGCATCGTCGACATCAACGGCGCCCTGATGCAGTTCGGGTGGATGCACTGCCCGGCTGCCCCGATGGACCAGCGGCCGATGCCGGCCGACTTCGCCCGGGACGAGGACAAGGACCACTACGAGGCCGTCGAGCAGTTCAGGGCCGACTGGGCCTTCGACCGCAAGGAGTCCGGCCTGGGCGCCAACCGGTCCAGCAAGTGGATCTGCCCGGCGATGGCCGGCCGGACCGGCTGCTGGGCGCGCGGCGCGGCCCAGGTGGCCGCCGCCCAGGTCCGCGAACTGCCGATCGTCACCCCTCCGGAGGATTGGCAGACCCGCGGGTGCTGCACCAACAAGACCATGGACTTCACCCCTGATCCCACCAAGCCTCACGACCAGCGCAAGCTGATGCAGCCCGAGTACGTCGGCACTCGCCGCTGGCGGCGCGAGCGGAACCTGCGGAGCTTGGTCGAGGGGGCGTTCGGGATCCTCAAGAGCAGCAGCCGGCAGCGGATGCGCCGAGGTCAGAACCGGCTGCCGGGCCTGGCGATGGCCAACCTGATCAACGGGCTCAAGGGAGCCGTGTTCAACGAGGAGCAGCTGCGCGCCTGGCACGAGGAGACCGGTCGTGGCCCGGCACATCACCCGCTGCTCCAGCCCGACCCGCACGACTGGGGCTTCACCGACCTCACCCGTGAGCAGGCCAAGGCCATCGACGCCGGCTACCTCGGCACCGGTCCTGGCGAGGAAGTCACGCCGTTGCGCGCGGCCTGACCGGAATGACAGCACCGCCTCCCGCGGCGCCTGCACCTTGAGAATTCAACAGCGGAAGATCTGTGAGTACGCGAGGACTCGGCGACGAGGCCGGTCAGGCGACCGTGACGTCGGGCAGGGCGCGGTCGCGGACCTGGCCGAGGATCGCCACCAGGTCGTCGACCTGGTCCTCGGTGAAGATCATGTCCGGTCCCTGGGGGGCGTTGTCGGTGAACGGCGACTCATACAGTCGGGCGACCTCCATGACGCCGTTGGCGGTGAGGTGCTCGACGATGAGCTGGATGAACCGGAGCTGGTTGGCCGAGAAGGTGGCATCGGTGAGGTAGCGGTCGAACGCCGCGGTCGCGGCCTCTCGGTCCAGGCCGACCAGGGAGCGGACGAAGAGGCCGAGGCCGTGCGCTTCCTCCCGGGCCCGGGCGATGTCTTCCTGGGTACCGGCGCCGGACTCGAGCAGCATGGTCTCCAGGGCTGCCAGGTCCTCGGGGGTGAGCTGCAGGTTGCGGCGTAGCCGCTGCAGGGCGAGGTGGTCCTCGTGGTCGCGGAGGTAGGCACGGGCCTTGGCCCGGAACCGCTCCCAGTTGGTGCCTGGGGTGACGCCGGGGAGGTCGACCACGGTGCCCTCGCCCAGCTCGTCGGCGAAGTCGGAGTAGACGATCGCGCGCCGGGACTTCTCCACGAACCGCACCAGGCCACGGACCCGGCGGCGGGCGAGCTCGAGCAGCGGCAGGGTGACGTCCACCCACCAGGAGTCACCCGCCAGCTGGTCGAGCAGCAGCTCCTGGGCCTTGACCGAGGGGATCGTCGTCTGGCCGAGCAGGGCGCCGGCGATGTCCTGGACCTGGGTACGCAGCCGCTCGAAGAGGACGGCGTCGCCATCGAGGCGGGCGAGCTGCAGCCGCAGCAGGATGAGGTCGAACCGCTTGGCGTCCTCGTCGTCGTCGCGTTCGGAGGACGGCAGTCCGGCCAGGTGTCGGGCGACGTCGCCGGCCTCCTCGGGGGGCAGGTCCTGCCAGGCGTTCCAGTCGCGGTACTTCTCCACCCACTGCCGGGCGGGGCGGACCAGGAAGTTCTCGAGGTTCATGCCGGTGACGACCTGGTGCAGCGACCAGGCCACGTCGACGCGCAGCCCGCGTTCGGAGGTTTCGCCCTCGCCCACCGGCGGATCCTCGGCGTCCGTGGCGACGGCATGGTCGAGGGCGGTGACCAGGCCGAGGCGGGCCTCGAAGAGCCGCTCGGCCAGGGACTTCTGCACCGAGCCCTCCGAGGTGGGAAGGTCCTGGCTGAAGAACTCGAGGTTGCCGCAGAAGTCGAAGACGTAGAAGTTCTTCTTGTCCTGCCCGGGTCCGAACAGGTCCGGGCACAGGCGGGTGCCGCGGCCGATCATCTGCCAGAACTTGCTCTTGGCGCGGACCATCTTGAAGAAGACCAGGTTGACGACCTCGGGGACGTCGATGCCGGTGTCGAGCATGTCGACGGAGATGGCGATGTGCGGGGCCCTGTCCTTGATCGAGAAGTCGTCGATGAGGGACTGGGCGTAGGTCACCGAGTGGGTGATCACCCGGGCCAGGTGGCCGGCGTGCTCGGGGTAGTTGAGGTTGAACCGTTGCTCGATGAACTCCGCGTGCTTCTGGCTCTTGGCGAAGATGATGGTCTTGCCGATGCGGTCGCCGCCGGCGACCTTGTGCCCGTCGGTCATCAGGGTGGCGAGCACCTTGTCGACGGTGTCGGCGTTGAATAGGAACCGGTTGAGGTCTTCGGCGGACACCGCGTCGGGGACCTCGCCGTCCTCGTTCCACTCCAGGGAGTCCCAGTCGTCCTTCTCCTCCTCCGACAGGTCGTCGTACCGGATGCCCTGGCGCAGGAACTTGGTCGGGACCGAGACGCCCACCGGGGGCACGAGGTAACCCTCCGCGACGGCTTCGTCGAGGCTGTAGGCGTCGGTGGGGACGCCGTCCTCGAGGTGGAACAGGCTGTAGGTGTTGCGGTCGACCTCGTCCTTGGGGGTTGCGGTGAGGCCGACCAGCAGGGAGTCGAACCAGCCGAAGATGGCGCGGTAGCGCTGGTAGACCGACCGGTGTGCCTCGTCGATGACGACCAGGTCGAAGTAGCCGGGCCCGAACAGCCGCCGGCCGGCGTCGGTCTCGTCGATCAGGTTCATCATCGTCGGGTAGCTGGAGACGAACACCCGGCCGTCGGCGTTCTTCTCGGTCACCAGGTTCACCGTGGTGACGTTCGGCAGGTGGGTCTTGAAGGCGTTGACGGCCTGGTTGACCAGTGCGGTGCGGTCGGCCAGGAACAGCACCCGCTTCACCCAGCCGGCGCGCATCAGCTGGTCGACCAGGGCGATGGTGGTGCGGGTCTTGCCCGATCCAGTGGCCATCACGAGCAGGGCGTCGCGTTGCTTGGCGGTGAATGCGTCGCCCACGGCGCGGATGGCGCGTTGCTGGTAGTGGCGGCCGACGATGTCCTTGTCGATGGTGGTGTCCGCCAGCGGGAGGCGGCCCGTGCGGCGCTGCACCGTCAGTTCGAGCTCGTCGGCGGTGAGGAACCCCTCCATCCGGCGGGGTGGGTATCCGGCGGCGTCGTCCCACAGCCAGGTATGATAGCCGTTGGTGTAGAAGATCACCGGCCGGCGGCCGGTCATCTGCTGAAGGCAGTCGGCGTAGAGCTTGGCCTGCTGCTGACCGATCGCGGGCTCGACGGTGGTCTTCTTGGCCTCCACCACCGCCAGCGGTAACCCGTCGCTCCCCCACAGCACGTAGTCCACGAAGCCCACACCCTGGGCGTTGGGCATCCCGGTGACCTCGAACTCGCGGTCCCGAGCCTCGGTGAGCAGCCAGCCGGCTTCGCGGAGCAGCTCGTCGATGATCAGCTCGCGCGTCTGCGCCTCGGAGTAGTCGTGGGTGTCGATCGCGGCGGTCGCGGCCTGCGCCGCCTCGATCTGCCGGCGGAGCTCCGCGATCTCGGCGTCCTTCGCCGCGGCGAGGTCGTCACGCTCCCGCAGCGCGCGGGCGTGTGCCTCGTCCTGCTGCCGGAACTTCTCCGCCAGCTGCGCGACCTCGGCCCGGCTCAGCGGAGTGTTCTGCCCTGCCAGCTTCGGGTCGAACACGGCGCCGGTGGGCACCGCGGCCGGGTCGGTGGAGTAGCGGAACGCCGTCCACACCACGATGTGGTGCAACTCGCGGAGCACGTCGACCGCGACGCGAGGAGGCAGCGGCTGCACGTCGTGCACGGCGCGGTTGCCCAACTTCCGGATCAGGTTCAGCTTCTGCCCGATCCCCACACCCACCCGGCGCTGGAAGGCCGGCTCGTTGATCCGCGCAGACAAGTCGTCCCGGTAGGGCACCGGCAGCCTGTCGACGTCGTAGATCAGCCCGACCAGCTGTTCGGCCCCCCGGCGGGCGTAGATGCACGCGGTGCGCGGGTCAGACGCGAGGTATCCCTCGGCGCGCACGCAGTCCGTGTGGACCTCCGGCCACACGGTCTTGATGAAGTCGAAGTTGCTCACGCCTGAGTCCCCCGGATGCCCTTTAGATGCCTAGATTGAACGTATCGGCCGATTCGCGGAGGGACCCTGTGAATGCAGAGGTCCGTAGCGATTCGCGGAGCTCAAGTAGAGCTTCTAGGCCGTCTTGGGCTCTCAACCCCAAGGCCCTGATCGCCTGCATGCGCACCACGAAGCGCAACTGCTGTTCCATTGGGGGAGCGATGACATAGAAGGCCTTGATGTCCTTCAAGTTCACGGTCTTCTGGGCCGCGCCTCTTGCGGCGGCGTCGGCTTGCCGCCTCACCGCTGGTGACGCCATCTGAACCCAGAGAAACTCCGGATGAATGAGCTCGCGATGCGGTTTCAGATGTGCGATGTGCCTCTGGAAAGCGAACTTCCTCGCCGTTCGCACAACTGCCGGAACGCCGTACGAACCGACCGTCGAGTAGAGGACGTCACCTGGCTCAATGGGGCAACGGGCTGTCAGTTCTGCATGTGTTTCGTCGGAGATGAATTTGCTCGTCTCCAGGTCGATCTCGCCAGAGGCGATGTTGCTGACGAAGAGAAAGGGATGACCCGTTTGCGCCCAGGTCGGCGATTGGTGTGTTCCGTCGGTGATCCGCGTGCAGAGCTCGGCGAGCGGCACAGGTTCTGAAGCGCAATCGTCGAACATCTCGCGGAAGAGTGCCTGCGGAAGGGCATTGAGGTAGGCGAGGGCTTGGCGCCGCTTGGTGCGGAGCTCGTCAGCCTGATCGAGGATGGCGGCGATGCGGCGCTGCTCTTGGACGGACGGGAGAGGCACTTCGACCCGCGCAACGGTTGCCTTCGAGACCTCCTTGAACGTCGCCCCGTTACCCAATGACTGCAGGTATTCCTTGTGGGAGCTGAGCCAGTGGTAGAGGTACTTGGCATCAACGAGGCCAGCCTTTGGAATGAGGCTCTTGAAGCCCTGATTCGTCGCCATCGGAATCGTGTTGATGGCCACGTGTCCGATGGGTGCCCGTGAGCTCAGAAGCACAGAGCCCACCGGCAGGATCCTCGCAGAGCAGCTGGCCAGTCCGGCGGCAGTGAGCTTGCGTGGCGTGCTCCCGATGTATGCACGCTCAAGCACGCTCAGGTCGGCAGGCGTCGCCCACGAGATGTCCCCGCCCCAGTACTCGGCTACGGCGCTCTTGGGCGTCGCACCAGACACGATCTCGCAGCACTCACCCAATGCCACTCGCTTCAAGAGAGCATGCCCTTCAAGTCGGCCAGCCCGCGCTGGATCTCGCCATCCAGCTCCTCGAGGTCAGCAATGATTTCGAGTGGTGGGCGGTGCTCGACCTCGTCGTGCACGACCTGCTTGTACCGGTTCAGGGAAAGGTCGTAACCCTGCCCGACGATGTCCTCTTTTTGCACACAGAAGCTCTGCTCGGTCCGAGGACGATCCCGTTCTTCGCGGTCGCGCTGAGCCCATCGGGCGAGGACGTCAGGCAGGTCATTGGCCGCGACAGGCGTGCGCTTGTCGTCGAGACTGAATCCGTCCGCCTGGACGTCGTAGAACCAGACATGATCGGTCCCACCGCTGTTGGTCTTGGTGAAGAAGAGGATCGCGGTCGAGACCCCGGCGTAGGGCCGGAAGACACCAGATGGCAGCTTCACCACGGCATCGAGCTTCTGGTCTTCGACCAGAATCCGGCGCAGGTCTTTGTGCGCCTTGGAGGACCCGAAGAGGACCCCGTCGGGGACGATGACGGCGGCCCGGCCGCCCGGCTTCAACAGGCGGAGGAAGAGTGCAAGGAAGAGCAGTTCGGTCTTCTTGGTCTTGACGACGCGCTGAAGGTCCTTGGACGTGGACTCGTAGTCCAGGCTGCCGGCGAACGGCGGATTCGCCAGAATGAGGCTGTACAAGCCCTCCTCCCCGGCGGCCCCTTCCGAGAGCGAGTCGCGGTAGCGAATGTCGGGGCTCTCGACACCATGAAGAAGCATGTTCATGCTTCCGATACGCAACATCGTGGAGTCGAAGTCGTAGCCGTGGAACATGCTGCGGTGGTAATGCTGACGCTGCTGCTCGTCGGTCATAACGGACGGGTGTTGGGTGCGCACGTACTCCGAGGAAGCCACGAGGAAACCGGCGGTACCGCAGGCTGGGTCGCAGATCTGGTCGGTCGGGCCGGGCGCAGTCAAGTCGACCATCAACTGGATGATGTGCCGCGGAGTGCGGAACTGACCGTTCTGCCCGGCCGACGCAATCTTGCTGAGCATGTACTCGTACAGGTCGCCGTTGGTGTCGCGGTCCTGCATCGGCACGTCGTCGAGCATGTCGACAACCCGGGACAGCAGTGCCGGCGTCGGGATGGTGAACCTGGCGTCCTTCATGTGCTCGGAGTACGTGGAACCGTCACCGCCGAGCTGGCGGAGGTAGGGGAACACCTGCTCCCCGACCACCTTGTACATGACGCCGGGCTCGAGATCCTTGAAGTGCGACCACCGCAGTTCGGCCTGACCAGACTGGAACACCGGGTTCTCGATCGGTCTGCCCGTCCTGTTCGACTTCTTCTCGGCCAGGGTCTGCAGGTCGTCGAGGCGGCGGATGAACAGCAGGTAGGTAATCTGCTCAATCACCTCCAGCGGGTTGGAGATGCCGCCAGACCAGAACGCGTCCCAGATCCTGTCGATCTTGCTCTTGAGCTCACCGGTGATCACCGGGCAACCCTAGACGGCTCCACCCACAGGCACTTGAAGACACGAGAGCCGCCCCGACGGGTGTCAGGGCGGCTCTCGTTCAAGAGGGCTGGCTCTCCGCGGCGTGCGCCGCGATGACCGGCAATCTGCGAAGAATCTCCGCCAATTCTGCGAAGACCTCCCGTTGAAGCCCACGGGAATCGAATACGCGTCCTTGGTACGCCGGAGGAGTAGGCGAAGGAACCCCGGGTGCGCACACCGGCTTCTACGCGTCAGAAGCGTCTGGTGCGTGCTGGGGGCCGCCGGGGTCCATCAGCCTGGGCTGATAGCACGAAGGGTCCAGGACGCCAAGGTCGGCAACCGTCCACCACGTGCGCTGGTTCACGTCACGGCTTCGCCGCGGCGAGAGCTTCGCGCGCTCACCCACTGCACGGCGGACATCCCCCGGCACCCTCTCGGTCGCCGGCATCCGCCGGCCGCTCCCAAACGAGCCCACCGGAGGTCTCCGTGTCCCCCAACCAGCCCACCCCCGCTGATCCCGTTCCCTGGCCCCCCGACCAGACGCCTGCCGACCTCAAGGGCCTGGCGCAGGCGCTGTCTCACCTCCGTGTGTCCTCGTCGGCCACCCCAGCTCACTACCAGCGCATCACCAGCTTGGTCGAGACCGCGCCTCGGAAGATCACCGCAACACGGTTGGCGACCGCGGGCTTCCTGGACGGCGTCCAAGCACGCTCTGTTCTCGCCCGAAATGAACACCGGGATCTGACCCTCACGTGGGTCGCGGCAGGCACGGTTCACAATCGGGCGCTCACGTCCTTCGAACAGCGCCTCGCGGTCGTGTGCAGCGCTCGGGACGTGGGGCTCGTGCGCAACGCGGGGGCCGTGCCGATCGTTGAACTCCGCGAGATCCACCCTTCGAATCTCGCGCTCGCCACGGATGCCTGGATTGACCAGACGCGGCAGAAGCTCGAGGCCCAGGTCCTCGCGTCAACGCCCTGTCCTCCCGGGCAGGTCGTGGTGGTGGACGGCTCGCTGCCGCCCGGATGCGGTCGTGACGACGCGATCGGCATCGTGAAGTCGGCTCTGGACACCACCTGGATCAGCGACCCGGCCCTCTTCCCCGCTATCGGGGGGTGGCGTAGTCCTGCCTTGAGACTTTCGGCGCTCTGCCAAGGTGAGAGCGACCGCCTCACCGCATTTGTCCGTCTGCGCACAGCCACCGGAGCGCACCCGTGGGGATTCTCGCTGATCCGTGTTGAGACCTTCGACAACGCCGGCGGCATCGACTTCCTCGACGCCGCCTGCGCCCTCGCCGTGAGCCAGGCCCAACACTTGGGAAGCGCTGACCCGCGCGCGGAGTGCCAGCCCGCCGGCATGTATCAGACAGAGCTCTGCCTCAAGGCGCAGATTCCGCTCGCCCTCCGAGTGCTCCGCTGACCAGCACCCGGCGTCGACCGCTCGCACGGAGTGGCGACTGTGACGAAGTCCTAGCGGTGAATCATTGCGCGCTCCGATCTGCGCCGAACCATGCCGTTCATGAGCACCCCTGGAGGCATCCCCACGCACACGCTCACCCCCCTGGCTCTCGCGATCGGCGATGCGCTCGACGCGGGCTGGGATCTCGCCCACCTGCACGACGCGGTGCTCGCAGACTGCCCGGCCGAATCCTCCGCTCGGGACGTGCTCATCGACGTGGTCCTCGCGGCGCACGCGCTGCTGGTTGGGCTCGACCCAGCATGGCTCGAGCTCTGCCTCGTTTGGCCCGCACCGAGCTTGGACACCGCGGTCGTGCTCGCCACCGCCCGAGCGCGGCACCTCTCCTCGAAGAGCTGAAGTCATTGGTTGGGCCTGCTGCCCGCGCGCTCACGGTCCGCACCCGACACCCCGTGTCCGCATCACGGGTCCCACCGGGTCCCGGGTGCCCAAACCAATGGAGAAGAACCCATGCCCAATCAGTTGGAAATGGACCTCGAGAAGCGCGTCCACGATTCCCTCCCTCCGACCAAGCAGCGCCGACTGCGGTGGCTGGTCGCCGCGCGCAAGTACGCCGCCCAGGCCATCGCCGAGGCCAGCTGCCTCGGCCTGCACGACGCTCCGGGACTCGATCGCCAGGTCGTTCTCGCCGAGTCCGCGATCGAGGACCTCATCCCCGACCGGGCCGCGGCCGCAGCGCTCATGGCGGAGTACGCCGTTAGCGACGCCGCGTTGATCCACAACCGCGGCGACAGTCCCCTCGGATTCGACTGCGCCGTGTGCTCTGGTCGGTACGGGATCGAGAGCATCCTTGCCCGAATCGCCGATCTAGGCGACTAGCTCCACCTACTGCGGCCGGCACTTCACAGTGCCGGCCGCAGTCGTATGACCAGCGCTGGGCGTGAGACGCCAACGAAGTCGCTGGGTGGTTCAACCTGGCCACGCCTTGTCCGGTGAGCAGGTTGCGGATGGACAGACGCGGCGGACGGTCCCGACCATGTCAGTTGACTCAACATCGGCCACGGAACGCGCAGAAACGATGGCCGCGCCGCTCACCGACCCCGCATTCGTTCGAAAGCTCCTGCGATGGGCCGAGGACCCGGAATCTCCATCGCCAGAGGGCTGGTCTGGCGATCGACTGTTGTTCAAGGTTCTGGTCGTCGACGACCCTCACAGCGACCGCAGCCAGGGCAACGGCTGACCCGACATCAGTCTGATGACATTCGAATTTCGGTGAGCGATGGCGGCCTGTTGAGTCAGCTCAACGATGTGCCCTACACAACTTGTGAGCCTATTGCATCTCGACGAGGACCGAGCACGGTCTCCCGGCAACACCGCCCTACCGCCAGGAGAATCCATGCCGTTCAACAACAAGTACGCGCGAGAAAACAAGAGCGACCGCGCCCTAGCCGTCTTCGAGAGAGCCGGGCTGCAGACTCGGGACGTCGCGGCCGCGCTGGTGAATCGGATCAGCGCCGAGACCAGCGCGAAGTTCGAGACGCAGACCGATTCGGGCGTCGCCAAGTACGGGGTCCTGTACCCCGAGCTGACGTCCCTGAAGCAGAGGGACGCGTGGGTGTTCGAGGTCTGTGGGGGCGCTAGCGGCCGACGAGCGATGGAGGAGCGCACCCGACTCGGCATGGTTCCGATCTACGCACACCAGGTCAGCCGCTCCGCTGTGAGCCCTAACGCGCTGGTTGCCTTCGCATGTGTGGTCGGCCGCGTTCTGGTCATCGACGTTCTGAACTCGGCGGCAGAGGACAACATCGAAGACCAAGACGACGTCGACGACTTCGGCCACAACCTGTTCACGCAGTTGGTCCGGCTGGCGGTCGTCGCGCACGAAGGCCACCTGACGGACCTCATGTTTTCGCGCTGGGACCGAATGCTCCGCAACAGCCGCCACGGCGCCTACCTCAAGGAAACGATCGCCCGACGGGCCCACCTGCTGACACTGTGGGTGGACGGCAACCGACGAGACGTGAGCGCGCTGGGTTCGGAAGTCGAGCAGGTGGTCGCGATCGCGAACAAGCTCGCGGACGCCGAGAAACAGTTCAGCGGCGCCTACTCCAAGTGCCAGAACCACGAGTGGACCCGCCCCGAGTTCCACCTACCCTCGGGTGCTCGTCTCGGTGTCGGGCGCGACAAGAACACCGTCCACTGGTTGCCCGGTGAGATCGCGGTCGTTGCGGAGCTCTACGCTGCCTGCGCCCGTGGCGTACCGATGGCGCGCATCACTGACCTCGCCGTCGAGAAGGGTCTGCTGATGCGGCACCCACAACACCGTCGACCGGACGGGTCGATGAAGACTCTGGCTGAGGCGTATCCCGGCACCAACCGCGACACAGCTGAGCGCGACAAGGCTCGCCGCGAGGCGGCCGTGGCTACGCTATTTCGCGAGCCAGCACGCCGGGCCTACCGCACCGGCCGCTACCCGTTCCGGATCGTGGCCCCCGCACCTGGCAAGGCCATGGTCGATGGCGCCAAGGTTCAGTTCGCCAGCGGGCCTGAGCCTGTGTGGCATGAGCGTGAGCGAGGCAGGTCGCCACTGGACCTTCGGCACTACGGCTACATGGACTTCGAGCTCGACTGGGGCCTCCCCATCATGCCTGACGATCGCGCGACCCCGATCGACGATTCGACAGATCCGGTCGAGGGCCTGCATCTGAGGCGTAGTCAGTGGGAAGCCATCGAGAAGCGATACCACCGCGCAGATGCGAGCTTGCCGGCGAACGACCAGCCCACCTTGAACCGAGGCCGCGGCGGCGCCACCAGCGTTGACGACGACGCACGGCGGCCGTTCGTCGGGCTTGCGACGTGGATCGACCGAAGCACCCTCAGCGGGCTGACTCCTGGGGAGCAGCTTCAGGTCGACGAGGACGGTGCATTTCGGAGGGTGGAACGCAAGATCTGTGGGGCTGGCGCGGGCCTGCTCACAGTTCGCGAGCGCATGCCTCAGGAGCGCGGCTGGGACACGAGAGAAGGCACTCATGTGGTGACAGTGGCCGATGGGGCCCTCGCGCGAAGCGTTGTCGGGTTCCTTCGGCGGATCGTGCACGAGGCCGGAGAGGGCACTGTCCAATTCACATCTTCTCGACGCGTGAAGTCCGGCACCGATCGCCGTACCCGACTCGAGCGCGACGCCTCAACGGCCGAGCGGGAGGCCGACGACCACGCAAGGCAGGCGGCCGCGTTCCGCGTCATGGCTGCGGCAGCCCTCGGACAGCACGACGACATGACCAGTGACGACGCCCTCAAGGCCGCGCATCCGTACCAGGAGGACGCCGCCGAAGCCGCACGGTCGGCAGAAGCGGCCCGCGCCACCGCCGCCTCCCTACGAGCAGAGGCAAGCACCCTCAGCGGGACGCGCCAGGTCGAACTCGACCTGACGGAGCTATCCGTCCTGGCTGACGTCCTCGAGGCCAAGGCAGATGAGCCTCAACCCCGTTTCGTCCGGGAAGTGTCGGACGCCTTCGTGGCCGTCTTCCGGGACACGTTCCGCCTCGTGCCCGACGATACGAACCCACGGCTCGCTTGGTGGTCGGGCACAGCCCACGTGACAAGGGACGGCGAGACCATCACCCACGCGTCGGGACGCCTGCCGCTCGTGAACCAGCGACGGCCATCCACCTCGTCTTCCTCGGCGCCGGCGCTTGCCGAGGCTCTCGCTGCCGTACACCTGCGAGACGGATTGCCGCTATCGGATGCGCTCGACCTGCATCAGGGCGAGCGCAAGCGCGCCCTCACGCGCATCCGTGGGTGGCTTGCCGACAAGGAATTGACCAAGCGCGGGTTGCGCGAGGGCCTCCTGGACTGCCCAATCCCCCAGGCGAGACTCGCGGTCTGGGCGACAGTGACCGACGACTATGATGCGGCCGCACATCTCCAGCAGGGCTTTCGGCAACACCTCGGCACCGTCTACCTCAGCGATCAGCACCACCACTTCCGATGGGTCTACGGCCGCACCCAACTCGCCCGTCGCGCCCTCAACGCCATGCTCAGCCAGACCCGGCATGGCGACGGGGTCCTCGTGCAAGAACTTGCCCGCAGCCTCAGCGCCGGCGTGGGCGAGATCAACTACCTCACCGACGGCGGCACAACCTCGAAGTTCACCAAGGTCTTGGTACGAGACCGAGCAAACCGCAATGTCGTCCGGCTCCGCGCCTGCCCGCACGACGGCTGTCCCGCCGCCGAGGGTCACCGATGGGCAAGCCACTACATCCCCGTACCCGAGACCCTCGTGGATGGTGGCTACGGGCTGCTCTGCCCCGACTGCCGGCGCCTACCGAACCAGCGTTACGCCCACGTGGTCTTCCCGGCGGCCTACTTGGAGTACTGGGACCTCGCGGAGGACGTCTACGAGCCGGGGCGGACGCTGCTCGATGGACCCTTCACGATCGTGCGTGACGAGTCGCACTACCGGCCAGCAAGTGACATCTCTACCCGTCCACGGGAACTGGGCATCGAAGAAGCGGCGGCCCTCCTCGGCGTCCGAGCTAGTGCCCTCAGACATTGGGACAACCGCGGGCTCGTCCACGCGCGACGAGTCCAAATGGGCCCCGGAAGGCCGCAGCGAGTCTTCGCGCGCACCGAGCTTGAGCGGATCTCCACTCTCCCGTTCGTCCTTAGGTACTTGGCATCGGAAGGCTAGGTGATCAGGAATCGCCCACGCCTGGCCGGGTTCGTCCACCAGCTGTCATGGGATCGGTTCGACCCGTCCCCAAGTCGAGGGCGCGCCTCGTCCGCACCGATCACCATGCGAGTGCCTGTTGGGCCGCCCTCAGCCAGGTCGTGGCACAACGGATCGCCCACCGACGGGAGCAATACCTTCACTCGCATCCATACGATTGGGGACGCCGTCGCCTGCCCTATTCCGCCCAGAATGACGCTCGCTAATCACCGCCGAAGCAACATCGTCTTGACGGCTTGCGTACAAACCGGTATTGAACGGGTACTTTCTGGCGTCCGATCTCAGTCGCTCAGTCGAGCGTGTCATGTGAGGGACCGCGTTTCTCCCCTTCAACTGTCCGTAAGCGCAGGTAGGGTGCCGCCACAAGATCTACAGGGGGAAAGAACGTGCCGAACTACCCGTACATCTCCGGACCGGCAGGGCTCGTCGCAACGTTTGGCCAACTGCGAAAGGGCTTTCCGACCAAAGTCGACGCAGGCTACCTGAAGCGGTTCAACATCGCGCCCGCCAACGAGTCGTACGTCATCTCGATCCTGAAGTTCCTCGGCCTGATCGACGAAGAGGGCAACCGAGTCGAGGACAAGACCGACTACTTCTGGGGCAATGACGACGCGTTCGCCTCGGGCTTGGAGGGCACGCTCCGGAACGCCTACCAGATGCTCTTCGATGAGATGGGTGGCGACGCGGCCCTCGACGCCGACAAGAGCGCCTTGGTGCACTGGTTCCGCGCCTCCGACAAGACCTCTGACCTTGTCGGTCAGCGTCAGGCGACGACGTTCCAGACCCTGGCCGCGCTGGCGGGACATGGCGACCTTCCTCCCGTCCGCAGCACCGCTGCCAAGAAGACCGCCGCCGCCGGCAACACCGGGGCGACCAAGAAGACGACCGCGGTCAGGAAGGTGGCTCCGAAGAAGGAAGCCGCGACTGCGTCCGCGACCGGCGAGGGTGACGGCGAGGTCGGAACCGGCGTCAAGGTGCAGACCGGGCAGGACGTCGGGCTGACCGTCCGCGTCGAGGTCAATCTGCCGCCAGGCGGCGACGCAGACACCTACGACGCCATCTTCGCGAGCATCAAAAAGCACCTGATGTCGTGAGCGGCCCGCTGGACCGCTTCGAACGCATCGCGAGGTCTGTCGGCGCGGAGCAGGCCGAGCGCGTCGTAGAGGCCGCCGACACTGCCGTGGTCATGGAGGCCGCCCTCGTCGAGATCATCCCGGAGGCCGAGGCCGAGGAGGCGCACCCCTTCGAGTCGCGGAACATCCACCCCGACCTACCGCCAAAGGTCCGGAAACTCTTCGACGACGGCCACTGGGAGGAGTCCGTATTCCACGCATTCAAGTTCATCGAGAAGGAGGTCAAGCGGATCAGCGGGGTTCGCGGGAAGATCGGATTCGACCTCATGATGAACGTCTTCAACGAGGAGAAGCCCGTCCTCCAGTTGAACGCCCTCTCGACCGACTCGGACCTCGACGAGCAGCGCGGCTACAGGTTCATCTTCGCAGGGGCCACCGCAGGCATCCGGAACCCACGGGGGCACGAAGTCGAGGTCGGCGACACGCCGGACGAAGCCCTGGACTACCTCGCGCTCGCCTCGCTCTTGTTGCGCAGGCTTGATGCTGTGAAACTCCGCTAGCACCACCCGCTGGCAGCAATGCGGGAGCCGTCGATCAGTTGGGCCGCAAGCCGGACAGGGCATGTCGTGGCCCAGCGGCACGTCCAGCGCCCTAGTAGCCCGGTTGGCATCGCCAGGACCGCGTCAATGGGCTGGGCCATGGTCTCGTAGTTCGCGGTCGTGAACGTCGTGCCGATCAGCCCGGCCTCCTTGGCGACGATGGCCCACATGGCGTCCTGGAGCGCGTTCTCCAGCCACGGGCCACGGGCAGCATCGACGGCTTTGCATGCGAGGTACCAGGCACGTTCCGAGCGAGCGGCGACCTGCTTGCGGACGGCGGTCGTCGCCGGAGCGGCGTACAGGTTCTGCCGGGCCGTGTAGATGGAGGCCTTGGTGGACGAGTAGGTGCTCTCGATCGTGTCGCGCTGGGTGCTGGTTGTCGCCGCCAGCAGGTCGAGGATCGTGGCCACCCTGCGTCCCGCCCCTCGTCGCCCGAGACGATCTGCCGGATCGTGCCGACACCGCCGGGCCAGGTCACAGCCTCCATCCCGTGAGTACTCGCGCCGCGTTGACCACGGACGTCCCCACCACGGGGAGTACTTCATACCCACCCTCGTCGGGCTACTGACGCTCTGCACGACGCTCTGCTCGGACAGGTAGGAGACCAGCGTCTCGCTGAGGAGCCAACCGTGGTTGTAGACCTGCGTCCCCAGAGAAGCACCGGAGTCGTCGGTGACGATGTTCGGGTCGCGACGACTGCGGAACACCGACTGGCAGAAGCCGCTCGGGGCTACGGTGTTCAGCGGATCGTCCCCAGCGGGAGCCTGCTTGGTGAGATTCATGGGTGCTCCTTGTGAGGTGGGACGGACGGTGCGAGCACTGCTCGATCACTTGCCCCACAAGGGCTGGGCCACTGGCCCCTCGACAACCAACTGGTTGACGGGTCAACGATACCTCGTCCTCAGGGGGAGGGGTTAGCCGATCTAGTTCCGGCTCGGTATGTCGACTAACCGACCTATGTCGGCTAAGGTGCTCTCATGAAGGCTCGACGGACGCAGGCGCGATTGGCAATCGCTGCCGCCCTCTTGGCTGGCCCGCAGAGCGTGAAGTGGGGCTACGAACTATCCCGACAGGCCGGGGTGGGTGCCGGGTCTATGTATCCGTTCCTGGCTGAACTGCTTGCGGCCGGACACTTGACGGACGGGTGGGAGGAGCAGCCGGCAGCAGGTCGACCGGCCCGGCGCTACTACCGGATCACCGACTCGGGCGAGGAGTACCTCCGCGACTTCCTCGCCTCGGCTCCCGCCGCTAACCGCTCACGCCGGCACACAGCCATCCGGCGGCGTCCGGGGACGGTAGAACCGTGAGCGCCCTGACGTTGACCTGGACCACGCTGGCCGTGCTGTTCGTGCTCGGGGCCGCGCCGGTCTTCGTGGTCCGTCTGGCCGCTCGCATCTACCCGAAGGGTCACCCCCGTCGCGCCGAGTTGGTGGCCGAGATGCAGCACGTCGCGGGGCTGCGCATGGCCCTGGCGCGCTGGTACTGGATGAGCGAGACGGTTGCGCTGGCCGTCTGGGAGGGAGTGGCCGCACGGCTCGACCAGACCGTGGAGGGCACGCCTGAGATCTTCACGATCACCACCTACGGGCCAGCCACGGCCACGATCTCCCGTGGGCCCGACAGGCTCCACTTCACCTTCGACCGCCCGGCCAGCGAGAGAGTGCTGGACCCGTCCAATCAGGACGACGCGATGCTGATCGACCGTATCAAGCAGCAGAGGAAGGCCGGTCGCAGGTCGCGCCCCTTCAGGTCGGCTCTCGCCTACTACTACCTCGTCCGCATGACCATGGTGCGGACTAGGCCGACGCGATACCGCCGAGTGCGCGTGCCTCGGCCCGACGGACGGCACCGAGCACATGCTCGTACGTCCACGTTTCGACGTCGCGGACCTCTCCCGTCCGGTCGTCCTTGACCGGACGGCGCACTCCCTCCGCCATCAACTGACGGGCAACAGCGGAACCTGAGAGCCCCGCGGCATGGAGCGCGGTGATGCGATCCTCGACCTCGACCGGGATGACGCTGGGGCGTCCGGTGTGCTTGCCCTCCCTGCGGAGTTGGGCAAGGACTGCCGAAGTCCTCTTGCCGAAGAGGCGACGCTCGAAGTCACCGAAGAGCGAACTGGGCGAAGGCGAGCCATCCCTCCGGCGTGCTGGTGTCGAACGCCTGCTGGATGGAGTAGATGTTCCACCCGGCTCCCCCCTCAGCCACCGGGTCCACCAACCGGAGCAGCCGCCAGCCCTTGCGGTAGAGCCGGTCCACGTGCCGCACCACGACCACGTCGGCGTCCCCGCCGTCGACAAGCGCGGCGACCTCGGCGAAGCCAGGCGGTCGTCGTCGATGCCCGACAGGGCGAAGTCCTCCACGATCCGGAGCAGGTCCCAGCCCCTGGCCTCGCAGGCCTCGCGGACCTCGGCCTCCTGCTGCCGCAGCGACAGCCGCTGCTCCTGCTCGGTCTTGTCGCGGTCGGCCTTGCTGATCCGGACGTACCCCACTGCTCGCATGTCGTCTCCTCGTCCTGCCACGGGCAACCGGGCGGTTGAGGTCAACTCGCTCACTGCCGGATGCCTCGAGGTCGCGAGTGGTTCCGAGCCTTGTGTCGATTGCGCAGACCGGAAGTGTCCGCACCGTGCTGGCCATGATGAACACCCCTGAAGTCGCCTTGGTCGCGACCGTCGACGACCGCATGATGGCCAACAACTGGCCCGTAGTGGCCCGTGAGCATCCTCGCGTCGGCCCGCCAGGAATCCGCCACGAAGTTCTTTGGCACCGCACCGGTAAATCTGCGGACTGCCTGTCCTGGCGTGACAACGCCGGACAGGTGCGGGGTCTGCTGTACCACTACCGGTGCGACTTCCCTCCGTATGAGCGACGCGGGAACGTCAACCTCTTGATCGATCCGGCGTGGCATCGGCGCGGACTCGGCAGCTACCTTCTGGCCGAAGCGGACAGGCGCTGGGAACTCGACTTCTCCCAACAGAGCTACACGACGGCCGGTCTCGCGCTGGTTCGGACGCACCTCGGCACGACAACGAGAAGGCCGTTCTGATCGGCGGTGGGCTACGACCGTCCGAGCCTACGTCGCCCGCAGCGCGCGGACGTTCTCGTCCGCGCGCCATCGTCGTGCTGTAGTGCTACGGACCTGCCGCGATCCGCGCATGGGCAGCCGCGTCATACCGCGTACGAGACTGGACCCCGGTCAGGATGCTTGGGCGGGGTCGGGGCGGTGGCTCTTCCAGATGAGGTCGAGGGCGACGCTCAGGGCCAGGATGACGAGCAGGGCCACGAGTGTCCCGGGTTCGTCGACGAGCGTGGTCACGGTGAACGACACCAAGACGACCACGGTCGTTAGGTCGGCGACCAGGAGTACCCACAGGTTGGCTCCGGTCTCCTGGCGGATGCGGAGGTGGCCGAGGGTGACCAGCGCGAAGACGACTAGCGCGACCGCGCTACCGATCGAGGCGATCGCGTTGAGGTCGAAGAAGACCGCCAGCACGATGGCGGCGATCGCCGTGGTCACGATCCCGGTCGAGGCGCGTCGGCCGACCCGCGCGCCCATGGCGGGTGGGAACTGACCACGGGCGGCCATTTCGTCGGCCAGACCGGTTGCCGGGTAGAGCCCGGAGTTGGTGGCGCCTGCCGTCGCGAACAGCGCCGTCACCGTCATCATCCAGTAGCCGGCCTGGCCTAGCGTCGGCTCGGCGGCAACGGCGAGCGCGGTGCCGCCGGAGTCGATGACCTCTTGCACGGTGAGGGTTCCGAACACCCCGATGGAGACACCCAGGTAGACGACGGTTGCGATCCCCAGCGCCAGGTACACGGCCCTTGGGAGCTGCCGCTGGGGATCGGCCAGGTCCTTGGCCGTGAAGGTGATGACGCCGAAGCCGAGGAAGGCGAAGAAGGTCAGTGCGACGCTGGAGACGATGTCGGCGAACGGTGGGTACCCGGAGAACGCCAGCAGGTCGCGGTCGGCGGAGGAGAGCGTGGCGACCGAGAACACTGTCAGGATGCCGACGACCACGACGACCACGACGGTCTGTGCTCGGGCGACCGTCCGCGACCCGAGCACGTTCAGCGCCGTCATCACCAGCAGCACCAGGACGGCGAACGGCTTGACCCAGGCGTCGTCGTTGGTGAACGCGTCGCTCGCGTAGCTTCCGAAGGAGACGGCGACCATCGCGGTGATGATCGCGTTCACCGCGAGCAGCATCCAGGCGATCGCACCTGTGAAGTGGCCATCGCCCCAGCCGCGGATCACGTACTCGAGGAATCCTCCGCCCGATGGGTAGCGCGCGCCCAACTTCGCGAACGAGTAGCCCTGCAGCACGGCGACGATGCCGGCGAGCAGGAAGGAAACCCACACCGCAGCGCCGGCGACCTCGCCGGCCGAGCCGAGCAGCGCGAAGATGCCGGCGCCGACCATCGAGCCGACTCCAATGAAGGCGGCCTGACGCACGGACAGCCTGGGGGCCGTGCTGTCACCAGGCCCCGACGGGTCACCCGACAGGTCCTCGACCATGGCACGACCCCCTCGCCCACCTGCGCCGCTCATGAGCGGCCTACCGTCAGGGTGCCGCTTCCTCCCACGCAAGCGCCATCCCCGGGCTTAGGTCATTCCGCGATGTTGCGAACCGGCGTTGCTGGTGCGGACTCGCCGATCTCCCTTGCTTGCTCGGCTCAGATAGCCCAGCCCGAGGCGAGACGGCCCTCGAGCCAAGGACTCGAGGGCCGCCGGTGAGACGGTCGGAGCCGTCAGACGGTGCACAGCGACTTCCCCGTCGCTAACCGGGTCACTTGGACTCCTTCACCGTCGTCTTCGGACTCGCCTTCCCGTGCTTCGCCGTCACGTAACGGCCCGAGATCGCGCTGCGGAACTTTCCTCCGCCGGACTTACTCCCCTTCGCCATGGACATCACCTCCCTTCACTTCAGACACACCTGTCACTCGACAGTGTGTTCGAAGTTGCGGGAAATCTACGGCCGGCGCGGCCGCCCAGGCACTACGTCTTGTGGTCTCGAAGAGTCCCGGGCCCGGTCGGGTTCCTCCGAAGTCACTGCAATCGAGAACCAACCTGCGGTCTGGTCTCAGCGCCGGCGCACTCGGGCGAAGAAGGTGCGCGTGGCCTCGGCGCTCTCGTTCGTGACCATCCGAAGGCCGCCGTGCTCGCGAACCGGATCCTCGACCAGGAGGCCCTTCCTGATGCGGGTATCGAGCATCGCCACGGAGACTCCAATCTCCTTTGCGAGCGTGCTCAGCCGGGTGGCTCGCTGCAGCAAGGCGTCCTGTTCCTTGAAGTACAGGCGAACGTTCTCAGCGGTGTCGACCGGTGCGTGGGCGTCACGCGCGGTGAACTCCTCGAGCGCAAGCCCGGCGCGACGGATGTAGTGCCGGACGACGTCGTAGTCACGCAGGACTTCGGCGGCGAGGTCCTTGAGGGAAACCTGGCCGGCGACTCGCTCCAGCTCCGCCAGGAAGTCAGACTCGCGGATCAGGTACCCGCCCTGGTACCGGACGGCGGGCAGCTCGCCGGCGCGGATGCGCCCGGCGACGGTCTGCTCGGTGCGTCCGAGCGCCTCGGCGACCTCAGCGGTCGTGAACGTCGCCTCGCCGTCGACCTCAGGCAGGATCAGCCAGCCCGCGTCAAGCAGCAGGGCGTCAATGCGGGCGGCGTCCTGCGCGAGAGCGGGGTGGTTTCCCGTGGTGCAGCGTTGAGTCGTCGGGACCTGCAGCGTGCCCAAGTCGGAGATGATGGACTGCTGCATCAGCTGGGAGATCTTGCGCAGCTTCTTGAGGCTGCGGTCCTCCAGGGTGTACGTCGTGTGCACCAGGGCCGCGCTCGGACGGTGACCGATGGCGCTCTGGATGTGCGACTTCTTCACCTTGCCGACTTCGAGGTCGGTCACCAGAGACTTGCGCAGGTAGTGCGGCGTAGGGAGGCGGAACTTGCCCTCGATCTCGTCCTTGTCCGCCGAGCACCGGATTCCCTCGGCCTTCGCAGCCAGAGCGAGTTGTCGCCGGAAGGACCCCGCTCCGGACTTGTCTCGTGCCTTGAGCCCGGGGATGAGCCGCGCTCCGTCCCGTTCGAGGCCGTTCTCGTCGACGTGGAAGACGCGGATCACAAGGCGGATGAGGTCCATGAGGGAAGGTGGAACGACCACGAGTCGCACGGAGCGGAGGTTCTTCAGCTGGTCCTTGGAGTCGGCGACGACCACTTGTCCTTCGGCGTTCGTGAACTTGAACGCCCGGCCGCCCTGCTTCCAGATGCGCAGGACTCCGGGCTTGCCCGGGCCGTGGTCGGTGATGTCGGTGAGGTGGATGCCGAACGCCTCGCTGATTCGCAGCCCGAGGGTGCGCATGAGCCACAGCGCGAGCTGGTGGACGACGTGCAGGTGGCCGGCCACGCGGGCGCAGTCCTGGAGGCTTGCCGCGACCACCCGCTCCTTCTTCTTGATGCCGGGCTTGCCGGGCAGCTTTGCATTCCCGACGTTCGGAGGCACCTGGATCCCGCTCTGACGTGCATGCTCGAGAACCGCCAGCAGCACCCACCGGGTGTTGCGGGCCGTGGACCGCTTGAGCGGACCCCGGGTCTCGCCTTCGGTGGGGGTGGCGCCGCGGCGAGCGGTCACGAGCCGCGCCGCAGGGTCGTAGAGATCGGCGATGCGGAACTTCTGGACGGGCGCGGTCACGGCGGGGCGGATGTCATCCTCGCGCAGCCGCGTCTTGAAGGTCGACAAGGAGGCCATGCCGGGGATGGCCAGCGCCTCGGCGCGGGTGACGAGGTCGTCGGGGTGGACTCCGTCGGGGAGCTCGGCGCAAGGTGTCGGGTCCCCGTCGAGGAGCCAGCGGTACAGGTCCCGCTCGTTCTGGCGGGAGAACGTCTCCAGGTGCAGGTCGTGCCGCTTGAAGAACGTGTCGATCCGCCGGATGCCTGCCTTCACGGCCTCGGCGCGGACGGCGTCGGCGCGGAAGTCCTCGAGGTAGACCTCGCGATGCCAGTCGGCCGCGACCTTGGCGAACTCGGTGCCGGCGCGACGCTTCTGAGACAGCAGCTCGGGCGACGGCACAGGGAGCGGCTGGCCGCTTCGGCGTGCGCCGTCGCCGCGGACGAGCCAGTCGAGGGCGTCCTGGCGTGCCTTGAACGTGTAGCCCTGTCGTTCCCTGGCGCCGATGGCCTTGGGCAGGCTGGCCTCCCAGGTGCCGGCGCGGGTGGGTCGGAGGTTTCCCGGGTGCGTGCTCACGCCGCCGCCCCCTTCGCGCCGAGCACCGACTCGAGCAGCGCGATGGTGCGGTCCCGCTCGGAGGCGACGGCCAGGGCTGCGGAGAGCTCGGCCCGAAGCTGGGCGATCTCCTCGCGGAGGGTGCCGACGAGCCGAGACTCGCGGGCCGCGGCGAGGGTGGGAGCGACCTCGCGGACCTGGTGGGGCTCGAGGTCGCCGGCGTCGACGAGGTCGGAGGCGGGGACCCGCCAGGTGCGGCGCCCGGTGGCGTCCTGAACGGCGTTCGGCCAGCGGCCGGCGGCGCGCCAGTCCTTGACGGTGCACAGGTGCTTGCCGATCAGGTCGGCGGCCTCGGCCAGGGTCAGCAACTGGTTGGCGTCGCACGCCGGGTCGGGCTGCGTCGGGGTAGTCATGGCCGGGACCGTCGTGAGCACCGGAGGCTGCGCAATCGCTGCACGTCGAGGGTCAACCAGGATGGTCAGGAGGGTGCCGCGGCACCCCTGATGACCCCCGTTCCCCCCTGCGACCGGGGGTCGCTCCCAGCGTAGGCAGGCGGGGACGACGACCTGGGGTGACCGGGGGTGTCCAGGGGTCAGACCCCCGGGATTCCCAACATGATTCCCAAGATTGGGGTGCCCGAGGCCCCCTTCAGGGCCAAAAACGGCCGCGAAAACGCGTTGACCCCCGCCTGAGGCGGGGGTCAACGTTCCCTGAAACGTGGCAGGTGCAGGATTCGAACCTGCGAAGCTTTCGCGACGGATTTACAGTCCGCTCCCATTGGCCGCTCGGGCAACCTGCCGTGCGCACCCCCGCTCTTGGCCGGGGGACAGCAAGTGGGAACAATAGCGCAGCAGCACATCAGTCGTGAAAACGCCGCCGCCCCGCCCGAGAGGGGCGCCCAGAAGGAGCAGAGATGGCCGACTCGTCGTTCGACATCGTCAGCAAGATCGACCGGCAGGAGGTGGACAACGCGCTCGGCCAGACGGCTCGGGAGATCGCGACGCGGTTCGACTTCAAGGGCACGGGGGCGACGATCGAGTGGCAGGGCGAGCAGGCGATCGAGATCACCGCGAGCGCCGACGACCGGGCCAACGCGGTGCTCGACGTGTTCAAGGGCAAGCTGGTCAAGCGGCAGGTGTCGCTGAAGACCCTCGACGCCTCGGAGCCGCGTCAGTCCGGCCAGCAGAGCAAGATCGCGGTCGCGCTGAAGGAGGGGATCAGCTCCGAGAACGCGAAGAAGATCACCAAGCTGATCCGCGACGAGGGCCCCAAGGGCGTCAAGGCGCAGATCCAGGGCGACGAGCTGCGGGTGTCGTCGAAGAAGCGCGACGACCTGCAGGCGGTGATCGCGCTGGTGAAGGCGCAGGACTACGACTTCGCCGTCCAGTTCACCAACTATCGCTGACGGCGTGACCGCCACGGGCAGCACGACCGCGACCGCCGATCCCTCCGAACCCGGAGCGGGCCGGCCGCCACGACGACGTCGGATCGACCCGCTCGGCCCCGTGCTCGCGCTCGCCGCGGGCGTCGTCTACGTCCTGCACGGCTTCGGGCACTACCTCAGCCGTGACCTCGGCCTCTATGCGTACGCCGGCCAGCAGGTCGCCGACGGCGTCCTCCCCTACGAGGGAGTGATCAACCGCAGCGGGCCGCTCAGCCACCTCGTCCCGGGCGTCGGCGCGTTCCTCGGCCGGCTCGTCGGGGTCGACGACCTGCTGGCGATGCGGGCGTTCTTCCTGGTCCTCTCGATGGCCTGCATCTGGCTGGCCTACCTCCTCGGGCGCGACCTGCTCGGCTCCCGCCTCACCGGTGTCACGGTGGCCGTCGCCCTGCTGTTCGTGGACGGCTTCACCCAGTACGCCTCCGGCGGCCCGCGTGAGAAGACCACGCTGATGCTCTTCCTGCTGGCGTCCCTGATCGCGCTCGCCCGGCGCCGGTTCGGCTGGTCCGGGATCTTCGTCAGCCTGGCCACCCTGACCTGGCAGCCCGTGTTCTTCGTCGGCCTCGTCACCGGCCTCGTCGGGTTGATCGCAGTCGAGCGCGGCCGCCGGCTCGGTGCGATGGTCCGGTTCCTGGTCGGCGGCCTGGTGCCGCTGGCGATCTTCCTGGTCTGGTACGCCGTGGCGGGCCACCTGCGCGACTTCCTCGACTGCTTCGTGCTGATCCACGTGCAGTACACCCAACAGGAGGGCTTCCAGTCCGAGCCGGACGTGATCTGGGAGGAGGTCCGCAAGGCCTACGGCCCGTCGCTGTGGATGCTGATCGGCGGCGGCATCACGCTCCTCGTCGCCTGCGTGCGGATCCTGCTCAGCACCGAGCGCCGCGCCGACCCCGACCGGCGGCTGGTGCTGGCCTGCGGGGCCGGCTTGCTCGCCGGGTTCCTGTGGAGCCTGCGGGCGTTCAACGGCTGGCCCGACGCGTTCTTCGTGCTGCCGATGTGCCTCATCGGCGTCGGCGAGGTCGCCCGGGCGGTCGCGGCGCGGGTCCCGGCCCGGGTCGCGGTCGCGCTGGTGGCCGCCTGGACCGTGGCGGCGACCGCGAGCGCGGTGGACTTCTCCTGGACCGGGCGCTCCGACGTCCTGGACGAGCAGCAGGCCAGCGTCGACGCCGTGATCGGGGTGCTCGGGGACGACGTCGAGATCACCTCGGTCGAGGCGCCGCAGGCACTGGTCCTCACCGGGAAGACCAATCCGACCCAGCACCAGATGTTCACGCTCGGCCTCGAGGACTACGTCGACGACACCTGGCCGGGCGGGCTCGAGGGGTTCGCGGCCGGCATCCGGGAGGACGCACCCACCCTCGTCGCGCTGGGCACGCTCAACCCGACCTGGCTGCGCCCGGTCCTCGACGAGGACTACTGGAAGGTGTCGACCACGCCGGGCTGGACCTGGTACGTCAACAAGTCCGTCGGCCGCGACACCTACCAGCAGCTGCTCGACGCCACCCGCTCCTCCTCCTGACCGTCCCGTCGAGTTGCGCCTCGCTGTCCGTTGAGTTGCGCCTGGCTGGCCGTTGAGTTGCGCCTCGCTGGCGGTCGAGTTGCGCCTCGCACCGGCGAGACGTCGCAGCGAGGCGCAACTCGACAGGGTCAGACGCGGCCACGAGCCAGGCGCGGAAGCTAGGCGACGCCGACCGGCTCCCGGCGAGGCTCCGGCACGTCGCCGGCGGGCGGCTCGGCGAGGACGTCGTCCAGCGACGACCTCGCGTCGTACGTCGCGCGGTCGAGCAGGCCCTCGCGCTGCGCCACGATCGTGGGCACCAGCGCCTGGCCGGCGACGTTCGTCATGGCCCGCATCATGTCCAGCACCGGGTCGACGGCGAGCAGCAGCCCGACGCCCTCCAGCGGGAGGCCGAGGGTGGACAGGGTGAGGGTCAGCATCACCACGGCACCGGTCGGCCCGGCGGTCGCGGTGGAGCCGACGATCGAGACGAACGCGATCAGCAGGTAGTCGGACACGCCGAGGTCGACGCCGAAGAACTGGGCGACGAAGATCGCGGCCAGTGCCGGGTAGATCGCCGCGCAGCCGTCCATCATCGTGGTGGCGCCCAGCGGCACCGCGAACGAGGCGTACTCCGGCGCGACGCCGAGGTTGCGGGTGGTGACGGTCTGGGTGACCGGCATCGTGCCGACCGACGAGCGGGAGACGAATGCCAGCTGCAGGGCCGGCCACGCGCCGGCGTAGAAGCGCAGCGGGTTCAGCCCGTGCAGGCGGAGCAGCACCCGGGTAGACCACCAGGAGAACGATCGCGCACCCGACGTAGACGTCCACGGTGAAGACCGCCAGCGGCGAGAGCAGGTCCCAGCCGTACGTCGCCACGGCCGCGCCGATCAGGCCGAGCGTGCCCAGCGGCGAGAGCCGGATGATCCACCAGAGCACGGTCTGCACGACCGCGAGGAACGACTCCGCGAAGCGGAGGAAGGGCTCGGCCCGCTCCCCGGTCTTGAGGACCGCGGCCCCGATCAGGGCGCCGAGCACCACGATCTGGAGCACGTTGAAGCCGAGCGCGATCGAGCCGTCGTCGCCGGCGCTCGCGGACAGGCCGAGGATGTTGGCCGGCACCACCCCGGTGAGGAAGTCCAGCCAGGACCCGCTGGTCCCGGGGTCGGCCGCCGCCCCGGCGTCGACGCTGGTGTGCAGGCCCGGGTCGGTGAGCAGTCCGAGGCCGATGCCGACGGCCACCGAGATCGCCGCGGTCACCGCGAACCAGAGCAGTGTCTGGCCGGCGAGCCGGGCGGCGTTGGTGACCTTGCGCAGCTGGGCGACGCTGACCACGACCGCGAGGAAGACCAGCGGGACCACGATGGTCTTGAGCAGCGTGACGAAGCTGCCGCCGATGGTCTCGAGCGCGAGCGTGAGCCGGTCGAGCTGGTGGTGCGGGCCATGTACCCGAGCACCACGCCGAGCACGAGACCGGTGAGGATCTGCGCCCAGAACGGGAACGCGAAGGAGCGGGTACGTGCCGGGGTCGTGGCCTGGGACACCGTGAGTGCCTCCCGAGAGATGGTTGTGCTGTCCAAAGGTTCTGCAACCGCGCGCAGCCCCACCGGATTCCGGCCCGGCCAGGGTCGTGCGTCACGTCGGCCGTCGCGCCGCGCCTCCCCGCGGTCAGCTCGGGGAGGCGCAGCCCGACGGGTCAGACGGCGGCCATGGTCGGCACCGTGGTGGCGCCGGTGGCCGCGGTCAGCCAGACGTGCTGGCCCTCCTCGAGCCCGAGCGCGCGGGCGTGGGTGCGGGTCATCGTGACCTGCACCTCCTGGCCGTCGTCGGTGAGCACCGTGACCCGGACCTCGAAGCCGATCCGCAGCATCCGCGAGATCTCGCCCTGGACTGCCCCGGCCAGGGTCGGCGCGGTGGTGACGTCGACGTCGTGCGGACGGATCAGGTTGCCGTTGAGGGACGTCACCTCGCCGAGGAAGCCCATGACGAAGTCGTTGGCCGGCTCGTCGTACAGCTCGTCCGGCGAGCCGATCTGCTCGACCCGACCGTCGTTGATGACCACGATCTCGTCGGCGACCTCGAGGGCCTCCTCCTGGTCGTGGGTCACGAACACGGTGGTCACGTTCACCTCGTCGTGCAGCCGGCGCAGCCACTCGCGCAGCTCCTTGCGGACCTTCGCGTCCAGCGCGCCGAACGGCTCGTCGAGCAGCAGCACCGTCGGCTCGACCGCCAGCGCCCGGGCCAGCGCCATGCGCTGCCGCTGGCCGCCGGAGAGCTGCGAGGGCAGCCGGTGCGCGAACTGCGAGAGGTGCACGAGCTTGAGCAGCTCGTCGACCCGGTGCGCGATCTCCTTCTTGCTCTTCTTGCGGATCTCGAGGCCGAACGCCACGTTCTTCGCCACGGTCATGTGCTTGAAGACCGCGTAGTGCTGGAACACGAAGCCGACGTTGCGCTTCTGCGGCGGCAGCTTCGTGGCGTCGGTGCCCTCGATGCTGATCGTCCCGGTGTCGGCGGTGTCCAGCCCCGCGATGATCCGCAGCAGCGTGGACTTGCCGCCGCCGCTGGGGCCGAGCAGCGCGGTCAGCTGACCGGTCGGGATGGAGACGTTGACGTCCTCCAGGGCGACGAAGTCACCGAACAACTTGTTGACTCCGGTGATGTCGATACTCACGTGGAACTCTCCTTCGGGCGGAGCAGGGAGACCACGACGATGCACAGCACGCTGGCGGTGGCGAGCAGGAACGACGTGGCGTACGCCGTGTCCTGCGCGAAGTCGAGGTACTTCTCCTGCACGACGAGCGTGGCGGTCTGGGTCTCCCCGGTGATGTTGCCCGAGACGACGCGCACCGCGCCGTACTCACCGAGGGACCGGGCGAGGCTGAGCACTACGCCGTACACGACCGCCCACTTGATGCTGGGCAGGGTGATCCGCCAGAACGTCTGGGGACCGTTGGCTCCGAGGCTGCGGGCGGCCTGCTCCTGGTCGTCGCCGACCTCGGTGAGCACGGGAACGACCTCCCGGATCACCAGCGGCAGGGCCACGAAGCAGGTCGCCATGATCATGCCCGGCGTGTCGTAGATGACGTAGTAGCCGGCCGACTCCGCAGCCCGGCCGAGCCAGCCGTCCTGCCCGTTGTAGACGAGCACGAGGGCGAGGCCGACCACGACCGGGGACACGGACAGCGGTACGTCGATCATCGCCGACAGCGCCCGCTTGCCCGGGAACTCGTAGCGCACGAGCAGGATCGACGTGGTCACGCCGAAGACCAGGTTGATGACCACGGCGATGCCGGCGACCTGGGCGGTCAGCAGCAGGGCGTTCTGCACCTCGGGGTCGGCCAGCGTCTCCTGCAGGCTGGCGAGGCCGTTCTCGAAGGTGTGGGCGACCACGAGCGACACCGGCCACAGCACGAGCAGGAAGACGTAGGCGCAGACCACGATCCGGAGCAGCCAGCGCACGGCGGTGGGTTCCCTAACCACGGCGGGCCACCCTCCTCGAGATCACGTCGACCGCGACGATGACGACCAGCGCGACGATCAGCATCACGGTGGCCAGCGCCGCGGCGGCCGCGGTGTTGCCCCCCTCGATGAAGCTGAGCACCCGCACGGAGACCACCTCGGTCTTGAACGGCAGGTTGCCGCTGAGCAGCACCAGCGAGCCGTACTCCGAGATCGCCCGTGCGAACGACAGCGCCGCACCGGCGGCGATCGCGGGGACCAGGCTGGGCAGGATGATCCGCCGGAAGATCGTCATCCGGCCGGCGCCGAGGGAGGCAGCGGCCTCCTCGACGTCGTGCTCGAGCTCCTCGAGGACCGGTTGCACGGTGCGCACGATGAACGGCAGCGTCACGAACGCCAGCGCGAGCCGCACCGACATCTCGGTGTTGGCCCACTCCAGCCCCAGCGGGCTGCCCTTGCCGTAGAGCGCCAGCAGCACCAGGCCCGCCACGATCGTGGGCAGCGCGAACGGGATGTCGATCGCGACGTCCAGGATGCGCTTGCCCCAGAACCGGTCACGCACGAGCACCCACGCGATCGCGGTGCCCATGAACACGTTGAGCGCGGTCACCCCGAGGGCCGACCCGACGGTCAGCCTGAGTGCGGCCAGGGTCTGGTCGTTGGTCACGATGCGCCAGAACTGCTCCCAGCCGCCCGCCGCCGTCGTGGCCACGATGGCGGCCAGCGGGATCAGCACCAGGAGGCTGAACCAGGTCATCGCGATGCCCAGCGCCAGCCCGGAGCCCCTCGTGAGCGTGGACGTGCCGACGACCGGCCGGCGCGTGCGCGCCGGCCGGTCGACGGGTGTGGCTAGGGCCGAGGTCACTCGGTTTCCTTGCCGGCGGCCGCCAGCAGCTTCGGGATGATGCCGTTCTCCTCGTCGAAGAACTTGTCCGCGGTCGCGTCCCAGCCCCCGAAGTCGTCCTCGATGGTCAGCAGCTTCTCCGGAGCGGGGAACGGGTCGGCCGGGTCGTTGGCACCCTCGACCTCGGTCTGCACGTCGGCGCCGACCGGCCGGAAGCCGAACTTGGCGTACTCGGTCTGGGCCTCCTTGGTGTGGATGAAGTCGAGGAAGGCCTTGGCGGAGTCGTTCGCGTCCTTGGTGACCGCGCCGGTGTTCTCGATGAGGAGGGTCTCCGGCGGGATCACGTAGTCGATGTCCTGGCCCTGCTGCTTGGCGAGGATCGCCTCGTTCTCGTAGGAGAGCAGGACGTCGCCCTGGCCGCCGTCCACGAACGCGGAAGTCGCCTCACGGCCGGAGCCGGGCAGGTTGATCGTGTTCTTGATCAGCTTGGAGGTGTACTCCTCGGCCTCCTTCTCGGTGCCGCCGTTGGCGATCACGTGGCCCCAGGCGGCCAGGATGTTCCAGCGCGCCGAGCCGGAGGACGCCGGGTTCGGCGTGATGATCTCGACGCCCGGCTTGGTGAGGTCCTCCCAGGTCTTGATGTTGTCCGGGTTGCCCGGGCGCACCACGAAGACCACGACCGAGGAGGTCAGGACGCCCTTGTTCTCGTCCTGGTTCCAGTCCTCGGCCACCTTGCCCTCGTCGACGAGGCGGGTCACGTCGGTCTCGAGGGAGAAGTGCACGATGTCGGCGGCCTGGCCACCCGCGACGGCGCGGCTCTGGTCGCCGGAGGCGCCGTACGACGTCTTGAAGGTGACGTCCTTGCCCTCGTCGGTCTGCTCGAAGGCCTTGAAGACGTCCTCGTTGGCGGTCTTGAGGATCGAGAAGCCGACCAGGTCGACCGTCTCGTTGCCCGCCGAGTCACCGCGGGCCGAGCAGGCGGACAGCGCCAGTACGCCGGCGAGTGCGGCCGCAGCCCCGATCTTGAAGTTCTTGGTCATCTGCCATCTCTTTCTGGGTCACGCCTCCCCACGAAGGCGTCCGTTCCGCCTCCCGGGGAGGCGCTTGTTGAGCAATGTCGAGCAATTTACTACATCTAATCCGAAAGCGGGACATTGGCTCGCCGTGTGGAACATCACGCCGCCGGCTCGGCCCACAGGGCAGGACGAGGTGGGTCCGGGCGACAACGCGACTAAGGTGGGAGGCCGCACAAGGCACAGATCTCCACGGCAAGGAAGTAGGTCAGCGGTGGAAAAGCAGGTCCGGCAGCTCGACCGCGTGATCATCCGCTTCGCCGGCGACTCCGGCGACGGCATGCAGCTCACGGGCGACCGGTTCACCCAGGAGTCGGCGGCGTTCGGCAACGACCTGGTGACGCTGCCCAACTTCCCGGCGGAGATCCGCGCCCCGCAGGGCACCCTCCCCGGCGTCTCGTCGTTCCAGGTCCACTTCGCCGACCACGACATCCTCACCCCGGGCGACGCCCCCGACGTGCTGGTCGCGATGAACCCCGCCGCACTGCGGGCCAACCTCGGAGACCTGCCCAAGGGGGCGACGATCATCGTCGACACCCACGACTTCACCGCCCGCAACCTGACCAAGGCCGGCTACACCGAGAACCCCCTCGAGAACGACGACCTCGCGGAGTACGCCCTGCACCCGGTCGACCTGACCGGAATGACGGTCGAGGCGGTGAAGGCGTTCGGCCTGTCCCGCAAGGACGCCGCCCGGGCCAAGAACATGTTCGCGCTGGGCCTGCTGTCCTGGATGTACGGCCGGCCGACCGACACCACGATCCGGTTCCTCGAGAAGCGGTTCGCAAAGGTCCCCGACATCCGCGACGCCAACGTCACCGCGTTCACCGCCGGCTGGAACTTCGGCGAGACCACCGAGGCGTTCGTGGTCAGCTACGAGGTCAAGCCGGCCCCGATGCCGCCCGGCACCTACCGCAACATCACCGGCAACCTCGCGCTCGCCTACGGCCTGATCGCCGGGGGCGTGCAGTCCGGGCTGCCGGTGTTCCTCGGCTCCTACCCGATCACCCCGGCCTCCGACATCCTCCACGAGCTGAGCAAGCACAAGGCGTTCGGCATCACCACGTTCCAGGCCGAGGACGAGATCGCCGGCATCGGCTCGGCTATCGGCGCCTCCTTCTCCGGCTCGCTCGGTGTCACCACCACCTCCGGCCCGGGCATCTCGCTCAAGAGCGAGGCGATCGGCCTGGCCGTGATGACCGAGCTGCCGCTCATCGTGGTCAACGTCCAGCGCGGCGGTCCGTCGACCGGCCTGCCCACCAAGACCGAGCAGTCGGACCTGCTGCAGGCGATGTTCGGCCGCAACGGCGAGGCCCCGGTCCCGATCGTGGCGCCGCAGTCGCCGGGCGACTGCTTCGACGCCGCCCTCGAGGCGGCGCGGATCGCGGTCACCTACCGGACCCCGGTCATGCTGCTCTCCGACGGCTACCTCGCCAACGGCTCAGAACCGTGGCGGATCCCGGACGTCGACGCCCTGCCCGCCATCGAGCCCGGTTTCGCGACGCCGGTCGAGGGCGAGGCCTTCCAGCCCTACCGGCGCGACGAGGCCACCCTGGCCCGCCCGTGGGCGATCCCGGGCACGCCCGGCCTCGAGCACCGCATCGGCGGGCTGGAGAAGGGCGACGGGCACGGCAACATCTCCTACGACCCGGCCAACCACGACTTCATGGTCCGCACCCGGCAGGCCAAGGTGGACCGGATCGCCGACAGCCTCCCGCCGCTCGAGGTGGACGACCCCAGCGGCTCCGCGAAGGTGCTGGTCCTCGGGTGGGGCTCGACGTACGGTCCCATCGGAGCCGGCGTACGCCGCGTGCGCCGGGCCGGCTACCACGTCGCCCAGGCGCACCTGCGCCACCTCAACCCGTTCCCCAAGGAGCTCGGCGAGGCCCTGAAGCGCTACGACCGGGTGCTGGTGCCCGAGATGAACCTCGGCCAGCTCTCGATGCTGCTGCGCGCGAAGTACCTCGTCGACGTCGTCGGCTACAACCACGTCCGCGGGCTGCCGCTGAAGGCCGCCGAGCTCGCCGACGCGATCGGTGAGCTGGTCTCAGCCGCCGAGGGCGTGGACGTCGATCTCTCATCCCCGGCACAGGAGGCGCTGCAGTGACCATCGAGCTGCCCTTCCCCGGCCTGCGGGGCGTTCCCACCGCCGACGAGCCGCAGACCGCCAAGGAGTTCACCTCGGACCAGGAGGTCCGCTGGTGCCCCGGCTGCGGCGACTACGCCGTGCTCAAGGCCGTGCAGGGGTTCCTGCCCCAGCTCGGCATCCGCCGCGAGAACGTCGTGTTCGTCTCCGGCATCGGCTGCTCGTCGCGGTTCCCCTACTACCTCGACACCTACGGCATGCACTCGATCCACGGGCGGGCCCCGTCGATCGCCACCGGACTGGCCACCTCGCGCGAGGACCTGTCGGTGTTCGTGGTGACCGGTGACGGCGACGCGCTGTCGATCGGCGGCAACCACCTGATCCACGCGCTGCGACGCAACGTCAACATGACGATCCTGCTGTTCAACAACCGGATCTACGGCCTGACCAAGGGCCAGTACTCCCCCACGTCCGAGACCGGCAAGGTCACCAAGTCCACGCCGATGGGCTCGCTCGACCACCCGTTCAACCCGGTGTCCCTGGCGCTCGGGGCGGAGGGCTCGTTCGTCGCGCGCACCATCGACTCCGACCGCAAGCACCTCACCGCGGTGCTGTCCGCGGCCGCCGCGCACCGCGGCACGTCGTTCGTCGAGATCTACCAGAACTGCCCGATCTTCAACGACGGTGCGTTCGACGCGATCAAGAACCCCGACACCAAGGCCGATGCGATCATCCCGCTCGAGCACGGTCAGCCGGTCCGGTTCGGAGCCCCCGACGAGGACGGCCTCGGCACCAAGGGCCTGGTCCGCGGCGACAACGGCGGCGTCCGGGTGGTCGAGGTGGCCGAGGTCGGGGTCGAGGCGCTGCTGGTGCACGACGCCCACGACGAGGACCCGAGCACGGCGTTCGCGATCTCGCGGCTCACGGACGCGGGCTACCTCAACCAGTCCCCGATCGGCATCTTCCGCGAGGTCGAGCGGCCGACGTACGACGACCAGGCGCGGGCCCAGATCGCCTCCGCCGCCTCGGCCGCCCCCGGCACTGCCCAGGATCGTCTCGCCGGCCTGATCGGCGGCGGCGACACTTGGACGGTCGTCTGAGCGGTCAGCGACCGACCACCGCGCGAGCCGGTAACCGTGAGCGGGTCGTGTAGTACTGGACGCCGTACCCGCGCACGAAGCGCGGCAACGTGTCCTTGACGGTGGACCGCCAGATGAACCGACCGGTGCGCGGAACGGTGATCCGGGCGGAGTAGCTTCCGTTGCGGGTGGTCCGCACGGTCGCGTAGGTGTGCCACCCGCAACGGGCAGCGGCGCAGTTCTTCTTCTGGATGGTCACCGGCTTGCGTCCCCAGCCCGGATCGACGTTCCCGCGGTAGAACGTCCCGCGCCGCGTGAGGACCGCCTTGCCGTGGGGGTTGCGCGACCCCTTGAGCGTCGGCGAGTTCCCGGTCCGGGAGCCGGCGTAGCCCTGCGACGTGCCGCCGCTGTAGACGATCCGGTAGACCGCACGACCGACCGAGGGCGTCACGAGCGTCGTCAGGGCGCCGGTGGCCTGCTTGGTGGTGACGGTGCGCCAGGCGGTGGTGCCGGCCAGCCGACGCTGCAGGGCGATGGTGTCACCCGTCTCGTCGACCGGGGAGCAGCCGTAGGGGAGGGGGTCGGCGGCGTCGCACTGGACGGTGACCGTGGCCTCGAACCTGATCCTCTGGCCGAAGCGCCAGATGCCGTTCCCGTCCGGCGCGCCGTAGTACTGGCCGTCCACGCTGCTGGCGAGGGCCGTGCCTGCCACGGCCGAGGTGGAGGTCAGGGCCACCGGGAACGCCCCGACGAGCGCGGTTCCGAGGACACCGACCAGGAGACGTTGACGTCGCATGGCATCCTCCGCGGTTTCTCGGAGTATGGCAGCAGCCGCGCCGGCCCCACCATGGCCCACATGACCCTGATGTCGGGTGGTCCAGCAGTCGGATCGTGAGCCCGCGCGATCGCCGAGTCGCCGGTCAGCTCGCGACCGCGCGACCGTAGACCGTGCGGGTCGTCCACAGATTTCCGTAGCCCCTGACGAAGCGCGGCGAGGCGGCGGCAACCGTCGAGCGCCAGAACCACTTGCCGCGGCGCGGGGCGCCCACACGCACGCTGTACGAGCCGTTACGGGACGTGCGGACCGACTTGTACTTTCGCCATGCGCAGGAAGCACAGCTCTTCTTCTGGATGGTCACGACCTTGCGACCCCAGCCGGGGTTGACGTCTCCGCGGTAGTAGAGGCGGCCGTGCGACGTGACGACCCTTCCCCCGGGATTGCGGGAACCCTTGAGCCTCGGCGAGGTTCCAGACTCGGAGCCGGCGTATGCCCGCGACGTGCCACCGCTGTAGACGATCCGATAGATGGCATTGCCCACCGACGTCGTTGTGATCGTCGCTGTGACTCCACTGGCCTGCTTGGTGTTGACGGTCCTCCACGCGGTCGAGCCGGCCATCTGGCGCTGCAGCGAGATGGTGTCGCCCGTCTCGTCGACCGGAGGACAGTCATAGGGGTAGCTGTCGGAGGCGTCGCACTGGACGGTGACCGTGGCCTCGAACCTGATCTTCTGGCCGTACCGCCAGATGTCATTGCCGTCCGGCGCGCCGTAGTACTTGCCGTCGACGTTGCTGGCCAGGGCAGCGCCGGCGTCGGCCGACGACGAGGTCAGTGCGACCGGGAGCGCGCCGAGGAGCGCGGACCCGAGAACACCGACCAGGACTCGCTGAAGTCGCATGGTGGTTCCCCCGTGTGACGTTGATGGAGCCTCGGAGTATGGCAGCGACCTGTTGCCCGGACTGGGCAACGGCGAAACCTCGTGTCGAGGGGCCTTCCCGGCCACCTAGACTGCGCTCGTGTCCGAGTCGCGCCGTGGGTTCCTGCTCGGGGTCGCGGCGTACGGCATGTGGGGCGCGTTCCCGCTCTACTGGCCGCTGCTCGAACCGGCCGGTGCGGTCGAGATCCTCGCCCACCGGATCCTCTGGTCGATGATCACCATGGGCCTGCTGGTCCTCGTGCTCGGCCGGTGGGGCCACTTCACCGCCCTGTTCGGTGTACGGCGCACCCGGCGGCTGCTGACGGTGGCCGCCCTCGTCATCGCCGTCAACTGGGCGACGTTCATCTACGGCGTCAACACCAACCACGTCGTCGAGGTGTCACTCGGCTATTTCATCAACCCGCTGGTCACCGTGCTCATGGGTGTGCTGGTCCTGCACGAGACCCTCCGTCCGGCACAGTGGATGGCGCTCGGCATCGCGACCGTCGCGGTGGTCGTGCTCACGGTCGACTACGGGCGGCCCCCGTGGATCGCGCTGGTCCTCGCCTGCTCGTTCGGCACCTACGGGCTGGCCAAGAAGCAGGCCGGCGCCGGTGCGGTCGAGAGCCTGGCCTTCGAGACCGTGCTGCTCGCGCCGCTCGCCGCGGCGTACCTCGTGTGGCTCGCGGCCCGCGGCGAGGGCGGCTACACCACCCACGGGGTCGGCCACATGCTGCTGCTGGCCAGCACCGGCATCGTCACCGCGCTGCCGCTGATCTGCTTCGGCGCGGCCGCGATCCGGCTCAACCTGGTCACGCTCGGGCTGCTGCAGTACCTCGCGCCGGTGCTGCAGTTCATCACCGGGCTGGTGATCTTCGACGAGCAGATGCCGGCCACCCGCTGGATCGGGTTCGGGCTGGTGTGGATAGCGCTGATCATCTTCACCTTCGAGGCGATCCACTACCGCCGTCGGCAGCTGCGGCTCGCCGTCGAGGCCAGCGCGATCTGAGCGAGGGACCGGGGGCAGAGCCAGAAGAAACCCCGGGACAGCCAGAACCAATGACGTCCCAGCCCCTCACTCGGTCGTCGCAGATCGGCCTGAGCGCGCACTGACGTGACCGGGCAAGACGCTGGCTCAGGGTGTCAGGGCACCGTCGGGACCATCCGGCTCCGCCAGGTCCTGCGCGAGCAACGCGGCGCGCGTCGGGGCCCCGTGATGCGCGGGCCCGCCGGTCGGCGTGGACGGGCTTGAAAAGAATCCGGGTCGAGGTGTCGTATCGGGACGAGTGCCTTCGTGGAGAAGGTGAGGGCGGCCGTCCGGGCTGCCCCTACACACAGAGGAGCTGGAGATGGCGCTGTACCTGATCGCATTCAACGACGAGTGGACGCCGGAACTCACCTTGGAGGAGCTGCGTGAGCGGGGCACGGCAGCCAGGGCCGTGATCGCGGAGGCTAGGGCCGCCGGCGTCTTCGTCTTCAGCGACGGCGGCCTGGACGCCTCCACCGTCGTGTGCAACGTCGTACCGAGCGACGGCTCACCGGTCTTCACCGACGGGCCGTTCGTCGAGTCCAAGGAGCACCTAGGCGGCTTCGCGGTCGTCGACGTGGCCGACGACGAGGAGGCGCGGTACTGGGCAGGCCGGATCGCGGTCGCGGTGGGCTGGCCGCAGGAGGTGCACCGCTTCCCGCACCGCCTGGCGATGAGCACCGACACGTAGCCCGACGGGACGGGGCGTGCCGTTCACTCACTCGCCATGTTCGGCACACCACGTGCTCACCGGGCATCCCTAGGTTCCGATCATGACCATCACCCCGCCATCCCCTGACCGTCAGCGTCGACTCCTCCCGCTGGCCGGGCCGCACGGGTCCCGCAGCTGGGCAACCTGCTTCTACCGGTGCGGCAATGCCTGCGACCACCCGGAGCCCAACACCTCGGGCAACGAGCACGTTTCCGAGGTCATCGAGAACGCCATCCGTCGCCGGGCCTTCCTCGGCGGCAGTGCCGCCGCGGCCGGTGCCTCCGCCCTGGTCGTCAGCGGTCTCGTCTCCCCCGCCGCCGCCCTGGGCCGCGGGCAGGACCGCCCCGCAGGCGGCCACGGTCGCAGCGGCCGCACCGCCGCCACCGACGGCTGGACCCCGGTCGAGCCGAACGTCCGCGACACCGTCTCGGTGCCGTCGGGCTACCGGACCTCGCTGGTCGCCGCCTGGGGCGACGCGGTGGTCGCCGGCGCGCCCGCCTTCGACCCCTACGCCCAGACCCCGGAGGGCGCCGCGCAGCAGTTCGGCTACAACAACGACTACATCGGTGTGCTCCCGCTGGACCGTCAGCACGCGCTGCTGGTGTGCAACCACGAGTACACCAACGAAGAGCTGATGTTCCCGCCGGACACCTACGACTCGGCGACCACCAAGAAGATCGCGATGGCCTCACACGGCATGTCGGTGCTGAAGATCCAGCGCCAGGGCCGCTCCGGCTCCTGGAAGCGCACCAGCCCGCGCGCCTCGTCGTACAACCGCCGGATCACCGCCTCCACGCCGTTCGAGCTCGACGGCCCGGCCGCCGGCGACGCCCGGCTGCGGACCACCGCCGACCCGTCCGGCCGCACCGTCCTCGGCACCCTCAACAACTGCGCCGGCGGCACCACGCCGTGGGGCACGGTGCTGTCCGGGGAGGAGAACTTCAACCAGTACTTCGACAAGTCCGGCGCCCTCGACAGCCGCTACACCACGTCGTACGCCCGCTACGGGATCACCGGCACCGGTTCCCGCGGCTGGAGCGAGGTCGACCCGCGCTTCGACCTGACCACCGAGCCGCACGAACCGTTCCGGTTCGGCTGGGTCGTCGAGATCGACCCGCACGACCCGAGGAGCACGCCGCGCAAGCACACGATGCTCGGCCGGTTCAAGCACGAGGGCGCCAACATCCACATCGCCGACAGCGGGCACGCCGTCGCGTACATGGGCGACGACGAGCGCGGCGACTACCTCTACAAGTTCGTCTCCGCAGACCGCTTCGACGCCCGCGACACCCAGGCCGCGCGGCGGCGGAACCTGCAGCTGCTCACCCGCGGGACGCTGTACGTCGCGAAGCTCACCGGAGACGGCGGCACCGTGGACCCGGCCACCAACCGGTTCGTGCCGACCGACGGCGAGTGGGACGGCACCGGCGCGTGGATCCCACTGACCAGCGACACCACGTCGTACGTCGCGGGGATGAGCGTGGCGGACGTCCTCATCGACACCCGCCTGGCCGCGGACAAGGTCTCCCCTACCCGCATGGACCGGCCCGAGGACGTCGAGCCCAACCCGGTCAACGGCCGGATCTACGCGGCGCTGACCAACAACTCCAACCGCGGCACCAGCTACCCCGTCGACGAGCCGAACCCGCTCGGCTCCAGCAACACCCGGCCCGCGCTCGGCGCCGCCCTGACCCGGCAGTCCGGCAACCGCAACGGCTACGTGCTGGAGCTCGCCGAGAACGGCAACGACCACGCCGGCGCGGCGTTCACCTGGAAGCTGCTGCTCGTGTGCGGCGACCCGGAGTCGCCCGAGACCTACTTCGCGGGCTTCCCGAAGGACAGGGTCAGCCCGATCAGCTGCCCGGACAACGTGACGTTCGACTCGGTCGGCAACCTGTGGGTGGCCACCGACGGCAACGTGCTCGGTTCGCACGACGGCCTGTTCCGGGTCCCGGTCGCCGGCCCGAGCCGCGGACAGGTCCAGCAGTTCCTCACCGTGCCCGTCGGCGCGGAGTGCTGCGGCCCGCTGCTCGGCCCGGACGACGGCTCGGTGTGGGCGGCGATCCAGCACCCGGGCGAGGGCGGCACGTACGCCGCGCCGACCAGCACCTGGCCGCACACCCACGCGTTCCCGCGTCCCGGCGTGGTGGTGACCCACCGCGCCTGACCGGGAGCCCGGCCTCACGGCCCGTCACGGATCGCTCGGGATCCGCGGCGGGCCGTTGCCGTGCCGGGACGTCGTACGGCGTGGTCGCCGGGGCGCCGGGGCGACCCGAACGCATGACGCTCGGCGGGACGTCATACGACGTGGTCGTCGGAGTCGTCGGAGCGACCGGGACGGATGACGTCAGGCGGTGCGGGTGGCGACCACGTCGGCGAACGCGTCGAGCGCCTCGCGGACCGGGCCCTCGGGGAGCACCTTGAGCAGCGCCTTGGCCTCGTGCGCGCGGTCGACGACGTAGGCGCGAGCCTCCGCCATCGCCGGGTGCGCGCGCAGCAGCCCCAGCGCCTCGGCGTGCAGGGCGTCGTCGGTGAGGTCGGCGTCGAGCAGCTCGAGCAGCCGGGCGTCGGCCGGGTCCGACGAGCGCCTGGCCAGCAGCACCGGCAGCGTGGGCACGCCCTCGCGCAGGTCGGTGCCCGGGGTCTTGCCGGACTCGTCGGAGTCGGAGGCGATGTCGAGGATGTCGTCGGAGATCTGGAACGCGCACCCCACGATCTCGCCGTACGCCGCCAGGGCCTCCTCGACTTCGCGCGGGGCGCCCGCGAACCGGGCGCCGTAGAGGGCCGAGGTCGCGATCAGCGAGCCGGTCTTGCCCGCGACCACGGCGAGGTGGTGCTCGAGCGGGTCGGCGTCCGCAGCCGGGGCCACGGTCTCCATGATCTGCCCCTCGACCAGGCGGGTGAACGTCTGCGCCTGGATGCGCACGGCGTCCGCGCCCAGCTCGGCGGTCAGCTCGGAGCTCTTCGAGAACAGGAAGTCACCGGTGAGGATCGCGACGTGGTTGTCCCAGCGTGCGTTCGCCGAGTCGGCGCCGCGCCGCAGCGCGGCCTCGTCCATCACGTCGTCGTGGTAGAGCGAGGCGAGGTGGGTCAGCTCGACCACGCAGGCCGCGGTGACCACGTCGTCGGAGGCGGCGTCGGGGCCGGTCTCCGCGGCCAGCAGCACCAGCAGCGGCCGGAACCGCTTGCCGCCGGCGTGCAGCAGGTGCCGGGCTGCGGTGGTGACGTACTCCGTGCGGCCGGTGACGTGACGCTCGAGCTCGCGCTCGACCTCCGCCATCCTGGCGCGCAGCCGCTCCGCGAGGGCCTCGTCGAGGACCGGCAGGGCGAGGGCCGCGGGGGCTGGCGTGGGGGTCACCTGATGAATTCTCCCGCATGCGCGGCCAGGTCGAGCACCGGCCCGGGCACGATGCCGAGCAGCAGCGTCGCGGCGACCCCCAGCGCGATGGTCACCGCGGTGAGCACGCTCGGCAGGGTGACCGACGGGCCGGCGCCCACCGGGTCGGCGAAGTACATCAGCACGATCACGCGGACGTAGAAGAACGCCGCCAGGGCGCTGGTCAGCACCGCGACCACGACCACCGGCCAGGCACCGGCCGACATCGCGACCGCGAACACCGCCCACTTGCCGGTGAAGCCTGCGGTCAGCGGGATGCCGGCCATGCTGAGCAGGAAGAACGCGAAGATGCCGGCGACGATCGGCGACTCCTTGCCCAGCCCGGCCCAGCGGCTCAGGTGGTTGGTCTCGCCGCCCGCGTCGCGCACCATCGAGACGATGGCGAACGCGCCGAGGGTCATGAAGCCGTAGGTGACCAGGTAGAACAGCACCGCCTGCAGCGAGGTGATCTCGCCCGAGGAGAGCTCGCTGGCGCTCTGCGCACCGAGGACGCCGGTCAGCAGGAAGCCGGTGTGCGCCACCGAGGAGTAGGCCAGCATGCGCTTGATGTCGGACTGCGCGATCGCGAGCAGCGCGCCGACCAGCATGGTCAGGATCGCGATCACCCACAGCATCGGCTGCCAGCTCCAGCGCTCGTTGCCGAACGCCACGTAGTAGAGCCGCATCAGCGCGCCGAACGCCGCCACCTTGGTCGCGGCCGCCATGAAGCCGGTGACCGCGGTCGGGGCGCCCTGGTAGACGTCGGGCGTCCAGGCCTGGAACGGCGCGGCGCCGACCTTGAACAGCAGGCCGACCGAGATCAGGCCCATGCCGGCCAGCAGCAGCGTGCGGTTGCCGGTGTTGTTCGAGATCGCCTCGTTGATGCCGCCGAACTCCATCGTGCCGGCGTACCCGTAGACCAGGGCGATGCCGTAGATGAAGAACCCGGAGGAGAACGCGCCGAGCAGGAAGTACTTCAGCGCCGCCTCCTGGCTCAGCAGCCGCCGGCGACGGGCCAGGCCGGAGAGCAGGTAGAGCGGCAGCGACAGCACCTCGAGTGCGACGAACATCGTCAGCAGGTCGTTGGACGCGGGGAACAGCATCATGCCGCCGACCGCGAACATCATCAGCGGGAAGACCTCGGTGTGGTCGAGGCCGCGGGTGGACGCCTCCCGCTCTGCTTCGGTGCCGGGCAGCGCGGCGGCCTGGCCGGCGAACGCCGACACCCCGCCCTCGAGCTCGCGCTCGGCGAACAGCAGCAGGCCCCCGACAGCGATCAGCAGGATCAGGCCCCACAGGAAGATCGCCGGGCCGTCCACGACGATCGCGCCCTCGGCGGTGATCCCGCCCTTGGCGGCACCCCCGGCGGTCTCGTTGAGGTCGAGGCCGATCATGACCGTGCCGACGAACGCGGCGGCCAGGCCGACCAGTGCCAGCAGCACCTGGGTGGCGTAGCGGACCCGGCGCGGCGCGAACGCCTCGACGAGCACACCGGCGCACGCGACGCCGAAGACCAGCAGCATCGGCCAGACCTCGGCGTACCCGATGACGGGCTTCGAGAACTCGATCACTGGTGGTCCTCCTCCGCCTGCGTGCCGGCGGGCACGGTCGGCGGCTCGTCCTGGACGCCGACGGTCGTCATGGTGGTCTCGATGGCCGGGTTGATGACGTCGAGCAGCGGCTGCGGGAAGAACCCGACCAGCACCATCGCCAGCAGGATCGGGGCGATCGCCCCGACCTCACGCCGGTTCAGGTCGACGACGGTCTCGACGCCCGGCTGGACCGGTCCGGTCATGGTCCGCTGGTACATCAGCAGGACGTAGATCGCGGCCAGCACGATGCCGGACACCGCGATCGCACCGACCCACCAGGCGTGGCTGAACCCGCCGACCAGGACCAGGAACTCGGAGATGAACGGCGAGAGGCCGGGCAGGCCGAGCGTGGCCAGGCCGGCCACCAGGAAGGTGCCGGCCAGCACCGGGGCCACCTTCTCCACGCCGCCCTGCGCGCTGATCAGCGGCGTGCCGCGACGGTGGATGAGGTAGCCGGCGATGAGGAACAGCGCGGCCGTCGAGAGCCCGTGGTTGAACATGTAGAGCGTCGCGCCGGACAGCCCCTGGCTGTTGAGCACGAAGATGCCGAGCACGATGAACCCGAAGTGGGACAGCGAGGTCAGGCCGATCAGGCGCAGCATGTTGTCCTGGCCGATCGCCAGCAGCGCGCCGTACACGATGCTGATCAGGGCCATCACCACCACGACCGGGGTGGCCCAGTCGGAGGCCTCCGGGAACAGGCCGAGGCAGAACCGCAGCATGCCGTAGGTGCCGATCTTGTCGAGCACGCAGATCAGCAGCACGCTGGTGCCCGGTGTGGCCGCGGCGGTCGTGTCGGGCAGCCAGGTGTGCACCGGGAACATCGGCGCCTTGATCGCGAACGCGATGAAGAAGCCGAGGAACAGCCAGCGACCCTCGACGGTGCCGATGTCGAGCTGGGCCAGGTTCGAGATGAGGTACGACGGCTCGCCCTGGCTGGCGGACAGGGCGTAGAGCCCCACCACCGACGCCAGCATGATCAGGCCGCCGGCCAGCATGTAGAGCAGGAACTTCACCGCGGCCCGGGCCCGGTTCTCGCCGCCGAAGCCACCGATGAGGAAGTACGCCGGGATCAGCGTCGCCTCGAACACGACGTAGAACAGCAGCACGTCCTGGGCGAGGAACACCGCCAGCGCGAGGCCCTCGAGCGCCAGCATCAGGGCGAAGAACGCCTTGGTGTTGCGGGTGTCGGCGTCGTTCCAGGAGGCGAGCACCACCAGCGGGACCAGCAGCGAGGTGAGCAGCACCAGGGTCAGCGCGATGCCGTCGACACCGACCGCGTAGGACGCGCCGAACGCCTCGATCCAGGTGTGCGTCTCGGTGAGCTGCATGCCGGCGCCGGTGTCGTACTGCGTGGCGGTGCCGACCGCGGCAGCCAGCGTCAGCGTCGTGAACAGCAGCGCCAGCTGCTTGGGCAGCGCCGCGCCGGGACGCGAGGGCAGGAACGCCGTGACCACCGCTCCGACGAGCGGCACCACGATCAGCGTGGTCAGCCAGGGGAAGTCAATCATCCGAGGTTCACCACCAGGAGGGCGAGGACGACGAGGATCGCGCCGCCGAGCAGGGACAGGGCATAGGAGCGCACGAAGCCGTTCTGCCAGCGCCGGAAGACCTGCGCGAGGCCCCCGGTGGCGGAGGCCTGGCCCATGACCGCGCCGTCGACGACGGACTTGTCGAAGGTGGTCAGGCCGTGCACCACGTGGGTGCCGGGCCGGACGACGAGGGTGTCGTTGATCGCGTCGCCGTACAAGTCGTTGCGGGCGGCGCGGGTGAAGACCGACACCTGGGTCGGAGCCACCCGCGGGACCTCGGACCTCCCGATCGTGAACCAGGCCGTCGCGACCCCCGCCGCGACCACCGCGAGGATGATCAGCGTGATCACGATCGGCGGGACCTCGGTCTCGTGGTGGACCGGTGTGCCGACGACCGGCGCCAGGAAGTCGACGATCCAGTCGTTGAGCAGCATGATGCCGCCGAGCACCGAGAGGGCCGCCAGCACGATCAGAGGGAACGTCATGACCTTGGGCGACTCGTGGGGGTGGACGTGCTCCTCCCAGCGCTTCTGGGTGAAGAACGTCATCAGCATCAGTCGCGTCATGTAGAAGCCGGTGATGCCGGCGCCGATGGTGGCGAGGATGCCGATCCAGACGCTGTCGACGAACGCGGTCTCGATGATCTTGTCCTTCGACCAGAAGCCGGAGAAGCCCGGGAAGCCGATGATCGCGAGGTAGCCCATCAGGAAGGTCAGGAACGTGATCGGCAGCATCTTGCTCAGAGCACCGTAGTGCCGCATGTCGACGTCGTCGTCCATCGCGTGCATGACCGATCCGGCGCCCAGGAACATGTTGGCCTTGAAGAAGCCGTGGTTCAGCAGGTGGAAGATCGCGAACGCGTAGCCGGCGATGCCGAGGCCGGCGCCGAGCATCATGTAGCCGATCTGGCTCATGGTGGAGCCGGCGAGGACCTTCTTGATGTCGTCCTTGGAGGTACCGATGATGGCACCCCACAGGAGCGTGACCACCGCGACCGCGATCACCGCGGTCTGGGCGTCGGGCGCCCGGTCGAAGATGAAGTTCGAGCGGACGATGAGATAGACGCCGGCGGTCACCATGGTGGCCGCGTGGATCAGCGCGGAGACCGGGGTCGGGCCCTCCATCGCGTCGAGCAGCCAGGCCTGCAGCGGGACCTGGGCGGACTTGCCGCAGGCACCGAGGAGGAGCAGCAGGCCGATCGCGGTGAGCGTGCTCTCCTTGGCGCCGCCGGCGGCCTCCGACACACCCGTGAAGGAGATGGTGCCGAAGGTGACGAAGATCAGCATGATCGCCAGCGACATGCCCATGTCGCCGACCCGGTTGATGACGAACGCCTTCTTCGCGGCGGCCGCGGCGGACGGCTTGTACTGCCAGAAGCCGATCAGGAGGTACGACGCGAGGCCGACGCCCTCCCAGCCGAGGAACAGCAGGAGGTAGTTCTCCGCGAGCACCAGCACGAGCATCGCGGCCACGAAGAGGTTGAGGTAGCCGAAGAACCGGCGGCGGCGCTCGTCGTGGGCCATGTAGCCGATCGAGTAGATGTGGATCAGTCCGCCGACACCGGTGATCAGCAGCAGGAACAGCGCCGACAGCGGGTCGTAGAGCAGGTCCGCGCCCACCTTGAACCCGCCGACCGAGATCCAGTCGTAGAGGTGCTGGCTGACCTGCCGGTCGTCGTCGGCGCGGCCGATCAGGGAGACGAACATGGCCAGGCTGATCGCGAACGAGCCGACCACCGTGAGGCAGCCGAGCAGGTGCCCCCAGGCGTCGGTGAGCCTGCCGCCGAGGAGCAGGATCGCGGCGCCGGCCAGCGGCAGCGCGATCACCACCCACATCAGCGTGAAGACACCGTCGGCCGAGGACGGGTCGACCACGGGAACGTGCTCGGCGCCCTCGGCGGCCAGCGGTGCCAGCATGGGAAGAACAGACATCAGACTCGTCACCTCAGTACTTCAACAGGCTCGCGTCGTCGACCGAGGCCGAGCGTCGGGTCCGGAAGATGGTCATGATGATCGCGAGGCCGACCACGACCTCCGCGGCGGCCACCACCATCACGAAGAACGCGCCCACCTGGCCCTCGAGGTTGCCGTTCGCCTTGGCGAAGGTCACCAGCGCGAGGTTGGAGGCGTTCAGCATGAGCTCGACGCACATGAAGACCACGATCGCGTTGCGGCGGGTCAGCACGCCCACGCAGCCGATCGTGAACAGGATCGCCGAGAGGACGATGTAGGGCTCGGTGCTCATACGGGGTCCCCGTTCGAACCGCAGCGCAGCGAGGATTCGTAGGGAGTGATCATTGTGCACCCTCCTCGTCCTCGTCGACGGCCGGCCGGGCCGCGCCGCCCTGGCCGAGCTGCCGCTGCACCTCGTCGATGTCGTCGGCCATGGCCGGCGCGGACCGCACCGTGCCGCGGGCGGCGAGCACGCGGGAGACCGATGCCTCGCTGGCGGTGCCGTCGGGCAGCAGGGCCGGGGTGTCGACCGCGTTGTGGCGGGCGAAGACGCCCGGAGGAGGCAGCGGCCCGAGATGCCGTCCGGTGTCGGCGTACTCGCGCACCCGGCGGGCGGCCTGCGCGGCCTGCCCCTCCTTGGGAGTGAGCCGCTCGCGGTGGGCGAGCACCATGGCCCCGATGGCGGCGGTGATCAGCAGCGCCGAGGTGGTCTCGAAGGCGAAGACATACTTGCTGAACAGCAGGTTCGCCAGCTGGGGGACGTTGCCGCCCTCGTTGGCCTTGTCGAGGCCGACCACGGTGCCGAAGGTGACCTGGGAGATGCCGACGACCAGGACCAGGCCGAACAGCAGCCCGACGACCGTGGCCAGCAGCCGCTGACCGCGGATGGTCTCGACGACCGAGTCGGAGGCGTCGACGCCGACCAGCATCAGCACGAACAGGAACAGCATGAGGATGGCGCCGGTGTAGACGATGATCTGCACGGCGAAGAGGAACGGCGCGTCCAGCGCGGCGTACAGCACAGCCAGGCTGATCATCACGACGGCCAGCAGCAGTGCGGCGTGCACGGCCTTGCGCACGAACAGGATGCCGAGCGCGGCCGCGACCATGATCGGCGCCAGGATCCAGAACGCGGTCACTGCGCGGCCCCCGATCCGGTCTGCGCCGAGGCGTCCGTGGTGCCGGCCGGCTTGCGGAAGGTCCCGCGGTAGTAGTCGCCCTCGTCGTCGCCGAGCAGCATCGGGTGCGGCGGCTGCTCCATGCCCGGCAGCAGCGGGGCGAGCAGGTCCTGCTTCTCGTAGATCAGGTCGGCCCGGTTGTCGTCGGCCAGCTCGTACTCGTTGGTCATCGTGAGCGCCCGGGTCGGACAGGCCTCGATGCACAGGCCGCAGAGGATGCAGCGCAGGTAGTTGATCTGGTAGACGCGGCCGTACCGCTCACCCGGGGAGAAGCGCTCGTCCTCGGTGTTCGTGGCGCCCTCGACGTAGATCGCGTCCGCGGGACAGGCCCAGGCGCACAGCTCGCAGCCGATGCACTTCTCGAGACCATCGGGCCAGCGGTTGAGCTGGTGCCGGCCGTGGAACCGCGGCGCGGTGGGCTGCTTCTCGAAGGGGTACTGCTCGGTGACCACCTTCTTGAACATCGTGCGGAAGGTGACCCCGAAACCCGCGACGGGGTCCCAGAGCTGCTCCTTGAGGCCCTTGCGTGGCTCGGCCATCAGTTCTCCTCACGGAAGGTCAGCGGGGCGGCGGCGCCCCGGACGGGGCCACCGGCAGGCATGGGCGGGACCGGGAAGCCGCCGGACGACGGAGCACCGGCGACGGCCGGCTCCTCGTCCTCCTCGGACTTCCGCTCCGGGATGAGGAACATCACCAGGAAGATCGCGGCCATGATGCCGATGATGACGAGCAGCTGCTGCCGGTCGACACCGCCGTCGAGCGTGACCGCCCGGATGGTGGCGACCGCGACGATCCACAGGAGCGAGATCGGGATCAGCCGCTTCCAGCCGAACGCCATGAACTGGTCGTAGCGCAGGCGGGGCAGCGAGCCACGCAGCCAGATGAAGATGAAGACGAAGAACAGGACCTTGCCGAAGAACCACAGCAGCGGCCAGTAGCCCTCGTTGGAGCCCGGCCAGATCTGGGAGATCGGCCACGGGGCGTGCCACCCGCCGAGGAACAGCGTCGTCGCGAGCGCGGACACGGTCGCCATGTTGATGTACTCGGCGAGGAAGAACAGGGCGAACTTCAGCGAGGAGTACTCGGTGTGGAAGCCGCCCACCAGCTCCCCCTCGGCCTCGGGGAGGTCGAACGGCGCGCGGTTGGTCTCGCCGACCATCGCGATCATGTAGATGATGAACGACGGCACCAGCACGAAGCCGAACCAGACGTCCTTCTGGGCGGCCACGATCTCCGAGGTGGACATCGAGCCGGCGTAGAGGAACACCGCGACCAGGGCCAGGCCCATCGCGACCTCGTAGGAGATCATCTGGGCGCTCGAGCGGAGCCCGCCGAGCAGGGAGTACGTCGACCCGGAGGACCAGCCGCCGAGCACGATGCCGTAGATGCCGATCGACGCGATCGCCATCACGAACAGCACCGCGACGGGCATGTCGGTCAGCTGCAGCGGCGTCCGCTCCCCGAACATGTCGACCTCGGGACCGAACGGGATCACCGAGAAGGTCACGAACGCCGGGATCGCGGCGAGGATCGGCGCGAGGATGAAGACCGCCTTGTCCGCGGCCTTCGGGATGATGTCCTCCTTCAGCGCCAGCTTCACGCCGTCGGCCAGCGACTGCAGCAGTCCGAAGGGGCCGTTCACGTTGGGGCCGATCCGGTGCTGCATCCGCGCGACCACGCGGCGCTCCCACCAGATGTTGAACAGCGTCAGCAGCACCAGGACCAGGAAGATCAGCACGGCCTTGATGAGGATGATCCACCACGGGTCGTGGCCGAACGCCGAGAGGTCGTCGATGCGGTCGTCCGCGGCCAGGCTGGTCAGCGCGGTCGGCGCGAGGTGTGCGGTGATCACGCGGTCGCTCCCTTCACGGTCCCCTCGACCGCCACGGCCGAGCCGGGCGAGGCGAGGTCGGCGAGGACGCCGTTGCCGGTGTTGTTCGCGGGCACCCAGACGGTGTCGTCGGGCAGGTCGGCCACCTCGACCGGCAGCGTCCACGAGCCGCGGTCACCGGTGACGGTCACGGTATCCGCCCCCAGCGCGTCGTACGTCGCCTGCGAGACGCGGGCGACCGCCGCCCGGGCGGTCTCGCGCATCGCGTCGGCGCCGTCCTGGAGCGAGCCGTTGTCGAGCATCTGCTTCCAGGTGGACAGCCACAGCTGCCCGCCGGCCAGGGTGCGCGCGGGGGTGGCGGGGGCGGTCGCGACCGCGGCACGCTCGCCGTCCCACGGGCCCATCTGCTCCATCGCGGTGCCGACCTCGGCCACGCTGCGGAAGCCGAGCGGGACGCCGGCCTCCTCGGCGATGCCGGCGAGGATCCGCGAGTCGGGCAGCGAGGCGGGGTGGGAGAACACCGCGTCGAACGGGCGCGGCCGGCCCTCCCAGGTCACGAACGTGCCGGCCTTGTCGCTGGCCGGGGCGACCGGGAACACCACGTCGGCGGCGCGGGTCACGTCGGTCTCGCGCAGCTCGAGGCTGACCACGAACCGGGCGGCGTCGATGGCGGCCCGAGCCGCGGCCGGGTCGGCCAGGTCGTCGGGGTCGACGCCACCGATGACCAGGCCGCCGACCTCGCCGGCGGCGGCCGCGGCGAGGATCGCGTCGGTGTCGCGACCGGGCAGCTCGGGGAGGTGCTCGACGCCCCAGGCGGTGGCCGCGTCGACGCGGGCCGCGGCGTCGGTGACCGGGCGGCCACCGGGCAGCAGGTTGGGCAGGCAGCCGGTCTCGACGGCGCCCCGGTCACCGGCCCGGCGCGGCACCCAGGCCAGCCGGGCCCCGGTCGCGCGGGCCAGCGCGGCCGCGGCGGTCAGCGCGCCGGGCACGGTGGCCAGGCGCTCGCCGACCAGGACGATCGCGTCGGCGTCGAGGCCGAACTCGCTGTGCCGCTCCTGCAGGTCTCCCAGCGCCGCGGTCTCGGCGCCAGCGGCGGTCGGCACCAGGCGGCCGCCGACCTTGCGCAGCCCGCGCGTGGTGTACGGCGCGACCGCGACGACGCGGGTGCCCGTGCGGGAGGCCTTGCGCAGCCGCAGGAACACGGCACCGGCCTCGTCCTCCGGCTCGAAGCCGGCCAGCACGACGACCGAGGCCTTCTCGAGGTCGGCGTAGGACACCTCGTTGCGGAGCACGACCTCGGAGGCGAGGAACGACGCCTCCTCCTGCGAGAGCGGGCGGGCGCGGAAGTCGATGTCGTTGGTGCCGAGCACGACCCGGGCGAAGGTGCTGTAGGCGTAGGCGTCCTCGGCGGTGACCCGGCCACCGGTGAGCACGGCCGAGGCGCCGGCGGCGCGCAGGCCGCGGGCGGCGACCGCGAAGGCCTCGGGCCACGAGGCCGGGCGCAGCTCGCCGGACTCGGCGTCGCGCACCTTCGGGTGGGTCAGCCGGTCGGCCTGCCGCGCGTACGCGAACGCGAACCGGTCCTTGTCGGTGATCCACTCCTCGTTGACCTCGGGGTCGTTGCCGGAGAGCCGGCGCATGACCTTGCCGCGCCGGTGGTCGACCCGGATCGCGGAGCCGCAGGCGTCGTGCTCGGCGACCGACGGCGTGGAGACCAGGTCGAACGGCCGGGCGCGGAAGCGGTACTCGGCGGAGGTGAGCGCACCGACCGGGCAGATCTGGATCGCGTTCCCCGAGAAGTAGGACTCGAACGGCTCCTTCTCGTAGATCCCGACCTGCTGGAGGGCGCCACGCTCGACCAGCGCGATGAACGGGTCGCCGGCGATCTGCTCGGAGAAGCGGGTGCAGCGCGCGCACAGGACGCAGCGCTCGCGGTCGAGCAGCACCTGCGCGGAGATGTTGATCGGCTTGGGGAAGGTGCGCTTGATGCCGCCGCCGGCGGCGAAGCGGGACTCGCCCCGGCCGTTGGACATGGCCTGGTTCTGCAGGGGGCACTCGCCGCCCTTGTCGCAGACCGGGCAGTCCAGCGGGTGGTTGATGAGCAGGAACTCCATGATCCCCTGCTGCGCCTTGTCGGCGACCGGCGAGGTGGCCTGGGTGTTGACCACCATGCCCTCGGCGACCGGCAGCGTGCAGGAGGCCTGCGGCTTGGGGATCGGGCGGCCGTTGCCGGCGTCGGGCACGTCGACCAGGCACTGGCGGCAGGCCCCGACCGGCGCCAGCAGCGGGTGGTCGCAGAACCGCGGGATCTGCACGCCGATCTGCTCGGCGGCGCGGATCACCAGGGTGTCCTTGGGGACGCTGACCTCGACGCCGTCGATGGTCAGCGTGACCTCGTTGCTCTTCTCGATCTCGGTACCCGAATCCTGGGTGGCCGTCATGCCAGCGCTCCCTCGGCTGCGAAGGCCGTCGAGGCGGCCGGGTCGAACGGGCAACCACCCTGGGCGAGGTGGGCGATGAACTCGTCGCGGAAGTACTGGATCGACGAGGTGATCGGGCTGGTGGCACCGTCGCCGAGCGCGCAGAACGCCCGGCCGAGGATGTTGTCGCACTGGTCGAGCAGCAGGTCGAGGTCGGCCTCGCTCCCCTGCCCCTGCTCCAGCCGGGCCAGGGTCTGCACCAGCCACCAGGTGCCCTCGCGGCAGGGCGTGCACTTGCCACAGGACTCGTGCTTGTAGAACTCGGTCCAGCGCAGGACCGCCCGCACCACACAGGTGGTCTCGTCGAAGATCTGGAGGGCGCGGGTGCCGAGCATCGAGCCGGCAGCGCCGACCGCCTCGTAGTCGAGCGGGACGTCGAGGTGCTCGTCGGTCAGCAGCGGGGTGCTGGAGCCGCCCGGTGTCCAGAACTTCAGCTGGCGGCCCTCGCGCATGCCGCCGCCGAGGTCGATCAGCTCGCGCAGCGTGATGCCGAGCGGCGCTTCGTACTGGCCCGGCTTCTTCACGTGCCCGGACAGCGAGTAGATGACGTAGCCCTTGGACTTCTCGGTGCCGAGCGAGGCGAACCAGTCGGCGCCGCGCTCGATGATGCTCGGCACCGACGCGATCGACTCGACGTTGTTGATCACGGTCGGCGAGGCGTAGAGGCCGGCCACCGCGGGGAACGGCGGGCGCAGGCGCGGTTGGCCACGGCGGCCCTCGAGCGAGTCGAGCAGCGCGGTCTCCTCGCCGCAGATGTAGGCACCGGCCCCGGCGTGCACGACCAGGTCGAGGTCGTAGCCGGAGCCGTGGATGTCCTTGCCGAGGTGTCCGGCGGCAAAGGCCTCGCGGACGGCGTTCTGGAGCCGCCGGACGACGTGCAGGACCTCGCCGCGGACGTAGATGAACGCGTGGTTCGCGCGGATGGCGTAGGAGCTGATGATGACGCCCTCGACCAGCGTGTGCGGGCTGGCCATCATCAGCGGGATGTCCTTGCAGGTGCCCGGCTCGGACTCGTCGGCGTTGACGACGAGGTACTTCGGGTTCGGGTTGGCCTGCGGGATGAACGACCACTTCATGCCGGTCGGGAAGCCGGCGCCACCGCGTCCGCGGAGGCCGGAGTCCTTGACCGCCTCGATGATGGCGTCCTGGTCCATGCCCAGCGCCTTCTTCAGGGCGCCGTACCCGCCGCGCGACTCGTACGACGCGAGCGTCCACGCGCGGTCGGCGTCCCAGTTGTCGGTGAGCACCGGGGTCAGGGTGTCGGTCATGCGGGGTCCCCGTTCGAAGCGGAGCGGAGCGAGCATTCGGATGGGGTGATCACTTGCCCTCCTCGACCTTCGTCTCGGACTCGGCCCGCTGGGTGTCGGCGGTCTCCGCGGCCGCGGCCCGCGACTCCCCGCCCGGGGTGCCGGTGCGGCCGGAGGCGGAGTCGCCGGGCGCGGTCCAGCCGCGCTCGCGGGCGATCTCGAGCCCGACCAGCGACGCCGGACCGGCGACCGGGCCCTCGTCCGCCAGGCCGTCCGGGAAGCCGGCCAGCACCCGCTCCGCCTCGCGCCAGGTGCAGATGCGCGGGCCGCGGGTCGAGCGGACCTCGGCGCCGGCACGCAGGTCGTCGACGAGCTGCGTCGCGGACTCGGGGGTCTGGTTGTCCATGAACTCCCAGTTGACCATCACCACCGGGGCGTAGTCGCAGGCCGCGTTGCACTCGACGTGCTCGAGGGTGATCTTGCCGTCCTCGGTGGTCTCGTCGTTGCCGACGTCGAGGTGGTCCTTGAGCCGCTCGAAGATCGCGTCGCCGCCCATCACCGCGCACAGCGTGTTGGTGCAGACGCCGACGTGGTAGTCGCCGACCGGGCGTCGCTTGTACATCGTGTAGAACGTCGCGACGCCGGACACCTCGGCGGCGGAGATGCCGAGGATCTCCGCGCACGCCTCGATGCCCTCCGGGGTGACCCGGCCCTCGGAGCTCTGCACGAGGTGCAGCATCGGGAGCAGGCCCGAGCGGGCGTGCGGGTAGCGCGCGGCGATCTGCGTCAGCTCGTCGTACGTCGTGGTGGAGATGCTCACCGGTCGACGCCTCCCATCACGGGGTCGATCGAGGCGATGGCGACGATGACGTCGGCGACCATGCCGCCCTCGCTCATCACGCTGGTGGCCTGCAGGTTGGTGAAGGACGGGTCGCGGAAGTGCGCCCGGAACGGTCGGGTGCCGCCGTCGGAGACGACGTGCGCGCCGAGCTCGCCGCGGGGCGACTCGATCGGCACGTAGGCCTGCCCGGCGGGGACCCGGAAGCCCTCGGTGACCAGCTTGAAGTGGTGGATCAGGGCCTCCATGGACTCGCCCATGATGTGGCGGATGTGGTCGAGGCTGTTGCCCATGCCGTCGCTGCCGATGGCCAGCTGGCTCGGCCAGGCGATCTTCTTGTCCTCGATCATCACCGGAGCCTTCTCGAGCCCGGCGAGCCGGTCGGCGCACTGCTCGACGATCTTGAGGGACTCCCACATCTCGGCGAGCCGCACCCGGAACCGGCCGTAGGAGTCGGCGGTGTCCCAGGTCTGCACGTCGAAGTCGTAGTCCTCGTAGCCGCAGTAGGGCTGGGTCTTGCGGAGGTCCCAGGCGTAGCCCGTCGAGCGCAGCACGGGGCCGCTCATGCCGAGCGCCAGGCAGCCCGCGAGGTCGAGGTGGCCGACGCCCTCGAGGCGGGCCTTGAAGATCGGGTTCGCGTTGCACAGGGCGGCGTACTCGGGGAGCCGCTTCTTCATCAGCGCGATGAAGTCGCGGATCTCGTCGAGCGCACCCGGGGGCAGGTCCTGAGCGACGCCGCCGGGGCGGATGAACGCGTGGTTCATGCGCAGGCCGGTGATCAGCTCGAAGAGGTCGAGGACCAGCTCGCGCTCGCGGAACCCGATCGTCATCACGGTCAGTGCGCCGATCTCCATGCCGCCGGTGGCGATGCACACCAGGTGGCTCGAGATGCGGTTGAGCTCCATGAGGAGGACGCGCATGACCTGCGCCTTCTCCGGGACCTGGTCCTCGATGTCGAGCAGCCGCTCGACGCCGAGGACGTACGTCGCCTCGTTGTGGAACGGGGCGAGGTAGTCCATGCGGGTGCAGAACGTGACGCCCTGCACCCAGGAGCGGAACTCCATGTTCTTCTCGATGCCGGTGTGGAGGTAGCCGATGCCGCAGCGGGCCTCGGTCACCGTCTCGCCCTCCAGCTCGAGGATCAGGCGGAGCACCCCGTGGGTGGACGGGTGCTGCGGGCCCATGTTGACGACGACGCGCTCGTCGGTCTCTCCGGAGCCGATGCCCTCGACGACGGAGTCCCAGTCCTGGCCGGTGACGGTGAAGACCCGTCCCTGGCTGGTCTCCGCCTCGGAGGCGGCGTAGGGGTCGGTGGTTGCCATCAGTTGTACGACCTCCGCTGGTCCGGGGGCGGGATCGTGCCGCCCTTGTACTCCACGGGGATGCCGCCCAAGGGGTAGTCCTTGCGCTGCGGGTGCCCGGGCCAGTCGTCGGGCATCTGGATGCGGGTCAGCGCCGGGTGGCCGTCGAAGACGATCCCGAAGAAGTCCCAGGTCTCGCGCTCGTGCCAGTCGTTCGTGGGGTAGACCGACACGATGCTCGGGATGTGCGGGTCGGCGTCGGGGCAGGTCACCTCGAGCCGAACCCGGCGGTTCCAGGTCATCGAGAGCAGGTGGTAGACCGCGTGCAGCTCGTGCCCGGTGTCGTCGGGGTAGTGCACGCCGCTGACGCCCGAGCAGAACTCGAAGCGCAGCTGCTCGTCGTCACGGAGCCGACGGGCCACCTCGAGGAGGTTCTCACGGGCCACGTGGAAGGTGATCTCGCCGCGGTGGATGACCACCGACTCGACCAGCCCGTCCAGCCCGTCGGCGACGGTGTCGAACCACCCGCCGTACGGACGCTGCGCGGGCGACGGGAACACGGTCGGCTTGACCAGCCCGCCGTACCCGCTGGTGTCGCCGCTGCCGCGGACGCCGAACATGCCGTGCCGCTCGCCGACCGCGGTCACCCGGGTCTCCTCGGGCACCGGGACGTTCTCCGGGGACTGCGCGGTGGCCGGCTGCTCGACCGCGGTCTCCGGGCCTTCCAGCTTGTCGTCGTCGCTCACCGGAGCTGGCCCTTCATCTCGGAGGTCGGCAGCGCGTTGAGAGCCGAGGTCTCGAGCTCGACGACCTGCTTGGCGCGGTTGGAGCCGAGCTTGGCGTGCTGGACCTGGTCGTGCAGCTTGAGGATCGCGTCGATCAGCATCTCGGGCCGCGGCGGGCAGCCGGGAAGGTACATGTCGACGGGGACCACGTGGTCGACGCCCTGGACGACCGCGTAGTTGTTGAACATGCCGCCGGAGCTGGCGCACACGCCCATCGCGAGCACCCACTTGGGGTCGGGCATCTGGTCGTAGATCTGGCGGAGCACCGGCGCCATCTTCTGGCTGACCCGGCCGGCCACGATCATCAGGTCCGCCTGGCGCGGGCTGGCCCGGAAGACCTCCATGCCGAAGCGGGCGAGGTCGTACTTCGGGCCGCCGGTGGTCATCATCTCGATGGCGCAGCAGGCGAGGCCGAACGTGGCGGGCCAGAACGACGCCTTGCGCATGTAGCCGGCCACGCCCTCGACCGTCGTGAGCAGGACGCCGCTGGGGAGCTTCTCTTCGATACCCACGTGCTGTTACCTCAGTCCCATTCCAGTCCGCCGCGCTTCCATACGTAGGCGTAGGCGACGAAGACGGTGGCGATGAACACGACCATCTCGACCAGCCCGAAGAAGGCCATCGCGTCGAAGTGCACGGCCCACGGGTAGAGGAAGATGATCTCGATGTCGAAGACGATGAAGAGCATCGCGGTGATGTAGTACTTCACCGGGAACCGGCCGCCGCCCACCGGCTGCGGGGTCGGCTCGATCCCGCACTCGTAGGAGTCGAGCTTCGCGCGGTTGTAGCGCTTCGGGCCGACGAGGGCGCTCATCACGATCGAGAAGATCGCGAAGCCGGCGGCGAGCAGGGCCAGCGCCAGCACGGGGGTGTAGAGCTCCATCAGTTCCCTCCCTTGTTCTCTCTGGCGTCAGGCATCGGGGGCCACCCTGCTCAGTCCGTTGATGATGCGGTCCATCGCGTCGCCGTCGCGCGGGTCGGTCAGGTTCGCCATGAGCTTGAGCATGAAGCGCATCAGGGTGGGACGAGGCAGGCCGTACTTCGTGGCCTGCTTCATGAACGTGGGGTTGCCGATCATCTTGGCGAAGACACGGCCGAGTGTGAAGTAGCCGCCGTACGCCGCGTCGAGCGCCTGCGGGTAGCCCTCGAGCACCCGCTCGCGCATCGGCCCCGGGACCCGGCCGAGCGCCTGGACCGCGGTCTCGGCGGCGGTGCGGCCGGCCTCGAGCGCGTAGTCGATGCCCTCGCCGTTGAACGGGTTGACCATGCCGCCGGAGTCTCCGACCAGCAGCACGCCGCGGGTGTAGTGCGGCTTGCGGTTGAAGCCCATCGGCAGCGCGGCCGACCGGATCGGCGCCACGAGGTTCTCGTCGCGGAAGCCGAGCTCCTCGGGCGTGTTGGCCAGCCAGCGCCGCATCGAGTCCTTGTAGTCGATGGACCGGAAGGCCGCGCTCGAGTTGAGGATGCCGAGGCCGACGTTGGCGGTGCCGTCGCCGAGCGGGAAGATCCAGCCGTAGCCGGGGAGCTGGTTGCTGGCGCCGGGCTTGCCGTCCCACAGCTCCAGCCACGACTCCATCCATGGGTCGTCGTGCATGGGGGTGCGGTAGTAGGCGCGGGCCGCGACCGCCATCGGGCGGTTCTCGCGGCGCTCGAGGCCGAGGGCCATCGCGATCCGCGCACTGACCCCGTCGGCGGCGACCACGATCGGCGCGCGGTAGGTGACCTCGTCGCCGGCCTTGCGGCCGCGGTCGTCGACCGGCTTCGCGGTCACCCCGACCACGCGGTCGGTGGCGTCGTCGACGACCGGGCCGGTGACGGCGGTGCGCTCGAGCAGCCGGGCCCCGGCCTTCTCGGCGTGCCGGCCGAGCAGCTCGTCGAGGTCCATGCGCGCCCGGGCGGCGCCGTACGGCGGGAAGCTGGCGAGGTCGGGCCAGGGCAGCTCGATCACGTGGCCGGCACCGCGGATCCGCAGGCCCCTGTTCTTCTGCCAGCCGGCCTGGTCGAGGTCGAAGCCCATGCCGACCAGCTGCTTGACCGCACGCGGGGTGAGCCCGTCGCCGCAGACCTTGTCGCGCGGGAACGACCCCTTCTCGAGCAGCAGCACGTCGATGCCCGCGTTGGCGAGGTGGTAGGCGGTGGCCGACCCCGCCGGACCAGCGCCGACGACGATCACCTGTGCCTGACGCTCAGCTCCTGGCGTCAAGGCTGCGGCGGTCATCGGATCCCTCGATCTCGGTCTGGCTGGGGGCGCATGTGAGTTTGTGAAAGGCTTCACATAGTGGTGCGGGCCACAGTCTAGGACGCCTCGCTCTCCATCGGAACCCGGGGTGTGCACCGGTTCCGCACACCGGTCCGCACGCCCCGACGACGACCGGCGGTGCGCCCCGGCCGGGCGTCGGGTCAGGCCGGGCCCCGGGTCCGCCGGGTCCGGTCGGACCGGGCGCCGTTGGCGACGACTCCGGAGCGACGTGGGCGCGGCACCGGGATCGAGGACCCGGCGGGTGCCGGGCGGGTGCCCTCGAACAGGGCCGCCAGCGCCGGCGGCGGTTCGATGCCCAGCTCCTGGGCGAGGTAGCGGCGGTAGAGCCGGAACTCGTGCACGGCCCCGGAGGTGTCGCCGAGCCCGAGCCGGGCCCGGATCAGCACCGACCGCATGGTGTCGAGCAGCGGCTCGATCCGGATCGCCTCGCGGGCGGCGTCGACAGCCGTGACCAGGTCACCGCCGTCGTAGGCCGCGGTCGCCAGCATCTCCAGCGCCCGCACCTTCTGCTGCTCCAGCCGCTCGCGCTCGTAGAGCACCCAGTCGTCGTACCACCCGGGCAGCAGCTCGTCGCAGCGCAGCACCGTCAGCAGCCGGGCGGGTTCCGCGACGTGGGAGCCGATCGCGTCGTCGATCGCGTGGTCGAGGTCGTGCACGTCGACCCGGACCCGTCGGCTCAGCCCGATCGTGGTCCGGTCCGCCTCCAGGAGGCCCGGAGCGTGCTCCTGGGTCTGCTTGACCGCCGTCCGGAGGCTGGCCCGGGCGCGGTCCTCGCGGGTGTCCGGCCACAGCGTCGCGGCGACCAGCACCCGCGGACGGGGCCCGCGCAGGGCGAGCAGGGAGACGAGCCGTTGCTCGCGCCCGCCGAGGTGCAGGGCGTCGCGGCCCCGCGTGAGGTGCCACCAGCCCAAGAGCTGGAGGTGCGCGCCTCCCCTGGCTGACCCATCTGACTGCGGTCGCATACCCACGCCCCGCTCTGGAGTGCTCTGTCGACCCACCGGCTGTGGAGTAGGACTTCCTGTCAGGAAACTGCTGGGGCTGGTGGGTGTCAAGGCACGAAGCGGCCACCTGTCTACAACCGTCAGAGCTCGGCAGGGGTCAATGGTGCCAACGGATCATTGACCCGGGGATCCCCGTGCATCGGTGTGCTCGCCCGGACGCGTCAGGACCCCAGTGAGTCCACCCAGGCGTCGAGCAACTCATGCAACGCCTGCACCTCGGACACCACTGTGACCGTGGGTTCCGCGTCGGTCCCCATCGTGACCCGGAAGGCCCGGTCCCCGTTCGCCACGCCGGACACCGAGCGCACGACGATGACGCCGTCGGGCAGCTGCTCGGCCAGGTCCGGGGTGTTGTCCACGTGTGTCGGTCCTTCGGGTCCGTCCGTTCTCACTATCGGATAGTGACGATTACTAGCACAGACTCCCCCGACACGAGTCGTCTTCCGCATCAACGCTACCCGTCGCGCCGGTCGGCGATCACAGCCCGATCACCCGACGATCACGGGGCGATCACGGGACCTCGGTTCGATGGAACCCGTCACAGACCGGCGCACGGGGAGGAGGTGACCACCATGCGCAAGGAGCTGACCTTCACCGAGCTCGACACCGAGACTGCCGAGCTTCTTCCTGCCCGGGAGACCCTGTTCTTCAACAAGTACAACTGGGCCGGGATCTCTGCGACCAACTCGTCACTGGCCGTCAACGCCGGATCCCACTTCTCCGTCGCCCACAGTGCGGCGCTCCAGGCAATCAGCGTCAACCAGAGCTGACTGCACGGCGTGGCCTCCGGTCGGGGGCCACGCCCTTCCGGCCACTGCTCCGCACGGGAGGGGGTGAACGGACATGTCACGCCCCGTCATCGGGCTCGACGAGCTCACGAGGCAGGATGCCCAGCTCCTGCCCCGCCGAGAGACGCTGTGCTACTTCGGCTGCGTCAACGTCAGCAACGTCGTCGGTGTCAACATCGCGATCGCGGTGAACGCCGGGACCATCAACTCGCACGCCAACGCCCTCGCGCTCCAGTACCTCGCATCCGCCCAGCACAACTAGCCCCCGCCGTGGCGGCGGGCGTGCAGCTCTGGCGCGCCCGCCGTCATCCCACCGGCACGCCCCTGCCGACCCTCCAGAGCAACCAGAGCACACCAGAGCAACCAGAGCGGGGCCGAACATGAACCAGGCAACCGAGCACGGCTACGACGTAGTCGGTGAAGGACGGCACATCCCCACCCAGGACCCGGGGACCCACGAGACCGCGGACCGGAACGACGCGGCGGACCGGAACGGGACCGCCCCGTCGGGCGCGGCGCGCCACGCCGCGTCCACGCGCTGGCGACGGACGCCTGACCTGGACGTGCTGGGCCAGTCCCAGGACTCGGGCCTCCGCGACCCGACGTACCTCGTGCGCCGCTGGGACGACCAGGTCCTCCAGCTCAGCGAGCTGCTCTACCTGGTGCTCATCCACCTCGAGCCGTTCCGCTCGCCCGAGGAGGTGGCGTCGCTGGTCAGCGACGCCCACGGACGGACCCTGACCCCGGCCGGCCTCGAGTACGTCGTCACCACCCGGCTCTCGCCGCTCGGCCTGGCCGAGGAGGTCGGCGACGGCTCCGTGCCGCCGTCCACCCAGGCCCTGCCGCGGGCGAACCCGCTCCTCGCGCTGACGGTCAAGGGCACGATCGTCCCGCCGTACTGGAGCCGGCGCGTGGCCGGGTGGCTGCACCCTCTCTACTGGCCGCCCGTCGTGGTGCTCGGCGTCCTCGGCATGGTCGCGCTCGACATCTACCTCTACCGCACGGCGGACTTCTGGCTCGCCGTGCAGGGCGTCTTCCTGCAGCCGACCCAGGCCCTGCTGATGTACGTCGCCCTGACCGCCGCCGCCCTCGTCCACGAGGTCGGCCACGCCACCGCCTGCCGGTACGGGGGCGCCCGGCCGGGTGCGATCGGCGTCGGCCTGTACATCGTGTTCCCCGCCTTCTACACCGACGTCACGGACTCCTACCGGCTGAGCCGTGGCGGACGCGTGCGCACCGACCTGGGCGGGCTCTACTTCAACGCCTGGTGCGTGGTGGTCATGGCCGCGGCCTACCTGCAGACCGGGTGGGGCGTGATGCTCCTGTCCCTGGTGGTCCTCCAGGTCCAGATGCTGCAGCAGCTGCTCCCGGTGGTCCGCTTCGACGGCTACTACGTGCTGGCCGACCTGGCCGGCGTGCCCGACCTGTTCTCGCGGGTGGGGCCGGTGCTGCGCAGCCTGCGCCCCGGCCAGCCACCGGACCCGCGCGTGCAGGACCTCACGCCGCGTGCCCGCCGCCTCGTGACCGGCTGGGTCCTCGTGGTGGTGCCGCTGCTGGTGTTCGTGATCGGCTGGCTGGTGTGGTCGCTCCCGGAGTTCGTGGACTCGGCACGGGAGGGGATCCGCGCCCAGCAGGACGCCTTCGCCCTGGCCTGGCCCGAGCGGGATGTGGCCATGATGGCGCTGTCGACGATCTCGATCTTCCTCATCCTGGTCCCGCTGGTCGGGGTCGCGGTGATCCTCTGGAAGCTGGTCGCCCCGCTGGTCGCACTCGCCCGGGCCCGGAGCCGACGGGCCGCCGAGCAGCGTGACGCCGAGGCCGTGGCGGCCGCGGAGGCGATGTTCCGAGGCTCCGACGACCCCGCCGAGGCGAACCGGGTGGATCCGGCGATCGCGGCCGCCGTGGCCGCCGTGCCGGTGCCGCGGCTGCCGTCCGCGGCGGACTTCAGCGACGACAACATGCTGCCCCGGCGCGCGGTGGTCCCCACCTCCGGCTGGCGCCGGGCCGTGTTCGTGCTCAGCGGGCACAGCCTGAACCCCGGGCTGAGCCCGGCCGAGCAGCGGCGGGCGGCCCTCGAGGCCCGCTTGCGGACCCCGATCGAGGGGTCCCGCCGGGTGGTCGTGATGAGCCGCAAGGGCGGCGTGGGCAAGACCACGATGACGCTCGCGCTGGGCAGCATCTTCGCGATGCTGCGCGGAGACCGGGTGGTCGCGGTCGACGCCAACCCGGACGCCGGCAACCTCGCTCACCGGGTGGCGCCGCCGCGGGACCGGAAGATCACCGACGTGCTCCGCGACGTCGACCGGATCGACAGCTACTCGCGGCTGCGGGACTACACCTCCCAGGCCGAGGAGTCCCGGCTCGAGGTGCTTGCCTCCGACGACGACCCGCGGATCGGGCAGGCACTGGACCGCGACGACTACCACGGGCTGATCACCCTGCTCGACCGCTTCTACAACCTGATCCTGCTCGACACCGGCACCGGCATCCTCGACAGCGCCAACCAGGGCCTGCTCGAGGAGGCCGACCAGCTCGTCGTCGTCCTCGGGCCGGGGCTGGACGGCGGCCGCGCCGCCGCGCTGACGCTGGACTGGATGGACGAGCACGGGTTCGAGGAGCTGGTCTCGCGGGCCGTGGTGGTGATCAACGGGTTGCGCAAGGGCGCGGACTCACCGCACGACCTCATGCAGAACCACTTCGAGAAGCGCTGCCAGCACGTGCTGACCGTGCCCTGGGACCCCGCGCTCGAGGTCGGCGCCCAGACCAACCTGTCCGGGCTGCGGCGGCAGACCCGGGACGACCTCGTGCAGCTGGCCGCCGCCGTCGCCGACAACTTCAGGGAACAGGGGCTTCGTCGATGAACCAGCCGATGAACCACTCGACCAGCCGGATCGTGGCAACCGTCGCGGCGGCACTCGTGCTCGTCCTCGGCACGTCGTACATGACGTCGCTCGCGCAGTCCGGCTACCGCACGGGCAGCCTGGACCTGACCGCCTCGGCGCACCCCGGCGAGGCCCGGCCGACCGTCACGGACACGGCCTTCGACGTCGACACCGTCTGGTGGCAGCCGGTCCGCGCCGACACCTCCGCCCTCACCTCCGCCACCTGCGACGGCTGCACCGGCGCGTCGAGGACGCTCCAGGTCGTCTACGCCGTCCGCCCGCGCGGGGTCGAGGTCGACAACGCCGCGGTCGCCTGGTCCTCGTGCAAGGACTGCGGCGGCACCGCGCTCTCGGTGCAGGTCGTCGTGGTCCGCGGCCTGCACGGGATCACCGCCAACAACCGGGCGCTGGCGACCAACGCCGGCTGCACGGCGTGCAGCACCGCTGCCAAGGCCTACCAGCTCGTGGTCGCCGCTCCGGACGCGGGGAAGCTCAGCCGCCCCGCGATGGCGGAGCTGCGCGCCTGGGTCGACGAGCAGGACCGGCTGCTCCGGGCCGGCGACGCGGCTGCGCCGTCGGCTGCCCGCGGCACCGGCACCAGCGCGGCGAGCACCCCTCTCTCGGACCTGGCGACGCTGGTCAACGACGACCTCGGTACCACCACAAAGCGCGCGGACGTGGACGTCTCGAGCCCGTAGGAAGGGACCCCGTAGGAAGGGTCAGGCCGTCGCCCGGTGCAGGGCGACGATCCCGCCGCTGAGGTTGCGCACCTCGACGGACGACCAGCCGGCCTCCGCCACCCAGGCAGCGAGGCCGGCCTGGTCGGGCCACGCCCGGATCGACTCGGCGAGGTAGACGTAGGCGTCCGGGCTGGAGGAGACCGCCCGGGCGATCGGCGGGAGCGCCCGCATGAGGTACTCGACGTACAGGGTCCGGAACGGCGTCCAGGTCGGGTGGCTGAACTCGCAGACCACCAGCCGTCCGCCCGGCCGGGTCACCCGGCGCATCTCGCGCAGACCCGCCCGCGGGTCGACGATGTTGCGCAGCCCGAACGAGATCGTGACCGCATCGAAGGTGTCGTCGGCAAACGGGAGCTTCGTGCCGTCGCCGGCCGTGAACGGCAGGTGCGGCTTCGCCTGCTTGCCCACCTGGAGCATCCCGAGCGAGAAGTCGCAGGGCACCACGCGTGCGCCGCGGTCGGCAAACGGCTGGCTGGAGGTGCCGGTGCCCGCCGCCAGGTCGAGCACCACGTCGCCGGACCGGGGGTCGACGGCGTCGATGACGTCCTTGCGCCAGCGGCGGTCCTGCCCGAGCGAGAGCACGTCGTTGGTCACGTCGTAGCGGCGCGCGACAGCGTCGAACATGCGGCGTACGTCGTGGGGGTTCTTGCCGAGGTCAGCGCGGGTCACGGCGCCACCCTATGCGGCCCGCTCGCGAGACACGGATCCGGTGCGAAGCAACCAAATCCCCTGATCGTGCGTCATCACACGTGACACTGACTTCTCTCGGGACTCCGGAAGGAACCACGCCATGAGGGCACTTCGCCTGATCGCACTCACGGTGCTCGCGGCTGCCCTGCTGTCGGCCACCGCCTACGGCGCTGGACGCGCCTACCACGAGCTCGGCAACGAGAAGGCCGCCGGCTCCCCCACGAGCGGCGCCGACCCCACACCGGGCGCGACCGGCTCCCCGACGGACACCCCCTCCGAGGAGCCTGCCGAGGACCCGGTGGAGCCGTCGGGGACACCCACACCCACCGAGCCGCCGGAGCCGGCTTACGTGCTGGCCCCGGGCGACAAGGGCGAGCAGGTGCGCGAGCTGCAGCACCGGCTCTTCCAGCTGGCCTGGTTCCCGGAGCACACCACCGGCACCTACGACGCCGCGACCCGCGACGCGGTCGAGGGGTTCCAGGCCAAGCGCGGCTTCCAGGCGAACGGCTCGGTGAACCAGAAGACGTGGCGCCGGCTCGTCGCGATGACGAAGACCCCGACCCACGACCAGAAGTTCAACATCCTCAGGCCCGGCCCCCGCCTGCTCGGCGCCGGCGACACCGGCGACCGGGTCCGTGACGTCCAGGCCCGGCTGAAGCAGATCGCGTGGATCTACGGTCCGGTGACCGGCACCTACGACGCCGCGACCGTCACCGCGGTCAAGGGCTTCCAGGCCAAGCGCCAGATCCCGGTCACCGGGGAGGTCGACCAGCGCACGCTCGACCGGCTGGCGGCGATGACCCATACCCCGTCGTACGGCGAGAAGCACAACAAGGCGCCCTCGACCGGCGCGACGAACGCCCCGCTGGACCCGCGCTGCACCACCGGTCGGGCGCTGTGCGTGGACAAGTCCAGCCGCACGGTCCGCTGGGTGGTCGACGGCAAGGTGCTCGCGACGTACGAGGCGCGGTTCGGCTCCGACGAGCTGCCCACCCGCGAGGGCGCGTTCTCGGTGCTGCGGAAGTCCCGCGACCACGTGTCGACGCTCTACCACACGTCCATGCCGTTCGCGATGTTCTTCAGCGGCGGCCAGGCGGTGCACTACTCGCCGGACTTCGCGGCGAACGGCTACAACGGCAACTCCCACGGCTGCGTCAACGTGCGCGACTACAACGGGATGGTGTGGCTGTTCGACCAGGTGGGCGTCGGCGACAAGGTGATCGTCTACTGGTCCTGACCAGCCGACGTCCCGCGCCGGATCGCGCCAGGTGTCCCGGGGGCGTCGAGTCGGGTGGTCGCGAGGGTGCGGCGTAGGCTGCTCCCTCGTGACCACCAGTGCGCCCCACGACGAGGCCCTCGTCGTCCGCACCGTCGCTCTCGACCTCCCGTTCGGTGACCTGGTCGACCTCCTCCCCGACGACGCCCCGGTCACGTGGCTGCGCCGGGGCGAGGGCCTGGTCGGCTGGGGCGTCGCCGCGATGGTCCGTACGTCGGGCCCCACCCGCTTCTCCGACGCCGCCAAGTGGTGGTCGGAGACGGTGGCCCGGGCCCTGGTGACCGACGAGGTCGTCGAGCCCGGCACCGGCCCGGTCTGCTTCGGCTCGTTCGCGTTCGCCGACGAGCCAGGCGACTCCGTGCTGGTGCTGCCCCGCGTGGTCGTGGGCCACCGCGGCGACCGGGCGTGGCTGACCACGGTCGGCCCCGCCGCGGACCGCCTCGACGACCCGCTGGCCGAGCGTCCCACCGCCGCGGTGCCGCCGGGCGTGAGCTTCACCGACGGCGCGCTCAACGGCGAGGAGTGGATGTCCGTCGTCGCCGACGCGGTGGCGCGGATCGGCTCCGGCGCCCTGGAGAAGGTGGTCCTGGCCCGCGACCTCGTCGCCACCTCCGACACACCGATCGACGTCCGGTGGCCGCTGCAGCGCCTCGCCGCGACGTACCCGATGTGCTGGACCTTCCACGTCGACGGCATGTTCGGCGCCACCCCCGAGATGCTGGTCCGCCGCGAGCGCGGCCTGGTCACCTCCCGGGTGCTGGCCGGCACCATCCGCCGCACCGGCGACGACGGGCGCGACCTGGCGCTGGCGGCGACCCTGGCCCGGTCGTCGAAGGACCTCGAGGAGCACGAGTACGCCGTCCGGTCGGTCGCCGAGGCCCTGGAGCCGCACTGCTCCGGCATGAACGTGCCCGAGGCGCCGTTCGTGCTGCACCTGCCCAACGTCATGCACCTCGCGACCGACGTCGCCGGGGTCGTGCACGCCGCCGAGCACCCCGAACGCTCGGTGTCGTCGCTGGAGCTGGCCGAGGCGCTGCACCCCTCGGCCGCGGTCGGCGGCACCCCCACCCCCGACGCGGTCGCGCTGATCGCGGAGATCGAGGGCATGGACCGCGGCCGGTACGCCGGCCCGGTCGGCTGGATGGACGCCTCCGGCGACGGCGAGTGGGGCATCGCGCTTCGCTCGGCCGAGGTCGAGGGCCGCACCGTCCGCCTGTTCGCCGGCTGCGGCATCGTCGCCGACTCGGTGCCCGAGGCGGAGCTGGCCGAAGCACAGGCGAAGTTCGTGCCCGTGCGCGACGCGCTGGGCCCCGCCTGACCGCGCGTTCCGGTCAGGCCAGGTCGGCCCCGTCGGCCAGCCGGACGTAGCGCTGCCCGGCACCGGGCAGGAAGTGGTTCATGTGCCCCTCGAGGATCGCGTGCGCCGCCTCGGTGTAGATCCGGTCGTGGATGGCCAGGTTCGTCGGCGCCCCGACCTCGCGGGCGAAGTCGACCGCCTCCGAGGCCTTCAGCCAGGGCGCGCTGGCGGGGACGCAGAGCACGTCGACCCGCTCGCCGGGCGGGGTCAGCGAGTCGCCGGGGTGGAAGACCGTGACGTCGCCGGTGACGACGTACCCGCTGTTGAAGAACCGCTGCATCTCCGGGTGGATCACCGCGTGCAGCTCGCCGACGACGCGCACCGGGATGCCCGGGTCGAACGTGTCGCCGGGCGCGACCACGGTGACCCGCTCGGCGAGGTCCGGGGCGTCCTCCCGGATCCGGGCGGCGACCGCCTCGATCGTGAAGACCGGAGCGTCCGCCCGGCGCAGCAGGTCGGGCTGGTAGTGGTCGGGGTGCTCGTGGGTGATCAGCACGGCTCCTGCGCCGTCGACGGCCTCGGGGTCGGTGAACATGCCGGGGTCGAGGACCAGGGTGCGCCCGTCGTGCTCGAGCCGCACGCAGGCGTGGCCGAACTTCGTGATCCGCATGTCCCCACAGTAGGCCTGCCCGAGACGGCCCGGTCGAGACCGGAGTGCCGGATCCGAACGATCGTGCTATTTTTCTGCCATGAGCAAGGGTGAGCAGACCAAGACCGCGATCCTCGACGATGCGCTGCAGATCGCATCGCGCGTCGGGTTCGAGGGCCTCACCATCGGCCAGCTCGCCGAGGCGACCGGGATGAGCAAGAGCGGCCTGTTCGCCCACTTCCGGTCCAAGGAACAGCTCCAGCTGCAGACGCTCGAGCACGCGCGGCGCTGGTTCATCGACACCGTGATGCGGCCGGCCCTCGACGCGCCCCGCGGAGAGGCCCGGGTGCGCGCACTCTTCGAGTCCTGGCTCAAGTGGGAGGACGTCCTCGACGGCGGGTGCGTCTACGTCACCGCCGCCGTGGAGTACGACGACCGGCCGGGACTCATGCGCGAGGCACTGGCCCGCCACCAGCAGGACTGGCTGAAGTCGATCGCCACCATCGCGGGCACGGCCATCGCCGAGGGGGACTTCCGCGCGGACACCGATCCCGACCAGTTCGCGTTCGAGTTCCACGCGCTCACGCTGGGCTTCCACCAGTTCCTGCGGCTCCTCGACGACGACCTCGCCGTACGCCGGGCGCGCTCGTCCTTCGACCGCCTCGTCACCTGCTACCACGCCTGACCCCACCCACCCGAGAAGGAATCCGTCATGTCCGCATCGCTCCCGAAAAGCACGATCGTTCGTCTTACCCACGGCACGCGCCGCTGGCTGTTCCGGACCGGTGAGGTGCTCGCTCCCCGGCTCGGCGGCCGGGCGGTCCGCAACCTCTGGTTCACGATCCCCCCGATCGCCTCCGACACGCCCCTTCCGCCCGGCGGCGAGCCCTTCGCCGTCACCTCGCTGGGCGCCGCCGTCCGGGGTCACGTCTGGGGCGAGGGTCCCGTGGTCTACCTCGTGCACGGGTGGGGAGGACGAGGCAGCCAGCTGGCGTCGTTCGTGGCGCCCCTGACCGCCGCGGGCTTCCGCGTCGTGCTGTTCGACGCCCCGGCCCACGGCCGCTCCGAGCACGGGCCTGCCGGTCCCGGCCGCACCCACGGCGTCGAGATGGGCAAGGCGCTCGACGAGGTCGCCGCCCGCTTCGGCCCGGCGCACACGGTCGTCGCTCACTCGCTGGGCACCATGGCGGCCTACCTCGCCTTGCGCTACGGCTGGCTCGGCACGGGTCGCCTGGTGCTGCTGGCGCCGATGGTCGAGGCGTCGTCACTCGTGGACCAGTTCCAGCTGGCCCTCGGCTTCGGGCGTCGCACCCGCCGGGCGTTCGAGCGGGACGCCCACGACCTCGTCGGCCTGCCGCTCGCCGAGTTCGACGCGCGGGTGCAGGCCGCGCACGTCGACCCGGTGCCCACGCTGGTGGTGCATGACCGGGGCGACCGGCAGACGTCGTACGCCGATGCGGCTCGGCTAGTCGCCGACCTCCCGCTCGCCGAGCTGGTCAGCACCGAAGGTCTCGGCCACCGCCGAATCCTGCACGACCCGGCCGTGGTGGCCAGGACTGTCGCGTTCATCCGCGACGACGTCGAGACCGTCGCGGCGTGAGCCGCTCCGCGGCTCGAGTGGGGGCGGTCAGCCGGTCTGGTGGTGCACGAAGCACCAGCGCCAGGACTCGCCCGGCTCGGCCGACTGCATCACGCGGTGGCCGGTCTCGCGGAAGTGTGCGGTCGCGTGGCGGTACTGCGAGGAGTCGCAGCACCCCACGTGCCCGCAGGCCAGGCAGGTGCGCAGGTGCACCCACGTGGTGCCCTGCCGGACGCAGTCCTCGCACTCGCCGGGCGTGTTCGGCTCGCGGTACGACGGCGCGGCCTCCAGGTCGTCGCAGGTCCCGCCGATCCTGGCTGCGTTCACGCGTCCCTCCTCGAGCCGTTCCTGGGCGACCGTCGCGTAGTCGAGCATCGACTCCTCGACGTCCAGCATGCCGAGCACCTCCCGGACCACGTCCTGCGGGATGTTGCCCCCGCTGCGCACCTCGAGCACCTTGCCGCGCTCCGCCTCGATCATCTCGAGGCGCACCCGGGCGTAGGTCTGGCTGGGCGTCTCCTGGTCGCCGTTCGTGCTGCCGAGCTGCTCCCACGCCGCGAAGTTCCGCTGCTCGAGCCGGCTCTTGATGGCGGCCCGGACCAGGTGCGGGTCGTCCTGGGTCTCCTCCTTGAGCACGTCGAGGCCCGCCTGGGTCGCCTGGTGCAGCAACGTCGCCCGGGCCAGCGCGTCCTCGGCCCGGTCCGGCGGCGGCACCTCGAGCCGGCGGGCCACCCAGGGCAGGGACATGCCCTGGATGAACAGGGTGCCGGCCACGACCGTGAACGCGATGAGCAGGACGATCTCGCGGTACTCCGTGTCCTCCGGCACCAGGAACGCCGCGGCCAACGTGACCACGCCGCGCATGCCGGCCCAGCCGAGCACGAATGTGTACGTCCACGGTGGCTTCCGCCCGGTGCTCGGGTCCGGCCCCGGCCGGACCAGCAGGTAGCGGGCCGGGAACACCCAGAGCAGCCGCAGCACGATCACGGCGAGCAGCGAGGCGGCGCACACCAGGACGATCCGGGCGCCGGACAGCGAGCTGTCGGCGACGTCCTCGACGATCCACTGGGCCTGGAGCCCGATCAGCAGGAAGACGGTGTTCTCCAGGACGTAGGCAATCGTGCGCCAGTTCGTCCGCTCCGCGATCCGCGACGGCGCGGTCTGCAGGATCGGCGCCTTGTGGCCGAGCAGCAGGCCGGCGACGACCACCGCCAGCACGCCGCTGGCGTGCACCTTCTCCGCCGCGACGTACGCCGCGAACGGGACCACCAGCGAGATCGCGGTGTCGAGCAGCGGGTCGGTGACCTTCTTGCGCACCTTGGCGACCACGACGAACGTCGCGATGCCGATCAGGACGCCGCCGCCGGCGGCGACCACGAAGTCGAGGCCGACCTCCCACAGCGCGACGGACCCGACTGCCGCCGCGAGTGCCGTGCGCAGGGTGACCAGGGCGGTGGCGTCGTTGAGCAGCGACTCGCCCTCGAGGATGGTGACGATCCGTCGGGGCAGGCCGATCCTGCGCGCGATCGCGGTGGCGGCGATCGCGTCCGGCGGGGCGACCACGGCGCCCACGGCCAGCGCGATCGCCCAGTCCATGTCGGGGATGATCCACTTCACGACCAGCGCCACACCGATCGCCGTGAAGATCACCAGGCCGACCGACAGCAGCAGGATCGGCCGCCGGTTGGCGTTGAAGTCGACCAGGGAGGTCTGCAGCGCGGCCGAGTAGAGCAGCGGGGGCAGCAGCCCGAGCAGCACGACCTCCTCGTGGAGGTGCACCTCGGGGACGAACGGGAGGAAGCCGAGGATGATCCCGGCGCCGATCAGGACCAGCGGCTCGGACAGCTCGAGCCGCCCCGCGAACGCCGTGATCGTGAGCACCACGACGGCCAGCACGATGAGTGAGAAGGCGATCTCCACCCGCCCATCCTCCCCCGCCCGTCACCCCACCCCGCCCAGGTGCCCACTCTTGCGCCCCGAGGTGCCCCGAATTGCGGTCCGAGGTACCCCATCTTGCGGGTGCCGCCTGAGCGGCCGACAAGACCGGGCACCTCGACCGACAAGA